>NZ_AZFX01000036.1 GCF_001435835.1 Lapidilactobacillus concavus DSM 17758
TTAATTATGGCACAACTGTTCAGAAATTTATGTACCAAATACTAGGATAGGAGCAGTTTAAGTTATAATTCATGATTCAATCAAAAAACGTTATCAACCGACAAGCCATCCAAGTCTAGACTATCTCTTGGAGTGGCATGTGGTTGATAACGTTTTTTATATCTTTTCAGTTTGATATGATCTAACTCAATCTTCACTTAAACTCGTAATACAAATCTCGTTCCGGCAACCATGCTTCGGTGTGGGTGGTGATTAGCTGATCAGCGAGTAGTTCTGGTTTGAAGCTATGCCAAGGAACCGTGTAGCGTGCGTTGATTTGCTTAGCTAGCGCGAAGATGTCTTGCTTGGCAGCATGTCCGCTTGCACCCATTGGGATGAATTCGAGGTGTTGCTCGTCCAATATTGATTTAAGTTTGTTGAAATTAGGATCGTAGTCACCGAGAGGTTCGCCGTTGAGGTGCAGGTAAACGCCGTCGTGAAAATCGGCCAGGCGATGATGTTGCTGCCATGAATTTTGAACGACAAATTTTTCTGGTGAATGTTGTAGTGTGTTTAGTAAATCTTGCCAGTGCCAGTTGAATTCATTAGGCGCTATTTGGTTATCAATGATTTGATAGCATGTCACGTCTGGTGCGAAGGCACGAATGAGTTGTGCATAGTTAGCTTCCCAGATGATTGGTCGATTCGCCTCAAGTGCAGCCTGATTTAGATTAATTAATCGTTCAACGTTGCGTGGATAGGGGTTAATTAATAGGTTGGTTTTGACATTAGCCATCTGTTTCTTGAAAAGTGGGACGAGATCTTGCTCACGATAGATAGGCTCGGTGTTATTTCCAGCAATGACGAGTGGCTGTTCGGTGTCAAAACTGTAGGTCGTCGCTTCGGTAAGATAAACAAGAAGTTGATTCTGCACGCGAGTCGCCCAGTTTGTCACGCGATCCTGATGAGGGCCGTTAATACGTACATCGCCTGAATGCATGAATTGATGTTCCCCATCGTCAATTAGAAATGCCATCGGGCCAACCGTGTCGTGGTCACTCAGGAAGCCTGTCACCTGTAAATGGCCGACTTGAATGGTTTCACTATCATTAAGGCCATGTAAGTTAGCAACACGTGTCTCAACGCCTTCGTCCATCAGCACGTCATACAGTTTCTTTGCGTCGTTGGAAAGATAGATGGGGATCTCAGTGTTCTGAAGATATTTCAACGCGCCCATATGATCAATATGCAAGTGAGAAATAAAAATGGCTTGGTGTGCGAATTTTTGTGGTTGATCGGGTAATAAGAGATCAGGCAGATGGGGGAGATCGTGGTCGTCCATGGCTTGTTGGACTGTTTTCTGATCAAAATTTGACGCGATTCCAAAGTCCATGATGACACGACTGTTTTGGTGAACAAATTCAATCATATTGCCGCCAATGGTATCCGTGCCGTTTAAGAAGCGTAGTGTGGTCATCTGATAACTTCCTTTGCTTTAAATACAGCGATAAACACTGTGTTAATGTTTCGTAACAGTTTAGTGTATCTTAAAAGTTATTAAAGCACAACTTAAGATAAATGGTGATTCCGTTTTGATTTGAGATGACTAAGAATTGCGAGTAGGCACAGCCAAATCATCGCAATCAGTAGGGCAATCAGCGTGCTACGGTTGAGCAGCAAGATGACAAATGTGAAGCCAAGAAAGATGAGAACAAGGTAGTCACTGTAAGGGGCAGCTGGCAGCTTAAATTGGCTACGCTGACCAGTTTTTGTCCGGCGATAACGCAAGTGCGCAATGATGATTGCACCCCAGATGAAAATAAAGCAAGTTGTGGCGACACTGGAGATCAGTGTGAAAACTTCGCCAGGCATGAAAATGTTGAGAAGCACAGCAATTGCAATCACGATACCTGAAAACAGCAACGCATTTTTGGGGACGTGATTTTTTGAAAGATGTCCGAGCTTTTGTAGATGTGGCTGGTGACTCTTGAGTGTCAGTGAGAATAACATGCGTCCCGCTGAGAAAAGCGAGCTATTGCAAGCAGATGCGGCTGCGGTTAGAACGACAAAGTTGATTAGGCTGGCAGCAAACTTGATGCCGATACTATCAAAGACGGTGACGAAGGGACTCTCGTTTGGATTAACTTGATTCCATGGGTAAATGCCCATGATCACAAGGAGTGAACCAACGTAAAACAGAATAATTCGTAACGGAATTTGATTGATGGCTTTGGGAATAACTTTTGTTGGATTCTGAGTCTCAGAGGCAGTCAAGCCAACCATTTCGATACCTACGAAACTAAAAACGACCATTTGAAATGATAATAAGAATCCGCGGATGCCTTTTGGGAAAAAACCGCCGTAGCTGATTAAATTGCGAAGATCGGCGTGTCCAACCGGTGTTTTGACATGACCAACCATCATGAAGACGCCGACGATGATTAGCGCGAGGATTGCGATGATTTTAATCAAGGCAAACCAAAACTCCGTCTCACCGAAGAGCAAAACGGTGATGGAATTCAGTGTCAGTAAAATGGCTAAAATAATCGTTCCAGGCAGCCATTGAGGCACGTTGGGCAACCAAAAGCGAACATAGAGACCAATCGCAGTGACTTCTGCCATTGCGATTGCGATCCAGCAAACCCAGTAAGTCCATCCAGCGATGAATCCGGCGGTTGGACCAAGATAATCGTTAATGAAGTCAATGAAGGATCGATGTTGCAAATTCGATAATAATAAATCACCAAGTGCTCGCATCAGAATGAAACAGACAATGCCAGTGATTAAGTAGGCCAATAGAATCGCCGGGCCAGCCAAATGAATTGATTTGCCGGCACCAAGGAACAGTCCTGTGCCGATGGTGCCACCAATAGCAATCAGTTGGACATGGCGGTTTTTGAGATTACGTGCAAGTTCGACTTGTGGTTCTGGTATAGACATGAAAATCACTCCCGATTTTCATTATAGACTGTTTATCACTGAAACAGTCATGAGTAATTTTCATGATAAGATGAAAACAACCGCATACTGCAGCATAGGATGAGAGAGGCTAGAATCGCAGGGGTGAATTAGCTTCCAATTAGGCCACAAACATGGTATAATCGTTAACGTACTGGGGATGTTCTGGATTCGACATGTGTATCTGAGCGTCAATTGCATTCCGTAGGTCACGTCTACGTTAAAACGTCACAGTTAATCTAACTGCAAACAATAATAAAGTTTCTTACGCGGTAGCTGCCTAAAACACAGCGCGCGTGATCCTGCCGAGTTAGCCTAGAATTCGGATTTTGGGTCTCAAATTAATAGGCTACGCTTGTTCGTGCCGCTTGAATGAACAAGAAGAGATGATCAAGCTCGTGATTATCGGTTAGCCTTGTGGCATGGCGCACGATAACCATTAAATCTTAAATAATGCGACTATGAGTGTAGATATTGGCGTAGCAGTATGCATGGACAGGGGTTCAATTCCCCTCATCTCCACCGATTAGCAAGCAGTAGTTATCTTGGGACGTTAAAACCCTTGGTACTACTGCTTTTTTATTTCCTTGGGTGATTATGAAATAACGTCAAAAAGTATTAAATGGTAACATTTGTGGTAACAGCTGGAAAATCGTTATCTCAAAAGATAGTACAGACTAATGTAGCTAACAATAGCTCCCCACGGATGCATGCCACTGTCTAAGAAATTAGATGGTGTTTTTTTATACTTTCAATTGGACGTGATAATCAGTAAAAGTTTCTACGATATCTTCGATTTGTCAGAGTCTATAACTTCTTTTACAGTTATTGTTTGTTTTTATGCTCACATATTCGCTAGCAGGACAGCTAACTTCAAATTATAAAAATTAAAAAAATCATGTACCCCGGGAGCGTTGATCCCAAGGTACATGATTTTTTAATTCTTCACGATATCAATTACATTTTCTCAAATTTAATTGTCCAATTTCCATCTGACTCAATGCTAATAGGATAGGTGCCAGCATCAATCCCTTGAATTTGTGAACCTGAATAATTACCAATTTCATTTACGAGTAAATTATCTTCACCGTTCATCACGACAAAATTACTTTCACCGGAATTGGTGGTTGTAATTTTGTAACTACCGTTCTTTGGTATTTTCATGAATATAACGGAAGTACCCGACCCAGATGCTTGTAATGATTTGTTGATTTTTGCCGGGTTAATCTTTTGGACAATATTAAAATTCCAATTGCCATCGGATTCGACACTGAATAGATAGTCTCCATCTGTTGGTATTTCTATATATAGTGAACCAGAATAGTTGCCGATTTCATTAATCAGAATACTTTTGAAATCCGTTCCATCACCATTTTTCATATCAACTACAAAATTAGACGATCCAGCATTATTTGCAGTAATAATGGCATAGCCAGTTGTAAGCGAAAATTTTTGAAAGACATTATTCCCAGTTCCACTTACGGTTATGCCTCTGTATTTTGCGGCTTTTTTTATGGCTTTGCTGGAAGCTGCGGCTTGACTTGCAGCAGCTCGGCTTGATTCTGCTACTTCGTCTTTGCTCACAGCGGCGGCCTTGGAACTAGCTTTTTTGCTTGCAGCCAACGCCTTAGAGCTAGCTTTTTTGCTGGAAGCTATTGCCTCAGATTTATCAACCGCATCTGCTTCTTTGCTATCCTTGGCAGCTTGTCTAGCATCTTTAGATGATTGTGCTGTTTCGTACGCAGGAAATAGGTGATACGCAGCTTTCATATGCTTCTTTAGCTTTGTCCTGTTATTACTGGAAGGAAGTGAATTAACTTCTTTATTAACAGCCTCTATTTCATCTTCTTCCACACCATCGCGGAGTTCTGTGTACTGAACGTCAAAAAGTGAGTTGACATCTGTTCTAGCAGCAGTTAGTTTTGAAACCTTTTTGCTTGAGCTAACAATTGATTTCTTATTGCCCGTATTGCTGTGTTGTGTGCACCCCGTGAGTACCAAAAAACTTAGCCAAATTATAATTATTGCCCAACCTTTTTTCTTCACAAATATTCCTCCATAGCCAGAGTTGACTCTGGTATAATTATATTTGATTATAAAATATTCAATCCTCTTTCATACCCGTGGAAGGGGATTTTGTGTGTTTAAGAAGCATGTGATAATTTGGTAGTTTACTTCGAATGAGATTCTCGTAATTGGATAAATATTCAACTAAAGGAGCTTTTTGCAGTTTATATCAGTTCAAAGTGTTTCAGTCCATTAATAATGCCGCCATCAATATTACTATCAGTCACAAATTCGGCAACTTTTTTAACTTCTTTCAGACCATTACCCATGGCAACGGGGTGGTCAACATATTTCAACATGCTGAGATCGTTCGGGCCATCGCCGAAACCGTACGTTGGCAGGCCGTCGAGTTCGAGATCTTTGACCAATTCCTTGATACCGTTCATTTTCGAGATGCCGCTTTTGACGGTGTCGATCGAAAAGGGACTGTTGCGGTAATAAGTCAGTTGGGGAAAGCGTTCATGGTAATAATGGTCGTTGCTTTTTGTTAGTAGCAGTAGCATTAAGATTTCATTGTGCAAGTAGAAATCTGGTTGCGCTTCGGGAATCGGCGTGTGGATCAGGCGATAGGCGGCGTTGATATTCTCGTCGTCTTTTGAAGCCTTGATTTGGTCCGTGGTATAAAATGAAACGGCGTCACCCAGCTCGTTAGATAGTTTAACAACCTGATCGACCAGCTCGGTGTCAATTTTACCTTCGAAAACAGGGCGGTGGTCGTGTTCGAGATAGCTACCGTTGAGGCTGATGAAAGTATCAATGCCCGTCATTTCGCGAGCACCGACAATTTCTAAAGGTGAACGGCCGGTATTGATGACGGGCAAGTAACCATTACCGCGCAATTGATGAACGGCTTGACCGACATCGGGATCAACGGCGGAATTTGCGTTTAGAAGTGTGCCATCCAAGTCGAAGAAGACGACACCTTGATAATTAGTTTTCAATAGATATGACCTCCAATATTTTTCCCTTTCATCTTAACAAACTTTGGGGAAGAGGTACACTGTCTGGTTGTGCGCCGTTATCTAAAAGCTTTGCATCGCGCTGTGATTCAAGTAAAATATAAATTAATGAATTCGAGTCAAGCTCGTGTAAAAAATGATATACTAATAGTGTTTAAATGGGTTTATTTGTGAAGTTGATCCAAGTATTGATTATCAGTGACAATAGTGTTTGTGGAGGCTGCTTATGATTTATCTGATTAGTGGTTTACTTATTTTTGCGATGGGTTTATTTTACTTAATTCATCCGGCCAAATCTCCAACCCGCGTTTATAGCTATAGCTCAGAACTGGCAACGGCAACGCGCAGTGGCTTTTATCTAGCTCAGCGCTGGTGTCGCAACGCTTTTTTATTTGTTGGCGCGATTGAATTGCTGTTAGGATTCATTGTGACCTATTTTCATTTGACTTATTTTGAGGGTGCTTGGACATTGACAGTTTACCTGGCAATCGCTGTAATTTTCTTGCATACCGAAGTGAAGCTGCGTCATTACTTAATGCGAATTGGTCAACTCCCAGCCGCTTATCAAAAATAGTTCAGTATTATTGGGCTATACTCCTACTTAAGTAGACAAGCAAATAATCAAAGCTTGTACACTTAGGAAGGAGTTTTTTATGGGAAGAAAAGGTTCCCGCTATACATTGAAGGAAAAACTGGCGTGTATTAGCTTAGTGGAGCAGGGAATTACTCCTAACGCAGTTGGCACTCAGTACAATATTAAAGGTGAACAGATCCAGCAATGGGTCCAACGTTATCACAAAGATGGCGAAGCGGGATTAAAGCGAGCTTGGCCGCACCGTTATCCAACCGAGCTAAAGCTGGAAATCGTTCAAAAATATCTAACAAGACACACGTCATATCCACAATTGGCCAGAGAATATCAAATTCCTAACGTGGCAGTTATATATCAGTGGGTAACCCGGTATACTAGTGGTAAATCATTAGAAACTACTAGGGAGAAAAACGATATGAGAGATGGTCGTAAAACAACTCAACTTGAACGAATTGAGATCGCACAATGGGTGATTGCCAATGATCTAGACTACGTCGGTGCTATAAAGAAATTTAACGTCTCATATGGACAAGCCTATACCTGGGTTAGAAAGTTCAAACGAGATGGTTCGATGGGCCTAGAGGATCGTCGTGGTAAGGCGAAAGAAGATCATGGTCAATTAACTGAGAACGAGAAATTAATGCTTGAAAACAAACGGCTTCAGGCCCGCGTAATGCGGCTCTCAACGGAGCTAGCCGTGCGGGAAAAAATCCAAGAATTAGAGAGAAGGAATGTCCTCAAACAGAAAAATATCAAGTTATTAAAGAACTCACACAAGAAGTGAATTCAGATAACGATCAACCTTATAATATCGGCTATTTGTGTACCTATACGGGAATTTCACGATCAAGTTACTATAAGTGGTTAAATCACGGTCTAAGTCAGCGTCAGATCGACGATCAAGCTGTTGTAAAGTATATGATCGAGCTAGAGGAACAACACAACTCTACGGTGTTGAGAGTCTAACAATGTATGTTAATAAGAATACCAAGTATCATGTTGGACATAATAAAGTGCGACGATTAATGGCCGAAAATGAAATCAAAGCATCTATCAGGGTTAAGAAACATGATCGACATGAGGAACATAAAGAGCAACTCTCGGCTAACCTTCTGTATGATGCAGATAAGGGTCATAATTTTCATCCAGATGAGGCTAACCATATTTGGGTAACTGATTGTAGCGAATTAAGATATGGTCTTAGAAATCAGTATCGGCTTCGCCTAAACGCCATTAAGGATCTATATGATCATAGTATTATTGCTTGGCAGGTAGCCGAAACTGAGACATCGGTGTTAGTTACCGATACGATCAGGTTGGCTTTAGAGAACACAAATGCAATTAAACCAGCCATTTTACACAGCGATCAGGGTTCTAGCTACACCTCTGGTGAATACAACACTTTCCTAGCAGGTCATGGCATCAATCATAGTATGTCACGAGCGGGTACCCCTGGCGATAACAGTTCTATAGAATCCTTTTGGAGTCACATGAAGGACGAATTTTTTGCGTTCAGAACGGCGCAATCAAAGAGTGAATTACTTGCTCAGATCAATGAGTTTATTCGCTGGTATAACTTTGAGCGGCTTCAAGTAACATTAAACGGCATGACGCCGATAGAATATCGAAATCATGCCGTTCAAGAATGTGCATAAACACTTTAATTATTTGATTGTTCTCTTGACAGGAGCCGAGCCTTGTTCACTTTTTTGACATCTATGAAACCTTTTTGCTTTTTCAGTGAAAATGTGTTTTTTAGGTTGCACAGCGTTTATAATATAAATCACAGGATGTGGGGTAACTATGAGAATATTAATGATTGAAGATAATACGTCTGTTTCCGAAATGATGGGAATGTTTTTTCAAAAAGAACAATGGGAAGTCGAATATGCTTACGATGGCAACGAAGCAACCGATAAATTCAAAGCCGATCCCGAAGGCTGGGATATGATCACGCTTGATCTGAATTTACCTGGCAAAGACGGTATGCAGGTAGCCAAGGAGATTCGTGAAATTTCGAAGACGGTGCCAATTATCATGTTGACTGCCCGCGATAGCGAGAGTGACCAAGTCTTGGGACTCGATTTAGGCGCGGATGATTACGTCACGAAGCCGTTCAGTCCAATCACGTTGATTGCCCGAATCAAAGCCATTCATCGGCGAGCTGATTTGTCCGCCACAACAGATAGCGACGCACAGAATCGACCGACCATTGATCAAGGCGAATTTGATGTGATGACTGATTATTTCAAACTGAGTTCGAAGACTCGTGAAGCTTTTTTGAATGGCAAAGAGATTCCCGGCTTAACACCGAAAGAATTTGATTTGTTAAAGACACTTGCGAAAAAACCACGCCAAGTTTTTTCACGGGAACAATTATTGGAACTGGTTTGGGACTATGAATACTACGGCGATGAGCGTACGGTTGATGCGCATATCAAAAAGTTACGTCAAAAAATTGAAAAAGTCGGACCTCAAGTGATTCAAACCGTTTGGGGTGTCGGCTATAAATTTGATGATTCGGAAGCTGGAATTGAATGAAACTCATTTATCAACAGATGCTAGGTTTCTTCCTGGTGATTTTCACCACGCTGTTGATTGTCAGTGCTGCGGTGATCAACTACAATAATCGACAGGCTTACGAAACGACCTGGCAACAATTAGAAGGTTATGCCGATAAATTCGGTGAGCTGTTCACACGAACTGATCCGCAGACGGGAACCTACCAGGCGATGTCTTCGGATTTTTTAAACGAAGTTCGATTTGTTCTGAGTAACGATCAAGTCTATTACGCGATCTTTAACGAGGGAAATGAACAAATTTATCCGACGGCCGGTGTTTCTGCAGGGAACCTGCAATTGGATGCGAAGACCTGGAAACAACTCAAGGCGGGTAAAATTATTCATTCACAGACGAATCGGTCGCAAAGCCAAGGGCCTAAAATTGGTGGTGGGGAGCTGGCCTATGTCGTCTACCCTTGGTTCAATCAAGATAAAAAATTTGTCGGTGCGATGTATATTGGTTCCCGGGTCACTCGAATCAAATCGACGCTACGTGAGATGAAAAATAATTTACTTGTTGGGCTGGCAGCCTCACTGCTGGTTGCTTTAGCGGTCAGTTTTGTCTTGGCACGTTTCTATGTCCGTCGAATCAACCGCTTGCGTCAGGCAACACGTACGGTTGCTAGTGGAAATTTCGATGTCGAGCTGGTTTCAAACGGACGCGATGAGATCGACGACCTAGCTTCTGATTTCAATAGCATGGTTTCCTCGTTGGATGAGTCGCAGAAAGAAATCGCGCGGCAAGAACAGCGTCGTCGCGAATTCATGGCAAACGCGGCGCATGAGATGCGGACACCTTTGACCACAATCAATGGTATTCTCGAAGGTTTGGAGTACGATGCCATTCCTGAGGAAGCGAAGGACAAGAGTTTCAAGTTGATGCGTAAGGAAACGCAGCGGTTGATTCGTTTAGTTAATGAGAATCTGGATTATGAAAAAATCCGTTCGAATCAAACCGTGTTGAATAAACGCGAGTTCAATGGTACTGAAGCCGTCGGTAATATTGTCGAGCAATTGACCCAGAAGGCGATGGCTGCTGGTGATGAACTGGTTTTGGCCACATCAGATCCTGTGAAGGTCTTTGCGGATTATGACCGTTTCATTCAAGTTATCTTCAACGTCACACAGAACGCGATTCAGTTCACTGAAAACGGCCGAGTCACGTTGGCCTTGAAGCAACTTGAGAATGGGGCTGAGATTACAATTAGCGATAATGGTATTGGCATGAGTGACGACCAGCTGAAAAATATCTGGGAACGCTATTACAAAGCAGACCCATCGCGAAAGAACACTAAGTACGGCGAATCCGGCTTGGGCCTAGCCATCGTGCATTCTTTGATCGAGCAACATCATGGTCATATTGAAGTGACGAGTAAGCTCAACCATGGGAGTACGTTTACCATTTTCTTCCCGAACCAAACGATTGCTAAAACAACGATCACTGAGACAACTTCCAAACAACAGCGAGGACGTCAGAAACATAAAGAACCGAAAAATAAAACTGAAAAATAAGCATTGAACGTCACACTCAAAAAGGCATCCACCAAATTGACAATTCGCAGATTGTTAAAGGGTGAATGCTTTTTTGGTGTTGGCCTGTTGACTGATTATTGGCGATAGACAGCCTGTTTGAGTCGTCGTAGTTCACCATTTAAGGACTAAAAAAGAAGTTGGCCACCAATTGCGTGGATGATCAACTTCTTTTTGACGATCGTCAGTTAATTAGTTCTTGGTACGGGAAGATTGATTCGTTGTCTTTGAGGATCGTTTCGATGACGTCGCACGGGAAGATTGGCTCGATTGACTGCTTGAACCTGATTCTGGTAGGGTGTCAATTTCTGTTTTAGCATCCGTGATTTCTGGTGCGTCCGTTTGATAGAGGTTTGTCGTACTCTTATTCCCATTTTCACTGAATAAGGAGGTCGATTCTTTCTGTAAACTCTGGCGTGTCGTGATTAAGGAATTGACTTGATCGAGATAACTATAATTATCCGGATTAACTGGTGTAAAGCCAGCCGGCGTGTAGAAACGGAGCAGGTTTTTCGTGTTCAAGGAATCTGAGAGGGCGAGGGCATTATCGACTTTCTTCTGATCTTCGTTGAGTATCTCCGTCTGTTCTGGAGTCAGATCGATCAATAATTCCCCAGTTTGATTATCGTAGACATTCCCTTTAGCACCGCTGCCGCCTAATACCGTGTATTGATTCGTCACAAAATTATTATTACGAAAGGCGACGAGTTGTTGATGCTGGCTGGAGAGGAGGTCTTGACCGAAGAAGGCATATTTGCTGGTGTTGATGCCGAGTAGATGTAGTAATGTTGGGAGGACATCAATCTCACCACCGTACGTTTTCTTGATGCCACCCTTAAGCCCATCCATATGTAACATGAACGGCACTCGCTGCATCTGTGTATTATCAAAAGCGGTCCAATATGAGGTGTCTTTTCCAACAAGTGGCGCCAGGGATTGATTATCCTTATCTGATAGTCCGTAGTGATCGCCATAGATCATCACCAAAGTGTTTTTTGATAAACCAGATTTATCTAGGTACTGGAAGAATTCCTTGACGGCCTGATCGAGATAGTGAGCGGTCGCGAAGTAATTATTCACAGCCTTATCCTTAGTCGTTGGTCGAATAAAGTCGCTATCATCATCTGAAAGCAGGAATGGCATATGGTTCGTCACCGTGATAAATTTGGTGTAGAAAGGCTGTTGCAACTGTTCTAAATACTTGATGCTTTCGGCAAAAAGCAATTTATCCTTGATGCCATAGCCGATTTTGGCAGAGGTGGACGCGTTGAAGTAACTAGAATCAAAGAAATAATCATAGCCAAGGTTCTTATAGACATGATTTCGGTTCCAGAAACTGCCGACATTGCCGTGGAAAACAGCGCTCGTATATTGATCGGTTTGTTGCAGAATCGCAGGGGCGGCTTGGAAAGTGTTGTCGGCACCCAAAGAGGTAAAAACCGAGCCCTCAGGCAAACCAAACGTGCCAGTTTCCAACATATTTTCAGCATCAGAGGTTTTTCCCTGACCAACCTCGTGAAAGAAATTGCTGAAACTTAGCGTGTTCTTATCATGATACAAACTATTCAAGAACGGGGTAACTTCCTGTCCGTCATATTTGTAATCAATCAAGAATTGTTGGAAGCTCTCTAAATGGATGATGATCACATTTTTACCGGCAGCCTTACCATAATACTGGGGGTTGGCGTCGACTTGGTGCGTTTTGACATAATTCAGGACTTTATTAATATCAGTGCCATCCGCGGACGAACGAATCTGATTATTCTGCGCAGTCTTCATACTATCGTAAAAAACGAAGGTATCTAGCCCTAAATATTTTACAATATAGTTTCGATCAAACGTCCGCGTCAGTAATTGTGGTCGATTGGCTTCACTCAAGGTCAAGTTGAAGAGGAAAACAAAAACAGCGAGAGACGTTGTCGTGAACGCGAAACGCGGTTTAAATGGCCGCAGGTCGACTTTTAGCCAGTGACGCGCCAATGACAGGGTCACTGCGAAAACATCTAGCCAAAGGAAGATGTCGTACCATTGCAGCAACGAAATCGTGCTCTTACCCAGTCCGGCTGAAACCTTGCTAGCATTCATGATCGTATTAAAGGTTAAAAAGTCGGTAAATTGGCGATAATAGAGCACATTACTGAAGAGCAGCAACGTATTGAGTGCGTAGATGGTGAACATGATGGCGTAACTCAACTTGGGCCGCTTGATATACAAGCCGATCGACAACAGCAACATGGTCGTTCCGATTGGGTTGAAGAACATCAGGAAGTGTTGCAACGGATCAGTTGCGCCTAACGAAAAATCAACGTAATAGGCGAAAACTGTCTTCAGCCAGAATAGCAATGTGATTAAAGTAAAGAATCCCAGTCGTGTTTGGAGAAAACGACCGATTTGTTGTTTTTTCAAAAGGAAAACCTCACACATATAATGAGTCTATTTTACCCCTAAATCACGAGGTCACGCAATTTTCTGAAATAAATCGTGCCTTTTCTTAAGGAATTAGCAAGAGAAGACGGCAAGATGGGCGATTAAGGTTGGACATGATTGGCTTGTGCTCAAGGCGATGATGCGCGTCAAATGTTGATTTATTAAAATTTCTTTAGGACAACTCAACTCTTCGGCTATGTAAGGTTAGTTTTGCTAGACTAGAGGTGAATTTTATTTGCGTGAGCTTGTTGCGACGTGCGCGAAATGACACGCTTTTGTAGGGGATGACAAAATGTACTTGCTCGGGCCTATTTATTCATATATTGAAGCAACCTATGGCCATCAGTGGAATCACTTTCCGTTGGTGCGTCTGGTTTTTTATAGTTTGGATAAGTCGCTGGTTTATTTTCTATTGTTTGCGATCTTGCGCGTCGCTTATTTGTTGATCAAGAAACGACGGCCAGCCTGGCGACAGGAATTAGTGCTTTGGGTCTTTGTCTTTTATCTCTTACTATTATTGGCACTGACAGTCTTTCGCGGGATGTATTTTCCCTGGCAAATCAAAATTTACTGGCAACGACCGCGTTCGCAAATCAACCTTCAGCCGCTGATTGAAACGTTCAAGTTGCGTTTTGGAACGTCGATTTTAGACTTTCTCTATAATTTTTATGGCAACATTGTTTGGTTCGTGCCGTTTGGTTTGTTATGGCCATTGGTTCGCCGACGTCGCGGCTTCTTTCGGACGGTGGCTGCAGGGATGCTGCTGTCACTGTTGATCGAAACCATTCAATTTTTCATTTGGACCGGTGTCAGTGACATCGATGATTTGATTTTTAATACTTGTGGGGCGATGATCGGTTATTTATGCTTTTGGTTGATTTTTCGGCGTTTCGTCCCGGCGAAGCCCCAATAATTTTCTGAAAGAATTCACGTTATTAAAAAAAGTTTACAAAACATTACCATTTTTTCCGAATTAATGATAAAGTATTCGTTGTAGGTAAAAATTTTTTCTCGCACAGGAGGATGTATACAATGCCATTAGTACATGGTACAGAAATTTTTCAAGCTGCTCGTAAAGGTCACTATTGCGTCGGCGCATTTAACACCAATAACTTGGAATGGACTCGCGCTATTTTAGGTGCTGCCCAAGAAAAGAATGTTCCCGTTTTGATCCAAACATCAATGGGCGCTGCTAAGTATATGGGTGGCTATGAGCTTTGCAAACAATTGATCGAAGCAACTGTTAAGAGCATGGACATTACTGTTCCTGTTATTATCCACTTGGATCATGGTGATTACAACGCAGCTAAAGAAGCAATTGCTGCAGGTTACAACTCCGTAATGTTTGATGGCCACGACCTTCCATTTGCTGAGAACGTTGAAAAGACAAAGGAAATCGTTAAATTAGCACATGCTAAGGGCATCTCTGTTGAAGCTGAAGTTGGTTCAATCGGTGGTGAAGAAGACGGCGTTGTTGGTGAAGGTGAATTGGCATCTGTTGAAGAAGCTAAAGAACTTGCAGCAACAGGTATCGACTTCTTAGCTGCTGGTATTGGTAACATTCATGGCCAATACCCTGCAAACTGGACTGGCTTACACTTCGATCGTCTGAAGGAAATTGGCGAAGCTGTTGACTTGCCATTAGTTCTTCATGGTGGTTCAGGCATCCCTCAAGACCAAGTTGAAAAAGCAATCTCAATGGGTATTTCTAAGTTGAACATCAACACTGAATGCCAATTAGCATTTGCTAAAGCAACTCGTGAATATATCGAAGCTGGCAAAGACCAAGTTGGTAAAGGCTTTGACCCTCGTAAATTGCTTGCACCTGGTACGAAAGCAATCGAAGATACAGTTAAAGAAATCATCGGCTGGATGGGTACAAAACCAGTTAAATTGGTTCCTGAAGAACTTTAATTTAAAGTTGATTATTTTGAAGCTTGCACAAGTTTGGTGCAGGCTTCTTTTTTGTGGCTACTTGATCAGTATCATGAAACTGGTCTCCAGATCTTTCAGGAATCATCTGGAAAAATTATTTCTTTTTCATAAACTCGTCTGGACAAGGAGACCAGTTGTCGTTTCGTTGAATCATAAGGCGACTGCTGAAAACGCTAGTTGCAATGCTTAGCACGACTCTCAATGCAAAATTTACCATGAAAAAAAGGTTGAAATTTCCTGAACCAATTCGTCAACAATTGTTGCAATCGGGATGAAAAACGTCTAAAGTATTTTGTGGAGATAGACTTCACTTTTTGATTATTTAGGAGGAAAAGTTCTAATGGCACATATTTCATTTGATAGCAGTAAATTAGGGAAGTTCGTTCACGATAACGAATTAAGCGAGATGCAAGCCTTAGTGACTGCTGCTGATACAGAATTACGTCAAGGAACTGGTGCTGGCAATGATTTCCGCGGATTCATTGACTTGCCCGTTGACTATGATAAGGATGAATTTGCACGTATTAAAACAGCAGCAGAGAAAGTTCGGAATGACTCCGAAGTATTTGTTGCCATTGGTATTGGTGGTTCATATTTAGGCGCACGCGCTGCCATTGATTTCTTGAGCAGCACCTTCTACAATATGGCACCAGATCGTAAAGGCCCACAAGTTTTATTCGCAGGTAACTCAATTAGTCCTAACTACTTGTATGACTTGCTTGAATTAATTGGTGATCGCGACTTCAGTATCAACGTCATCTCAAAATCTGGGACAACCACAGAACCATCAATTGCATTCCGTGTTTTGAAGGCTAAGTTAGTTGAAAAATATGGTGTTGAAGGCGCTCGTGGTCGTATCTACGCCACAACTGATCGCGCAAAGGGTGCTTTGAAGACTGAATCTGATGCAGAAGGCTACGAAGAATTCGTTGTTCCTGATGACATTGGTGGTCGTTTCTCAGTGCTTTCTGCTGTCGGCTTGTTGCCAATCGCTGTTGCTGGCATCGACATCGATCAATTAATGAAGGGTGCTGCAGATGCTCGTACGGCTTACAGTGATGCTGATTTATCGAAGAACGAAGCCTATCAATATGCTGCATTGCGCAATATTTTATACCGTAAAGGCTACACAACCGAATTGTTAGAAAACTACGAGCCAACATTGCAATACTTCGGCGAATGGTGGAAACAATTAATGGGCGAGTCAGAAGGCAAGGATCAGAAGGGAATCTATCCTTCATCTGCAAACTTCTCAACTGACTTACACTCATTAGGTCAATACATCCAAGAAGGCCGTCGTAATTTGATGGAGACTGTTGTTAAAGTTGAGTCACCACGTCATGACGTTGATATTCCTTCAGAAGCAAAAGACCTCGATGGCTTAGGTTATCTTGAAGGCAAGTCAATGGACTTCGTTAACAGCAAAGCTTACCAAGGTGTTGTCTTAGCACATACTGATGGTGGTGTACCAGTGATGACTGTTTCGATTCCTCAACAAGATGCTTACACATTAGGCTACTTGATCTACTTCTTCGAAATCGCTGTCGGTATCTCTGGCTACTTGAACGGAATCAACCCATTCAACCAACCAGGTGTTGAAGCCTACAAGAAGAACATGTTTGCTTTGCTTGGCAAACCAGGTTTTGAAGACCTCGCAAAGGATTTGAACGAACGCTTGTAAGAACCAGACATCAGGTCTTTGACCAGATGTTTACTTCAAGGTGTTTGAGTTAACATAAGATTTGGAACCCAGGTATTAAAAAAGACGACTTTTTATAAGTCGTCTTTTTCTGTGTGCTCAATGATGCTTTTGAACCTTTAAAAGTCCCTGCTTTGCCAAAACGTAGCTGATTTGTGGATGCTGACTATCTTTCTGTCTTGATTTGAAGAGAAACTATTTTATACTTAAAGTCCTAATGAGAGCCGAGATTGTTGTTGCCTATTTCAAGACAAGTTGATCTCAAATCAAACAAAAGACTTCAAAATCGTGATTGAGAATCAGCGGTTTTGAAGCTTTTTGGTGATGATTTATTCAGTTCGAAAGCTGAAATGATTGCCGTTAGGGCTCAATTACACCTTAGTTCATGTATTTTGACAACGCAACAAGAATTGTACTCATAAAGACGATATAAACGATAACTAAAATAATTGATAAAATAAATTGGACGATACCGGCTCTATTCCAAGTTGCTTGAACAGCTTTGAATGTCTCAACGTCTTTGTAATTGCCTTTTTGCCAGGCCCAACCGTTGCCTTTGAAGCCGACAACGAACACCCAGACAACGTTGAAAATTGGAATGAGACATAACAACGATAGATAAGTCTTGTTACCAATTCCCCAGAAGATGTTGAACATAAATGCTCCCCAGTTCCAGCCCTTAACTTCTTGTGGTACTGATTTTCCATTTTCATCCATGATGAAACCCTCCCATATGGCAGTTTTTAACGAGAATCAGTTTTTGCTCGAATGGTTTGTTGATAGGGGGATCATGATAACTTGAGATTCTGAAGCTGCATCGGATAACCTTGAATCTTGCAGGGGGACCTTCACGTCTCGACGCCAGCGATTAATGAACGTCAATAGTTAAGTTGATCAACAGCCGGATGTCGTGTCGAGAAGGGTGATTCTAACATCGCCTATAACATCATAATGATTAAATAAAAACACCGATTCATCATCAAGGTCTCTAAATAATTACTACCGTTTATTCGACGACGCTACTGCCGTCTGAGTAATTGATACGATAACCTGATTCGACGTTGAAAATATAGAGATTGAGATGAATTTGGTTATCGCCAATTGATTGCGCCCGCATTTGGACACCGCGTGCAACCAGCTCGTTTCCACGATAAATAGGTTTAACTTCATAGCGAACGTAATGTGCAGGACTAGCCTTGATGTAGGTGGCGATATCCATTTCATGGGAGAGCATCAGTGGATTGTTGAGCGACTGTGTGCCAGTAATCAAATTCTTTGGATTATTATTTTCTCCAGAGAGTTGAAAACCAATTAGATGACTGCGATTGTAAAGCCAGCCATGTTTGGTTCGTTTATTTTTCCAACCGGTTGGGTCCCAAGTTAGATCGGTTCGCTTCTGTGTTGGCATCAGCTTTTGACTGAGAAGCGCATTCGCATCAACCGCCCGGTTCAAAGAATCGAGGTTTGCATAAGACTCCCAGGCACCTCTGGCCGTGGATAATTCTTGAGCAGAAAAATTAGGCTCATTATTATTGACGGGGATTTCTTGAGAATTGGTGTAATTAAGATTAGCGAGGTTTGTTGAAGCAGATTTTGGTTGAGCAGCTGCTGCCGTCTTTGCGGTTGAAGTTGCGGGTGGCCTTGAAGTAGCGGTGGTTGAAGTTGCAGGGGTGGTTTTATTGAGCTGACTGATATGACTCGTGATTTCGTCAATGTGTGCTTCTGTTGATTCACGATCAGCTTCTAGCTCATCAAGGGCAAGTTCAGTCTGATCATTTTCGTCACGTAAGCGGCTGACTTGCTTCTTAGTATGCTGATAGCTCTTGGCAATCTTTTGTTGTGCTTCGCTTTTTTCGGCAGTTTTTTCTGCAGCAGCCCCTTGGCCTGAGCAGGCGCTTAGTAGTAATAATGCCGTTGCAAGATAGATTAAGTGAGCTGCGAATTTAGTTTTTGTCTTCATTTATCTTTTGGCCCTCCGATAACCCGCATTGATTGCTTCTTGCTCGGTTTTGAAATAGACTGCATTGGTAGAACTCATGTGATAGCCAGCCTGTCCGGGCACATGATAGATTTTTGAGTTCGCATTACCAATAATTGAGCCTCGTCCAGTCACGACATCACCTGCACCCTGACTCGTGACGGGTGGTTTAGCTGCTGCCGTAGTTGTACGGGTTCTCGCAGCGGCTGCAGTGGCCGTTGATTGGCTCTGTGACGCAGCTAAACTTTGGGCCTTAGCAGTCGATGAGCTAGCTGCTCGACTTGATGCAACGGCAATTGAGCGGCTTTCAGCGGCCGCACTGGACTCTCTGGCGGCTTTTTCGGAAATACTTTCCGCAGCTGCAGCTTTATCTGACAAACTTTCTTCAACCTTAGCTAATGATTGCGAAGCCGCCTCAGCAGCCTCATACTTTGTTGCGAGGGACTTTGAACGCTTGAGCTCTACAGACTTCTGACTGGCAACGGAGCGCCGTTGCTTTGCTGTGATGGCAATCAAGGGCTTCGAGCTGCTTGACTGGTTGGTTGCTGCATCAGTTGATGACGTTGCCCCAACGCCGATGACACTCACAAAGAATGCAACCCCAGCACCAATCATTAACGGTTTAAAACCAACTCCTTTGATTTGAGTTGATTTATTTTGATGCCGATTGACAAAATAGCGAATGGTTAATCCAATCGCAAATAATAGTGATGCTAGTAAAAGCACCGCAAATAAACTTGACATTTTGCTCCTCCATTTATCTTTTATGCCCAATGGACGCGATTTGAGAGCGATGAATAACAAACGTTCTCTAAAGTTAATTTTAGCCTAAAATGTGAATTGTTCATATCTTTTTTTTAACAAAGAAGTGCTTGGTTTTGATAAGCAGAAATATTGCACACGTTTTCATCAGGATAGTAGGCTAGAGGTAGAGATGACAAAGGAGGAATTAGAAATGGTCTACGAATTACCCGCATTAAATTATGGTTACGGCGATTTGGATCCCTTGATTGATGAACAAACGATGCATCTTCATCATGAGAAGCACCACGCAACTTATGTTAAAAAATTGAACGCTGCTCTGAGTAAGAGTGAAACCTGGCAGGAGAAGCCACTCGTCGAGATTTTGCAGCACCTAGATGAGCTCCCTGATGAAATCCGGATGGCTGTTCGTAATAACGGTGGGGGACATTTGAATCACACCCTTTATTGGCAGTGGATGACGCCCGAAAAACAAACCAGTTTGCCAGAAAAGCTAGCTGCTGCAATTAATGAAGCATTTGGTAGTCTTGAAGATTTCCAAGATCAATTTACTGAGGCGGGAGTCAATCAATTTGGCTCTGGCTGGGCATGGTTGGTCGTTGATGATCACAATCAGTTAAAAATCACCTCGACGCCAAACCAAGATAATCCAATCAGCCAACATCTTCGTCCGATTCTTGGCGTGGATGTTTGGGAGCACGCTTATTATCTCAATTATCAGAATCGTCGACCAGATTATTTAGCCGCATTCTGGCAGTTAATTAATTGGACGTTTGTCGAGGAGTGTTACTTGGATACTGAAGGTAATTATTTGAAGCTCTAAGCTATAGCAGGGGCAGATTGTTTACGATCAAGGTATAAGCGGATCTGAATTTGTAGACCCGCTTTTTTCGTATTCGAATGGCATTGTTGATGCCTCCCGAAAAGTATGGATACTTTCATTCATTGACTTCATGATCAAAAGTTGTGCAGCACTGGTTTAGGCTAAATGTGGACACACAAAAAAAGACATCTCATGAGATGTCTTGAATGTTGCTAAGATGTCGTCATCGACAAACCTTGATCAACCAATAAATTGGGATACTAGGGTTCGAACCTAGAAATTATGGATTCAGAGTCCACCGCCTTACCAATTTGGCTATATCCCAGTAAATCACCCGTACGAGAATCGAACTCGTAACTCCACCTTGAGAGGGTGGCGTCTTAACCATTTGACCAACGGGCAATTTAAATCATAAGCACAAGAAATAGTTTAACGTATCTGAAAATAATCGTCAAGTCCTTTTTTGAAAAAAACGTGAATCCAATCGATCTTGAGGAGTCATTAATGCTTATGGATGAGTAACTCGTAGATTAATGTGGCGATCAATGTGATCATGGTTGCCAAGCCGCTCGCCAACACCAAATAAATCAACCAGGGCCAATCGACAAGCTGATTCATGATCCAAAGGGAGAGTGTAAGTACAATCAGTGAGATCACTCGTTGTGTGGCATCAAATTTGAATTTACTCAAACGAAAACTCTACCAAAAATAGGCCACGATCCGTTAAATGAGATACAGTCAACCAAACGTCGTTGAAACTTTGATTGTCACTGGTATCGCGCGTTTGCTTAAATAACTGATCAATGACAACGCGATGGTCATCTACAAATTCGGGTGTTAAGCGTTCGACATGTAATCGCATCTCCGGAAAAATTTGATGCTCACCAGGTACTGGTAATTTGTCAGAAAATGCATAGGTGACCTGATTGGAATAAACTCTGGGTTCACGTACAATTTCGGGTGCGTTTAAAATAAATTGAATCAGTTTTTCAATTGTGTCTGAATGTGCCATATTAATCCCCTCACTTACTCAAATTGTATCACTTTTTCAACGAAAGACGTACCTATTTGACTAGATATTCAGAATATTATCCATAATTTTCTGAAAATTTTCTCAAGCTAATCTGTTACCCGTGTTTTTTTCTGACTGGGGCGGTATGATATCATTATAGATAACTAGGGAGGGCATTATGTGGGAGTTACGGCGGTTCTTAGTACCTTATCGGCGTCAAGCAATTCTTGGCGCGAGTTTTAAATTTGTTGAAGTGATCTGCGAATTATTATTACCTAGCTTAATGGCAGTGATCGTTGATTCAGGCGTTAGAAATCGGGACGCGCGTTTCGTGACGATTCACGGTATTATCATGATCGGCATTGCGACGTTGGGATTCAGCTCAGCATTAGTTTGTCAGTATTTTGCGGCACGGGCGGCTCAAGGGTATGGAACGGATTTGCGCACGGGTTTATTTGAACGAATCACCCAGCTTTCATACCATCAGCAAGATGAGATTGGCGCGGCGACGCTGACGACACGATTAACGAATGACGTCAATCAAATGCAGACTTGGATTGCGATGCTGATCCGTCAAGTTTCTCGAGCACCTTTCATGATTATCGGGTCATTGCTGATGGCGTTTATTTTGGATTGGCATTTAGCTTTGATTCTCCTGATTGCGACGCCAATTCTGGGAGTGGTCGTTTATCTGTTGACCACACGTATGTCGCCACTTTATCGTCGTTATCAAGCGCAGCTAGATCATTTGTCGACAGTAGTTTCGGAGAATTTATCTGGCGTTCGAGTGATCCGCGCCTTTGCGAAAACTGATGTTGAAACGACTAAGTTTAATCAGGCGAACGATCAACAAACATCAACTGGTTTGAAGATTGGTGCGCTTTCTGCGTTATACAATCCATTGACGGCGACGGTCGTTAATCTGATGGTCATTTTCATTCTTTGGTTGAGTGGTGGGCGCGTGAATACCGGCACATTAGATCAGGGGACCGTTTTGGCCTTCATCAACTATGTCAACATGATTCTGGCAGCCGTCTTGATGTTGTCTAACCTCGTCATTCTGTTGACAAAAGCAATGGCTTCGGCTTCACGAGTACGAGATGTTTTGGCGACGATACCCGAAATCACGGAGACAACGACCGAACAAGTTAACTTAAACTTAGATCGGCCTGAAACATTGGTATTCAAGCATGTGAATTTCTACGCGGCAGAAAGTGAGGGACAACGCGGTCAAGCAATTCTTAAAGAGCTGAACTTGACGATTCACGCCGGTGAGACAATTGGGATAATTGGTGGGACTGGATCAGGTAAAACGACATTGCTCAACTTAATTCCTCGATTTATCGAGCCTTCCTCTGGCACGATCAAATTATTTGGGCAAGATATTGCACAGTTGCCGCTTGCACAATTGCGAGCCATGATTAGTATCGTGCCACAACAAACAGAGCTTTTCTCTGGCACTATCGCTAGCAATTTGCGTTTCGGACGTCAAGATGCCACCGAATCGTCGCTATGGGAGGCTTTAGCGACTGCACAGGCGACAGAGTTCGTGCAACAAACAGATGGCCAATTAGCGGCCCGAGTCGAGCGTGGTGGGCGTAACTATTCAGGTGGTCAGCGTCAGCGACTGGCAATTGCGCGGGCACTGGTCAAGCAAGCACCCATACTCTTGCTGGATGATGCCACAAGTGCGCTTGATTATTTAACCGAAGCCCACTTCCGACAAGCATTGCGTCAGCAGACTTGGCTGAAGAATACACTGATTATTTCGCAACGGATCGGAACTGTGATGCATGCTGATCGCGTCCTGGTATTGCGAAATGGTCAGATTGCAGGTTTCGATACACACGAAGCATTACTGCGTGATAATCCATTCTATCAACAACTGGTTGCCAGCCAGTTAGATCAAGATCAGGCAGGTGATCATTAATGAAAACATTCCGGCGTTTAATGTCCTATTTTCAACGTCAATGGCAATTCATACTTTCGACAATTCTAATCATTGGGTCAGTATTAGGTACTTTGTTTGCACCAGTTTTGATTGGACAGACCATTGATCAATTGTTAGGCCGAGGAAAAGTAAACTTCTCTGAACTTAACCGTGATATTGCCAGTTTATTAGTGCTTTACTTTGTCAGCAATATTTGTTTGTGGCTGGCGACCTGGTTGACGAATCGGATTGCCTATCAAGGTGTCAATCAATTGCGACGCGCACTTTTTGGTAAGTTGAATTATTTGTCCTTACGTTTCTTTGATACGCAACAACATGGTGATATTACGAGTCGATTCGTGAATGATGTTGAAACAATCTCTGATGGGGTCTTGCAAGGATTATTGACTTCGGTTCAGGCAATTATCACGATTATTGGCGCGATTGTTCTGATGCTACACCTGGACTGGGTCATGGCATTGATGGTGCTGGTGACTGCGCCGATGTCATACTTGAGTGCTAACATGATTACGAGCAAATCACAACAATACTTCCGATTACAGGCCGATGATTTGGGCAGTTTGAACGGTTACGCTGAAGAAACTATCGCGGGATTACAGACGATTCAAGCATTTTCACATGAGTCTCAGGTGCGTGAAGATTTTCAAAAGCGTAATCAACAACTTTACCAAACTGGCTTTATTTCTCAATTTATCGCTTCTTTTGCGAATCCCAGTGCACGGGCGATCAACAATATCATGTATGCTTTCATTGGCTTAACGGGTGGCTTGAGGGCCATTTCGGGACAAATCAGTGTGGGGGAGATTTCTAGTTTTCTGATCTTTGCCACGATTTTTGGTAAGCCGTTCAGTGATCTGACAAGCCTGAGTAGTCAATTCCAATCTGCTTATGCTTCTGCCAAGCGAATTTTTCATATTTTGGATCGTCCGGAAGAGGTTGCTGATCCCGAACAGCCAGAAGTGATTGATCAAGTGGTTGGTAAACTTGAATTTGAGGACGTGTCATTCAGTTACGAGCCTGATCAACATCTGATTGAAGACTTGAATTTAACGATTCAACCGGGACAACAGATTGCCATTGTGGGCGAGACGGGTGCTGGCAAAACGACACTAATTAATTTGTTGATGCGTTTTTATGACGTGACAGCAGGTTGCATCAAGCTCGATGGTGTAGATATTCGTCAGTTGACTCGTGAAAATTTGCGCCGGCAATATGGATTGGTGCTGCAAGAGACCTGGCTTTTTTCTGGCCGCATTCGTGATAATATTGCCTTTGGTCGACCAGAAGCGAGCTTAGATGAGATCAAGCAAGCAGCAGTTGAGAGTGGTGCCGCAGAATTCATCGAAAAGTTACCACAGGGCTATGATACGTTACTCCAGGCAGATCATAATAGCCTCTCAACTGGCCAGCAACAATTATTGACGATTGCACGCGTCATGCTGGCAAACCCGCCGATGTTGATTCTCGACGAAGCGACGAGCAATATCGACACCTATACTGAGGTGAAGATCCAGCAAGCTTTCAACACATTGACAAAAGGGCGCACCAGTTTTGTGATTGCCCATCGTTTATCGACGATTCGACAAGCCGATCTGATTCTTGTGATGGCTCATGGTTCGGTGATCGAGCAGGGGAATCATCAGGCCTTACTTGCTAAAAATGGCACCTATGCGCGACTTTATCATAGTCAATTCGAGAATTAAACCGACGAGTTTGCGAGTTGTCAGCTAAGATTTCGAAGAGATTATCATTGAGTTTCCCTAGAAAACATGGTATAACTTTATAAGTTAAATTTAGTTAATGGGGGAATTATTCGACCATGGCAGAGGAAGTTGAAACACCACAAAACTCTGAATTCAGCGTTGGTGAGAAGATCAGTGTTCGTAAAAGCCAAGAGGTGCCTTTGAGCTTCAAAGGAACGATCACGAAGCTGTATGAAAACTCAGCTCTTGTCTCGATCGATACCTTCGAAGATAAGTACGATGAAGTTGCAGCAGATCTACAAAACAAGACGGTTGTCGGATTCAAACATATACGACCAGTCAAGAAAGACTAGCTCTTTCTACTGGACATTAAAAAAGTTGACGTCGAATGACGTCAACTTTTTTATTTATTTAAGCAGAGGCTATTTGAGGTATTGGCTCAATGGCACCAAATCGTATGAATCATAAACATGATTGAATTCGTCGATTTCACGTTGCTCAAATTTCTCAGGGTCGAGTTTGAGTTGTTCAACTGGAATCGGCCGTTCATCCGCAATTTTCACGTCGATGACAACAGGCTCAGTTGCTGTTTTGGCATAATCGAACGCTGCAACCAATTCGTCATGGTTGGTGACTTTGAAGCCCTTCACACCATAACCTTCTGCGACCTTTGCAAAGTCGACAGACGCAATATCAACACCATAATGGCTTTGCTTAGTGTCATCCTGTTCTGCCTTGATGAATCCGAATGAATCGTTGCTCAGAACCACGTTGATGACAGGCAGGTGATATTTGGCCATCGTCACGAGATCTTGCGCCACCATGGTGAAACCACCGTCGCCACTGATTGTGAAGACTTGGCGCTCAGGGTAACTTAACTGAGCAGCAATCCCACCTGGAAGCGCGTAGCCCATGGTTGCAAACCAGCCAGAAGTTGTAAAACTTTGCTTTGGATTCATCTCAAGGAAACGCAAGCTGTCAATGGTCACATTACCAACGTCAATCAAGAACGCCGCGTCTTTTTTAGCAATGCGATTAATTTCTTTATAAATAGGTTCAACACGCAAAGGTGTCTTGGTCGATTGTGCCATCTTGTTGATCCAATCATGCCAATTCTTATTGTTGTCCAGGTTAGCTTGATACCATTTGTTTGTGGGTTGTGCAGAACCTTTCGCAATCAAGCCGGCCAGTGTTGCTTTGACATCTGCAAGCACCGCTAGATTGACGTGATGACGCTTGCCAAATTTACTGGAATCGATATCAACTTGGACGAATTTAGCAGCTGGATTAAAGAAGTAGCCGGCAAATGGGAAGTCACTGCCCATGAACAGAATCAAATCGGCAACGGCTAGTGCTTCGACTGCAGGCTTGGTTGCGACACGACCAGCGGAAGCTAGGTAGGCGGGATTGCGATCTGGAATGATACCTTTTGCCAACGCAGATGAAGCAATTGGCAAGTTGTACATCTCTGCAAATTTCTGAACTTCTTCTGAAACACCGCGAGCGCCCTGACCGATGTAAATCATGGGTTGTTTGGCTTGTTCGACTAAGCGTAAAATTTCATCCAAATCTTTATCATCAGGTTGTGGCAGGTTCACGCGATAATTTGCTGCGGTTGATTCAAACGTGTCTGGAATATCTTGCCAGCCTAGATTGACGGGAATTGTCACAACCGCGACGCCCTTTTCCTTGTAGGCGTGGCGAATGGCTTGATCAACGACACTAGGTAATTGCTTCGCAGTCATCACCGTGCGGTTGTAGACCGCAACATCCGCAAACATCGGATTCTCATTCATCTCTTGGAAATAGTCGGAGTTCATCGTATCCGTGGCAACTTGTCCGATGAGGGCCAACACTGGAACGTGGTCCATCTTGGCATCATACAAACCGTTGAAGAGATGCGTGGCGCCAGGGCCAGCAGAACCGAAGGCAACGCCAAGCTTACCGGTCACTTTTGCATCTGCTGCTGCAGCGAGTGCCCCGACTTCCTCATGTCGAACTTGAATGTACTTGATTTTTGCACGTTCATTGAAAAAAGCATCCATCGATGAGTTGAAGGAACCGCCGGGGATGCCATAGAGATGATCAACTCCCCAATCTTCAAGCACTCGTGCCATTGCAATACCAGATTTAATTGTTTTTGTCATTGTAATTCCTCCAAAAAAGGTGACTTAATATTTGTATCCTTACATTAAGTAAGTATAGACGCTTGCTTCGAACAATTGCAAACGATTTTACTTGGTGGTATTCGAGTCGGCAAATGAGAGATTGGATGGCGGTTGGACCAACGTAATTTTCAAGCACTCGAAAAACGAGGTTGACCTGATTTGTGCGGTTATTCCTGCACAATTATGCTAAAATAATAGGATAGATGATTTTAAAAAATGAATGATCATGACGAGGAGCGAGGGCATGGCAGATTTTACAACTTTGAAATATGAACGTCCTAATTTTGAACACGTGAAGCAAGAATTCAATCAATTGTTGGCCGCGTTGAAAGGCGCCGATGATCCGCTGACTGCGACGAATGCAGCGTTGGCAATCAGCCAATTGAGCGAACGATTCGTTTCACAACAAATGTTGGCGTCGATTCGTTACAGCGTCAATACGTTGGACGCGTTCTATGAAGGCGAGAACGATTATTGGGATAATGAAGGTCCAAAGTATGACGAGTTGACGTCTCAATATTATGAAGCATTGGTGACTTCACCGTTCCAAGAAGCATTACACGAAGTTTTACCTGCGCCACTCTTTGAGCTGGCAGCCGCACAAGTTCGCAGTTTTTCTGCTGAGAATATTCCATTGATGCAGCAGAATAATAAACTCGTCAGTCGTTATTCTAAGCTGATTGCTTCCGCACAAATTGAGTTCAATGGCGAAACTTATACATTGCCTCAGCTCGGTAAATTTGGGAGTGATCCCGATCGTCATTTGCGAAAAGCAGCTAGTCTGGCAATGGCAGGTTGGTATGCGGACCACGAAGCAGAATTCGATGATATTTATGATCAGATGGTTAAGGTGCGCACACAGATGGCTCATCAATTAGGCTATCGTGACTATGCTGCCATGAGTTTAGACGTTCGCGACCGTTTTGGCTATGGTGAAAAAGAAATTGCAGATTATCGCCAACAAATTTTAACGCAAGTGGTCCCAGTGGTCACGTCAATTCATGAGCGTCAACGCCAACGTTTGGGCTTAGATAAACTCGAATTTTTTGATGAGGCTTTTACATTTCCATCTGGCAATGCCGTTCCTGAAGGGACAGCTGATGAATTGGTGCAAAAGGCGAATGAATTTTATCATGAGTTATCGCCTGAGACGGGTGAGTTTTTCCAGATGATGATTGACAATCACAATCTGGATCTATTGAGTCATCACGGTAAGCAAAGTGGGGGGTACTGCGAATACCTGCCAGCGTTCAAAACGCCATTTATTTTTGCTAATTTCAATGGCACTTCAGGCGATGTAGATGTTCTGACTCATGAAACAGGGCATGCTTTCCAGACACACGAGGCACAAGATACGAACGCTTGGGAGTGTGTTTTTCCAACGACCGAAGCAGCCGAAATTTTCTCCATGAGCATGGAGTTCATCGCCTATCCTTGGATTGATAAGTTTTTCGGCAAGCAAACGGCCAAATATGAGTACGATCATTTATCAAATGCGTTGATTTTCTTACCTTATGGTGCGTTGGTCGATCATTTCCAGACCGAAGTTTATACGCATCCTGAGATGACGCCTGCACAGCGTAAGGCAACGTGGCGTCGTTTGGAAAAAATGTATCTGCCAGACCGTGATTATTCCGAAGTGCCTGATTTGGATCGCGGGTTATTCTGGTATCGTCAAGGCCATATCTTCGAAGTGCCGTTCTACTACATTGATTATACGCTCGCTCAAGTCGTGGCCTTCGAATTCTGGCAACGATTCAATATTGAACATGATCCCAAGGCTTGGACAGACTATCTGATGATGGCCAAGGCTGGTGGCAAAAAGACATTTGGTGAATTGATCGAATTAGGCCATTTGAAGAGTCCTTTTGAGGATGGAACGATTGCCGAAGTCGTTGCTCAAATCAAACAAAAATTGGCAACTACTTCTGAAGATGATTTGAAATAGGCGGTAGCTTTACCTGAATCGTTTGGACAGATCGTGGTCACTGGATTAGAATTTTGAGATCGATTGAATGGATATAGAAGGGGTTTATCTTTGGCAAAATTAGTTCTAGTGCGTCATGGCGAAAGTACGGCCAATGCGGAAAATATTTATACAGGCTGGACCGATGTTGATTTAACCGACAGAGGGGTCGCCCAAGCACGCCAAGTCGGGAAGTTATTGGCAGGAATCGACTTTATGCCAACTACTGTTCATACTTCCGTGCTTTTGCGTGCGATTAAGACTGCAAATATTATTTGTGAAGCACGGCATTGGCTTTATTTGCCCATTTATAAAAGCTGGCGCTTGAACGAACGACACTATGGCGCGTTGCGTGGTCATAACAAAGATGATTCGCGAACAAAATATGGTGCGAAGCAAGTGGCACTGTGGCGCCGGAGCTATACGGCTGTACCGCCATTACTGGCAACGCGTGATCGAGATCGTCGATACGCGTTGTTGGATCCACAAGATATTCCACTGGGTGAGAGCCTACAGATGGCAAGTCGCCGCGCGTTACCTTATTATCTGGATCATGTCGTTCCAGAATTGCGGCAGGGTCGAGATCAAATGATTGTGGCGCATGGCAGCACATTACGCGCCTTGATCAAATACTTGGAGGCAATTCCTGATGATCAGATCGATGGCGTCGAGGTTGGCAATGGTGAACCGCTGGTCTATGATTATGATCGTCAATTGAATTTGCGGTCTAAGGAAATTTTGAATTAGTCGGTTTGAACCGGAAATAGTCAACAAATTCCTTCAGACGACTCATGAAGTGAAAGATAGCTTTTTGTCAAAATTGAATCAAAAAGGCACTCCGAAAAAGTAGTTAAAACGACTTTTTCTGGAGTGCCTTTTAATGATGTTTAAGAATATTTCAAGCTTAGAGTGCTAATGCGCCCATTGGATCCCATGGTTTAAGGACGGTAGGGTTGTCGTGCTCTGCATCTTCAACTTGTTGTTGTTCAGGTGTCAGATATTTACGGTTGATCACAACTTGGTAAACATATTCGTCGAACCAAGCATCACTCATGATGAAGTAACCTTTGAAGTTGCCGGCTTTTTCACCCCATGAGTTCTCAACCTTCCATTTAGTTGGCTTGCCATTAACAAGATCAACACCCGTTAAGACCATGGCGTGAGTCATTAAGCTTTCGCCGTGATCCAAACGTTCTGCCTTAGACATTGAAAGATCGATGTCCAAAAGATCTTCGCGTTGGTAAACGTTTGTGTCCATGATACCTTCTTTACGGTCAGAAGACTTGCCCACATCAGAACCAAACCAAACTGTTTCGCCAGCTTGGAGTTGTTTAATGGCTAAGGCTTTGAAGTCTTCAATCTTCAAGTTCAAGTGACGAACTTGGCGGCCACCAACGACATTACCTAACAAGTCAACGGTATAAAGATGATTGTATGGTTTGTCTTCGGTAGGCGAGTTGATCAATGAGAGGTAATCTTCAAGATTCCAACCAACAAATTTCTTAAAGAAGCTTTGTGGGGTGAGATCTTTTTCGATGTGATATTGTTTATCATCATCGGTGTATTCCCAATCAAATTTAACGGGTGGTTTGCCTAAAGTGAAGACCAACAGACGGTAAACTTCATTTAACATTTGTGTCTTAGTTGCATTGATTTCATCTTCGGATTTGCCTGCAGCAACTTGTTGACGTAACTCAATGGCATCTTTACGCAACTTTGTGTTCAAAGTCGAGTTTAATTCCATTGAACGTGAGCTGTTGTAAGTTTCAGGCATGATTGACTTTGGAACCAAACCATATTTCTCGATCAATGCGCAAAGCATATCCCATTGGCCACCATCTTGTTGTGGTGTTGCCAATAAGAAGTCAACTTTGCGATCGCCGAGTGGTAAGTTAGCTGTTGCAATCACATTTTCATAGAAGAAGTTAGACTTTTCAAATTTATCCCAGAAGTTGGTATAGTTTTGAGAAAGTTCAAAGCCCTTCAAGTTGAATTGATCTTGTAAAGGGTGACGCATCGTGTTCAATGCGGCAAACATCCAGCAACGGCCAGATTGTTTCTGGTTAGCAACCGCACCCGTTTGAATCTCAACCGAGAAGTTAGGTGTCATTGCAACGTCAGACGCAATGTTACGGCTGGAAGCCAAGATACCGTTTTGAGCAACGGTATTAGCAATTGCATTTGATTTTGGTGATTGATCGAAGTCTTGAGCAAATTTTTCAACATTTGCTGCAGATATCTCTTTACTCATAAATAAGCCTCCAAATTCTAATAGTTACAATTGTTATCGTAACTCTTTTCTGAAATAAAGTCTAATTAATTATTAATAAAAGGGTCCGTTTATTTAAAAAACGGCGAACTGAAAATGACTAGACGGTTGCCCAGAATGGGTTTCAACGGTGCATGTCATCAAAGCCAGTTTCTTATCTGTTGGCTTGCAAAACTTCAACGCCGCTTTCTTTGCCGACGACAACAGTATTAACTAAGTCCAAGAAAAGACCGTGTTCAACGATACCCGTCTGATGATCCAGCCAGTCTGCTAAAAGATGTGGATGTGCAATGGTACCGGCGTGAAGATCGATGACAAAATTTTTGTTGTGGGTGCGAACGCGTTCCCCCTTGTCATCGAGGCGATATTTAGGTTGTAAATTCTCTGCCGTCAATCGTTGAAAGACTTTGTCACAACCGAAAGGAATGACCTCTAATGGCAGAGGGAATGCTCCTAGATGTTCGACTAATTTACTTTCGTCGACGATCCAGATATTCCGCTTCGAGTTAATGGCAACAATCTTTTCGAGTAGGTGAGCCGCACCGCCGCCTTTGATCCCCTGAAAATTCTGATCGATCTCGTCGGCACCATCGATCGTCAAATCGAGTGTGGGCGCGTCGTTAATATCAATCATTTTAATCCCTAAACTGGTTGCTTGTTGGGCAGTGCGTGAAGAAGTTGCGACACCAGTAATTTGCAAGTGCTCTTCGCGAACATGTTTGGCAATTGCCTCAACAAGATAAAAGACAGTTGAACCGGTGCCAAGCCCTAACATCATGCCATCCTCAACGAATTCGGCAGCTTTTTCTGCGGCCGCCTTTTTTAACTGATTAGTGTCCATTTTCCAAACGATCTCCTTCTGGGTTATGATAGTAAACATCTGCATACTCTGGCTTGCGTTCAAAGTCCATTTTCGCGTAGCTACATAATGGAATGATTTGTTTGTGATCTGCGCGCGCTTTTTCCACGACTGCGTAAACGAGTTGGCTTGCGATACCTTGTCCACGCAATGACGGATCAACAAATGTATGATCGATAACGTAAAGATCTTTGCCAGTGGCTTGCTGATAGGTTACCTCAGCTGTCAATTGACCCTGCTCATCCTCAAGAAAGAAACGCCCGGGTTCTGATTGAAACTTCATCTGCTTCATCCTTTCATGATCTATTCAGCTTCTATTCTACCGTAGTTCGATGTTTCTCACCAATATAAAGCTAAAATTTGACCGTAGATCGTCAAATCAATCGGTCACTGATCGTGAGGATCACATTGAGAAACTCATGTTGTTGGAAGTTCTCATTTAGTTTATAGAAATTAACATTATTGAACGAAAACTTTTCCCGGATAATTTTAAGTTGATTTGGGATATAAAAGTCGGGATTGGAATGGATTTGTGGTGAACACTTGGCAAACGAAAAGTGGTTAATCATCCGGTTGTTTCGGGTAAATTGTGCGTCTGTCTGATTGTTAAATGGGCGCGATTGTAATAAACTAGCCATATAACATATCATAAGTCTGAGGAGGTTGATCATGAATATAAATTGGAGTCAAATGATCTCGTGGCAAAACCTCGCGAACTTGATCGATATTCTTGTCGTCTGGCTATTCATTTATCGACTGATCATGATTGTCCGCGGCACGAAGGCAGTACAGCTGTTAAACGGTATTTTAGTGATCGTGCTGATCAAGGCAGTCAGTTACTATCTGAACCTGCATACCGTGTCCTATATTGTGGACATGGTAATCAATTGGGGTGTCGTTGTTTTGGTTGTGATTTTTCAACCGGAAATTCGGCGTGCATTGGAAAGAATTGGTCGTAGTCAATTCTTCGACGGTGGTAGCCATCAGGTCCAAGAAGAGACGGATCATTTCATTAATGCACTCGATAAAGCCATTCAATATATGTCGAAGCGGCGAATTGGGGCATTGGTCAGTATTCAAATGAACACTGGTCTCGAGGATTACATTGAAACAGGAATTCCGTTGGATGCGGACGTCACGGGTGAATTGTTGATTAACATTTTCATCCCAAATACACCGTTGCATGATGGCGCGGTCATTATTCGTGATAATAAAATCGCGGTTGCCGCGGCCTATCTGCCTTTATCCGAGAGTAACATGATTCCTAAAGAATTTGGAACGCGTCATCGTGCTGCAGTAGGGATTAGCGAAGTGACCGATGCACTGACAATCGTTGTTTCAGAGGAGACGGGTGAGGTCAGCATTACCAAGAATAGCCAGTTGATCCACGGATTGAATCGTGATGACTATTTGAAGTACTTACACGCTCACTTCGATAGTACCGAAGAGCAGAAAAATTGGTGGAAACAAGCACTCGCTTTTATTCAGAAGGGTGGGTCTAAGAAATGAAAGAATTTTTTAACCGCCCGTGGGTCTATCGGGTATTGTCGTTAGGATTAGCTGCGCTGCTTTTTGCTTGGGTGACCAGCCAGAATTTAGGGGCAACACATTCGAACTCCCAGACTGCAGAGCAGACAGCTGTTGCCGATACCAAGGAAACTCTGAAGACGAATTTACAAGTTGATTCGGATCAGGACGTCTATTATGTCACGGGTTATCCTAGACAAGTTTCAATTACGATCGAAGGACCAAGTGCTAACGTGAGTGCCGCTCGTAATATGCGAAATTTCCGTGTCTACATTGATGTTCGTAAGCTAAAAGTGGGCACGCACACGGTTAAGATCAAGCAATCTGGATTGAATCGATCGCTGAAATATTCAATCAAACCTGAGACGGTCAAAATTAAGATTGCCACTCGTAAAGATAAGACGTTCCCAATTCAAGCCAACTATAATACGAGTCGGATCGCAGATGGTTATTTGGTGGGAACACCATCGATCAGCCCATCAACGGTGCGTGTTTCGGGTGCCAAGAGTGAGGTTTCTCGCGTGCGCGAAGTTGTGGCACAACTTGACATCAGCAACAATACGAAAGATAATTACGAACAGGAAGTTTTACTCGATGCACTAGATAAGGATGGCAACACAGTAGATGTCTTATTGACACCTCAGACAGCACACGTGAAGTTGCCAATCTATTTGCCTAGCAAAAAAGTGAAACTTGATTTTGAACAGAGTGGTAGTGGTGATGGGGGACGCGTTTACTCCCTTGTGAGCTCAGTGACTCAGGTGACATTATTCGCACCGCAAAGTGTCTTGGACAAGATTGGCAAGACAATTACAGTGCCTGTGAGTGTCAGCAAGGTCAACAGCAGCATACAAAAAACGGTCAAGATCGACAAGCCGTCTGGTGTGGTTAACATCGACCCAAGTTCGGTCACGGTCAATATTCAAGTGTCTCAAGTTAATGATGAATTATCGCAGCCGAGTGGTTCGAGTTCGCAGAGTAGTTCGTCGCGCACGTCGAGTCGATCTTCAAGTTCTGCCAAAAGTAGCTCTGAATCTTCGGACTCAGACAGTGAAGATTCGAGTACTAGCCCAGATTAGTCAAGTCATTCATCTTCAAGCAGTGACGCTGAATAAGCAACAATAAGGAGAGATTTTTGATGGTAAAATATTTCGGTACTGATGGGGTTCGCGGTGTTGCCAATAAGGAATTGACACCAGAATTAGCATTTAAATTGGGTCGTGCAGGTGGTTATGTTTTAACTCAGCACGCACAGGAGGTTGCTGATCGCGAAAATACGGTGCCACGCGTCCTCGTTGCTCGTGATACACGTGCTTCTGGTCAATTACTTGAATATGCACTCGTCTCAGGTTTGTTGTCTGTTGGTATTGAAGTGCTTAAACTTGGGGTCATCACGACACCAGCCGTTGCTTATCTGGTTAAGGCGCAAGGTGCCGACGCCGGAATTATGATTTCTGCCTCACACAACCCTGCGGCAGATAATGGCATTAAGTTTTTCGGCCCAGACGGTTACAAACTGTTAGATAGCGAAGAAGAAGAAATTGAGAAGTATTTGGATGCCCCCGTTGATGAATTACCACGTCCTGCAGCCGAAGGGTTGGGAACGGTTGACGATTATCCTGAAGCAGCACAGAAGTATTTACAATTCATTGAGCAGACTGTCTCTGACGAATTGACCGGTGTGAAAGTTGTCTTGGATTCTGCCAACGGTGCCACCAGCAAGCTGGTGAATCGTTTATTTGCTGATTTGGATACTGATTTTCAAACCATTGCCACCTCGCCAAATGGCCTTAATATTAATGATCACGTTGGATCAACTCATCCCGAGCAGTTAGCGGCTAAGGTCGTTGAAACTGGCGCGGATGTTGGCTTAGCTTTCGACGGAGATGGTGACCGTTGTATTGCGGTTGACGAACAGGGTAATATCATCGATGGTGATAAGATTATGTACATTCTTGGGACTTATTTCTCACAACGTGGCCGCTTAAAGAATGACACGATCGTCACCACTGTTATGAGTAATATCGGTTTGTATAAGGCCATCAAAAAATCTGGGTTAAAGTCTGTTCAAACTCAAGTTGGTGACCGTTACGTTGTCGAAGAGATGCGTGCCCATGATTATAATCTGGGTGGTGAACAATCTGGTCACATCATCATTTTTGATTACCATAACACTGGTGATGGCATGTTAACGGGAATTCAGCTGCTGAACATCATGAAACAAACAGGCAAGAAGCTCTCAGAATTAGCGGCCCCCGTTAAAACCTATCCACAACGCTTGATCAATGTTAAAGTTAGTGATAAGAAACATTGGCGCGATCATGAAGCCATCGTTGCCGCCATCGACACGGTCGAGAAACAAATGGCTGGAGATGGTCGTGTACTCGTGCGTCCTAGCGGTACAGAGTCATTGTTACGTGTGATGGCCGAAGCACCCACACAAGAATTGGTGGATAACTACGTTGCACAAATCGTTGATGTCGTTCGTAACGAGATCGGCGTCGATTAACTAACTGCAACCATTAACTAAAATCAAACTCAGTAATCCTCTGTCATCAAATGATGACGGAGGATTTTTTGGTGCTGTCGCAACTAACAAGTTAGGCTTGATTGTGGCATGAGGTGAGTTATCGACGTCATAATTAGATAGACCAATATGGATTAACGAAATAGACCAATTGATAATTTTCGTCTTGACATCGTTGCTATACAGTATTAAAATCGCATTTGTACTCATTTATCAAAGTTAATAATTGATATAGACCAATTATCGGAAGGGCGACGAGATTATGTGTGGAATTGTTGGAATTATTGGACTAACAGCAACGACTGAAGTTTTATTGAAAGGCTTGGAACGTTTGGAATACCGAGGCTATGATTCTGCGGGTCTCTACGTTAACGATCAGAATGGTCACGATGATCTGATTAAAACTGTTGGCAAAATCGAAAATTTGCGTGCGGCAGTGGGTCATGAAATTCAAGGCACAATCGGCATTGCACATACACGCTGGGCAACTCATGGCCAACCAAGTGTTGCCAACGCGCATCCTCAATTTTCTACCTCACGACGTTTTTACCTGGTACATAATGGTGTCATCACGAACTACCATGAACTCAAGCAAACTTATTTAAAGGATACCGAGTTTGTGAGTCAGACTGACACAGAGGTGATTGTACAGCTGGTGGCAGCATTTGTTGAACAAGAGGGGTTAACGACACAGGCAGCGTTTCAGAAGGCGCTGGGGCTGCTTGAAGGCTCATACGCGCTATTGCTAATTGATAAGCAACAACCCGATACAATTTATGTCGGTAAGAATAAGAGTCCACTGCTGATTGGCGTGGCGGATGGCTTCAACCTGATTGCATCCGATGCCTTAGCGACCTATGATCAAACATCGACTTATTTGGAACTTCGTGATCAGGAAATAGCCTTAGTTACTTCAACGGATGTCGAGATATTGACATTGAATGGTGAAAAACAGACGCGTGAACCCATTACGATCACCATAGACGATTCTTCGGTCTCAAAAGGAAGTTATCCAACGTTTATGTTGAAAGAAATCGATGAACAGCCAGCTGTGATGCGACGAATTAGTCAAGCGTATTTAACCCCAGATGATCAGTCAATCATTGAAAAAAAGCTGTTGGACGCGTTAACGCAAGCTGACCGTCTCTACTTCGTTGCGGCCGGTACGAGTTACCATGCTAGTTTGGTTGGTAAGCGATTGTTTGAGAAATATGCAGAGATTCCAGCTGAAGTTGCCGTTGCCAGTGAGTTTGGCTATCATTGGCCAATTCTATCGGCGCGGCCGTTCTTCATCTTCTTGTCGCAGAGTGGTGAGACTGCCGACAGTCGTCAGGTCATGATCGAGGCCAAGCGTCGTGGCCTACCTACGTTAGTCATGACCAATGTGGCTAACTCGACATTGGCGCGAGAAGCTGATTATGTGCTATTACTGCACGCCGGTCCGGAAATTGCTGTTGCTTCAACGAAGGCTTATACTGCTCAGATTGCTGTTGAAGCAGTTTTAGCAAAATCACTGGGTGAGACTCGTGGACTCGAGATTGCGCAAACCTTCGATCTCCGCCGACAATTAGCCATAGCAGCGACTGGAATGGAAGCCTTGGTTTCTGATCATGACGCTTGGGCACGACTGGCTCAGAACTATCTTGGCCAGCGGACGGATGCGTTCTATCTGGGTCGTGGGATTGATTACGATGTCAGTCTCGAAGCAGCGTTGAAGTTGAAGGAAATTTCGTATGTACACACCGAAGGCTTCGCAGCGGGTGAGTTGAAACACGGGACAATTGCCTTGATCGAAACTGGCGTACCAGTGATCGTGTTTATTACCGAGTCAGAAACGGCTGCCCACACGCGCGGCAATGTTCAAGAAGTTCGCGCACGTGGGGCGAACGTTTTAGTTATTGCATCGAAAGTGTGTCAGGAGGCCACCGATCAGGTTGTTTTACCCACACTAACGACGGAATTGATGCCTTTGTTAACTGGCGTCTGCGGGCAACTCCTTGCCTATTTTGCCACGATCCAGCGTGGCCTCAATGTCGATCAACCGCGTAACCTCGCTAAGAGTGTGACTGTCGAGTAATAGGCGAAATAATTGCGTGTGACGCGAATCAAGACTGATCAATTTTTCGAGCGCATGATTATTGATGATTGATTTTAATTTTAGGAGACGCTATTTAAAAAGTGATGACGATTTTGTCATCACTTTTTGTGCTTCTTCAGTTCTGATTCGTGCTATTTTGGCTGTCGGCGACTTGAGGTGGCCACACGATTTGCAAACATTTCTGGTTTTTCACTGTACATTTTCAGACAATCCAGTAAAATGAAACGTAAAGATAAACGTTTGGGAGAAATCAATGAAAACAGCTGTTTTAACGGATAGTGCTTCTTATTTGACGCCTGAGGAAGCAAAGGCAATGAACGTCACGATGTTACCAATCACAGTTATTTTTGGTGAAGAGCAGTTTCTTGAAAATGTCAGCATTACCTCGCCGGAATTTTATCGGCGTTTACACGAAGAACAGCAATTACCGTCGACTGCGCAGATCACGATGCATCAAATGCAGGGTGCTTTTGATGAGCTTAGTGCTGCCGGTTACGACGAAGTCATCTGTATTAATCTATCGAGTGGTATCACCACTTTTTATGAAAATCTTTGTGCCTACGCACCGACTGTGACTGAAATTAAGGTTTATCCTTTCGATTCGCGTAAGGCGAGTGCTGGAGAGGCTGACTTAGTCCGTTATGCGCAATATTTGGTTGAACAGGGTGAACACGCCGAAGAAATTATGCCTAAATTGCTTGCGCTGCGGGAAACAATCGATTTGGATTTTATTGTCGACAATCTTTCTCATCTCTTGCGAACTGGTCGGATTTCAAATACGAGTGCATTGCTGGGAAATTTGTTGCAGATGAAGCCGATGATCACTTTTGATGAGGCGGGCAAATTAGTTGTGAAGGGTAAGGAGCGGACGATGCGCCGTGCCTTTGCTCACGCGCTGGCTGACTTTGAGGCTGCACAAGCCGCTGCCGATTATCCCCTTCAAGTAACAGTCATTGATGGTAATTCACCTGCACAGTCTGAGCAATGGACCGCTAAACTACGAGAATTACAACCCGACTTAACGGTGATTCAGAGCCACATCGGCCCGACACTTGGTGTCCATGTTGGTGAAGGCGTCATGGGACTACTGTGGTCACGTGACTGGCGCAAAGAATTAGAAAAGAAGTGAGACGTCATGTTTAGTTATCGCGTCGATGACGAAATTAGCCTGGTGCTACCACGTGTGATCGATGCCCAGTCGGTTTTTGAGTTGATTAAAAAAAACGAAGCTTATTTAGCCGAATGGCTACCTTGGCCGCGGCAGCTTGATTCCGTTGCGGCCGAAGCGGACATATTTCGGGAACAGCTCCGGCTTTTTGCTGACGGTCGCAGTTTAAATTTGCTGCTTTGGTTTCATGGTGAAATTGTGGGTTGTCTCAGTTTGAACACGATTCATGCGGAGACGCAATCGGCAGATATTGGCTATTGGCTTGCTCAAGATAAACAAGGATATGGCATCATGCATCGCAGTTTGCTAGCGTTGTTCGAGATCAGTTTCGGTGAATATGGGTTAGAAAAACTGATGATTGCTGCTGCAACTGGTAATCAGCCAAGCAATGCGGTCATTCGCCATGCTGGGTTTCATTTCGATGGCGTGAATCGGCGCGCCGAAAAACTTGAACGCGGTTGGGTCGACCATAATTGGTATTCGCTGCTGAAATCGGAGTGGCTGGAATTGGCGACAGCGGTTCATGACGAGTCACGGAAAAATTAATGCTTATTAAATCAACGAAGGAGTGTTCAGATTCATGATTAAATTAGTCGCAATTGATATGGACGGTACCTTACTCAACTCGCAGCATGTGATTGCACCACAAAATATTCAGGTGATCAAAGCTGCTAGTGCACGTGGGGTCAAGATTGTACTCTCAACCGGCCGACCCTTATCAGGATTGCGTGCAGAATTGAAAACTTTGGGCATTACGGATGAAGACCAGTATGTGGTGGCCTTCAACGGCTCGTTAGTTCAGAGCGTGACGGGACAAGTCTTGTCCAGTACGACGTTTAGCTATGACGATTATTTAGATCTCGTGGCGCTCTCGAAAGCCTACGATCTCTCGCTATGTATCGAAAACAACGATGCGATCTATACGACGAGTCATAATCTGAATCACACGATTGCCGCGGAGTCTTATTTATTGAATCTGCCGTTGAAGATTCGTGATTTAGCCGAGATTCCTCACGATTTACGGATGCCTAAATGCATGTTCATTGATGATCCTGAAAAAATCGATCGCCTCTTAGCCGAACTGGATCCTGCATTAACAACGCGCTTCAATTTCTTACGGTCTGATGCGAACTATATCGATGTAATGCCTAAGGCGGCTACGAAAGGGACAGGGCTGGCCTACTTAACCGATTATCTGAAGATCAAACCAGCAGACGTGATGGCGATTGGCGATCAGCACAATGATTTAGCCATGCTCGACTTCGCTGGAACAGCAGTTGCGATGGGAAATGGCATTCCTGAAGTTAAAAAAATTGCCGATTTCGTGACCGGCGTCAATGATGACGGTGGTGTTGCACAAGCTATCGAAAAGATGCTCGCTTGATGAAGTATCCTGAGGTTAGTTTGGCGACTTTTGTGAGTCGTCCGAATCGTTTTATTGCGATTTGCCAGCAAGGTGAACAATCTTTAACCGTCCATGTGAAGAACACAGGAAAGTGTCGGGAGCTCCTGATTTCAGGCGTAATCGTGGCTTTGACCCACTCACACGCGCCGCAACGAAAGACAGCCTATGATTTGATCGCAGTGAATAAAGCAGGCAACTGGATCAACATTGATTCGCAGGTGCCTAATGATTTAGCTGCGTTAGGTTTAACAAGTGGGCAGATTCAACTGCCATATCCTGCATCCGTTAAGCATGTTCGAAGAGAAGTTGTCTATGGAGACTCGCGGTTAGATCTGGCGGGTGAATTCAGTGACGAGCGACCATATTTTGTCGAAGTTAAAGGCGTGACACTTGAGCAAGATGGTCTGGCGGCATTTCCCGATGCCATCACAACTCGAGGTCTTAAACATGTGCATACACTGATGCAAGCACAACTTGATGGCTACCAAGCGTTTTTACTTTTTGTCGTGCAAATGAGCGGTATGCGAAAGATGACGATCAATACCAATTTGCAACCTGAGTTAACGGCCGCCATTGCCACAGCGCAGGCGGCGGGTGTGCAAGTTGTTGCCTATGATTGTTTTGTGGCGCCTGAGCTGATCGAGTTACGACAACCAATTGCTTTTGATTTAGCCGCACCATTTTCTCAAGAGCCACAGCCTCATGAAAATATTTAGAAAAATCGCTTGACTTTAGAACGTTAAATGTCTATTCTAAGAACATACTAAGTTTGTGGAGTGATTTAAATGAGAACATTTAATCGAACACAACTGAATAACACGTATTACTACGGCTATTACGGATAGCGGTTTGTATCATTAAGGATGCAAGCCGCCTCGAGGTTTGTATCCATGATGGTCGCAGTTAATTTTTGCGCATTAACCACGCGCATTAACCACATGGAGAGAATAATTCCATGTGGTTTTTAATTTACCTAGGTAGAATTAAATTGGCCAGCCACAGGAATGATTTTCTCTGTGACTGGCCTTTTGCGTCGTGTGATAAAAAATGGAGGAAGTAAAATGATGAAAAAAACGATTTTGAAGAAAGCTTTATTAATGGGATTAAGCACAATTGCTGCGGTCACCTTACTCGCGGGTTGCTCGAGTAAGAAATCAGAGAGTGACGGCAAGATCAAAATTGGTATCTTACAATTGATTGACCAAAGTGCCTTAGACGAAGCACGTAAAGGGTTCACAAGCGAATTGAAGTCTACAGGGTACGTTGATGGCAAGAACATCAAGATTGATTACGTCAATGCTGAAGGTGACCAATCCAATCTGAAGACGATGAGTGAGCGGCTTGCACGTGATAAAAACGTCCTAAACCTTGCTATTGCGACGCCTGCCGCTCAGGCGATGATGACGGCTGATCAGAAGACACCACTGCTTTTCACGGCGATCACAGATCCAGTTAATGCGGGTTTGGTTAACAGCTTTGCAAAGCCAAACAAGAATGCGACCGGTGTTACCGATAGTGTTCCAGTTGAAAGTCAGCTCGATTTGTTATTACAGCTTTTCCCTAAGACAAAGACGATTGGCTTGCTTTACAATGCAGCAGAACCAAATTCTGTTGTTCAGATCAAACAAGCACAGAAGATCATTAAGAAAAAGGGACTCGCGTTTAAGGCACGGACAGTTGCAACAACGAATGATGTTGAGCAAGCAACCGCTAGTTTAGCTAAACAAGTGGATGCCATCTACATTCCTGCAGACAACGTTCTGACAGCAGCAATGGCAACTGTTGGCAAGGTTTCTGAGAATACAAAGACACCTGTTATCCCAGCAACGCTACCAATGGTTAAATTAGGTGGGGTTGCAACGCGTGGTATTGATTACAACTTGCTCGGTCGTCAAACTGCCAAGATGGCAATCAAGATCATCAAGAAGCAAAAGACGGTTAAACAATTACCAGTTGAAAAACCTGCAGAAGTCAAGCTAGGCTTCAATGATCAGTTGGCCAAATTGTTCAAGATTGACCAGAGCAAATTTAAGTAAAACAGACTGATTTACTGATCGATGCAAAAAATAAAATTTTGACTTGATTTTTGGATATTCCTCATCTATGATGAGAAGCATAGTAAAAACTGGAGTGATTTGAATGAGAAACGATTCAAAACCACAATTAAACAACAGCTTTTTCTTCGGCTTCTTTAGATAGCCGGTTTGTGTCGACATAGATGCAAACTCGGCGGTTTGTATCTATGTTGGCCGAAGTAATTTGACGACTTTAAGCCACGTAGATCATGTGAGAATTTTTAATCTACGTGGTATTTTTTATGGTGTGACTCAGAGATTGCCGCGTGGATTGAAGTGAATTCGATCCTGCGGCTTTTATTTTGAGGAGGAAGCATCATGAAGTGGAGTCAAAAAATAGTTCGAAGTCTTGCCATGATAGGGTTGGCCGGATTAGCAGTAGGTTTGAGTGGTTGTCGAAAGCAAAGCTCAGCGTCTGATCAAAAAATAGTTCGTGTGGGTATTCTGCAATTAATGGATCACGAATCTTTAGATGCCGCACGCAAAGGATTTATTTCTGAGTTGGCAAAAGAGGGTTACCATCAAGGGAAAAATTTGAAGATCGATTACTTGAACGCTCAAGGAGATCAATCGAACTTACGAACGATGAGCGAACGGCTGCAGCGTGATCGAAATGCCGTTAACTTAGCCATTGCTACGCCAGCCGCACAGGCGTTGAAACAAGCAGATGCTAAAACGCCACTATTGTTTACTGCCATCACTGATCCAGTGGGTGCCGGCCTCGTTAAAAGTTTGAAAACGCCTGGTGGCAATGTCACTGGGACTAGCGATTTGGTTTCGGTTGCGCAACAAGTCGATTTGTTGCACCAATTATTTCCCAAGGCGAAGCGAATTGGACTGCTTTATAACGCCGCAGAACCCAACTCCGTTTATCAGATTAAGATTGCGAAGAAAGCCATCAAGAAGCTGGGGTTAAAGTCGGTTAGTCGAACAGTTGCCACAACGAATGATGTCGAGCAGGCCATGCGTAGTCTCTGTCAAGAGGCGGATGCTGTCTACATCCCATCGGATAATGTTGCAGCAAGTGCAATGGCAACGATTGGAAAAATTTCAAAAGAAAAAAAAGTTCCCGTCGTACCAGCTGTTGAAGCCATGTTGAAACTCGGTGGAGTGGCAACAAAAGCACTGGATTATCACAAATTAGGTCAACAAACGGCTAAAATGGCAGTGAAGATAATCAAGGACAAACAAAATCCAGCCAAGATGGAAGTCCAACGACCAACAGATGTTTCTTTACAAGTGAATGAGGAATTTGCTAAAGTTTTTAATATCAGTCAACAAACAATTGCAAAGGTGAAGTGATTAATCTTGGATATCGTGGTTTCGAGTATTTCATTAGGTATTTTGTGGTCCGTAATGGCCATTGGCGTCTATCTGACGTTTAGAATTTTAGACATTGCAGACATGACCGCAGAGGGGAGCTTTCCACTCGGCGCAGCAATCACGGCTCATCAAATCGTTAATGGCACCAATCCAATCGTTGCCACGCTACTAGGATTTCTAGGTGGTTGCGCGGCAGGATTCGTTTCTGGATTCTTGCACACCAAGCTAAAGATTCCGGCACTGTTAACGGGTATCTTAACCCTGACTGGCTTGTATTCAGTGAATCTCTTCGTGATGGGCAAGGCCAACGTTTCACTGATTGGTGATGTGAAGACGGTGTTGACCTTGATGCCAATCTCCGATCAGACGATTGCTGCCATCGTGATTGGCACAATCGTGTTGGTGGTTGTGATTGCTTTATTAGTGTTCTTTTTCAACACCGAAATGGGCCTTGCTGCACGTGCAGTTGGGGATAACGAGCAGATGAGTCTGGCGAACGGAATTAGTACTGACAATATGAAAATGGTCGTTTACATGATTTCTAACGGATTGATTGCTTTATCGGGTAGTTTGATGACACAAATCAACGGTTATGCAGATAGTAGCATGGGAATTGGCACCTTGGTCATCGCATTAGCAGCAATTATCATTGCTGAAGTGATCATTCACAACGTCTCGTTTGGCGTTCGCTTAATCACGATCGTCGGTGGCGCGATCATCTATCGATTCATCATCGCAATTGTTTTATGGCTCGGTGTCGATCCGAATAGTCTACGTTTGTTCTATTCATTAATGTTGGCATTGTTCCTATCCTTGCCACTGCTGCGTCAACTGATCAAACAACGTGAACGGCGTCATCAGAATCGTCTCGCTAATCTGGATCGTGAGGAGGAGCAAACGAATGACTAAAACGCAAACCGAAGATATTCTCGAAATTCGCCGTTTACATCAATATTTTGAGCGTGGAACGGTTAATGAAAATCACGCGCTCAAGGGCATCAATCTGACTTTGAAGGCTGGCGACTTTGTGTCCGTCATCGGTGGTAATGGTGCGGGTAAATCAACATTACTCAATAGTGTCGCAGGTAGTTTGCCTGTTGACACGGGTCATATTTTGATCAATCAGACCGATGTGACCTATCAAAGCGTTGAAAAGCGCGCTAAATTGATTGGTCGTGTTTTTCAGGATCCTAAAATGGGGACTGCACCACTTCTGACCGTCGAGGAAAACTTGGCCTTGGCTTTGCGCCGCGGTGAATGGCGGAACTTCTGGTCTTCAGGTGTTAAGCGTCGTGATCGCAAACTCTTTCAAGAGCGTCTTGCAACCTTGGGCTTGGGTCTTGAGAATCGATTGACGACCGATATCGGTCTACTCTCAGGTGGTCAGCGCCAGGCAATCACGCTGTTGATGGCCACGTTGAAGAATCCTGCGTTGCTCTTATTAGATGAGCATACGGCGGCGCTAGATCCGAAAACAAGTGCCATTGTCATGCGCTTGACCAATCAGTTAGTCGCAGAGTTACATCTCACGACTTTGATGATCACTCATAACATGACCGATGCCATTAAGTATGGCAATCGGCTGATTATGTTAGATCATGGCCGCATTGTCGTGGATATCAGCGGCAAAGACAAGCAGCAATTGACAGTCAGCGACTTACTTGATCTCTTCAAAGCGAATAGTGGACAAGAAATGAATGATGATGCTGTTTTATTAAGCTAAATTAAAAAACGTTGTGTCTCAATAACTCAATGCTTTCAGCACTGCTGAAAGTCGGTTGTGAGACACAACGTTTTTTGGATTCAGTGAAACTTCGTGAGGGTGGTGATAGTGAGCCATGGTCATCTAAAAAATTTTGCTCTAGTCAGCCATTGTTTCAGTCGTGAGTCGAATATTACCGCTTTGTGTATGGGCACTGAGCTCGAAGGTTGGGGCCTCGCCTAGCTGCCCGAGCTTGAAATGTTGCCGTTGAGAGGGATCTACTCGAGCACTGAATGGCAGCACAATGTTTCCACTCGCACTGTGTGTGTTGATGCGATACTCACTGCTAGCGGGCGTTTTGACAGTGATTGAACCACTCGTTGAGTTGACAATCAAATTAGCGTCAATCGAATCAAAGTCGAGATTAAGATTCCCACTGGTCGTTCCGAATTGGCCAGAACCCTGCAAATGAGTTGCCACCAGGTTACCAGATTTCGCCGAGAAATGGTACTGAGCGGCTTCTAAACCAGTCGCACTTAAACACCCACTGTGAGTCTCAGCGTTCAGCTCGCTGGCTTTAAGATGGGTTAAATCAACGTTACCGCTTCGTGCGGTCACACTGATCATGCCAGTTCGAATTGGGCTGAAGGCATGCTGACAACGAATCGCACCGCTAGTACTACTCATGACGATTTGGTCAGCTTTCAATTCACCGGCTTTGATCGAACCGGATTTTGATTGGAGGTGAATTTGACTCAATGAGAGATCATGACCCACAAGCGCACCACTAGTTGAGCTCACTTCCAAAATGTAGTTGCCCAATAAGTGACTGATAATCGTGTTACCGCTGCGAGTGTTCAGATAAACAAAGCCAGTAAAAGATTGAGGAATCAGAATCTCGACGCGTATTTTCATGAAAGCCAACGCGCCACCACGAGTCTTCTGCTCCAGTTTCAGTTTGTCACCATCCTGTTGCTTCTGAACATACAGACTCTTGCGGTCGTGATTCATGTACTCGTTAACGACTAGTTCGTCATCTAGACTAGTGCTGACGACAAAGGTTGCCAAACGATAATCGATGATGATTTGATTCAATTGACTGACATCACAGTGCAATGAATGGACACATTTGGCGGCAAAAAAGCGATCATAGAAGCGGCCAAGTTGATGGGTGTCGAAGACTTTATCACGACCGCGATTCGAAAGTGCAACGAGTAAGTCGTCGACGTCGGTCAAGCTATGCTGTGCTTCGGCAAGAATTTGCTCGGTTGGCAATCCTTTTTTCGTTTTCTGACGTGCTTCTTCATTTAAGTTCGCGAGAATACTCGCAAATAATGCCTCGGTTTCGTCATTGGGGCTGAAGGCGTCGAAATGTTGACGTAAGAGTTGTTCGAGTTGATGATCCATCGGGTGAGCTTCCTTTATGAACTGAGATTAGAACGATGATCAAACGGTCGATCACGAAAACTAGCTTTAATGTATCATAATCTGGCACATTCTTAAAGCCGACGATTTATCTTGAATCGAATTAGCCAGCTTTAAACCTGATAGGCGGGAATGATTTGGGCCGCAGTCTGTCTGAGTGGTGCTGGCGTTGCCCGATGAATAGTGGACGTGCTACAATAACTCGGTTAGGTCGGTCGATGGGGCGTTGAGTAGTGTGGCTTGTCGGCCGAATATTGAAGCTCGACAGGAGGAAGTCATGCGTCACCAACACGAAAAAATATTTTTGGCACTTGCAGTTTTAATGATGGTTTTAATTTTCATCAGTTCTTCGATGACCTATCATCAACAGACCATCGTGCCTGAAATTAATCAATTTAATTTTGACTGGCTACGAAAATGGTTAGCACCGATTTCGATCAACTATGCTGGGCATGTCTATAGTATAAAAACTGAGGGGCTGGCAGGTATGATTGAGTTCCTGTTGCGCAAGACAGCTCATTTTGGGAACAATTTATTGCTCGGATTATTTGCTTATCTTGGTCTAACGAGTGCGGTACCTAAATTTGGTTTGCGTGCCTTGTTAGTCTGGTTGAGTGCAACCGGTTATGCCGCAACGGATGAATTTCATCAGTTATTAACTGGCGATCGCACCCCAATGATTCAAGATGTTATGCTCGATTCTTCTGGGGCCTTAGTTGGTGTGTTATTAGCAATGCTCATTGCAGCATTGATCGTTCACCATCAACGTACTCGAGGTGGGTTAAGGTTTCGGTAGCACAACGCTTCATGACATTACCTTTTGAACGTCAAAACGCTGACTCTTTTTGAATAAGTCATTGCGTAAAAAGGTTGATTTTGATATGATTAATTACGGTTTTAACCAAGTTTGTTAATGAAAGAAGGAGAAGCGAATGTCAGGACATTCAAAATGGCACAATATTCAAGGTCGTAAGAATGCACAGGATGCAAAACGTGGTAAAATTTTCCAAAAATTATCACGTGAAATTTATATGGCCGCAAAGAGTGGTGATCCTGATCCTGCGAATAACCCTTCATTACGCTTGGTGATGGATAAAGCGCGGGCTGCCAATATGCCTAACGACAATATTGACCGCGCCATCAAGAAGGCTCAGGGTGCTGAAGGCGAAAGTTACGAAGAGGTCACCTATGAAGGCTATGCACCTGGTGGCGTTGCTGTCTTAGTTGAAGGACTTACTGATAATAAAAATCGGACGGCTTCAAATGTTCGCGTTGCATTCACACGTAATGGTGGTAATTTAGGCGCAACAGGTTCTGTCAGTTACATGTTTGATCGTCGTGGTTATTTAGCCATCGATCGCACAACTACAGACGCTGACGAGGATCAAATGCTAGAAGATGTCATGGATGCAGGCGGCGACGATTTACAAACGTCCGAAGAAGTCTATGAAATTTACACCGATCCTAAAGATTTTGGCGCTGTACGTGATTCATTGGCTGCCAAGGGTTATCAATTTGTCAAATCTGAATTAACTATGGTGCCACAAAACACGACACCAGTTCCAGCTGAAAAGATTGAACAGTTTGATCGCATGATCGACCAATTGGAAGATGATGACGATATTCAAAATGTCTATCACGCTGGCGAATATCCAGACGAAGATTAATTTATTTATTGACATCGCTTAAAGTTGTCAATCATTAAACGCACCAATCGCTTGCGACGATCTATTTCATGAGATCATCGCGATTGATTGGTGTGTTTTTTTGAGTTTGACTCGCTGCCTATGAATTTTGTAGTCGGCGCTAATGGCTTAGTTTTCTGAAAAGATGAAACAGCTGATCAATCCACAAACTTTCAGAAAGGGCGAACGTCCTCAAGCGGGTACTTACTAATGAGTAGGTGATGATTTGAATAAAAACGAACTCTTATTGGCCGCTAAAATAGACACGCGCTGGCATTATCGAGATCAGCTTAACTTAGCGCAGTTGTTGGCGGAAGTTGCTTTAGATTCAGTAACGAGTTGGCCAGTTGCTAATCACTTAATACGCTCGCAACTCGAATTTTTTCCGGGTGTATTGACCGAACCACAGCCGCCCGGTGAACAGATGATTTCTATCTTAGATGATGACTATCCATTGGCCTTGGCGGAAATTTACGAACCCCCCATTTTGCTCTTCTATCGAGGACAGCGCGATTTACTGGACGCGCATAAAATTGGCATCGTCGGTGCGCGTCAATGCACGACCTATAGCCAACATTGTTTACGCCGATTGATTCCTGAGTTTGTGGGCAAGCAACTAGTAACGGTTAGTGGGTTGGCGATGGGTGTTGACCAACTGGTTCATCAAGAAACCCTGTTGGCAAGAGGCAAAACAATTGCGGTGATTGGAAATGGTCTGGATGTCGTTTATCCTGAACAAAATCGGGCCTTACAACAGGTGATCACTCAGCATGGTTTATTATTGTCCGAATATTTACCTGGTACACCTCCGCGTCGATTTCATTTTCCACAGCGTAATCGAATTATTGCGGGCTTATCGGAGGCGGTTTTGGTGACAGAAGCGAGAAGGCGAAGTGGATCGTTGATTACCGCTAATCTGGCACTCCAAGAGAACCGAAACGTCTACGCCATTCCAGGTAATATCTTGAGTGAACTCTCTGAAGGAACCAATCAATTGATTCAGGCCGGTGCGACACCGGTGCTTTGTGCGAGCGACATTTTAACTGATTTTCAATTTAATTCCGCCGGTTGATGACGATGTTTTAAAAGTGACCGAATGTGCTTGGCGGGGCGCCTAATTCATTTTTTGATTGCGAATTTTAACGCTTGTTTTTGAGATGGCCGAATTTCTAATGGTTGACAACTTGATTAAGTCTAGCTTATGATTATTTCCGATTTGAATCGTCAGTTATCGGCGATTCATTGTTGCTATTGGATCAAGAAAGGAGTTTTTGCATGGCCACCAAAAATCTTGTCATCGTGGAATCCCCAGCAAAAGCCAAAACCATTGAGAAATATTTAGGCCGTAATTATAAAGTGGTCGCTAGTCTTGGACATATACGTGATCTGCCTAAGAGTCAAATGGGTATTGATATTGAAAATGATTATGAACCCCATTACATCAACATCCGCGGCAAGGGTGACACCATTAAAGGGTTAAAAACTGCCGCCAAAAAAGCTGACCATATTTATCTCGCAGCCGATCCGGATCGTGAAGGCGAAGCAATTGCTTGGCATGTTTCTCATATTCTTGATTTGGACCCGAAGGCAGATAATCGAGTTGTCTTCAATGAAATCACTAAAGATGCGGTCAAGAATGCTTTTAAGACACCGCGTAGTATTGATATGAGTTTGGTAGATGCCCAGCAAGCACGGCGAATTTTGGATCGACTTGTCGGTTATTCAATCAGTCCAATTTTGTGGGCAAAAGTTAAAAAAGGACTCTCAGCTGGTCGTGTTCAGTCGGTTGCATTGAAACTGGTCATTGATCGAGAACGTGAGATCAACGCGTTTGTGCCCGAAGAATATTGGAGTTTAGCGGCTGAATTTCAAAAGGGTCGTGGAAAAAAGTTTGCGGCGAATTTTTATGGCTTCGATCAGAAGAAGCAACCGCTCGCTGATAAGGATGCCGTTCAAGCTGTTCTTAAGCGAATCGACAAACAGCAACCCTTTAATGTCATGACGGTGACCAAGAAGGAGCGAAAGCGTTTCCCTGCGGCGCCCTTTACGACGAGTTCTTTACAACAAGAAGCTAACCGGCGTTTAAACTATAAGACGCGTAAAACGATGATGTTGGCGCAACAGCTTTACGAAGGGATCAGTCTGGGCAAGGAAGGCACTGTTGGACTGATCACTTATATGCGTACGGATTCAACGCGGATCTCTAGTGTTGCTAAACATGAGGCCGCTACTTACCTGCACGAAAATTTGGGCGAGGCCTATGCAGCAACCAAATTACACAAGACCAAAAATCCGGAAGGCGCTCAAGACGCTCACGAGGCCATCCGTCCAAGTTCCGTGATGCGGACACCAGAGTCACTCAAGGACGTCTTGTCGCGGGATCAATTACGGTTGTATCAATTGATTTGGTCACGATTTGTTGCCAGTCAGATGACACCAGCTGTTTATGATACGGTGACCATGAATCTCGAACAAAATGGCGTGATTTTTAGAGCGACGGGTTCGCAGATGAAGTTTGCTGGCTTTACGAAGATCTATCAAGGCAGTAGCGATGATTCAAAAGACAACGTGCTACCTGAGTTAGCAGTCGGCAATCAAGTTAAGTTGGTCAAAACTGATCCACAGCAACATTTCACACAACCACCTGCTCGCTATACTGAAGCAAGTTTAGTCAAAGCACTAGAAGAAAACGGCGTTGGTCGTCCATCAACTTATGCGCCAACTATCGATACGATTCAGAAGCGTTACTATGTTAAATTGAATGGGAAGAGTTTTGAGCCAACGGAGCTCGGGGAAATCGTCGATAAATTAATCGAGGAGTTTTTCCCAGATATCGTGAATATCGACTTCACTGCCAAACTTGAAGATGAGTTGGATGGCATTGAAGCGGGCCAAGAGAATTGGGTCAAGGTTGTTGATCGTTATTATCAGCCTTTCGCGAAGGAATTAGTCAAGGCCGAGGAAGGTATCGAAAAAGTTCAGATCAAAGATGAACCCGCTGGTTTTGATTGTGACATCTGTGGTGCACCGATGGTCATCAAGCTGGGCCGATTCGGTAAATTCTATGCCTGCAGTCGCTTCCCTGATTGCCGCAACACGAAAGCCATTGTTAAAGAAATCGGCGTCGTTTGTCCAAAATGTGGCGAGGGTCAAGTCATCGAACGAAAGTCGAAACGTAATCGGATTTTCTATGGTTGCTCGCGCTTCCCAGACTGTGACTTTGTGACTTGGGATAAGCCGGTGGGCCGTGACTGCCCAGTCGATGGTCATTATCTCGTTGAGAAAAAAGTTAAAGGCGGTCGCCAAGTCATCTGTCCAAACGGCGACTATGAAGAACAAGTTCAAAAATAATCGGAAAATAGCTAATTATTGCTAAATCATGAGGTTATCAAGATGGTAAACGAACCTGTTGTGAATGTTGTTGGTGCTGGGTTGGCCGGTTCTGAGGCAGCCTGGCAAATTGCTCGTCGTGGGGTGCATGTCCGCTTATACGAAATGCGACCAGTGAATCAAACACCCGCTCACCATACGGACCAGTTTGCGGAGCTGGTTTGTACGAATTCGTTACGGGCGAATCAAGTCACGAATGCCGTAGGACTCTTGAAAGAGGAGATGCGCCAACTCGACTCGTTGATCATGCGTGCTGCGGATACAAACGCGGTTCCTGCCGGTGGCGCTTTAGCGGTCGATCGTGACCATTTCTCTGGACAAGTGACCGAGACGTTGCGCCGGCATCCGTTGATTGAGATTATCAATGAAGAATTGAGCGAGTTCCCAAAGGGGGTAACGGTGATTGCGACAGGCCCGTTAACCTCACCTGCGTTAGCAGAAACCATTCAGCGATTCAATGGCGTTGACGGACTGCATTTCTTTGATGCGGCCGCGCCAATTTTGACCAAGGAATCGATCGATTTTGATCAAGTGTACTTGAAGTCACGTTATGACAAGGGCGAAGCCGCCTATTTGAACTGTCCAATGACCAAGACACAATTCGAGACTTTTCAGCATGAACTTGCATTTGCAGAACAGGCAGAACTACATGGTTTCGAGGATGACCAAGTTTTTGAAGGCTGCATGCCCATCGAAGTGATGGCGCGACGAGGCGCACGAACGATGTTGTTTGGGCCGTTGAAACCAGTTGGTCTCGAAGATCCAAAAACGGGTCAGCGGCCGTATGCGGTCGTTCAATTACGCCAGGATAATGCGGCAGGAAGTCTCTATAATCTCGTTGGCTTTCAAACTCATTTAAAGTGGGGAGAGCAGCGACGCGTCTTCCGACTGATTCCTGGTTTGGAACAGGCAGAGTTTGTCCGTTATGGTGTCATGCACCAAAATACCTTCATGAATTCACCTGAGTTGCTTGCGCCAACTTATCAATCGCTCAAGAATTCAGAACTCTTTTTCGCCGGTCAGATGACTGGGGTTGAGGGTTATGTCGAGAGTGCGGCGAGTGGCTTATTGGCAGGCATCAATGCGGCGCGGCTTGCACTTGGTCAGGAATTAGTGACCTTGCCACCAGCGACTTCGATGGGTTCGATGGCGAATTATATCACCCATGCCAGTGCGAAACATTTTCAGCCGATGAATGCCAACTTCGGTATTTTCCCGAGTCTACTGACACCGATTCGAGACAAAAAAGTGAGACAGCAAGCTTTAGCTGACCGAGCGCTAGCTTTGATTGCAGAGACAGCTAAATCCGTTAATTAACAAGAAACTTTTTATGAAACCTGCATTCAATATGGTAAAGTAGATATTGATTGGAGGCTTTTTTATGGCAGAGACGCAGTGGTTAGACGAATTTGCTCGTTATTTGATTGTTGAGCGGCAGTATTCGGAATTGACTAAGACAGCCTATCTCGATGATATTCAAGAATTTACGGATTTCTTGAGTCAAAATGGGGGGCTGGCTTCATATGGCGACGTTCATCGTCTGGAAGTCGAGACTTATTTGGCTGATTTGACCCAGAAAAAGATGGCGCGCAGCACGATCAGTCGTAAAATATCCGCCTTAAGGTCCTTTTATCGTTACCTCGAAAATCATAAACTAGTTGTACAAAATCCATTTGCTTCGGTGCAAATTAAAGGTCAAGCTAAAACTTTGCCACGTTTTTTCTATGAGCAAGAAATGGATGCATTATTCAAAGCCGTCGAGGGTGATGAGCCGTTGACGCAAAGGAATCGCGCGTTGTTGGAGTTGTTTTATGCGACGGGGATGCGAGTAAGTGAGGTGAGCCAGCTCACGTTGACTCAACTAGATCTTTCTATGCAAATTGTCTTGGTTCATGGTAAAGGCAATAAAGATCGTTACGTGCCGTTTGGACATCACGCCAAGAAAGCTTTGACGGATTATTTGTCAGATGGTCGAGTTAAGTTAATGTCTGGCAAGACGCCCACAAAACATGGCTACGTCTTTGTGAATCAGCTCGGCCAACCGATTACATCACGCGGTATTGCGTATGTGTTAGATCAGGTGATCAAGAAATCTAGTCTGCATAGCGATATTCATCCGCATATGTTGCGGCACACTTTTGCCACGCATATGCTAGATCATGGTGCAGATTTGCGGACGGTTCAGGAATTGTTGGGTCACGCTAGCCTGTCTTCGACGCAGATTTATACGCATGTCACGATGCAACATTTGCAAGCGGATTATCAACAATATTTCCCGCGCGCGAGTGATCAAAAGAAAAAATAAGAGAGGCATTCAAATGACAACAATTGTAGCAGTTAAACATCAGGGACAAATCGCAATCGCCGGCGATGGTCAGGTGACTATGGGCGAGAAATACATTATGAAAGGCACTGCGCATAAAGTTCGCCGCATCTTTGATAATCATGTGATTATTGGATTTGCTGGTGGTGTTGCGGATGCCTTTACACTTTCAGATTGGTTCGAGAAGAAGCTACGAACATATAATGGCGATTTACGCCGTTCAGCCGTGGAACTTGCACAAGACTGGCGTAAGGATGCCACTTTACAGAAGCTTGAAGCTATGCTGATTGCTTTTGATCGTGAACATTTATTATTGATCTCGGGTAATGGTGAAGTCATCGAACCCGATGAAGATGTGATTGCCATCGGTTCAGGCGGCAACTTTGCCCAAGCCGCGGCGATTGCGATGACCCGACACGCAGAAAAGATGAGTGCGAAAGAGATTGCGCATGAGGCCATCGATATTGCAGCATCGATTGATATTTTCACGAATCACCAGATCATCACTGATCAATTCGAAGCATAATGATGACCACCGCTTGAAAGAGCGGGTTTAACGCTCACTACTTAAAAGGAGTTTAGCCATGGCTTTAGAAAAAAAACCTAGAGAAATTGTCGCCGCGCTCGATGAATACGTCATCGGACAACATGCGGCCAAACGCGCCGTCGCAATTGCGTTATATAATCGCTATCGTCGGCATCAATTAAATGACCAAATGCAAAAAGATATCACTCCTAAAAATCTATTGATGATTGGGCCAACGGGTGTCGGTAAAACTGAGATTGCCCGTCGATTAGCTGCAATTGTTAATGCACCATTTGTTAAAGTTGAAGCCACAAAATTCACCGAAGTTGGTTATGTCGGCCGTGATGTCGAAGCAATGGTACGTGATCTTGCGGATACGGCCGTTGTCATTGAACAAGAAGCGGCTTATTCGCAAGTGCACACTCAAGCATTGAAGGAGGCTAACAAGAAGTTGATCCGTTTGTTGGCACCCGGTGAGCGCAAGGAGAAACAAGCTAAACAGCCCAACAATATGATGCAACTCATGAATCAGCTGATGCAACAACCTGTTGGTCAGAGCGACGATGATGACCATGATGCTCAAGATGTTTCTAAGGCAGTTTTGGAAGAACGCATGGATTTGGCTGAGAAACTAGATCGTGGTTTATTGGAGAATCGAGAGGTTACTATCAAAGTCGATGAGCCCAAGAAATCGAATCAGATGAATGAGATGATGGGAAGCATGGGCATCGATATGGGTGACATGTTAGGCCAACTGACGCCTAAACGTCAAATCTCACGGACACTTCCCGTTAAAGACGCACGAGAAATTTTGGCCCGTCAGTATTCGGAAAAATTGGTTGATCAGAATGATCTCTATCAACGTGCCATTCAACGTGCACAAGATGATGGGATTATTTTCATCGACGAGATTGATAAGCTTTCTTCTCGCAAACAGAATAATTCCGGTGATGTTTCACGCGAAGGGGTTCAACGCGATATCTTGCCAATCGTCGAAGGATCGCAGGTCAACACGAAATATGGGCCACTGGATACCAGTCACGTGCTATTTATTGGCTCAGGGGCATTCGCTCAGACCAAACCGAGCGATTTGATTCCTGAATTGCAGGGTCGTTTTCCAATCCGCGTTGAGCTTAATGATTTGACCAAGGATGATTTCGTTCAGATTTTAACAGAGCCACGATCAGCATTGATCAAGCAGTATATTGCGTTGGTCGGGGCAGATGGTGTTAAACTGACTTTCACGAAGGAAGCCATTGAGAAGATTGCCGAAACTGCCGATCAAGTCAACAAGCGTAGTGATAACATTGGTGCGCGGCGTTTGTCGACCATTCTCGAGAAAGTTCTCGAAGAAGTTTTATTCGATGGTCCAGATATGCAAATGGGCGAGGTGATGATCACTGAACAATATGTTGCCAACCGAATTGACGATATTGTGGCCGATCAAGATCTCAGTAAATATATTCTTTAATAGCAGGTGAAAATTTTGCAGATTGAATTGAACAATGAATTTTATCAAGTTAAAATCTCGACATTAGGTGCTGAACTCCAAAGTATTGTTGGCCAGCACAATCATGACGAGTATCTTTGGCAAGCTGATCCCGAGATTTGGGGGCGTCATGCGCCAGTCTTATTTCCGATTGTTGGTAAATTGAAGGACGATCAGTACCGTTATCAGGGTCAGACTTATCATATGACTCAGCATGGGTTTGCACGCGACCACGAGTTTACTGTCGAGCGGCAGACGGATCATAGTATTGTCTTCTTGTTGACTGATTCCGAAGAAACACGTGCGGTTTATCCGTTCAAGTTTGAATTTCGGGTGAAGTACACGCTGATCAACCAGCTGTTGAAGGTTAAGTATGAAGTGACTAATCCTAGTACAGAAGCACCTCTTTACTTCAGCGTGGGCGGTCATCCTGCCTTCCGTGTCCCACTCACAGATGATTTGAAATTTGATGATTATTTCTTGCGCTTCAAACCTAGCAAGAGCCGCATCCAGATTCCGTTGGATCCCAAAGCCGGCATTGATTTCGATCATCGGACATTGGCACCAACGGACGTTGATTGGCAAGTGACTCATGAGATTTTCAAAGATGATGCCTTGATCTTTCAATTGAATGATGAAAATGAAATTCAGATTTTATCTGATAAAACTAATCATGGGGTAACTCTAAAGACGAAAGATGCGCCTTATCTAGGGATTTGGTCAGCCTATCCTAAACAAGGTAATTATATTTGCTTGGAGCCTTGGTGGGGAATTGCTGATTTAGTCGATGCCACGGGTGAGCTCACCGAGAAAAAGGGCATCAATCGTCTCGAACCAAACGAGACTTTCAAGGCCAAGTATTCAATCAGTTTTATGTAAATTTGCAAGATGATTCGCAGGCGTCTGATGAGCGCAAACAAATAAGAAATGATCAACAGCTGATCATTTCTTATTTTTGTGAGCAGATTGATGACGACGATAATACCAGCCAAACGGGACGAGATTTTCGGTGTGTTGGCGAATTCGCTTGATATTCTCGCGATGGCGATAGAAGATGAAGAAGGTCAATCCCAGTGCGACACAACTCAGGAAGAGATCGTGATAATACAAGGACCAGATCGTAATGATGATCATCCCCAACATGCTTGCGACACTGACCATGCTAGAGGTGATAAGGATGAGCAGAAAGATCGTGACCGCAATTGCAAAGAAGCCGGGATTATACGTGAGTAGAATGCCGGCACTCGTCGCAACCGCCTTACCGCCTTTAAATTTGATAAAAATTGAAAAAGAATGGCCAAGGATGGCGGCAAGTCCAAAGACGAGTACTAAGTAATGTGGTGGGGTTAACTGACCCCAGATGGGCAGCGCGGCCGCCAAAGCTCCCTTGAGAATATCTAGAATTAACACGATGACGCCGGCTGTTTTGCCTAAGACTCGAAAAGTGTTGGTGGTACCAATATTGCCACTACCATAGTCGCGGATGTCTTTGTGATAGAAGAGTTGGCCAATCACGACACCAGACGGAAATGAGCCGAAAAGATATGCCAGAATAAGTAAGATCGTAAATTTCAATATGATTCCTCCGATAAGTCAAGCGATATTATTGTACCATGATTCATTTGCTCACGGGTAGTCCCTAGGGCTAACTTTCGACTGGATTGCCAAAAGTTGACCAGACCGAGCTAGTTTGACAGAACTAGGAAAATCATTTAAGGTAATTGAGATATGAACATACATTCGTCTGGATCAGACAAATGGGGGATAACATGAAGAAATCAAATCAATATGATGATAGTTCCATTCAGATTCTTGAGGGATTAGAGGCGGTGCGTAAACGCCCGGGGATGTACATCGGTTCCACGGATGCACGCGGTCTCCATCATCTCGTTTATGAAATTGTTGATAACGCCGTCGATGAAGCATTGGCTGGTTTTGGTCAGAAAATTGCAGTGACAATCAATGCGGATGGCAGTTTAACGGTCCAGGATGAGGGTCGGGGGATGCCCACGGGGATGCACGCTTCGGGACGCCCGACGATTGAAGTCATTCTGACCGTTTTACATGCAGGCGGGAAATTTACTGAAAATAATTATAAAACTTCTGGTGGGTTGCATGGTGTTGGTGCCTCAGTCGTAAACGCCTTGTCTTCATGGTTGATCATCGAAGTTGCTCGTGATCATCAGGGCTACCGAGAAAAATTCGTGAACGGTGGTCATCCGGAAGGGACGCTTAAATCAATAGGTCATACCAAACTAAAGTCTGGCACGACATTGACGTTTATGCCGGACCCTGAAATATTCTCGACAACAACATTTAACTACGACACGTTGGCCGAACGCTTACGTGAGTCTGCCTTTCTGATCAAGGGCGTCGAGATCACGTTGACCGACTTACGTGGAGAGACTGAACACTCGGATCAATTTAAGTTCGATGATGGGTTACAGTCATTTGTCCGCTACTTGAACGAGGATAAAGACGTTTTAACCGATGTGATTAGCATTGAAGGCAAGAAAGACGATATCGAGATCGAATTTGCTGGTCAATTTAACGATGGCTATTCTGAAAACATCATCTCATTTGTTAATAACGTGCGTACTGGCGATGGTGGAACGCATGAAGTGGGTTTGAAGTCTGGTTGGACCAAGGCGTTCAATGACTATGCTCGTAAAGTTGGTTTGTTGAAAGATAAGGATAAAAATCTTGAAGGTAGCGATGTTCGTGAAGGCTTAAGTGCTGTCCTTTCGGTGCGTATTCCTGAAGAGATCTTACAGTTTGAAGGTCAGACGAAAGGTCGTTTGGGGACCACACAGGCTCGTTCAGCTGTTGATAACCTGATTTATGAGCAACTTTCTTTTTACTTGCTAGAGAATGGCGATCTCGCACAGATGCTGGTTCAGAAAGCACTGAAGGCTCGTGAGGCACGGAATGCGGCACGTAAGGCACGTGATGAGAGTCGTAATGGCAAGAAGAAAAAGAAAAACGAAGGCCTATTGTCTGGTAAATTGACGCCGGCGCAGTCGCGCAATCCCAAGAAGAATGAACTTTATTTAGTCGAGGGTGATTCTGCCGGTGGTTCTGCAAAACAAGGACGAGATCGTCGATTCCAGGCGATTCTACCGCTGCGTGGTAAAGTCTTGAATACACAGAAGGCTAAGTTGCAGGACATTATCAAGAATGAAGAAATCAACACGATGATTTACACGATTGGTGCTGGCGTTGGTTCTGAGTTTAAAGAGGCTGAGAGTAATTACGACAAGATTATTATCATGACCGATGCCGACGATGACGGTGCTCATATTCAGATCTTATTATTGACGTTCTTCTATCGTTACATGCGCCCCTTGATTGAAGCAGGCAAAGTCTACATTGCCTTACCGCCGTTATACAAGTTACAAAAGGGCAGTGGGGCTAAGACAATGATCCACTATGCTTGGACCGAAAATCAACTCGCAGACGAAGTCAAAATCATGGGCAAAGGTTACAGTCTGCAACGCTTTAAAGGTTTGGGTGAAATGAACGCAGACCAGTTGTGGGAAACGACAATGAATCCTGAAACCCGAACGCTGATTCGTGTGAAAATTGATGATGCGACGCTAGCCGAAAAGCGGGTGACCACATTAATGGGCGATAAAGTCGAACCTCGTCGTCGTTGGATTGAGCAAAATGTAAAATTCACTTTGGCGGAAGATGGTAGCATTCTAGACACTACGGCCGCCGATAAAGCTTATCAAAGCACGACGGGTGAACAAGACTTACTGAAACAAGTTGAACACAACAAAGGTGAGTGAAGTTAATGGCTGAAGACACACAAAAAATTGAAGAATTATCGCTAGAAACAGTGATGGGCGAGCGTTTCAGCCGCTATTCTAAATATATTATTCAGGAACGGGCCTTGCCAGATATTCGGGACGGCCTCAAACCTGTGCAGCGACGGATTCTCTTTGCGATGAATCAGGATGGTAACACGTACGATCATGCATTTCGCAAGTCAGCAAAGTCAGTCGGAAATATCATGGGTAATTTCCATCCTCACGGTGATAGCTCGATCTATGAATCCATGGTGCGGATGAGTCAAGACTGGAAGTTGCGTCAACCGCTGATCGAGATGCACGGTAACAACGGCTCAATGGATGGTGATCCACCTGCTGCCATGCGTTATACTGAGGCGCGTTTAAGTCATATCTCGACAGAGTTGTTACGTGATATTGACAAAGATACGGTCAATATGGTGCTGAACTTCGATGACACCACGGAAGAACCGACTGTTTTACCTGCGCATTTTCCTAATCTATTAGTCAATGGTTCGTCGGGAATCTCAGCGGGTTACGCAACGGAAATTCCACCACATAACTTGGGTGAAGTCATCGATACGGTGATCTATTTGATGGATCATCCAGATGCAACCCTGGACGAGTTGATGAAGTTTGTGCCCGGGCCTGATTTTCCAACTGGAGGAATCTTGCAAGGAATCGATGGCATTAAGCAAGCTTATCAAACAGGTCGCGGTCGTGTGGTGCTACGTTCAAAGACGGCAATCGAAGAATTGCGAAGCCAGCGTGAACAGATCGTGATCACCGAATTACCTTATGAGGTTAACAAAGCGCTCTTAGTCAAAAAAATTGACGAATTACGTCTGATGAAAAAAGTGGATGGCATTTCTGAAGTCCGTGATGAAACTGATCGGACTGGCCTCAGAGTCGTGATCGAGCTGAAACGGAATGCGGATGCCCAAGGAATTTCGAATTATTTGTTCAAAAATACCGACTTACAAATTTCGTATAATTTCAACATGGTTGCAATTGCTGATTTACGTCCACAACAGATTGGCCTGAAACAGGCGCTGACCGCTTATTTAGCTCATCAACGCGATGTGATGACTCGTCGCACGAAATTTGACTTGGCTAAAGCACAGAAACGTCAGCATATTGTTGAAGGTTTGATTCGTGCGTTGTCAATTTTAGATGAAGTGATTCGCATCATTCGCGGTAGCAAGAATAAAGGCGATGCTAAACAAAATTTGATGAGCGAGTATCAATTCAGTGAGATTCAAGCCGAAGCAATCGTTTCCCTGCAATTATATCGGTTGACCAATACAGACGTGACCGCATTAGAGGCCGAACATCATGAACTCTCAGATAAAATCGCAGAATTTCAAAATATTCTAAATGATGCCAAAACGTTGGATCGAGTCATTATTAAAGATCTTAAACGTATTAAGCGCGATTTCCCTGGTGAGCGCCTGACAACGGTTGAGCGCGAAGTCGAATCATTGGATATCGATACGAGTGTCATGGTTACTGCCGAAGACGTGCAAGTCATGGTCAGTCATGATGGTTACTTGAAACGGAGTAGTTTACGCTCGTTCCAAGCCACAGATGCTTCGGATAACGGATTGAAAGATGAAGATTATCCCGTTTTTATGGCGACTGTTAATACGTTGGACCACTTGTTTATCTTTACCACTAAGGGTAATCTCATTTATCGGCCGATTCATGAGATCGATGAGAGTAAGTGGAAAGATATGGGACAGCATTTATCGCAGGATGTTGGTTTAGCCAGTGACGAATCTGTTTTGGCAGCCTACGTCTTCAAAGATCTGAAACAAGTCGGTCAATTTGTTTTAGTGACCTCAGATGGTTATATCAAACAAGTCGCTTTCGAGAGTTTATTGCCTGGACGGACTTATCGCACACGTCCACAACAAGCAATCAAACTGAAAGATGAAGCTTCACAGGTGATTGGGATGCGTTATCTTTTGCCAGATGAGGCAACATTTGCGGACACTTATTTGTTTACGAAGAACGCGCTCGGCATTCATTTCAGCCTGAGTGAAGTGCCTGTTGTTGGTGCTAAGGCAGCCGGCGTCAAAGCGGCTAATTTGAAAGATGATGATGAGTTAGTGGCAGCCATCTTTACGACAGTCGCCGAGGAGTCCACAGACAATGCTGTCGGTATCTTGACCCAGCGTGGTGCGTTCAAAAAAATGCCACTTAGCGAGATTCCACTGGGCAATCGTGCGCGCCGTGGCCTCTTAATGCTACGCATCTTGAAACGTCAACCACATGAAATTGTGGCCGCAAGTTTGCTGACGCCAGGTGAACAAGCGCTTGAAGTCACCACAGATCAAAATCAAAAAGTCACGGTCACCATCGACGACGTACCATTGAATGATCGTTATTCGAATGGGAGTTTTATTCTCGATCCTGAACAAAGCGGGTTACCAATTCGCATGACTAAACTTGAAAATGACGCTGAAGCCTAAGCTTGAATGCCTGTTGGGCTTGGCTTACTAGCTAATCATGCTCTCCATGATCCCAAGCGGGTGAGGTTACGCAGACTTTGATTATTTTTTACAAACTTAATTTGCCGCATTTAGTCGCTCTGACTAAATGTGACTTTTTTTGTAGGTCTCAAAGTTGAATAGAAGTGATTAAATAAAGCGTTTCCTGTTACAAAACAGAACGTCTAATCTGTTATAAAACAATTGCATAAATACACATAGTTTTTCGTGATTGAAAAAACAAACTACTAAATTTAATAACACGATTCATTTAATGAGTTGATTTGTTAAGCACTTACATTTCTTTTAAAACGGCAAATAAAACCCTTGCATTAATTTTGTGATATGTTATACTACAAGAGTAAAAAGTGTTGCAAAACATTACATTGATGGAGGCATAACAATGAAACAGATGGAAAGAAAAGCAACGCCTAGTTATTGGGATGGGTTTGTTGCTGGCGACTGGCAAAACTCAATCAACGTTCGCGATTTTATAAATAAAAACTTAGTTCAATATGAGGGTGACGAAAGCTTTTTAGCCGCACCTACTGCAGCAACGACTAAACTGAATGACGAAGTTCTCGCATTGAAGAAGAAGGAACGTGAGGTCGGTGGCGTTCTGGATGCAGATAACAAGGTTGTGAGTACGATTACGTCACATCAACCTGGCTATATCGAGAAAGATCTCGAGACCATCGTTGGGTTACAAACAGACAAACCTTTGAAACGGGCATTCATGCCATTTGGTGGGATTCGTATGGCCGAGGATGCATTGAAAGCCTATGGATTTGATATCGACGCTGAACAGCATAAAATTTTCACCGAGGATCGCAAAACTCATAACCAAGGTGTCTTCGATGTCTACACGCCAGATATGCGTAAGGCGCGCCACTACAAGATTATCACTGGCTTGCCTGATGCATATGCACGTGGCCGTCTCATTCCTGATTTACCACGGATTGCCATTTATGGGATTGATAAATTAATGGCAGCCAAGGCGCATGATTTCGAAAACATTGGTGATGGCGAACTGACCAATGACGTGATTCAATTGCGTGAAGAAGTTCAGGAACAATATCGCGCCTTGTCAGATATGAAGGCAATGGCTGAATCATACGGCTTCGATATTAGTCGTCCCGCTGCAACTGCTCAAGAAGCGATTCAATGGATCTACTTTGGCTACTTGGCATCTGTTAAGACTCAAAACGGAGCTGCCATGTCTGTCGGCCGGATCGACACGACGATTGAAGCTTATATTAATCGCGACTTGAAACGCGGTCTAATTACAGAAGAGCAAGCCCAAGAATTCATCGATCATTTTGTCATGAAATTACGGTTAGTTCGTTTCATTCGGACACCTGAATATAATTCGTTATTCTCCGGCGATCCAATTTGGGCAACACTTTCTCTCGGCGGTTCAGGGATGGATGGTCGTCATCATATTACCAAAACGGCTTTCCGCTTCTTGAAGACGCTCGATAACATGGGCGCTGCGCCAGAGCCTAACATCACGTTATTATGGTCAGATGGCTTACCTGATGGTTTCAAGCGCTACGCGACTCAAGTTTCAATCAATAGCTCAACCATTCAATACGAGAATGATGAGATGTTGAAAGAAGAATGGGGAACTGATTATTATGGCATCGCTTGCTGTGTGTCAGCACAACCTATCGCAAGTGGCATGCAATTCTTCGGCGCTCGCGCAAACTTAGCTAAGGCAATCCTTTACACGATCAATGGTGGTGTGGACGAAATCGGCAAGACTCAAGTAGGACCTGCTTATGCACCAATTTCGAGTGAGTACATTGATTACGATGAATTCATGAAGAAGTTGGATCCAATGTTGGGTTGGTTAGCTGACATTTACGTTAACTCACTAAATGCGATTCATTACATGCATGACAAGTATTATTATGAAGCAGCTCAAATGGCTTTGAAGGACACAAATCTCGACCGGACATTTGCAACTGGTATTTCTGGATTTTCTCATGCGATTGATTCAATTTCAGCCATCAAGTATGGTCATGTGAAGGTCATTCGCGATGAGAATGGCTTGGCTGTTGATTTCAAGGCAGATACCGAAGACTATCCTCGTTACGGAAACAATGATGATCGCGCAGATCAAATCGGTGTTTGGTTGATTCAACATTTCTATGAACTGATGAACAAACATCATCTGTATCGCGGAGCAAAACTATCAACTTCTGTTTTGACGATTACCTCAAATGTCGTTTACGGTAAAAATACCGGGACAACGCCTAACGGCCGTCAAGCAGGGGAACCATTCTCACCTGGTGCTAACCCAGCGTACGGTGCAGAAAAGAATGGTGCTTTAGCATCGTTGCTTTCAACTGCCAAATTACCATATGAGTACGCAACTGATGGTATTTCTAACACATTTGGTGTCACACCAAACACGTTAGGCCATGATGATGAGGCTCGTAAAGATACCTTAGTCAACATGGTTGACGGCTATATGGAAAATGAAGGCATGCACTTGAATATTAACGTCTTCAACCGTGATACGCTGATTGATGCACAGAAGCATCCAGAAGAGTACCCAACGTTGACCGTTCGTGTTTCTGGTTACTGTGTCTACTTCGCAGACTTAACCAAGGAACAACAAGACGACGTTATTTCAAGAACTTACTTCGAAACAATGTAGGCTTAGGATCGTGGGAGCGTTGATGAACGCTTCCTACAAAAGGCAATAAACAATTCGGTTTATTGCTTTTTGTAGTTTTGATCCTGAGCTAATGTGACGCAGGAACTGATTGACACGTCACGTCGAGCAATCAAAACTCAGATGATTAGCTCGAATCGGTCATTGATCGAGTGGTCTTATGACACGGATGTAGGAGGATGGTACAAATGGATTCAGTCATAACTAAAACAACGACTCAACCTGTCGTGGGCTATGTTCATTCTATCGAGACATTTGGTTCGGTGGATGGCCCGGGAATTCGTTACGTCGCCTTCTTACAAGGTTGCCGGATGCGTTGCGAATTTTGCCATAATCCTGATACTTGGAACATTGGAACCGGAGATGAAGTGACCTCTGATGAGATTCTTGAAGATGCCAGTAAATATCGTGCTTTCTGGGGCAAACAAGGTGGTATTACCTGCAGTGGTGGAGAATCCTTGCTCCAAATCGACTTCTTAATTGATCTGTTCACGAAGGCAAAAGCAATGGGAATCAATACTTGTCTCGATACCTGTGGGCAGCCGTTTACTTATAAACAACCTTGGTTCGATAAATTTAAACGGTTAATGGCCGTCACGGACGTTTCTTTAGTAGATATTAAACAGATTGATACAGATCGACATAAGCGCCTAACCGGTTTTAACAACGAAACGGTTTTAGCGATGATTCAATATATGTCCGAGAATGGACATCACATGTGGATTCGTCATGTGCTAGTGCCTGAGCGAACCGATTTCGATGAGAATTTAAAAGAACTAGGGGACTATATCTCAAAACTCCATAACGTTGATAAAGTTGAGATCCTACCTTATCATACGATGGGAATCGTTAAGTATGAAACGCTAGGTATTGATTATCCACTCAGAGGCATCGAGCCACCAACGCATGATCGGGTGGTTAACGCCGAGAATTATCTCCATATTCAGAATTATCAAGGCTGGCGTGATTTTCCATTTTCATAGAATTTATGGGTGAGCCATTAACCATGAATAATCCGAAAAAGAGCAACCTTTTTGGTTGCTCTTTTTTTAGCCTTATATTATTATAATGATAAAGTTTAAATTAACTTTGACTTTCGTTGAGAACGCTTTTTTATCTTAATTTTTGGAATAACAAAAGGGAGATCAATTCATGAAAACGCGACAGGAGAACCTATTTGCTTCTAAAACGTTGACTTATTTCTTGCAGTTAGCGGAAACAATGAATTATACGCAAGCCGCACAAATTCTTGGGATCACACAACCTGCGTTAACACAGCAGATTAAAAAACTTGAACGAACTGTTGGCGCGCCTGTTTTCTTCTCAATTGGGAAGAAATTGTATTTATCCGATGCCGGTCGAACCATGTTGTCGACGACGCAACAAATCTTCTCGATGGTTAATGAGGCGCTGGATCAAGTTCAACAATCGACGAGTCCAACCAATGGCCCCATTAACATTGGTTTCTTATCTTCGATGGAAGATGGCGCCTTTGAAGACTTCTTTATCCACTTTACGAATAAATATCCCGATATCAAGATCCGCTTTAACTTGTTGACGCGCCGTGAAATTTGGGATAAATTAGAAAGTAATCAAATCGATTTAGCCGTCATGTATGTTCCGGACGAGAGCATTAAAAATTGGCGCTCATATGAGACTAAGAAGATTTTTACCGATCATCTGGTCTATTTACATCATGATGAGAAGCTGGCCGATCGCAAGCGCATCAAGCTTCCGGCAACGAGCGTGGCAGATTGGGTAACTTATCCACCTGATTATTTCATCGCACAATTGCTTTCAGAAGTTTACAAGAACAAGATGGTCGACGAACCAACGACGAAGGCTCAGTTCACTTCGCCATATCAAATTATCAAATTTGCTGAGGCGCGCCAGCTCTCTACCGCTTTACCATACAGTTTCTGGTTGTCACATCAAAATCAAATCAATATGTACCATGCAGATTTCGATCCTGCGATTAGTTTTGACATGGCTTTTGTCTACCGTCACGATAAATCAAAGATTCCTCGAATCGCCCGCTTCTTCAAAGAATGGGATGAATTTTTCCAGGAAAAAGATTATTTATCTGTGATTAAAGATACCAGAATTCTTTAGTTTGGGTTAGAATAGAATTGAAGCGTGGTGTTGATCCACGTCTGATTGAAGTATGTGGCTTGATTTAAGTCATATGGATAAAAAGGAGTATCTTTTAATGGCAGAAGAATTAGTATTTGGACATCAAAATCCGGACACAGATGCAATCGTTGCTGCAATCGCATTTGCTCACTTGCAACAACAACGTGGCTATGATACTGAGGCAGTGGCTTTAGGCGAGGTCAATGAAGAGACGGCTTATGCTTTAGATCACTTTAACCATCAAGCACCGCGCGTCATCACACGAGCTAGCGTTGAAGTTAAAAAAGTTATGTTGGTAGATCATAACGAACCTCAACAAAGTGTGAGTGATATTGCGGACGTCAAAGTGACTCATGTGATCGATCATCATCGTATCATGGGCTTCGACACCTCAGAGCCACTATACTATCGCGCAGAGCCGGTTGGCTGTACAAGTACGATTTTGTGGGAATTATACAACGAAGAGAATGTGACAATTCCCGCAGACATTGCTGGCTTGATGCTTTCTGCAATCATCTCTGATACCTTATTGTTCAAGTCACCAACCACAACGCCGCTTGATCAACAAGCTGTGAAGTCGTTGGCTAAAATCGCCAACGTTGACTACGAAACTTATGGTCTGGAAATGTTAAAAGCAGGCACTGATCTATCAAGTAAAAGCGAGCAAGAGTTAATTGATCTCGATGCTAAGAGCTTCGATATGAGTGGTCATAGCGTTCGTGTGGCTCAGATCAATACAGTTGATCTAGATGATGTTTTAGCGCGTCAGACGGCACTTAAAACAGCAATTCAAGCTGAAATTTCTGAGCAGCATTATGACTTATTCGTTTTGATTATCACGAATATTCTTAATAGCGATTCCGAAGCAGTTGTATTAGGAAGCGACCAGGGTAAAGCTGCGTTTGAAAAAGCCTTCAATAAACAATTGGTAAACGATCGTGCGAACTTGCCAGGCGTTGTTTCACGTAAGAAACAAGTTGTCCCACAATTAACTGAGGCCTACTAATTGTTCGACTAAATTCATCGTTTTTATTTATGTCTTTTGATTAACTACCAGTTCGCTGGTAGTTTTTTTGTGCTCTTTTTCTATCGAGTCAGCTCAAAGTGCGGGACCACCACGATCGTGCGAATTCGCGTACAATCGCAGTGTTTTTCCAGTGATACGGCTGCTTGATATTCGCTAAATATGTTAAACTAGGCATGAGGGCTGGTGGTAATCGGTCAATCCTATTAGCTGGTTGTCTAGGTAGTAAACATTTAATTCTAATTGGTTTTGACATGAATACAATCCAATCTATACATCCGCATCTACGCGATCTATCTGTGATCAAGCCATTCGCAAGTTCGAAGGAGAGCTCATATGAAACAAGATCAAACAATGATCCAGTTACAACGTTTTTTCAATCAAAATAATGATATTCGAGTGTTTGGCATGAATGGTTCCCGGACGAATTCACATATTGCTGACGATCAATTCAAAGATTATGATGTTGTTTTCTTTACGGATCGGGTGTCGAAGTATCAACATGATCCGCAATTCTTGCATCAGTTTGGTGCCCCCATCTTAATCACAACACCTGGACATGACGGATTGACGCCACCAGAACCCACCGATGTTGCGGGACGCTTTGTCTATTTGGTCTTGTATCAAAGTGGTTTGCGCATCGATTGGCAGTTTCGGCCGTTGGCACAATTAGATGATTACTTGTCAGAAGACACGTTAACGAGAATTATTGGCGACAAAGACAATCGCATTCATCGAGCGGTCAATCCAAGCGACCGGCAGTATTGGCTAGCGCGTCCAACCGCACAACAACTTGAGAACTCAGTCAAAGAATTCTGGTGGCAATTTTGTGATACACTGAAGGCAACGATTCGCAATGAGCACTTATTGGCACAAAACTATCTCAATCTGACTAGAGATGAGCTGATTCGTCTTTTAACTTGGTCTGTTGCGGGTACTCATGGTTTTGATCGTAGTTATGGTAAGTCATGCCATCAAATCGTCAAGTATCTTGAACCAAAAACACAACGCCGATTATGGCAAAGCTTTGATACCAGTTCAGTTCGGAATTGTTATGCGGCGTTAAAAGCAATGTCGATTTTAGAAACGCGATTCACGCAACAAGTTGCACAACAGTTGCATGTTGATTCGAAGCCTTTAGTGGGTCTATCACAGGTTCCAATTATTTTTTTAAAGCGTAAGCACGAGGAACAGCTGGCACTTTATTTCGACCGTGATCAGGCTAACCTCTTAGACCAATTGTCTGATGAGTTAACGACTTGGGCACAAAATGAACCCAAAATTCAGGCATTGATCGTGGTTGGATTCTATGCGCGCCATGAGCAACGTCCGGGATCGGATCTTGATCTTGTGGTCGTTACCTCAGATCGTCAAAATTTGTTGCAACATGCGGATTACACGACCCGTTTCGGCAAAGTGAAACAAACACAAACAGAGTACTATGGCGCCAACATTTCGATTCGTGCCTCCTATGAAGATAATTCCGAATTAGAAATCGGCTTAGTCACGCCAGATTGGTTGTCACAACCTTTAGACGATGGCACGAAGCGAGTATTACAGGACGGTTACTTAGTCCTCTACGATCAGCATAATAGCTTCAAAAAATTGAATTTAGCTCAAAAATAATGATGACTGAAATCGTTGCTATCTTGAAGTTCAATTTAGTTTGTGTGCTCAATAATTCGTGCTCAGATTTGGCTGCTTTTTGGTTTGCAATATGGTACGATATCTTTAATGCTTTTTTCATGAAAATACGAATTTTTATTGAATCAATAGGTATGATGATTTCGTAAAACGAGATCACAGTTGGTTGATACAGATGATCAAATGATGGATTGGCTCAGGTTTAGGAGGAACTCACTTGGCTAGCGTCACAAGAAGTTTAAAAATGAAGCCAGCCGTTGCCCGGCATTGGCAGACACGCCATTTCTTTGAAGGAATAGCCGTCTTGCTGATTATTGTGCTGGCCACGTTCAGTTTATGGCCCAGTTATGTCGGTCATTCGACGAAAAGTCTCGATGGGGGGAAACTCGACTATCGTGGGCGGATCGCTGCAGAAAAGTTTGACGGGCAGGGGAGCCTTCGAATTAACAATCAAGATCGCTATACGGGTCAATTTGTCGATGGTCGCTTCTCAGGTACTGGAACATTTGTTTCACATCAAGGCTGGCAGTATCGAGGCGAATTTAAAGCAGGCAAGATGGTTGGTACAGGCAAGATGATTGAAAATCATCAAATCATTGCCACACTTAAAAATGGGGAATTAATCGAAAAATGAGAATCAAATGGTTTAGCTTTGTCCGAATTTTAGGTCTGATCCTCGTCTTGACCTACCATTTTTTCAAGATTCAATTGCCGGGTGGTTTTATCGGCGTTGATATCTTCTTTACGTTTTCAGGCTATTTAATCACCGCGTTGATGGTGGATGAATTTACACGCAGTCAAAATTTTAAATTAGTTGCGTTTTATCGTCGCCGGTTTTATCGTATTTTCCCGCCGCTCGCATTGGCAGTTTTAATTAGCATGCCATTTACGTTTCTTGTCAGTCCGGATTTCGTTGCGAATATTGGTAAACAAATTGCAGCGGCACTCGGATTTACAACTAACTTCTTTGAAATTGCGACGGGTGGTAACTATGAGACACAGTTCATTCCCCACTTATTCGTGCATACATGGTCACTAGCAGTCGAAATGCATTACTACCTTTTTTGGGGATTGATGGCATTTTTACTTGCTGCGCTGATTCGTCATCATACGAAGAAGCAGGGATTATACGGATCAGATCCGACTCAAAATATTGTCGTTTTCAAGAGTTGGTTATTCATTTTCGCCCTGATTTTTGCATTAACTAGTCTTGCCAGCATGATCTTCTTGGCACAACCACTCAAAGAATTTTCACCAGTTTATTTCTCAAGCTTGACACATAGTTTCCCATTCTTTATTGGGAGTGGCTTAGGGGTTTTGGCGGGGATCAAGAATACTTCAACTAGATTCAGGCATTTAGTTGCTCATTTCCCACGGTGGCTCGCGATTACCACGATGATGATGAGCGCAATCGTATTGATCGCCTTGAGTTTTGTGTTCAAGTTTGACGCATTAAGCACGTATCGCTACGGTTTCTTGATTGCCAGTTTGCTTGCTGGCATGATGATCATTGCAGCACGTATTCTGCATGAAAAAACGCCAAACACGAATGAACCAAAAGTGGTGACGTTTTTGGCGGATACGAGTTATAGCGTTTATCTATTTCACTGGCCGCTGTTCGTTGTGTTCTCACATTTGTTTTCAGCGGTTGAAGCGGCTGCCTTGACGGTCGTCTTATCTCTGATTTTCTCTGCGCTATCTTATTATGTACTGGAGCCTTGGATCGCCGGCAAGCCCGTTCGATTGGGGCGTCACGAGTTGCAGCATACTCGACATCATTGGCTATTGGTTACTGGTCAGCTGGCATTCACGCTGGTCATTGCAGCTTTAGTTGGCATCACCGGCTATACAGTTCAAGCAGCACCGCAACAGACGGGGTTAGAAACAAATTTATGGGTCAATGGCATCTATCAAGATGTGACCCAGATTCAAACTGCCCATGACCAAGTCTCCTCTGAGCTTCAAACAAAGAAGGCTCTCGCAAAGGCAGATCAAGCTAAGAAATCGGCGACCACCGCCTCAGAAAAGGCAGCCGCTGAACAAAAAGCAACAGCTGCTTCAATTCCAGATGGCGTTTCGATCATTGGGGACAGTGTGACACTGGGAACGAGCCGCTACTTAAGCGCACACGTGTCAGACAATGCAATTGACGCTGAGGGGAATCGAACCATGAATCTCGCGTACAATGTCATGATGCAACAGCAACAGAATCATACCTTGCGACGTGATGTGGTCATTGCAATTGGCACAAACGCACTCAATGATTGGCAACTGCAAACACAACGCGTGATCGATTCATTGAATCCTGGCCACCGTCTGATTTTTATGACACCACACGATGGACATGCGACGCCAAGCTATAATTCAGAAAAATTAGCGGTCTTTGAGCGCACGCTGCCTGACAAGTACGACTTCATCACTATTGCGGATTGGAATCGTTTAGCAAAGCAGCATCCAGAAGTCTTCAAAGGCACAGATGGTACTCATTTTGGTGGTGTTAGACAAGGTGATATTTTATTCGCACAATGTATCAACGACGCACTCGCACAAGCAAAAAAGCAGCCAGTTAAAAGGGCAACAAATACAACGATGAAGGACAAATAAGTCCGGCGTCGTTTTTTGATGTCTAAATAATAATCAAGATTTTAACGAGCATCAATGAGATCACGTTCTAAATTCAATGGTTGTTTTTTGAACCCGTGGTGAATTATAATAATGGTCATCATCAATCTATTGATTCAAACAACGAGTGTTTCGATAATCAGCGAAGGAATGATCAAGATGACTTTACAAATTCGTAAACCCGCAGAGACAGATAAAATGGCACTCATCGATTTTCGTGAGGCGTGTCTAAAGATGAGCACGCAAATCCCTGGAACTAGTGAGTTAGCACAATATTCACAAATTGATGATTGGCTAACCGCCATCGGCAAAAATGAAGTTGATCCGGCGCCACAGCTTGTGCCCAGTATTCAGTATGTGATCGTCGATGATCAGCAACCCAATGTTATCATTGGCATGCTCAATTTAAGGCTCGAATTAAACGACTATTTAATGAACTTTGGTGGTCACATTGGCTATGCGATCCATCCTAACCAGCGTCGGCGTGGCAATGGCACCCAAATGTTGGCGCTAGGTTTAGGCAAAGCAAGTGACTATCAATTACAACACGTTCTAATCACGTGTGCAGAGTCCAATATTGGTTCAGCGCGCGTCATTGAGAAAAATGGTGGAATTTTAGAAGACAAGCGACTGGACCCAGCCGATAAGTTGATTAGACGCTATTGGATTGATTTATAAATACTGCGTCAGCCAATGAATTGAGTTCTTCCGGCATCATCTTCAATTATTGACGCAATCATAGAATAAAGTATGTGCAGACGCAGAAAATCATTAATGACCAGATAGCTGACAATTGATCATAGAATGAGCTCGTTTGCTTAATGATGCAGCATTGATGAATGAACAGACAAGATAAAACAGACTGATGACAGCGTTGAGACACAAAAAATTCAGCACTGTTTTTTTGGCAGGTTCGAAAATAAGATGCATTTAAACAAACTAAATCATTCTTCCTGTAATATATATTATGTTAACTAGAATTAATCGATTCGTTTTCATCTTCCGCTGATTTTACTTTTTTGTTTCGGTAACTCCCCTGCTATTTACCATGCGTCACTTTATCCAAAGATGTTGATTAAAAGATAGACGAGATAAATAAACAAGAATAGGATGCCTTCTTTTTTGGTCAGCTCAAATTTCTTGGTGTTGTAAATGGCGATGATGATATAAGCAAAGGTGATCAGAATGAGTGGTAGATGAAATTCTAGAAATTGTAATGGTACAGTGATTGCTGGCTTGGAAAACGCCATGGCGGTTCCGAGTACTAGAAAGACGTTCATTAAGCTTGCACCCATTAAATTACCGAATGCCAAACTGCCGTATCCTTTTCTGGCTGCTGAAACGCTGGTTGATAACTCTGGTAAGCTGGTACCCAATGCGACGATGGTTGCTGAAATAATCGTTGCCGAGACATTGAAGCGCTCTGCAGTGACTTGAACAGTCTGAACTAAAATTGTCGAACTAAATGTGACAATCAATGCAGCCACTAATATCTTGATGATAAGCTGGCTTGTCGAGTGTTTGGATCGTTTTGCTGACGAAGGCGTCTTCTCAACAGTCAAATTTGGACTTGCTGGTGCTTTTGGCGTCCTAAATGATCGAAATAAATATAGCGGAAGAAAAATTAAGAAGCCAATACCTAGCCAAGACGGTAAAATTAATGATTTTGCCGAAAGTTGTGGCAATAGGACTAAAACAATCATCAGCATGCCGCCAATAATTGACCAGACGGCAAGTCGCGATTTTTTCGATACCGGAATGCTGCCATACAATGAGCTGATTCCCAAAATCAAACCGCCATTCGTCATTACCGAGCCTAGTGAGTTACCCAGTGCAAGTTCGGTTGCATGGTTGGCAATTGCAACTAAACTGGTCGAAAATTCAGGTAAGGTGGTGCCAATTGAAACGATGGTCGCACCGATAATCATTTCTGGGACACCTAAGATTTCTGAAAGTTCAATGGCATTTTCAGTTAGATAGTCGGCAGATTTTGATAAGAGCCACAGTGCAGCTAGAAAGCTAATCAAAATGATTAAAAATGGTAGGTTGACAAAAAATTCGTGCATGACTTTCCCCTCTTTAAACGTCAGACGTAAAATAACGTGGATTCAGATGATTCAGCAGTAAAAAGAGCATTCACCCAAGAATTCTTCCTGCCCTAAGAAGAATTAAACCTTGAAGCGAATGCTCAACCGTGATGCTATATTCGAATGTGTGAATACTATTATCATAACATTGATCATTAAATTTAGATACTGGGACGACTTCTCGTTGCGACCAGTTGTTGTTAAGCAAAAATATCAGCCATCCAGGCAATCGCGATTGCCTTCTCACCGAGATGAACACCGATAACCGGTCCGAAGTAGGTGATTTCGATTGTCACGTTGGGGAACTTTTCCGTGAGCTCGTCTGCCCATGCTTGTGCGGCAGGTTCGTCATTGGCGTGTACCACCAGGAGTCGTAGTGGCTGTGTCGATTTAGCTAAGTCTGCGGCGAAAATTTCTTCGGCGCGATGATAAGCTTTTCGAAGTGCCCGCACCTTTTCAAAGGCGGTGATTTGATTTGTTTGTGCATCAAAGGTCAACAGCGGCTTGATCTTCAACATGGAGCCTACGAACGCCGATGTGTTTGACAAGCGACCGCCGCGGACTAAGTTCTGCAGATCGTTGACGATGAAGACCTCATTCATTGTTTGCTTGAGCTGATCTAGCTTGGTCGTGATTTCTTCGACCGTTGCCCCCCGACGAGCCATGATTGCGGCTTCGATAACAAGATAGCCCATTAGCCGGATGGTGATTCCAGAATCATATGGGATGACTCTTAATGCGTGAATCTCTGGTGCCATTGTTGTGAGCGTATTGAAGAAGCCAGAGATCGTACTCGACAAGTGAATCGATAAGACCGTGTCATAGCCTTCATTAGCTAGATCTTCATAAACTTTCAACGTGTCACCCAATGCAGGTTGAGAGGTGCTCGGAAAAGTTTTAGCGGTGCGCAATTTTTCATAAAATGTATCGGTCGGCAAATCAATGCCTTCTTGATAAACGGTGCCATCAATAATGACTGGAATCGATAACACTTTGATGTGATATTTCTCGATTTCGTCTGGCGATAAGTAAGCTGAACTATCGGTAACTATTGCAACTGACAAAATTGAGCTTCCCCCTTAAGTAAACAGGTTAGTTGTATTCGCTCATTCAATGCGCCACTGCTGATTTCAGACGGGCATTGAATTCGCGGCTGTAAAAAACGAACAAGATGACTCTCCTATCATACCATAAAACGATTTTCGACCATATCGATGAGTGAAAGCAACAAGTACTTTACCTCAGCTTATGATAAAATAGGGATTGAGTCGTGTGGTTAGATGTCAGACGTCTTCATATTCTTTAAGAGACGCTGTAGTAACTTGGCAAGCGATTCGATGTCTGTAGTTGACCAATCCTCAGTCCAACTTGCTTGCAACTGTTCTAATCGGTGCCAGAGTTGCTGATGGTGTGCTAGACCTGTGTCAGTTAGACGATATTGACGCTGTCGCTTATCGTTGGTGGTTAAGACGGCAACTTCGCCATGCTTGACTAACGGGGCAAGCTGTCGACTTAACGTTGAAATGTCCAAGGCCAAGATGTCTTTCAATTGTTGCAGATTGACTGAGTGCTCATTCATTCCGAGCAGCAGGCGAATTTGTGAAACGGGTAAATCGGTCTCTTCACTGAGTGCTTGCTCGATCAGATGACTCTGCTTTGCGACGCTAACCACTAATTGAGTGAGATCACGCATGTGGTTTAACTCCTTGTCTCATGACGATTGTTCGAACTAAATGTGTTGATTAAATAGGCTGATGATGAAAAGATACAGTGATTTACAGTGATTGATGAGGCTAAGTGATGTAACCAGTCAAAATAATCACTGAAATTTTCACTATGATACGTATTATACAACAAATTATTTTTCTTGAACCTGTCATTTTGATTTTAATCATGTTTTCCAGAAAGGATTTTTAATTCATGTCATTTGATGGCACTTTTTTACACGCAATGACGGCCGAACTTGCTCAGCAATTCGTCGGCGGTCGTATTTCTAAGATTCAACAACCCTATCCACTTGAAGTGGTGCTCACTATTCGTTCTCAACGTAAAAACTTGCCATTACTCTTGTCTGCTAATGCAAGTTTGGCACGTGCTCAAGTGACGACAATCCCTTATGCTAACCCGCAAACAGCGCCAAACTTCGTGATGACGTTGCGTAAATATCTTGAGAATGCCAGCATCGAATCGATCGAGCAGGTGCAGAATGACCGTATTTTGATGATTAACCTGCGCTCGCGCGACGAATTGGGTGATCAAGAAGATCTACAGTTGATTACCGAAATCATGGGTCGTCACAGCAATATTTTTTTGATTGAGAAATCTTCTCAACGAATCCTGGAGTTGATCAAGCACGTCTCCCCAGATCAGAACCGCTATCGTCTGCTAATGCCAGGTGCACAATACGTACAGCCTGAATTGGCAGATGGCTTTGATCCATTTGATTCACAAATTACAGCTGCGGATTGGGAGCAAGTTTGGTTGCAACTCCGTGATTTGAAAAATAAACCAAGACAGATTTGGCAGCACTTCTATCAAGGATTGGGAACTGATACGGCGCTGGAATTGATCAACCAAACTCGCGGCGCGGGTGATGCGACTGAACTTGTGGAACTGGCAACGACATTCTGGCGACGATTTGATCAAGTCACACCAACAATCGGATTGCAAAACGAAAAACTGCAATTTGCGGCTATTCCCTATGAAACTTTCGCCGATCGACGAACTGGTTTTGCGAATCTGAGTGAGATGTTAGACTGTTTCTTAGGTCAGAAGGCTGAATCTGATCGCAAACATCAGATTGCGAGCGCGTTAATGCAGCGGTTAAGTACGGTGATCAAACGGAATGAGAAGAAGCTCAAAAAGCTGAACCAAACGCTAGCAAGCGCTCAGAATGCGGACGAGAATCGGGTCAAGGGCGAAATCCTGACGACTTATCTTGGACAGGTTCCCGAACACGCGGCCAAAGTAACCTTAGCGAATTATTACGAGGAGAACCAACCAATCACGATTGCCCTCTCCCCTGCGCTGACGCCCGCCAAAAATGCCCAGAAGTATTTTACGCGTTATCAGAAGGATAAGAACGCCAAGATCTATGTGAGCCAACAAATTGAAGAGACGCAAGCCGAATTGGATTATCTAAATGGGATTTCGGCGCAAATCGATGTGGGTGAGCCGAAGGATATCGAGGATGTGCGCGTCGAATTGATTCAGCAAGGTATTTTGCGTCCAGATAATAAAAAGAAGAAACGTAAGTTCAAGATCAGTCCTGCGGAGCAGTTTTATGCTAGCGATGGCACGTCAATTCTCGTTGGGAAAAACAACTTGCAAAATGATCAGTTGACCCTCAAGAAGGCACGTAAATCGGATCTGTGGTTACACACGAAGAATATCCCTGGCTCCCATGTGATCATTGAGGATGCCGATCCTAGCGAAGAAACGATTATGGAGGCAGCCAAGTTAGCGGCTTATTTCTCTAAAGCACGTCAATCGAGTCAAGTCCCTGTAGATTATGTGAAGGTGAAGGCGATTCGCAAACCTAATGGCGCTAAGCCGGGATTCGTCATCTACACCGGCCAAAAAACCGCTTATGTGACGCCAAACGCAGACCTCGTGGAACAACTGAGAAAACGCCCTTTGATTCAGAAGAACACCGATCAGACAAATCAATAACTGAGATTCAAGCGAGATAAAAAGGTCATCATTTTAAATGATGGCCTTTTTGATGTGGCGATTTGGCGTGTGGAGAGGATCGATTCAAAAAGTATCAGATCGGTATAATAGTCATAATCTACAGCGTCGTTAGTCTCCAATCGGTTCAATCGCAAATGCTCGTGATTCAAGCACGACTAGGATTGCATGGGCCTCATCCATTGTTGTGATCAGCGGAACGTGATGCATGACGGCGACTTCTTGTAACATCGCGCCTGAGATGCTCACAGGGCCACGCCATTCTGCGGTGTTAATCACCATTTGGATTTTACCTTGGCTAATTTCCGTGGCAATGTTTGGACGTTTGCCCCCAATTTCATGAACAAGATCGGTGACGAGTCCTGCTTTCTGGAAACTTGCGGCGGTTTTGGCAGTGGCGACGATCTGATAGCCAAGACGCTTGAATCGTTGTGCCATCTGAGCCCCCTTTTCCAAGTCGTGTGAGGCCACAGAGAAGAGGATACGACCATATCCTGGCAATGGTTGTCTGGAAGCTTCTAGAGCCTTATAAAGGGCCTTTTCGAAGGTGAGATCAGTCCCGATGGCTTCGCCCGTTGTCTTCATTTGAGTCGCGGTGACTTTTTCGCGCTTATTAAGCTTTGTAAATGAGAAAACAGGCATCTTGACGTGCACATTATGCATCGGCAGTGACTGATTTTGTGTAAAGCCTTGTTGACTAAGTGAGATGCCCGTTAGCACTTTGACGCCAATTGCAACGACGCGTTGCGCGGTCGTTTTGTCAAGAAACGCTAAGTTGCGGCTGCCCTTGAGATCGATCGCGAGGACGTAGAGCTGATGGTCACGTACCAAGAAACGAATGTTCATGAAGCCGGACGTCTGTAGTTCTTGACCAACGCTCAGAAAGACTTGTTCCATCGCGACGAGCGTTTCCTCAGTCAAATTCTGCGGTGGTGTAATTGTCATTGCATCCCCCGAATGCAGGCTGGAATGTTCCAAATGTTCAAGTACACCGGTAATCAGTACGTGCTCACCATCATAGATCGCATCGACTTCATATTTATCGCCGCGTAAGAATTCACGAACGGTAAATGGAAAATTCAACGTATCTTTTTGGAAATAACGCATGTATTTCGCAAGATCTTCGCGGGAATTCAAAACTTCCGTTGGTGAGAAGACGTGTTGCGGGTTGGGATGGATCAGAATCGGATATGGCAAGGCGTCTTCAGTTGCCAAGTTGGTTTTGAGCATTGCCTGGTCGACAATCTCGCAGACATTTGGCCCTTGAAAATTAAGCTTCGTCAATAACTGCTGTAGTTGGGCGGGCTGATGAACTTGTTCTAAGGCGGCTGAAGATGGTCCTAAAATCTGATAGCCAGCTTCAATCATGCCATCAGTCAACTTGCTGGCTGATTTACCGCCAAGCTGAGTGATGACATAGCTCGGTTGTTCAACTTGAGCCACAGCCAAGGCGGCCTCGAGGTTGATGGGTGCATTGTACAAGGTGTCTGCAAGACCAACGTCTGTGGAATAATTGTCTGGATTATTGTTCAATAAAATTGTTTCATAACCTAACTCACGAAGTGTTAATAAGCCTTGGACGGTCTCGTGATCCACTTCGCTCCCCTGTCCAATTCTCGCGGGACCGGAACCAATGATCAACACGCGTTCTTTATTCGACGCTGGTGTCACCTCGTTGGTCGTCGCAAATGTGCTGAAATATTGATGGGATTTGACCAGTGGCGAACTAGCAATGGCGTTCAGCTCTTGAAAGCCTGCGCGAATATCGGCTTCATGCCGAAGCGCGGCCAATTGTGTGGGTGTGATCTCCCAGAGTTGACTGATCTTCTGATCAGAGAAGCCGTATTTTTTCGCAAGTGCCAGTGTTTCGAGGTCCCCCTTTTTATCCTGGAGGGTTGCTTCGAGACTAACGATGTGTTGGATCTTCTGAATGAAGAACGTATCGATTTTAGACAGATGGTGTAGGTCGTCGATCGAGTAACCACGACGCAAAGCTTCTGCTAAGTAAAAAATCTCCATGTCAGTCGGATAAATCAAACCAATCGTTAAGTCTTCATCACTCAGCTCGGCAATTTTGGATTGCCCTAGGTGATCGATGCCCTGATCCAAGGCGCGAATGCCTTTTAACAAGGCGGCCTCAATATTGCTCTCAAGGATCAGCACTTCGCCAGTTGATTTCATCTCCGGCCCCAAGCGTCGATCAGCACCAGAGATACGATCGAAAGGCCAGCGTGGGAGTTTGCAGGCAACGTAATCAAAGGCAGGTTCAACGAGTGCGGTGCGCCCAGCTTCGAAGGGATGCGGAATCTCGGTGAGTTGTTGACCAACTGCCAATAAGGCGGCAACTTTTGCGACAGGATAGCCCAGCGCTTTCGCGGTAAAAGCGCTCATTCGGCCGAGTCTTGGGGTCGCTTTTAATACCCAGAATTCACCTGTGGCTGGATCCACGGCAAACTGGACGTTGCAGGAGCCGATTACGTTGAGTTGACGGGTAATGTTGATCGCCGCAGTTCTCAATCGTTGAAATTCGCGGTCGGTCAGTGTTTGAATCGGCGCAAAGGCAATTGAATCGCCGGAATGGATGCCAACTTGATTTAATTGTTCGCAATTAAAAATCGCACTGACCTGATCGCTTTGGTCGCGTAAGATTTCAAATTCAAGCTCCTTAAAGCCAGAGAGACTCTTTGTGACCGTGACTTGATGGGTCGGCGATAGTGCTAAAGCGCGTTCGACAATTTCGGTCAGGGCGTTTTCGTCATCGGCTAATCCCCCACCGGTTCCGCCGATGGACTGAATTGGACGAACCATGATTGGCCAGCCGAGTTGCTCGATAACTTGTGGGATGTGCTCGATCGATGAAAGCGTTAGGGTTGGGTTGACATGTAAATGCAACCGATTGAGAATGGTTTCAAAAGCCTGACTATCGCTGGCAGCACGCAGGGTTTGCAAATTAGAACCAATCAGATTCACCTTGAGTTGATCGAGGATCCCTTGATCTTGCAGTGCCATAATTAAATTAACCGCAGATTGACCACCAGCGGTTGCTAGAATCGCATCAGGTAGTTCCTTACGTAGAATCTCCGTCAGGAATTTCTCCGTTAAGGGCTCGAGATAGACGCGGACATTCGCGTGTGGGCTAGTCATCGTCGTCGCCGGGTTAGAATTAACGAGGATGACTTGATAACCAGCGTTCGCCAAAGTCATGACCGTCTCGGCACCAAGGTAATCGAACTCATTGCCTTGTCCAACGACAAAAGGACCCGAGCCAATGACGAGAATCTTATTAATATCAGTTCGTCTAACCATCAGATTTCCCTCCTATGACGAGCAATGGCCGCATCCATTAATTCAATGAAGTCGTCGAAGAAATGGCCACCATCTTTCGGTCCAGCGGCCGCTTCTGGGTCAAAATTAACCGCGTAGATTGGCAAATAACGATGACGAAAACCAACCACTTCATCACCATTGACCGTTACAAAAGTTGCCAGCAAATCTTTCAAGTTATCGTTTTTGCTCAAGCTAAAAGCACTGTTCTGCGCGACGAAATTTGTGATACCGGTGATCTTTTCTTGTACAGCCAAGTTGATTTGATGTTGTGCAATTGGCCTTGTCTCAACAGAGACGTCATTGGCCAAGGCAACGACTGAGAAACCTAGACCGATTGCAAAAATTGGATAATGGCCCTGAATTTCTTTAACGATTTGGATCGTTTTAACCAGCGCCTCGGGTTTGCCAGGACCGTCGCTGATCAGCACCCCATCTGGTGCCAGTGTTTCAATCAGCGAACTAGGCGTGTCAAAAGGTAAAACGGTAATGTTGCAACGACGCTTAGATAATTCACGTAAGACGGTATTCTTCAATCCTAAGTCGAGAACAACAACGTTTTTACCAACGTTGGGACTAGGATAAGGCTGTTTGGTGGAGACTTGGCTGACTTGATTATTCGGGATCACCAAGGCCTTGATCTGATCGTGTGCATGTTCGTCATGCGTATCCATTAGACTTGCCTTCATATTGCCATGTTCGGCAATGTGTCGGTGTAATCGGCGAACATCCACGTTCATCAATCCAGGGATGCGCTGTGCCTTTAAAAAAGCATCCAACGTCATTTGCGCATGCCAGTGGCTAGTTAATGGATAGCCCTCTCCGATCACGACACCTTTAAGCGCTGTGGTAATGTTCTCGTAATCGTCGCGATTAATACCTGTGTTACCTTGTTGAGGGTAAGTAAAGGCCAGAATTTGGCCAGTATAGCTGTAATTAGTGATGGCTTCTTGATAGCCAGTCGCACCAGTGTAGAGTGCTAATCCACCTGTGGTATTGATGGTTGCACCAAAGGCATCCCCGGCAAATACGGTGCCATCTTCTAGAATGAGATATCTTTTCATATGATCAATCTTTCCGAGCTTAAACTCATTATTATTGATGCTTGTCGAATTGATGATGAAATAAATTGAGTGCATATCATAACGCTGTGCCGCAACTAAAATCTTCCGATAAGTCGTGAATCATTGTTTCCTCGAAGTTAATTAGCGGTTGACTCTTTCGGCCGTTCACTAGCTGCTTGTTGTGGCAAGACGAGATTCAAGATGATACCAATGACGGTTGCCAATGCGACACCTGTGAATTGAAAACTGCCTAATTGTAGTGTGACGTTGCCAATCCCAATAATTAGGACACTGGAAGCAATCATTAAGTTGCGGCGCCGATTGAAATCAATCTGGTTTTCAATCAAGATGCGTAAGCCACTGGCAGCGATCACACCGAACAGCAGGAAGCTAATGCCGCCTAAGACCGCTCCGGGAATGCTCTGGATCAGTGCGCTTAATTTACCAATGAAGCTGAAGATGACTGCAAAAATGGCAGCACCGATCAGAACGTACACGCTGTAGATTCGATTAATTGCCATGACGCCAATATTCTCGCCGTAGCTGGTAATTGCAGGACCACCGACAAGCCCGGCAAAGATCGAAGCCATCCCATCACCCGTCAATGTTCGATGAAGACCGGGATCCTTGAAGAAGTTCCGCTTGGTCAAACCGTTGAGGACCATGATATGCCCCATGTGTTCGGTCATCGTCACGAAGGCAATTGGTGCCATCATTAGCATTGCACCCCAGTATGGTTTCGGTTGATAATTAACGAATGGAATTTCGAAGTTGGGCAATCTGAACCACGGTGCAGTCATCACGGGTTTTAAATTAACCAGTCCGAAAAATAATGCAATCAGATAGCCCACGATGATACCCAGTAAGATTGCTATCTCACCCCAGAACCCCTTGAGGAACATATTGAAACCAATGGTAATCAAGAGCGTTAACATCGCAACAGCTAATACCTTCAAGTCATAGTGACCCTGCGTATTGACGGTTGCATCCTTGGCAGCAGATGAAGCCAAGGATAAACCAATGGTCATCACGATTGGACCGACAACGATTGGTGGTAGCGCACGATCGATCCAACCAGTTCCAAAGCGTGAGACGATTAGGGCCACGATGAGATAGACGAGACCGACAGAAATAATACCTTGAGAAATCGCGGGGTACCCTGCAGTTTTCATCAGTGCCTGCATCGGAATGATGAAGGCGAAGCTAGAACCCATGTAGGCTGGAATCTTCCGCTTGGTGATCAAAATATGGAGCAGCGTGCCAACGCCCGAGCTGAACAGCGCGATTCCTGGGTCGAGACCAACAAGAATGGGAACAAGCACGGTTGAACCAAACATGGCGAATAAATGTTGAATCGATAAGGCGACCCAAGCACCAAATTTAGGCTTATCTTGAATATCTAATACAAAATCTGCATCATGTTTGTTGACTGTTGGCATGGATTAATTCTCTCCTTTTATGATTGTCTGTGAATGATATAAAAGCAAAAGTCACCTTAACCGATTTTTGAAGTCGTGTCATTGGGAACAAGTGGCCGCAATTAAATCGGATCCTCCGATTCGTGCCGCGTAATGCGTCAGTTGTTTTAATCCAGAACGACTTGATCCAGTGAGTCGACTTCATTGACCATCACTTTAATTGATTCTTCGTGAGATGTCGGGATGTTTTTACCGACAAAGTCTGGTCGAATAGGTAATTCGCGGTGACCACGATCGATCAACACGGCGAGTGAGATCTTTTGTGGTCGGCCACTATCCATGATAGCGTCGAGTGCAGCTCGAATCGTTCGTCCTGTGTAAAGTACATCGTCGACGAGAACGATGTTTTTGCCTGTGATTGGTAAATCGATCTTGGCGGTAATGCTGGCCGACTTATTGGGGCGATCATCACGATAGTTCGTAATATTCAAGTCAGCGACGGGTAATTGCGAGCCCTCGAGTTGCGCGATTCGCTGCGCAATTCGCTGCGCCAGATAAGCACCACGTGTTTCGATGCCGACAATGACTAAGTTTTCGAGCCCCCGATTCTGTTCGATAATTTCGTAAGTAATACGCGTCAACGCACGCTGCATTGCCGTTGAATCCATGATGACTTTTGCCATAGCCTTTACTCCTTTTGTTTTTTTATCCTAAAAAAAGAACCCCATGCATCAGTGTTAATACTGATCATGAGGTTCGAGTTATCCTTCGTTGTTTCGATAATTAGCTGAATTGTCGACAAGTCTGAATACCTTCTTAGCCTCACGGGACCAAGTTAAAGGATAGATTAGTCTAAGTATAGAGAATGCGTTTAAGAATGTCAATCTAAAAATTGGTCGAGGACAGTCATCTTGATTGTTGATTGCTGACGATCTAATTGGATCCGCAACTTTCATGCCTTCAAACTGACTTGAAGTGAGGCTAAATCTGGTGAGATCCACGGAGTTGTTGAAATTCAGCAGCTGTCATACCGTAACGCTTCTGGTTGCGTAAGACGCCACGCAAATTAAAAGCGTTCCTAGCTAGACCTTCGTAGGTAAACTGACAACGTTGAAGGACGTGCTCTGAGGCCTGATTTTCTGCCACTAACTCTGCAAAAACATAGGGTGCTGACTGTTCCTCGAAGAGATAGCGCAACGCACCGCGAGTCGCTTCGGTTGCCAAACCCTGATGCCAATAATCGGAATGGAAAATATAACCAACTTCCCATGTTCCGAGAAATTCACTGAACATCATGGTCAAGACGCCAATCAGTTGTTGGTTAGTTTTGTCAAGAACGGCGCATCCTAGAAGCGGATCGAGATAATATTTCTCGAAGGATGACTTGGCTTCTGTCAGTGTTTGTGGCCGCTGATAACCAAAAGCCCCCCAAGCTGTGGCCTGTTCGTCTTGAACCAGATGGAAATAAGCTGCGAAGTCAGATTTTTGTGGATCTCTCATGATCAATCGGTTTGTTTCAAAGAGCACCCTGCTCACCTCGTTTACTGTGATCACCACTCGTTGTGTGTTGAGTCTCGGCACGCAGACGAGCAAGTGTTGCTTCGAAGATTGGTGGTAACGGTGCTTCGAAAGCTAACCACTCACCGGTTGTCGGATGTGTGAATCCTAACTTCGCGGCGTGCAAGAATTGTCCGTTACCCGCTAATGTCTTCTTAGGCCCGTAGAGCGGATCACCAGCGACCGGATGCTCAATATATTGGAAATGAACTCGAATCTGATGCGTTCGGCCTGTCTCCAATCGACAACGAACTAACGTGAAGCCTTCGAAGCGCTCAACCACTTCAAAATGGGTCACGGCATGTCGACCACCGGCGACGATTGCTTGTTTCTGACGATTCTTAGGATCACGGGCAATTGGCGCATCGATCGTCCCCTGATTTTCTTTGATAACGCCATGTACCAATGCCAAATATTCGCGCAGATTGGTTTTGGCTTTCAATTGTGCGGACAGACTCTGATGAGCAACATCGGTTTTAGCCACCATTAATAGCCCAGACGTGTCACGATCAATTCTGTGAACGATGCCAGGACGAATCTTGCCATTGATCGATGAGAGCTGGCCGTGTGCTAATAAGCCATTGACCAACGTGCCATGCGTATGCCCCGGTGCGGGATGCACAACCATTCCCTGAGGCTTATTGACCACAATCACTTGGTCGTCTTCATAAACAATATCGAGATTCATCGGTTCAGGCGCTGCTTCGATGGGCTCTGGTTCAGGTAAATGAACCAAAATCAGATCGCCAACCTTGACGAGTGTCTTGGCCTTGACTAATTGCCCATTTACCGTGACTAGCTGGTTCTTGATGGCGTTCTGTGCCTGAGAACGACTCACCTCTGGTATCAGCAGCGCAATGACTTTATCCACGCGACCTTGCTGATCTTCCGTTTCGACCGTCGCTTGATAATCACTCATTTCGACTTCGTCACCTCTTCTTCTCGATCCAAAAAAATCACGTAAATAAATAAGAGAATAACGCCGACGGTCAATGAAAGATCCGCAACGTTAAAGATTGGGAAGTTGATAAAATCTAACTGAAACATGTCGACAACGTAGCCATTGATGACGCGATCAATCAAATTGCCGATCGCGCCGACGATAATTAAGATTAAACCGCTGAAATAGACCAAGCTCATTTTTTTACGATAGGCTTGAACGAGCAGCGGAATTAGAATCACTAAGGCAACGGCACCTACGAGGTAGAAAAACCAAGTCTTTCCCTCTAGCATGCTCCAAGCAGCACCAGAGTTATGGATTTTTGTCAATGAAATAACACCAGGCAGCAGTTGATCCGCGCTACCATAGCTGACATTGTTCGTAATCCAATTTTTTAAAAGTTGATCGGCACCCATGACGGCGAGTCCAATCAAGATAATCAAAATACGCATAATTTTCTCCTTCACCAACGTCACTGTTCCGACAAAATTTCGCCGAATGGTGTTTTGTCTGGCTGTAATTTAGAAAAGCCCAGTAATATGGCCGTTACGATCAATGTCAATTTTCTCAGCAGCGGGGTGTTTCGGTAATCCGGGCATGGTCAAGATATTGCCAGCTAAGGCGACAATGAAGCCAGCACCGAGTTTAGGAATCAGATCGCGCACGGTCAACGTGAAACCAGACGGTGCCCCTAAAAGTTTAGGTTGATCAGAGAATGAATACTGTGTCTTAGCAATACAAATTGGCATTGCATCCCAGCCGTTTTTTTCGATCAAGCGAAGTTGTTGTTTCGCCTTGCTAGTGAGTTCTACATCTTTCGCACCATAAATTTCTTGTGCAATGGTCGTGAGTTTATCCAGGACAGGTCGGTCATCTTGATAAAGTCGCGTATAGTCTGATTGCTCCTCAGTCGCAGCTTCAATGACAAAATCAGCTAAATCTAGACCACCCTCGCCACCGCGTTCATGAACATCTGTAACAGCACTGGTCAAACCTTCTTGACTGATCAAATCTTGTAGGACGGCCAATTCATTCTCGGTATCGGTGGTGAAACGGTTAATGCTAACAACGACAGGTATGCCATAACGTTGCATGTTCTGCAGATGGCGGTGTAGGTTGAGATATCCCTTTTCTAAGGCACGTGTGTTTTCGGTATTGAGTTCTGCCAATGCTTGGCCACCATTGTACTTCAGAGCGCGGATGGTGGCGACAACAACAATCACGTCCGGTGCTTTGGATAAGTGTGGCGTCACGATGTCTAGAAACTTCTCAGCACCCAAGTCGGCACCGAAGCCAGCCTCAGTCAAGGCATAATTTCCCGCATGGATGGCCGCTTCTGTTGCCAGAATACTGTTACAGCCATGGGCAATATTTGCGAATGGTCCACCGTGAATGATGGTTGGGGTGTGTTCAAGCGTCTGAACCAAATTAGGCTTGATGGCGTCCTTCAGTAGGACAGTTAAGGCACCTTCAACTTTTAAATCGCGAACGAAAACAGGTTGCCGATCCTTGGTGTAGGCAATCAAAATTTGACCGAGGCGCTTTTTCAAGTCTTCAAGATCAGTGGCTAGACACAAGACGGCCATCATCTCACTTGCAACCGTAATGTCAAAACCATCTTGGCGCATTTCGCCATTGGCCGGCTTACCCAATCCGATCACCGTTTCGCGCAAGGCACGATCATTGATGTCTAAGGCACGCTTCCAAACGATCCGTTTCGGATCGATGTTCAGCGCATTCCCTTGGTGTAAATGATTGTCGATCAATGCGGCTAAGGTGTTGTTGGCTGCAGTTAAAGCGTGCATGTCGCCAGTAAAATGCAAATTAATATCGGCCATCGGCATGACTTGAGCATAGCCACCGCCTGTGGCACCACCTTTCATTCCCATGACTGGACCCAAAGAAGGTTCACGCAAGGCAATGACAGGATGTTGACCGCGTCGTTGCAAAGCATCGGCTAAACCGACGGTGACGGTTGACTTGCCCTCACCTGCTGGCGTCGGGTTGATTGAAGTCACTAGGACTAATTTGCCTGCCGGATTTTGATTCAGTTGTTGAAGTGCAGCCATCGAGAGTTTGGCTTTGTCGTGACTATAAGGCTCGATCAAATCCGAAGTTAAACCAATCTTGGTGGCGATTTTCTCAATTGGTTCAGGAGTATTTTGTTGTGCAATTTCGATATCTTCCATGTATTATTGACCTTCCCAGATGTCGATCAGCTGCTGACGCTTCTTGTGGGTCATCCAGAAACGGTAACTGATCTGATGTTGTAATTCAATTTGTAGACTGTGCGGAGATTGTTTGATTGAGACGATTTGAGCCGGCATCAATACCAGAGGTTGGCGGCTAAACGGATAGTGCGCGTCGATGATTTTCGTTCTTGGATCGATTCGGATGAAGCTGCTCAAGAAAAGATAGCCCGTCAAGACGACAAATAAAACGGCTAAGCCAACTCCGATCCAGCTGACACTGTCCGTCTTTTCAAGTTGTAAGATGATTGCTAGAAATAATAAACAAGTGACCCATAGCCAAAGATTGAGTCGATTTAAAGTTAATGGTTGGCAGTAAATTTTATTTTTTTTAGACATGTTTTTCCTCACCTAATTATCTTATCATAGACTTATGTAAAAGTTGGTGAATGTTCTTCAAAATGTTGCCGAATGCTTGAAGCAGCTTTCTTTGACTAGTATACCTAATTTTGAAATGGTCGGTGGCGCTTCAATGTCCCTTTAATAAAACTTTCAGCTTTAAACAGGAGGTTCAGATATGATTTGGTTAACGACAGATGCGGCGGTGGATGCCAAAAAAAGGCTTGCTGGGATTGGCTTCATCATACACAACACGAATCGTTCGATTGATCATCGCGTTGCACGTCAAATCTCCTATCAAGATAATCATCATGCTGAGTTCATGGCGGTCTTAGCAGCCGTTGAAATGCTAGTGACGAATTATCCGGCAGTCGCACAGGAAACTGTGATCTTACAAACCGATAGTCAGATTGTTCAAGACAGTTTAGAGAAACGTTATGCGAAACACTATCAGGTCGAAACCGATCAGATCTTACGTCTGACGGATCAATTATCCTTATTCTTGATACAATTGATTTCAGATCGAACCAATCATGCCGCACATCAATTGGCCCGGCAGGCAATCTATGGCTAAAACGCCATCAATTGAGGATTTTAGAAATCTATGTTAGAATTTAAAAGATTTGATTGTAAAGGGGTCTACATTATGAAAGTTGCGGTTATTACCGACAGTGCCACCTATCTTACACCTGAACAAGCAGCAGAATATCATATTCATGTCTTGCCTATCCCGATTCTGTGGGGTGACGAAACGCTGCGCGACATGATTGATATCAACCAAGTCCAATTCTATGAACGATTACGAACCGACTCAGTTTTGCCAACGACTTCTCAACCATCAATTGGTGAGACCGAAGAACTGGTTACGCAATTAGTCGCGGAAGGTTACGAGGCGGTGATTATGCCAGTAATTTCTAGTGGTTTAAGTTCATTCTACGAGAATTTAACCGCCTATGCCCAACGCGAAACGCGGCTCAAAATTTATCCATTTGATACACATATTACATGTGCTGGCACCGCTTATGCTGCATTGCTTGCCGGTAAAATGGCACTTGCAGGCAAGACGCCTGAGGAAATCATGGCAGCACTGTATGAACTCCGCGAGACCACTCATGTTTTATTCATGGTCGACGATCTCGAACATCTACGCCGTACCGGTCGCTTAAGCAATGCCTCGAGTTTTGTTGCCGGCCTGTTGAAAATCAAACCGATTTTGGGCATGGATGTCGATCACAATGGTAAAGGTGAAATTTCCGCGATTGCCAAAGAGCGCCAAGCAAAACGCGCTTATGAATGGATTGCGAGCCATTTTGGTGAAGCCATCAAAGACGTCGATTATCCGGTCCGTGCGACTATTTTTGATGCCAACGCGCCTGAAGCCAAACAAGCTTGGATCGACGATCTGTCTAAACGCTTCCCTAATGTGACTTTCGAAGGCAGTATCATTGGCCCAGTCGTGGGTGTCCACACGGGTGAAAACGCCATGGCCTTTATCTGGGGTCGTGATTGGGACAAAATGTAACTAAATCAAGATGACTTAGCTGTTTTCCTCGTGTTGAATTTAATCACGAAGTAAACAGCTATTTCACTAGTCTTCATTTCAAGGAGGTCGCGATTGCACAGATGATTAGAGTGAGTCCATTGACACAAGCAAACAATCAAGTCATTGCTGTCACCAACATGGATGACCAAGATCGACGGGCACTGAAGGTCAATTATCATTTAACCGATAAATTTCTTGCCTACGTAGCGGACCCTGTTGAACGTGCACGGGTCGAATATAACGAATTCACCGAAACTTGGTTGATCGTCTATAATTTGTCTCTGGCGGTTACGGGTGAGTCGCATAAAGTTATTCAGCCAATCAGCCTAGTCATTCATCACAATCAGTTGATTGTCTTCGTGACGGATCAAACCAGTTTTATTCTCGATGAAGTCAACTCGTTGACGGCCGCAGATCAAACACAGGGCGTCTGGGATGCGGTTTTCGATCTACTTTACCAAGTGACAACTGATTATTTCGACTATATTCAACAAATGGGTGAATTACGGGCTAATATCGAAGAACAGTTGCATCATCATAGTAGCTCGAAGCAGATCTTCAACCTAGCCGACCTCAGTAAAAACCAAACTTACTTTTTGACCGCCGCCAATGGTAATCTGATTACGATCTCCCAATTGCGCTTGCTGATTGGTCAAGGCACCCGTTTGAAGTTAGATCAACGCACGATTGCGCATCTTGCAGAAATCGAAGTCGAAGCCAAACAGGTCCAAGAGATGCTGGAACTGAATTCTGACATCGTTGATAAAGTTTCGAACACCTATAATAATTTGCTGAATATCAACTTGAACAATGTCATGAAAGTCTTGACGATTTATTCAGTCGTCTTGATGATTCCGCCGATTATTTTCGGCTTTTATGGTATGAACACCTTCCTCCCCTTCGCCGACAAGGATTGGGGTTGGATTTTCACAATTGTGATCACAATTATTCCTAGCATTTATATCATTTATCGATTGAAACACAATCACTTTATCTAGCCACAAATTAAAAACCGATGCCTCCGAAAGATTGCGTCGTTGAACTGAACCTCCCGATGTTGGACCAAATCCAATATCGGGGGTTCAGTTTTCATCGTGCAATCAGACCGAAGCATCGGTTTTTGTGTGATGAATCTAAAATCAAAGTTATGCTAACTCGGTCAAAAACGGCCAAACAGCCCAGCAACACCGGCTAATCCAATGACTAGCATTAGAATTCCAGCAACTAGACTTGTCCAAATTGCCATTGGCATGAAGGCATTCTTTGTTTTGACTTGACCAGACTCGATCTGGTGAGTCGTTTTGTAAACCATATAAATCTCAAAAGCCCCCACCACAGCAAAAATAAGTCCTAAAATGGTAATAATCATTTCTTGCCTCCTTTCAACATTTTTTCACGATAACAATCCAAAACAAAACCCTTTTGTAATCGATTAAAAACTAATGTTAACATTATATTTTTTAAAACAACTCTTTGTGTATTTTTTATTAAAATCATTTTGATTTGAGCACACAACTTATCTTAGCTTTCTCGATCTATTGGATAAATAGTCTGTTTAACCAAAATCACCTCACACCGCCTGAATTGGGCGAATGTGAGGTGATTTTGGTTGGCCTTTATTTTTTAGAAGATTTGTAATCAGGTTTGCCCCAGAATTGGAAGAGATCGGTTCGAAGGTAACCGTTATATAGTTTGCGGCGTTTCGTGGCTTGTTGGCCATAGAAACGTTCAAATTCCATGTCGCTGGTTAGGATGTACTTGCTCCAAGTTGTCAATGAATTGAAGGCGTTGCCGAGATCTCGATAGATTTCGCGAGCTTTTTGCTGATCATTGAGTCGTTTACCATAAGGTGGATTTGCGATGATGATGCCGTTCTTCAGGTCGGTTTTGAAATCTTTGACGGCCAGTTGCTTGAACTGGATGTCATGAAGAACCCCTGCTTCGTTGGCGTTGACTTTTGCCAAGTCGATCATGCTTTGATCGATATCGTTAGCCATGATGGTCAGCTCAATGTCTTGCTTAATTGCGGCTTGAGCCTCAGCACGAGCATCTAACAACCATTGTGGATTAAAGCTGGCGAATTGTTCGAAGGCAAAATGGCGCTTGATGCCAGGCGCAATATTTCTTGCTTTTAAGGCTGCCTCGATGGCAATGGTCCCGGAACCTGTCATTGGATCTAAAAATGGATCGTTGGCACGATAAGGGGTCAATGCAATCAATCCAGCGGCAAAGTTCTCCTTCAAAGGTGCTTCACCATGATCGATCCGGTAGCCTCGTTTGAATAAGCTATCACCGGTTGTATCGATCAGGATTTCTGCACGGTCCTTCAGCAGCCGCACATCAACTTTGGTTGTGGCACCTGTTTCTGGCAAACGTGTGCGCCGATGATAAATGTCTTGCAGACGAGAAACAATCGCTTTTTTTGTAATCGACTGAACGTCGGGCACACTATGGAGCTTCGACTTGACGGAACGGCCAGTCACTGGAAAATGTGCGTCCATGGCTAAATAATTCTCCCACGGAATCGCGTTCACCTGATCAAACAAGGCAGTGAAATCGTCGGCACGAAAACTATCAACGACAATCATGACCCGATCGGCGACGCGCAACCAAAGATTCGTCCGGATGATGTCATGCTCATCCCCCTCAAAGTTTACCCGACCGTTCTCAACGGTGGTCCGATAGCCGAGGTCCTTTAATTCGGTGTTAACAACTGATTCAAAACCTGCGGCTACCGTCGCGATCAATTGGTATTTCATTTGATCCACTCCATTCCATTCTTGTTGTCGCTATGTTTAAAGAATCTATTGAATATGTAAAGAGGGCTGGGACGAAATGTCTCAACCCTCTGCCTTGGTAAATTTCTATAAGCCACGTTTTGTTCCGACCGAGACTAGGCAATCTCGATCATCAGTAATCATCTATCTGCTACCGCTCCTACTTTAGGTTCATTTGCCGCCGTAGGACTCCCCTACCAAAATTTGGGTTGCTCGCTCGCGGGGTTTACCCGTTCCATTCATTCACTTTCGCAAATGATTCGTCTCTGTGGCACCTTCAAGCCTTGACCATGATCCAAAGATGTTAGGTCAATAGGCTGCCGTTACTTCCGAAGAAGTACCTTAGCTTATTGGGCTAAGCGCGAACACTACAGGCATCGCAGCCTGTGCGAGCGTGGACTTTCCTCAGCCGGTTCAAGACCGACCGCGATTACTCGAAATTTACCAATGATTCACTAAAATTAATTAAAACCGATTCAACCAACTGTTCTCGGTTGAGTCACCAACGGGTTTGTTCGTTGATTGTGGCTCGCCTTCAGTCAGAGAAGCACCAGTAGAGCGACGCGCAATAGTGCTTGTGTTCGCTGGTTTGTTGGCGATGATCTCGGCTTGCTTCTCACCAAAGACATGACGCTCCAAGTTGCTCAGTCGGCGAAGAATATCATAGTTCGTTGTATTCTTAACCACGTTGTTGGCTGACCCTGTCACTGTTGTCGACGTTGGACTAGGTTGTTGTGAGGTCTCATCTACCTTTGTCACCAAACGTTGATTCTCAGTTTCTAAGGTTTTAATGCGGTTGTTGAACGCTTCATAATCTTGGATGATTTTGTCGAGGAAAGGATCGACCTCGGCAGCATCGTAACCACGATATTTTTGTTTGAAATCTTTATTAACGATATCTTCTGGTGTGAAGTTAAGCGCCAGTTCGCGTGTTTCTTCTGATTTTTCCATATCATCAGCACCTCATTAAACTTTTAACGCGTTAAATCAAGTATAACAAAAAGTGACAGAAAAGCAAAAACTGTTTTTGAATTTACTAGAATCTTTAAAACTTTTTACACCTTTACCGAATTGACTACCAATCATCTCGTTGTTGCTCACTCAGATTTTCCGCCTCGTCCTGTAGTTGGTAGAAGTCGATCAACTGCAACTGGTAATTAGGATCACGCACGATCTTTTGTTGGAGAAATTCATAATCATAGCTCGGCTTACCCGGTGATTCGGGATCGTAGAGTAGCAACGCCCCATCGGTGTGCTCACTCATAAAGGTTTGATAATTTTTCAGCTGGCTCGGATTTTGATACGGTCGTTGAGAAACCTGCCCTGTGAAATCCGCCTTTGCTAAAACTTGATTCAGTTGAGCCTGATTCTTCTCATTCCATTGTTTGCCAAATTCCGCGAATGGCAGCATGACCGCAATTTTCAATTCTGGATAGTCTAGCTTTAAGTCGTTAACGGCAGCCATCGCCCATTGCTCAACACCGAGTTGCGCGCCAGTGATCACCCACTCTAAACCATCGTCTAGATAACTTTTCAAGGCGTTTTTTAAGGCGTAGTTGATTACGGTAAGTTTTGGGTCCTTCTCTTGATAAATGTTCAGCTCATAACCGCGATATCCCGTCAGCCAGAGTCTTCTTAACATAATATCAACCTTTCTGATGAGTTAATTAACCATTGATTTGGTATAATGTGGGCATGGAGAGTGAAAAAATGACAGTTAACTATCCAGATGGTCGTCGCTTTTTATCTGCTAGCGATCATCTTCAGTCTAACACAAAGCCTCATCATCGTGACAGTGTCGTTTTCGGTGGACGCGGAATGTCCCTCGAAGAAACGATTAATGCGAGTAATGATTATTATCGTCTGCATCAACGCGCGGTTATTTATAAGAAACCCACGCCGATTCAGATTGTAAAAGTTGATTACCCGCAACGAAGTCAAGCCGTGATTCGCGAAGCTTATTTTCGTCAAGCTTCAACGACGGATTATAATGGCGTCTATCGCGGTTATTACCTCGACTTCGAAGCGAAAGAGACAACGAACAAGGCGTCATTCCCTTTGAAAAATTTCCATCAACACCAGGTCAACCATTTTCGTAACTGCTTGGCACAAGACGGCATCTGTTTCACAATCATGCGTTTCACAACTTTGGAACGTTATTTTCTGACGCCGGCCTCGTTGTTGATTGAGTACTGGGGTAAACAAGCCACAGGTCGTAAGTCAATCCCGCTGACAACGATTCAAAAGACGGGTTACGAAATCCCTGCTGGCTTTCAACCGGCACTGAATTATCTGGATGCCGTCGATCAGTTGATCACGACTGCGAAACGTTGATCAACAGTAATACCGTTGTGAATTGAACAGATTAGATTAAGCAATACAAGCAAACAAAACTATTAAAAGTTTAGGTGATTATCATGTCGCAGAATAATATGACGCGAGAATCTCGAATGGCACAACAAAGAAAACAGTCCAAGACTGCCGCATCTTCATCAAAATCGGGCCGTTCCAAACGTTCAAAAAAAGGCCCGAAACGACGTAAACCGATCTGGCGTCTTATTTTTAAATGGTTAATGATTGCCATCGTTGCCGCACTCGCCTTTGGAATCGGCCTTTTCGCCTACTATGTCAAAGATACGCCCGAATTGAAAGAATCCAAGCTCGTCAGTGGTGGCGCAACTGTTTTTCTTGCCAGCGATGGCACCCAGATCACCCGTCTAGGCGAGAATCGGACCAATTTAACCGGGCCGGAGATTCCGCAACAACTGAAGGATGCCGTTGTTTCTATCGAGGATCGACGGTTTTACACGGAACCCTTTGGGATTGACCCCATCCGAATTGCTTCCGCTACTGTCTATAATTTGACTCATCGTGACTCCAATCCACAAGGTGGGAGTACGCTGACCCAACAATTAATCAAGTTGGCCTATTTCTCAACTGCTAAGTCTGACCAAACATTACGACGCAAGGCTCAAGAAGCTTGGCTGGCCATTCAAACAGAACGTAAGTATTCGAAGGAACAGATTCTGGAATACTATATCAACATGGTCTTCATGGCCAACAACGTTTATGGTATGGGCACGGCCTCGCGTTACTACTATGGCAAGTCACCTAAAGATCTGACACTCGCACAGACGGCCTTGATTGCTGGGATCCCCAATGCGCCTTCTAACTACGATCCCTACGCGCATCCAGACCTGGCGAAGAAACGTCGTGATATTGTCATCAACGCCATGCTACGAAACGAGAAGATTTCAGCGACCGACGCTCAAACAGCGATTAACACGCCGATTGCCGATGGACTGAAGCCGAAATCAACACAGACGGCTTCCGCGGATAATGCTTTGCTTGCAGACGGTTATATTCAGGAAGCCATCAAAGCGGTCAAGAAGAAGGGCTACAATCCCTATCAAGATAATTTAACGGTTAAGACCACCTTGGATCTCTCGGCTCAGAAAAAAGCTTATAACCTCGTTAACGGCACCGACGTCACTTTTCCTGATGATAAAATTCAAACTGGGATCACGATTGTTGAGCCCGGTTCAGGCAAAGTCGTGGTCATGGTGGGAAATCGCAAAGTGGGTAACGTTCAAATGGCACTGAATCATGCGACACAGACAACGCGTAGCAATGGTTCAACGATGAAACCAATTATGGATTACGGGCCTGCGATTGAATATTTGAACTGGTCAACCGACCATAAATTGGACGATTCTAAATATATTTACCCCGGCACCAATATCCAACTGTACGATTGGGACCATCAATACCACGGTCTGATGACGATGCGCAATGCCCTCACCCAATCTCGGAACGTCCCTGCGATTCGGACCCTGGAGGAAGTGGGTTTGAATCGTGCCAGTCAATTTGCCCAGCGTTTAGGCATTACGATTCCGGCTAATGCTGGATTGTCGGCTGGTATTGGTTCGGATGTTTCTAGTCTGCAAGTTGCGGCTGCCTTTAGCGCGTTTGCCAACGGTGGAACTTACTATAAGCCACAATATATCACCCAGATTATCACGCCTGATAATATTAAACATGACTATGACCAAGAGACGGGTTCACAGGCCATGAAGAGTTCGACTGCCTATATGATCACCGATATCTTGAAGGATGTCATCAGCTCGGGCACCGGGACACGGGCACAGATTGCAGGCCTCTACCAAGCGGGTAAAACCGGAACAACTGATTATTCTGATGAAGAACTTGCCAAGAACCCAATGTTGAGCGGAACTGCCAAAGATTCATGGTTTGCAGGTTACACAAAACACTACGCGATTGCGATTTGGCTAGGCTATGACAAATCGAGCGAACAAGGTGTTTCAGGCACTTCTCAATCAATCCCCGCACGTTTGTACCGTTATCTAATGAGCGACCTTAGCGAGAATGTCAGCAACACGGATTGGACAATGCCTAGTTCAGTTGTCCGAAGTGGCAATGAGCTCTACATTCGCGGCTATCAGCCGGAAGACGAAGATGAGGATGAGTCGAGTTCATCCAGCGCCTCAACAAGCAGCTCTTCGAGTGTAAGTCGCTCATCAAGTTCAGAATCAAGTCTCACTGAATCATCAAGTTTATCAAGCTCAAGCAGTGAATCATCGAGCTCAAGCCAGATCGAATCCAGTTCCTCTAGTTCGGGCGAGCCCGTCAAAAGTTCCTCGTCGTCTAGCAGCAGCTTCACAGAAGTTATGCCACCGACCAGCCGATAATAGTTAATAGATAACAAATAGCCACACACATACTTCAAACGTATGTGTGTGGCTATTTGTTTACATCTAAAAGAATAAATCAATTAGTCCCTATCCATCACAGCTTGTCCATGTGCGCAAATTTTTAGCAGCGGACAGGTTGCACAGTGTGGTTGTCTGGCCGAACAGACTTCCCGACCGAAATAAATCATGGCGTGGTGCCCGTCGATCCATTCTGATTTTGGTAAGGCTTTGGTGATGTTCTTCTCGATTTGTAGGACGGAATCTTTGTCTTTGGCGATCCGCAGTCGCTTTGCAATTCGGGTGATGTGTGTATCGACTGCGAACGCAGGTACACCAAATGCGTCGCCGAGAATCACACTGGCGGATTTGCGCCCAATTCCAGGCAATGAGGTTAATTCAGCCATTGTGTGCGGAATTTCGCCATTAAAATCGCTGACTAATTTTTGTGAGAGTGCCACGATATGTTTGGCCTTGTTGTGGTACAAGCCAATTGATTTAATGTAAGGTTCGACTGCTTCCGGTGTCGCCTTTGCAAAGTCTGCTGGTGTTTCGAACGCAGCAAAGAGTATCGGCGTCACCTTGTTCACCGAAACGTCGGTTGCCTGGGCGCTGAGTAAGACGCTGACCGCGATTTGAAAAGGCGTTCGCGCATCTAAACTCGGTCGTGCGTGAGGATAAAGCTTCATGATTGCTTCAACCGCCCATTTGGTCTGAGCTTGATTCAACATTTTCTCACCCTCGATTTCTGAATATTGTTTCCGAAAACCGACTACTGAAACTTGGATTTGTAGTGCTGTAAGTCTGCCGCAGATTTAATCTGTCGCTTCTGCCAGTCTAACAAGATGCGATCAATATATTTAAACGACCGCGCATCATTAAGAACCGCCTCACGTAAGGCTAAACGAATAATTTCCGTTGAAAAGTGATCGCGATTCAGCCAACCATCGATGGTTTCCATCTCAATCGGTGACAAAGGACGACCAAATTCGACTTCGACTTCCTGATAAAGTTTGGTGATATCTGCCTGTTGCTGTTGAAAATTAGCGACTTGTTCTTGATCATCTTGCAAACCGGTGAGTCGTTCAAAGAAGGGCGCCACATCATACTGATCGATGTGTTGATCGTGGTCAATCGAAGTCGTTACCGCGATAAAGCTCTTCTGTGTCATCTGTTGCAACGCTTGGTAAACTTCACTGACTGGATGTTTGACAACGCCTGCCAGGTCTGCGGGACTCGGAAATTTTTCGCCATGTTGGCTATATTTGATAATTTGTAAAAAAATAGCCAATTGGGTATCCGACATGCCAAGTTCAGCGTAATGATCCAAGATTTGATTGGCAATGACCGTTTGTGGTGCACCAATGAAGTCATTGAAAGTCAGTTTAGACATCTGTTCACTGTCCTTTTGATGAGTTAATAGGAATGATCTAATTTCAAAGGACAAGGTCATTTCGATCGACCTTGTCCTTTAGCGTAAAACTAATTTAAATTTATGGATAAATACGGTTGATCATACGTGGGAATGGAATCGCCTCGCGCAGATGATCAAGGTGACAGATCCAAGTAATCGCACGCTCGAAGCCGAGACCGAAACCTGAATGTGGCGTGCTACCGAAGCGACGAAGGTCTAAGTACCATTCATAATCTTTTTCGTTCAAACCAGCTGCCTTAGTACGAGCTTCTAGCGCATCAAAGTCAGTTTCACGTTCGGAACCACCGATAATCTCGCCGTAACCTTCAGGCGCCAACAAGTCAGCACACAAATAAACGTCATCACGTGTCGGATGTGGCTTCATGTAGAATGGCTTGATTGCAATGGGGTAGTTGAGTACAAAGACCGGTTGCTCGAATTGATCTGAAATATAAGTTTCATCGGGTGCACCAAAGTCGGCGCCCCACTGGATGTCGGTGCCGTGATCCTGCAACATCTTGATGGCGTCATCGTAACTGATCCGTGGATAAGGTAACTTGGTGTATTTCTTGAGCGTTTCGATATCGCGTCCCAACAATTGCAATGGATAAGCACAGTTATCGATCACACTTTGGACGAGATAGGCAATATAACGCTCCTGAACTTGCAGACTCTCTTCTTGCGTCGTGAAGGCCATTTCGGGCTCAATCATCCAGAATTCAGTCAGATGGCGACGTGTTTTAGATTTTTCAGCACGGAAAGTTGGTCCAAATGAGAAGACTTTACCGAAAGCTTGTGCCCCGGCTTCCATGTAGAGCTGCCCACTCTGGCTAAGATAAGCATCACTGTCGAAATATTCGATGTGGAACAATTCGGTTGTTCCTTCAGGAGCAGATCCTGTCAAAATTGGCGGATCAATCTTGATGAAACCTTCTTGGTTGAAGAATTCATATGTGGCACGAATCATTTCATTACGAATCTGCATGATTGCAAATGGCCGTTTTGAACGCAACCAAAGATGGCGCTCGTCGAGCAAGAAGTCAATGCCGTGTTCCTTAGGTGTAATTGGATAACCTTCGCTCTCCCCGACTAGTTCGAGGTTGCTGACTTCGATTTCGTAGCCGAAGTGAGAACGATCATCACGATGAATCACCCCTGTGACGTAGAAGCTGCTTTCTTGATGTAAACTCTTCGCCAGTTCGAAGACCTCTTCTGAGACCTGACTCTTAACCACAACACCTTGGAAAAAAGCACTCCCATCACGTAGCTGTAAGAAAGAAATCTTGCCACTCGAACGTTTGTCAGTTAGCCAAACGCCGATCTTGACCTCTTCATCGACGTGATCTTTCGCGTCGATAATTCGAATTTTTTGTACCATTTGATTTGCTCCCAACTTATAAATTATCGATTAAACTAACTTGCTTGCCATTATGATAATTAAGCAATAAATAGCTCAACTTGTTATTTTGATTCTTCATGACAATTTCCCAAACCGGTTTTCCTTGCGATAAGCCTAAATTAATCCCGTAAATCTTTCGATAACGGTAATTCTTTTGGACTCGTGCTTTGATCTGCGATTTGGACAGGCCATCTTTACCAAAGTATGTCTTGATTTTACCCGTCTTACCATTGATCACAACATAGACCGATTGATTCTGGCGATTGCGCCCGGCAACCGTGTAATACGTTTGTTGGCGATGAAAGGTCATAAAATCGGTTGTTTCCGTGAGATTGGCGGCTTTCGTCGCAATTTGCTCACTCTGCTGTTGAACACTGATTCGCGGCATGACGGCGACGAGATAGACGCCAACCAGCACTAAGATGGCAACAATGATGCCGATGATCCATCCACGTTTATGATTGCGTGCCATTTATTTGCTCCTTTAATCAATGTCTGTCTTTCATTATATCAAAAGAATCACAGGTTTAAAGTTCTTGCTAGAACTTTTTTAATCTCGGAAAAAATCTTGGATATGATGACCTAATTGCTGATTAGGAAGAATCAATTTGGGTAATTTTTCTGGAAAAGCTTGTTGCACTTTGGAGGCGTAGGGACTGTTGACCACCCGTTCGTCGAGCATCAAGACGATGCCGCGATCCGTTTCCGTACGAATCAAGCGACCGAATCCCTGCTTTAATTTCAATATTGCTTTTGGTAAGGTATCCGCATTAAATGGTGAGATACCAGCTGCCTTTAATAAGCTGTTGCGATAATGAGTGGTCGGATTCTTCGGCGATTCGAATGGAATGCGTGTGATGATCAAGAGCGATAATTGTTCGCCGGGAAAATCGATCCCCTCCCAGAAACTCTGAGAACCAAGAAGGATGGCATTTTTTGCGAGCCGGAAGCGTTTAGCAATTTTATCATTACTTCCGGTAATTCCTTGCGCCATGACCTCTCGTTCAAAGCCCAAGGCGGATTGTAAGCGTCCATAGACATTCTTGATACTGGACAGCGAATTGAACAGAATCAGCGTTTGCTTATCTGTTTGGCGCAGTACCGGCAAAATTGTATTTGAAATCCAATTATCATAATCGGCCCCGTTCTCACTGGGTGAATAAGTTTCCTGCGGTAACAATAACTCGGCCTTCTCTTGGTACAAAAAGGGAGATTGTAGCCGTAGACAATGAACATCATGCGCGTTGAAATTCAAGTGATCAAGGAAATATGAGAAGTCCGTGCCAACCGCCAGTGAAGCGCCCGTGTAGATCTGCAAGGAAAACTGGCGATCAATCTTTTGACGTAACGATTGATGCGACATAGCCAACCAATTCAATTGATAATTGATGCCATCGTCATCGAGATTTAAATAGAAGCCGTATTGATTGAATTCGCGATCTTGCAGATGGTCGACAGCGGTCAAGAGATGTTCCTGCAGCCGTTCTAATTGATTATTATGGAAAATTAGCGCCATCATTTTCTGCGCGGTATCGGACTTCAAGGCCTCATGGTCCAAAGTTTCTTCCAGTTCAATGGCCTGATCGAGATAACGATCCAGGCTATCGATGACCTGCTCCAAGGCACCCAATAACGCTTCCTGGTGCGGATGAATGTCTTCGGCTTGCAAATAAACAGTTTCCCGAATGAAATTTTGGTGTGCCAACAAGACAATTTGGTCATTGAGTTCTTGTGTCTGCTGAATTAATTGATTCAACAATAATTGACACGCGAAAAGTGGCGATTGCAGTCGTTCTAAGACAGGTTCGACATCGTTATTATCTTGCAAGACACGAACCAACTCAAGCAATTGATTGATTCGATTTTGCAACCGCATGACTGAGAAATAACCGTGTGAACTCTGCGTGAGATCCTCAGCGAAATGCTGGGCTTCATCGACGACTAACATGTCTTGATCTGACGTAAAGTCATCGAGATGTTGGGCTAAATAAGCATTATTTGTAATTACGATTTGCGCGGACGTGGCACGACTCACGACTCGCCGCCAAAAGTCGGCTTCAAAGTATTGACTACTTGGAACTAGCGTCGGCAGATGATTGATGCTCTGAAAAAACTCAGTCGCGTAATTCGTAATCTGTAACTCGTCTAAGTCGCCTGTCTGTGTCTGTGTGAGCCAAACAAGAATGCGCATCTCATTGATTGCGGTGCCCCTATTTTTCGCACCATGGCGCAAATAAGCGGCTAAACGGTCAAAATCAAGATAGTGGCTCGCACTCTTCAACATGGCAACTCGGAAATTAACCCCCCGCAGATGATTCAGCAATGGTACGGCTTGGCGATCGAGTTGCGCCTGCAAAACCGTTGTCGAGGTCGTAATGACGAGTCGCCGTTTGGCTAAACTAGTCAAGGTATAAGACAACGGCAGTAAATAACCTAGTGATTTACCAACACCCGTTGGCGCCTCAATGATCAATTTTTCTGACGCCTCGTTGTTTTGATAGCGATAAATGAAGTCCATCATGGCAAATTGTGCCGGGCGCGGTTTCAATTCTTGATCAAATTGCTGACGTTTCTCGGGGTCCGTTGCTGGGTAGTGGTCGTGCGCGTGACGGCCTAATGTCGTGTCCGTTGGCTTCTGACGACGAATCACGAATTCGCCGACCTTCTGAAGATAGCTTGGCAGTTCCTGCGCGGTTTTTTCATGTAAGGCTTGTTCGAAGACCTCCCCTGTTTGTCGGCTTAAATAATGACTCAATGCCACCATCTGTTGTAAGACCGGCCGAGGTAATTGACCAATCTGCTTCAATAACAGCAAGAAAATTTTCGCCGTCGCAATCGCGTCACTATCGGCCTGATGTGGATGCTCATGGACGATGTTCAGAAAGGTGCTGAGATCCTTGAGCCGGTAACTCACCGCTTGTGGCAGCATGACTTGTGCCAGCTCGACGGTGTCGTAAGCCAACGGTTCGATGGGTGGCAAGCCGACGTTCTCAAAGGCTTCATTCAAAAATGGTAAATCAAAATTGACGTTATGCGCAATGAAAACCTTATCGGCTAACAACTGGTGCAACGTCGGTGCGACCTCATCAAACGTCGGACCAGTACGCAGACTAGCCTGACTAATTCCCGTCAGCGCCAGAACCTCACGAGGAACTGCACGCTCAGGATTGATTGTGATCGAAATATGCTCAGTAATTTGTGCGTGATGAATGATTGCACAACCAAACTGAATGATTTTATGTCCAGCATGCCGTTGCGTCCCAGTTGTTTCAAGGTCAACAACCGCATAACTTCGATCTGACAAAGCCAGCGCCCCTTTAATATCAAGTAGTGAGAAGGTGCGAATTGCCATTGAGCACTAACGTTAATTGAGACAAAATCCTGGTTTTGGATTTAGTCTCAATTGAGGTTAAGCGGAAATGGCAGCACCTTCGAGCACAATTAAGCAAGTAGTGAGAAGGTGCGAATTGCCATTGAACACTAACGTTAATTGAGACAAAATCCTGGTTTTGGATTTAGTCTCAATTGAGGTTAAGCGGAAATGGCAGCACCTTCGAGCACAATTAAGCAAGTAGTGAGAAGGAACGGGTGAAGTCGAGCATTAACATTAATTGAAATTAAATCCAGCATGGATTTAGTTGCAATTGGTGTTAAGCGGAAACTTCAGTTCATTCGAGCACAATTCCTTCCTCAGAGTTCCACCAAGCGATTAGCGCTCAAGAAGTAAAGGAATTTGTGTGTGACGGGGCGCTGCAACATGTTGCTTAAAGCTTCTTCGTACAAGTTGAGCTGCCCACGATACTTCTCAATCAACTGCTGTAATCTTGCTTCATTGACATGGTGACGATCCAAATGATCGGTCTTGTAATCGAACAGGATCAATTCATCTCGATTTATCACATACCCATCCATAATACCATGAACGAGTAGATTTTGTACGTCAGGTTCGTCGGGCATTTCAAAGATGGCCTGTGCTGGAAGCAACAGTGAAAATGCAACCTCTCGATAGACACTATTTTCGGGCGCTTGTAGTTGCTGACCGAGCGATGATTGGAAAAAGTCAAGGACAGCATCGAGATCAATTTTGGCAGCAACCTCCGGCTGGATCAATGATTGCGTGGTCAGTTGTTGCACCAAGAGAGCTAAATAATCACGAGTGACATACTGATTAAGATCGATTCGTTGCAACAATAAATGCGTCGCCGTTCCGACTTGGGCGCCGGTCACTTCCTGCTGCTCAGTCAAGAATGCAGGCTGTGGGAAATCATCCGCAAACAAGCGACTCGATTCCGTTTGTAAGCGAATTGGCGCCTGATCTTTGATTGTTGCAGCTGGTTGGGTCAGGTTTAATGACAAAGGTAAAAAACTCAACTGAAATTGATCAGGATCGGTGAAAGCCTGCTTGATTTCAGAAACCGATTGATAAGCGGTTGTTCTCGTCGCGGTCTGATACGGATAATCAAAATCCAGAAGTTGTTCGATTGTTGATTTCAATTTAGCATCAAGTGGCGTCATCGGGACTTTTTCAGTGGTGTCTTGCGGTGTCGGTACACTCGACTTGAGCAACTCTTCTTGGTGATAGCAGCGAATTGCAAATTTTGCGTTTGTAACCAGTGGCGTCGAATCAGTCCCCTCGCTTGATTGATGCTGACTGAGGATCGTCAACTGATTTGCGCGTAACAAGGCGGGTAGAATCAGTTGCAAGAAGCTCTTTATTTTGTTAGGCTTGCGAAATTTGACGGGTAGCAGGAGCTGACGGTGCTCGTCAATCACTTGATTATCAGTGAGTGTCTTTTCAAAATTATCAACGGCACCAATCATGATCAACTTCTGCTTGGCACGCGTCATTGCCACGTAGAGTAACCGCATTTCTTCAGCGACTGAGGCTTGTTGGCGGCGGGCACGAATAAAGTTGTCGATCAGTGTTGGATATTTTAATCGACGGTCAAAATCAATGTATTTGATGCCGGCGCCATAGTGGCCGTCAAGCACAATTTTGGATTTAGAGATGTCATCTTGATTAAACTTGTGGTCGAGATTCAACACGAATACCACTGGAAATTCCAGACCTTTGCTCCCGTGAATGGTCATTAATTGCAGCGCGTCTTCGCCCCCCGCCCCCACTTGTGCTTGAGCCAAATCTTGATTATGAGCCTGCATTTCTTTAATGAAATCGATGAACTGATAGAGTCCTCTGAAGCTCGTTTGTTCATAACTAAATGCCCGTTGATAAAGCGCATAAAGATTCAAAGACCGCTGCAATCCACCCGGCATCCCGCCGACGTAATCGAGATAACCTGTCTGTTGATAACACTCCCACACCAGTTCGGCAATGCTGTGTTGAACGGCAAACGCCCGCAAATGTGCTAAGAGTTCTAGAAATTTGGACACTTTTTGATGTAAAGAAGCGTTCTCTGGCGCTTGGGTAAGCATTAAAGCAGTGTAGAAATTAACGCTCTTATTGGTGCTGCGAATCTGAGCCAGATCATTTTCATCGAATTGGCCAATGGGTGACCTTAAAACCGTCACGAGCGGAATATCCTGTTCTGGATTATTGATGATTTCCATTAACGACAACATCACTTGCACTTCGGTCGTTTGGAAATAATCATTGGCATCTTTCACGTAAATTGGTAGACTTCGCTGTTGCATTTCACTGATGACTGCCAGATTGTCACCACGAGTCGGCACTAAAATTGCGATGTCACGATAAGTAATCGGACGTTTAATTTTCGCATCACGGTCATAAATCAGGTAAGGCTCACGGATCAATGCTTCAATCCGATCAGCGAGAATCTTGATGCGCGCTTCCGCGTTTCCCATTGGCACGACGGCCGTGGACGACGTGGTTGTCGGCGTGTCAGCATCCGTCGTCGTTTCTTGAGTATCGCTTGCTGGTTTTGATTCATAGAGCAAGACTTCGGTCGTTGTCTCTAAGTCATCTGGATAGTCTTTTGCACCTGTGACCAACTTTTCATCCTGACCATAATCGAGTTCGGCCAAGTCGTGATGCATGAACTGCTGGAAAAGAAAATTAGTACTCTCGTTAATATTAGGCGTCGAGCGGAAATTCTCCGCTAAGACGATTCGCTCCCCCGAGTTATCCTCGGATCGAAATTGCTGATACTTCTCCAAAAACTTGCTGGGATCCGCTTGACGAAAACCGTAAATCGATTGCTTCACGTCACCAACCATGAACATGTTACCCGGCGTTGGTTGCGCAACGGCTTGCAAAATGGCTTCTTGAAGCGGATTAATATCCTGGTATTCGTCCACGAGAACTTCATGAATAAATTGACGATAATAAACTTGAACAGGTCGCTCGTTGTCTTTTTCATGATTGAATAATTCAAAGGTTAGCTGTTCAAGATCGTTGAAATCAAGTGCCTTGATTCGGCGCTTGTCTTGGGCGTAATCATGAATAAATTCTTGAGTGATGCTCGTCAAGGTGGTCATGATGCCCGCGGCTTTTTTCTGAGTTGCCACGAGTAATTCTTCGGGTGCCATGAAGAAATGAGCCTGAAGATCTTTAAAATCGTCTTTAACCTGGTTCAAGTGTAATTTGAAGGTTGCTCGTTCGGACAATTCTTGCTCATACTTCTTGCCAGTCATCACAAAACGACTAGGAAATTCGAGTTGTTCCAGGGCTGTGCTGATCTGAGCGTAAGTTGCTTGTGAGGTGCGCTCATCGAATAATGGGGCTAACGCAGCCAGATCCTGCGCGCAAAGCTGACCAATTTTATCATCCGTATCGGTAATCTGCGGTAGCAAGTCTTGTAGCGCTTGAATTTCAAGACGCAATTGTGCGAGTTGAGTCATCAGCTCAGGCCGAATAAATGCTTGATAGTAAGGACTAGAATCAAGATTATCTTCGATCTGATACTGTGAAACCAGGTGACTTAACCACGTGATCGTGTTTGGACGAGTGATTGCAAATGCATAAAGCTGAAAAACCGCATCCTGTAGACCTTGGTCTGAACGATCGCTGCCGAATTGATCGGCCAGCTCGAAGAAAGCCTCATCTTGTTGATCGTAATGACGATCGCGAAGGTTGGCCCAGGTTTGTTCTTTGATTAGTTGTCTTTCAGTTCCATCGGTTAACAGACGGAAGTTTGGATCGAGATCGAGCAGATAGTAAAACTTGCGAATGACTTTTAAACAAAACGAATGCAGTGTACTGATCTGCGCAGTTGCCAACAAGTTAAGTTGCTGTCGTAACCGCTGACCTTCCGCACGTTCCGTCGTATCTGCGATGGCCCTGATCAGTGAATCGCGGACACGCTCACGCATCTCTGCTGCGGCCGCATCGGTGAAGGTTACGACCAATAACGAATCAAGGTCGACGCCCTGTAACACTTCTTCAATGATCCGTTTGACGAGCACCGTCGTTTTACCAGAACCCGCAGAGGCTGAGACTAAGATATGGTGTCCGTGATGTTCGATCGCGGCTTGTTGCTGTTCGGTGAACTTAGGCATTCGGATCATCCTCCTTTTGATGACGTAGTGTGTCCAGAATCTCTTTTTTATTCAAAGTTGGGAGTATCCGGTACTGGTTCTCGGGTAACATAGCATCGAACATCATGATCGATTTGTAATCCGAATATTTCAGACCAGTTTCCTGATCACTCAGTTTATATGGTGCGATTCGCAATTGACCGGAAAAGATTTCCGTTGCGGCTTTGATCAATAATTGTCGATTACGTGCCAAAAGCAGCTTTAATTCTTCTTCGCTTACCCCTTGAGCACCGCGCGCCACTTTATACCCGTCTTTCTTGGTAAATGCGATCGGATAAAGTAAGGAATTTTGCTCAATTGCTTGCGGATCGATGCTCCCCAGGTAGTCCTGGAAATCTTGATCAATCAGAAGCCCTTTATATTGATGTTCCTTGATCATTTCTGCCTGCGTCTGGATATTAGGCTTATAGTCTAAAGGCTTATCCGCAATGTGTAGGTAAAATGCGCCCACAGGTGCTGCCTGATCTAACGTCAGTAATTGGCGGTTATCCGCGACGGTTTGGAGATAGGTTAATAATTGCAATGACAACCCATAATAGGCACGAGTAAAATCAAACTTCTTCTCGCCAGATTTATAATCAACGATTTGATAAACCGGTTGCTGATCAAACTGCCCTTTGTCAATCCGGTCAATTTTCCCTCGGACCGAGAGTTGTTGATCACCATCCAACTGAAATTCTAGCCCAGGCAATCCTTGCTTACCCGCAATCGGTCCAAATTGAACCTCAGTTAGATAAGGCTTCAAGATCGTGTGTGCCGCTTGTTGGGTCAAGATTGAGGTCATGAATGCACTGGTCTTGCTAAGCTGTCGACGGTAATAATGCATCTGCCCAGGTCCTGTCAGAATTTGATACTGGTTCTCATCAAGCAACGTGGTCGTAATCTGAGCGTTGAGTTGAACGAGTTGCTCCGAAGTTAGCGCTTGGGCATCTAGGTGTTGCTCAGCTAAAAGTTTGACAAAGTGATCGAGATAATCATGGAAGAAAGTCCCGGTATTAGCGGCATCCACGGTGTATTCATCGCGTGGTCGCAACTTCAAACCAAATTTCAAGAAATAATCGTAAGGATTCATGTAGAAGTTCTCGAGCTGTGAAACCGAACTAAATAGATGTTGGCCGTAAAGTTGGTCAACATTTTCTGGCGTTAATTGAGCGGGCACATTATGATAGTTCAGACTCGCCAATAATTGACGATAATGTGTGCCCTGATCAGGATCTGCAGCGAGAAGATCTGCGACCCATTGCCACGCGCGTGGTAGTGGCAAGTGCGCATTCTGATGACGACGAGCCAACAAGAGCAGTGGTCCAATTACACCGGCTTTAGACGCGGCAAAGTCAAGTAACCGACTTTCTGGTTCTGGATAATCATGGATCCTCGTCGTTGGCAAGTTAAAATGTTTCTGGATGCGGTCAACATATGGGGAAAGTTGATTCTCAGGATGACCATCATGATGCTGTGGGTACGTAAAGATCAATCGTTGCGTGCTACTCAAAAAAACAGTGCCATAATGCATCGGTTGTTCTGCCGCACGCGCATTTGCTGTCTCGCCTAGCTGAATTGGTCGCGCCTGTTTCAATAAATATTGATTGATTACCCGACGTTCCTGTTCGTCAATCAATTGCGTTTGCTCAGACTGATCCGGCAAATTATCGCGAGTCGCACCAATCAGAATAGTGATCCGGTGGCTCTGATCCTGAATCATCCCAACGTTTGACAGCAAGACGGCATCTAACGTGGCGGGAATTTGCGAAAATTCGGTGTTGTTGAATCCAGCGGTGATCAAATCAATAAATACCGTTAAATCAAACGCTTGATCTCCCCAAATCGTCACGTAATCATCCAATAGACCAATAAAGGCTTGATAAGTTTGTTGCGGTTCTTGTGCTAACGATAAATCACCCTGGTCACTGGCGTTTTTTTGCCAGACTTTTAGTTGGTCGATCGTGCCATTTTGGTCTAGGAACTGGTATAGCTTCGCCGCAAAATCGGTGGCGGTTTGGACAGCTTTCGCGTCTTCCAACCACCGGCCAAAAATACCAGCCAACCACTGGTGTAAGTTTTCAATCGCGGTTATTTTTTGAGCTTGCTGTTCCGTAGGATCTGGTATCGTCTCATCCTGACGATGTGTTAAATAAGGGCCTTGAAGCGTCCATGGTCGGTCTTTCAACCAAGTTTGACCCTGAATACCGAAACGAATCGCGTAATTTTCGAGCCAATCGAGTTGCTGACGGAAGTCTTCAATTTCTAGATTCGGTGGCAATAACAATTCTGTTCGCAACAGCATCAATAAATCCTGTAGACGCAGTGGCCGCTGGGTGATTGCCAGCAACGCCTTGATAAACAACACAAAAGGATGATTAGCCATGGGTAACTGCTGATCACTGAAATAAGGAATTTCGTTCTGCTTGAACAAGGCGTCGATTGTCGCAGCATAATCCGGGACGTTATTCGCCAACACGAGGAAATCTCGATAACGATAATGCTGAAGAGCCACCATTTGACGGATATAATTGGCAACTGCACGAACCTCGCTGGTCAGTGAATCCGCCTGCCAAATTTGAATGTTTTGTTTTATTTCTGGAATCGTTGCCTGAGCAGTTGGCAAGGTTGTCGTAGGCTCGCCATTCGTCGATTGGATCCAATAGTCTTCTAAGGCCTGTAATGAGCCGCTGACGCGTTTTTTCACAACAGGCTGCCAACTAGCTGTAGGAATCTCTGGAAGGCTGTCAAAGCCTAATTGACGCAGAGTTTTGAGTGAAGCATTGAAGTAATAAGATTCTGCACTCGGTGATTCACGCAACGACGGATCCAGATAGAGACTCAGACAAATCGACGCCCCCTGCTGATTCAGCTCACGAATCAGCGCCAATTGTTGTTGGTTGAATTCTGGGAACCCCAACAAATAAATGTGAAACTGCGAAAAATCGCGACCAGAAACTTCTGAAAGCAAATAAGCCATTAATTGTTCATTGCTGGTAAATTTTTCGGCGATTTCATCTTGATATTTTCCAAAAATAAAGCAGAGTTCTGCTAATTTGGCTGAGGTAGAGCCAGCAACTTGTTTCTCTACAGCCAGCTGCTCAATCAAGGTTTGCAAATCGGCAACCGTGAAATTCCCCTGCATTAGTTCAGTTAATTGCTCACCCAACTGCTCTAGAAAGCCGATTCGTCGACTCTCGCCATAAAACAGTGGCAATTCCTGACGATGTCGCTGAAGCAAGTCACTCAGAAACATTGCTTGCGCTGCAGCAGAGAGCTGTGGCTGTTGGTAACGCGGATCATCGCGCAAAAAATACCACAGTAATCGCGAGAAAGAAAGGATCTGCAATCGGCTACTGGCAATGATGCCCTTGGTCGCCAACCCTGGATGGTAGTCGGCGAGTTTCGTTAGAATCTGTACTTCGCTATTGAACTTGATATGATTGGGTACCAGACAAATAAACTGTTGCTCCGGGGTGGCAACGTAATCATCACTGATCTGTTTAAAAAGCTGTCCTGCAAGATCATCCTGCTGTTTACCGACAATAAATTTTATGGCCATACGACATCGCTCCTTAACTGATAGTTTAGCATGTTTTGGGTGGGGACGGAATGTGAGGTTGGGTCCCATTAAATGAAAGAAGTTATTGATTTCAATCGATTTGCAAAAATCAATCGGTACAAAATTATTTCTTGTTTGAGTTCAAATGGATATTTACTGAAAAACACTCAAACTTGTTTGAGTGTTTTTTTTCGTCACATGTTCAAAAATTTTAGGCGTGTTTCCTCTGAATCTTCCATTCCAAACATCTCTGTGAAACGTTTATAGTCATTAACTCGCTCATCGGGGATGGCAACGAGAGTCTTTTTTTGTAGCACATCTACTTTATTCAAGCCCCAGTCATCAAGCAGATTGAAAAGTTCATCGGAAATACGGATATCTCGCTCACGTATTTCATCAAGTCCCCACTCCTTATGTTCATGCGAAAGTTCAAGCAACACTTTAACTTTCGATTTTCGATAGCTCTCTTGTTTTTTGGTAAAATAACCATTGCTTGCGGTAATATTTAATTTCTTTTCAAATGGTATTTTATTGCCAATATGTTCGACTAGATTTTTAACTTCATTATCTGGATTACTTTGGAAGTAACTTGGCTGCCATTTCTGAGGGAAAATGTGCTCTATTTCCCATTTCTCTGGTAACAGTTCTGTTTGATGCTGATAAGCAATCATTTTAAGAATCATTCTAACTGTATTGCGGTGAGCATTTTTAATTTTATCTTTAAGTTCTTGTTCATCAATCTGATTGAAATCGAATTTTGGGCTCGGCGACTTAATAATTTCTGCATTTAAATTTAAAATTCCCCGCTTAATTGCATTAATCGTCGGTGTCACAATATAGCGCGCGGAGAGAACAGCCAATAATCTTCGCAAAAACACGAGAAACTTAGCTTCAAATCCAGCTTCCCGATGATAACTCAAATAATAGATAACGACTGGGTATTTCCAAAATTCATTGGGATACGATGTCAGTCCATCTAAGACTTGCTGAATTTCAATATTTTCTGACCAAGGTTCGTCGTCTAAAGCATTTCTATTGTTGATCACAACCCAGAGATTTAAAATCTGATTCAGGTTATTCATGATGTCATTTGAATAAAGACGCTCAAAATGATTTTTCGCATAAAACTTACGAATACCTGGAGTTGTTGTATTTCGGTCGTTATCAATTGCTCTTAAATAGAACATGTAATAATAAAATAGTTTTTGAATACTCTCGTTCGCGTTAGTTGCCTCTTCGTCAAGCTGTTGCCATTTTTCAATGAACGTTTTCTTGCCTAACGCGTCAAGTTGGTTATAAATTTTTGCCTTAAATATGTCGGCGTCTGACAAGGCTAAGCCACGGTCATTCAGTGTAGAGAAAATTGTTAATGCAGTGTCTTGGGAATCGGCCGTAATCGGCAACAGAATTGCCTTATTGAGAATGTTACTAATAAAGCGATAAAAAGATAACGGATCGCTGGTGGCATACTCATCTATAAGGGTCTGAAGTTGGACATAATTTCTAGAATAATTACTTTTTGATTTTGGATTGACCACGCCATGAACCAATATATCTTTAAAATCCTGATTTCCATCATCCCCCATTACCCTTGAGCTAATAAGTGCTTGGTCTGTTTTGACTTCACCTGTGATATCATCTTGCTCCCAAATAGCTGGCTCAATTTGACTTTTTAAATATGCTGCATCTGTACCACTTTTTTCAAGCTTTGCATAAATTGCACGTAACAACAAAAATAACGTCGTGAGCCGTTGTTGACCATCAATGATTTCCTGTTCTTGATTGTCATTCTCGTATGAAACAATGGTTCCCAAAAAATATGTACTTTCATTATTATCAGCCGTATACTCAACGAGATCATCAAATAGAACTTGTATTTGATCGTCCGTCCAAGCATAAGGGCGTTGGTATTCCGGAATGACGAACTTTTTATTTTTACCAGATTCAAGAAGTTGCTTGACACTTTGTTTATTAACTTCAATTGTTGTGGTCATTAGTTGTTTCTCCTTTGTCAAAATAAACACTGTAATTATATCATGACCAGCATTTTCAACGTGATAAAAATCGTCTTACAATAAATGAATCTAAGAAGAAAGATTATTCGGCAATCATAGAATAGCCAAAGTAAATTAAAATTAACTTTATTCACCGTTTTCCCTTTGTTTTTTCTCCAACATTTCTTAAAAAATACGACAAGTTCGTCAACTTACGGTATGATAGTAGAAGAATCTAGCAAGGAATGAGAACATGAAAAAAACAGGTTACGGCGAGAGTCATGCAAAGTTGATCTTGGTGGGTGAGCACGCTGTGGTCTACGGTGTGACTGCAATTGCCATCCCGTTAAAGGCCATTCGTGTGCAAGCCACGACAAGCGCGTTGGGTAACGTTCAAAATCAGCTACCTCAAGTAGACTTCAGTTCGGAATTATATACGGGTTTACTCTCAGACGCGCCGGTCGATTTGCAGAACATTTCGGCGTTAGTACGTGAATTTTTACAACGGTTCGGTCAAACGCTCAAATGGCCGCAAACTTTACAATTACGCGTCGAGAGTCAGATTCCCTTTGAACGTGGCATGGGTTCGTCAGCTGCAATTGCGACGGCAGTGTTGAAAAGTTTGATAGACTTTTCAGAGATCACGGTTTCAACTGCCGATTTCAATCAGTTAATCGATTTAGAAGAAACGATTCAGCACGGCAATCCCAGTGGCTTGGATGCCCTTGTCGTTCAAGCAGATCAGGGTTACTTCTTTCAACGAGGGCAACATTTTGAACCATTGTCGTTGCAACTGCCAGGTTATTTTGTCATCGTCGACAGCGGAATCCCTGGTAAGACGGGTGAAGCCTTAAAGGATGTTGCCCAATTACGGGTCGACCAACCCGAGTTATGGCAGCGTCAGATGGACCGGATCTCATTATTGGCACCAATGGTCAAGACGTTATTGACCCAGGCATCAACACGTGCGCAACACAAATTTGGTCGACTTCTAACAGAAAATCAGCAAGCCCTTCAACAATTGCAGGTCAGCACGCCTGAACTCGATCAATTAATTCAAAAGCTTAATGATGCAGGTGCACTCGGTGCAAAGTTAACCGGTGGCGGTCGTGGTGGTTGTGTCTTTGGCTATTTTGCTGACCTAGCAGCCGCCCAAGCTGCTCAGCAACAGTTTACCGAAAAAACTTGGTTGACTAAGTTAGCTACCGAGTCCTCTGAGTAATCTGAATCATAGGATTAATCGTTAATCGTCATTGATTGAATTTATCGTTGGCTTAAAAAATGGCTAAATTTTGAAACGGAGGTGTTCATATGAGTCGAGCAAGAGCTTATACGAACATTGCATTGGTCAAGTATTGGGGAAAACGTGATCCACAGCAAATGTTGCCTTTTAACAGTTCACTGTCCCTTACTTTGGATCAATTTTATACCGAGACGAGCGTCACGTTCGTAGATGATGTTGCGGATCAATTTTACCTTGATGGTGAAGTACAGCCTGTTTCTGCGAAAATCACGCATGTCATTGATCTCGTACGTGCACAGAGTGGCTTACAGAAGGCGGCGCTGATTCGTTCGGACAACCATGTGCCTAATGCGGCTGGATTGGCCTCCTCGGCATCGGCGTTTGCGGCATTAGCGCTAGCAGCAAGTACAGCAGCCGGGTTAAAGTTATCGCGCCGAGAATTATCGATATTAGCGCGACATGGATCTGGTTCTGCGAGTCGTTCCATTTATGGCGGCTTCGTCGTTTGGCACGCTGGCCAGGATGATCAATCATCTTTTGCTGAACCCGCGATTGCGAACACGGAACAAGTTGACTTCCCTATTGCCATCCTAGCTGTACTCGTAGATCAGTCACAGAAAAAAGTCTCCTCCAGTGCAGGCATGGCAGCCAGTGTGGCCACCTCTCCTTTCTATCCTGTTTGGGCACGCACTGCCGAAGCGGCAATTCCAAAGATGACTGCCGCGATTGCCGCCAAAGCCGTCGATAAAATCGGAGCTTTGGCAGAAACCAATGCGATGCAAATGCATGCCACGACGTTGAGCGCCGATCCACCCTTCACGTACTTCGAACCCGAGACCCTCCAAATCTGGGAGAAAGCACGTGAAATTCGTAGGAAAGGGTTAAATTGTTATGTCACGCTTGACGCCGGCCCTAATCCTAAATTAATATGTCAACTGCAGGATGTTGAAAAAATCATCCATGAATTTCAAAAAGAATTCCCAAATCTAACATTTACAAGCTGTCGACCAGGGCCAGGTGCCTATCTGGTCAACGAATAAATTCGAAGGGTCGAATCGATTAAATGATTACTGTTAAAGCGCCAGGTAAATTGTACATTGCAGGCGAATATGCTGTACTTGAGCCAGGCCATCCAGCAATTCTTGTCGCCTTAGATCGTTTTATCACGGTCACGGTCTTTGAAGCTGAAAATCAAGGGACGATCAATTCTCAACAGTATGCTGAAACGGATTTTCATTGGCGTCGACAAGGCGATCAAATGGTCTTTGACAACCGTGATAATCCTTTCCACTACATTCTTGAAGGCATTCGAGTCGTCGAAATGTTGGCACTCGAACAAGACCGCCCTTTGCGGATTTATGATTTAAATATCAACAGTGAACTTGAGGATCAAGGTGGTCGTAAATTTGGACTTGGCAGTTCCGCCGCGGTGACCGTCGCTACAGTCAAAGCTCTGAGCGAATTTTATCAGTTGGAACTGTCACGTCTCGATATTTTCAAACTCGCAGCCATCGCCCACTTCAATATTCAGGGTAATGGCTCCTTGGGTGACATCGCTGCCAGCGTTTTTGGTGGTTGGCTTGCTTTTAGCACGTTTGATAAGGATTGGCTGCGAACAGTATTGAAGAATGACTCCTTGACTCAAGTGCTCGCCAGCGAATGGCCGGGCTTAAAGATTGAGATTCTTCACGTTCCCGCCGAATTAGAGCTGTTGATTGGTTGGACAGGTTCTCCTGCTTCAACCAGTCGCCTCGTCGATAAGATTACGATTGCCAAGTTTGCCAAGAAAGATCAGTATCATGAATTTCTCCGCCAGAGCCGTAATTGCGTCCAAAGTATTATTGCGGGAATTCGTAGTCAGAATTTAGCCGCTGTTAAGAGTGGCATCCGAGAAAATCGTGCCATTCTACGCCAACTTGGCGCTTTTTCAGGCGTCAATATTGAAACGCCAGAATTGAAACAACTCTGTCAAATTGCGGAGAACTATGGTGGAGCTGCCAAGTTTTCCGGTGCCGGTGGTGGTGATTGCGGTATTGTAATCACCGATCGCTATGTTGATCAAGCTCGCCTCATATCCGAATGGGGCCGCCAGCAAATTGCAACCTTACCACTCGCCGTTTTTGACGCCTCAGAGGCAATCGTATGACCATAAACTCTAAACAAGAACAACGAAAAAAGGAACATTTAGCCATTGCCGAGCGACTTTATCGGCAGTCAGCGTTTGAACGTGATCAGTTTGCACAAGTGCGTCTGTTGCATCCCGTTCTGCCAGAAACCAATCAAGCAGCCGTTCATCCTGAACAGCTGCTCTTTAATCGGCCCATCGCCTACCCGATTTATATCAACGCGATGACCGGTGGCGCCGCTGATGCCATGGTGATCAATGATAAGCTTGCACAATTAGCGGCTCACTTTAACTTGCCGATGGCCGTTGGCTCGATGAGTATTCTTAAACAACAGCCTGAATTAGCTGACACGTTTACGATTGTTCGCGAGCAGAATCCGAACGGCGTTATTTTTGCCAATCTTGGTGCAGATCATGCACCCGAATTTGCTCAAGAAATGATCGACTTGATTCACGCCGATGCCTTACAAATTCATCTGAATGCCGCACAAGAATTTGCAATGCCCGAAGGCGATCAAGATTTCCGCTGGATCGATAATTTACGGGCGCTTCAAAGCACCGTTGGTCAGCAGACCCCCTTGATTGCGAAAGAAGTGGGTTTTGGGATGTCTGCTGCTAGTCAAGCCGCTCTTTTTGACCTTGGTTTCAATTATCTTGATCTATCGGGGATCAGTCGAACCAACTTTATTGCAATCGAAGATCATCGCCGGCCAACACATTTGGTTTCTGATTATCAGGATTTTGGACTGACCCTGATTGAAAGCCTGCTTGCTCGACTGAGCCTGCGCCAAACGGTTCAGAAGCAGGCCGCGTTAACCTTCGCAAGTGGTGGTATCCGCACCCCTTGGCAAGCCGTCAAAGCCTTTGCATTGGGCGCTGATCTTGTGGGCATGTCGGCTTATTTCCTCCATCTCGCGCTGCATCACCCTATCGAAGAAATGATTACGATTTTCCAAGCTTGGTTAGACGAGCTGAATCAACTTCTGCCTGTCTTCGGCTGCACAAGTGTTGCTGATCTTCGACAGATTGAGTTGATTTTCAGCCCCAATTTAATCAGTTTTGCCGACCAAATTGGACTCGACTGGCAACAAATTAGAACCAGTCGCTGACCAACCTCAATTGGCTCAGTCAGACTAGAAACAGGCATCAAACAAAAATGAACCCGCCATCTTAGTGAGTCGATCGTTGACGCGATCACTAAGATGACGGGTTCATTTTTTCGTGGATCGATGTTTACGGTGCAGTTCGTGACTGCTGATACGCGAGTAAGTCTCCCGGTTGGCATTGCAACACCTCACAGATCTTAGCAAGCGTTGAAAAGCGGATGGCTTTGGCTTTCCCGTTTTTTAACACCGAGAGATTGGCCATCGTGATGCCAACTTTTTCGGAAAGTTCCGTCACACTCATCTTTCGTTCGGCGAGTAAAACATCCAGATTGATGATGATTGCCATTGTTCTACCTCCCCCTTAGATGGTCAGACTGTTCTCAGTCTTGAGTTGAATTGCGGTGGTCAGCAGTTGTTCAAATACAGATGCAAAAACACCCACTGCGAACGGAATGAAGACCACGCCTAATCCAAATAACATCAGACCAGGGGCATCATCCAACTGGGCACCCTCGTAAAAAAATGGCAGGATTCCGATGGCATCAATCCCGATAATGTAGATTAATCGGCGAATGGCCCGAACAATCGGTAATGACTGTGGGGAGAAGACGTCATCACCTTGAATCAGATTTAAGAGTCGATTCAAGAAAAACGCCACCGTAATCAGTAAGGCTATCGCAATCCAAACCACGAGGAGAAATAACCAATCCGCCCAATGCATCGTTTGTTGTGGACTCGTGACAAATTGAGTCGTGATCAGACCTTCAATCATCAACACCACAAGCACGGCTAAGGCTAAAACAATTTTGAGAAAATACAATCTTTTTTTCATCACGAAACCTCGTTCCTTCAAGTGAATTGATAAGAAGATCATACCAAATCGTTTTCCCTTTATCAATAAAAATATATCGATAAACGATAAAATTTAACTTTTAAAAAAAGCCAAGTTTTCCACTTGGCTTGCTTGAAATCACTAAAATCTTAAGTTTTTTGGATAAAAGTTCTTCAACGTGCCATCGACGAGATAACCCCAACTGAAAATTCGTTGCTCTGAAGCGACTGGATACCAACCTTTAGTCAATTCAGTGTTCAATCGCAGTGCTTCGCCGTGCAAATAATGCTCAAGATCTGCATCAGCAAGCTCGACGACATGAATAAACTCAGACACAGGCGTCGCCATCACGAGCGCGTGATTCGGGACGAAGCGTTGTTTACGAAACTCTCCGATCCAAAGTCCTCGACGGACAAACTTGAGTCCTGCATGATCCACAAGTTCAGCAGGTACGGCAAATAGTTGATCGCCATGCAGCTCGAGTTGCCACTTATCAGACAAACTCGCCCATACCGGTGTTTGAACGAAGGTTGCATTGATGAATTGCGACAATAAATCTTGCTGAACTCGATTCAAATGGATCTGCTGAGTCTGTGATTGAGAATTACCTCGTCCACGAGTGCCGCCACGTCGATTCTTTTGAGCCGTGCCTTTTTGACGTCGTGCGGGCTGACTGCTGTTAGTGCTAGCAGTTTCGGATTGCACTGCAATGGTCAGGTCGTGTGCTTGAAGCTTGACCATGAAATGGCCCTCGCCTCGTAAATGATGTGGCCAGAAACGGCGCGCATGACGCAATTGCTCGTTGCCGTCAGCCCATTCTGGACGGCCAGTGTCAACATTCGGCCACGTCTGTTCTGGTGCAATTGTCGATAGCGCAGGATATTGTTCAAGCAGCCAGCTGATATTTTGTTCGTTTTCCTCTGGTGAAAACGTACACGTCGAATACACTAGTTGACCGTTTGGACGCAACATCTTCAATGCAGCCGTTAAAATCAGACGTTGGCGATCTTGACACTGCTGAACATAATCTGGTGACCAGTATTGAGTCGCGTTGGGATCCTTCCGAAACATGCCCTCACCCGAACAGGGCGCGTCAATCACGATCAAGTCGAAAAAATGAGGTAATAATTCAGCGAGACGGTCAGGATCGTGATTCGTGACCACAACATGATTATCGCCAAAACGTTCGACATTTTCTGACAATACTTTAACCCGTTGACCGTCGATTTCGTTAGCAACTAATAAGCCGGTTTCAGCTAACAAACTGGCTAATTGAGTCGTCTTGCCACCCGGGGCAGCACAGAGATCGAGAACTCGCGTCTGCGGTTTGGGATCAGCCAATGCAGCCACCGCCTGAGCACTAGGTTCCTGGGAATAAACTGCACCTGACACTTGTGGCAATGAATGACCGCGACTCTTCCCATAAAAGCCCAGTGGACTCCAAGGAATCCCTTCAAAATTCCGCTGATAATCAGCGAGCTGTTTTGAGGTCGTCTTCTTGGGATTGATTCGAAATCCGGTTTCTGCCGGTTGCTCAAAGCTCTCAAAAAAGGCCGGGGCTTCATCGGAGCCGAGTAATCGTTGATATTTTTCGATAAAGACTGCTGGTAATTCCATCATTTCAACTCAATCTTTCTTCTTGATAACCGCACGTAAATGCGCATAGTGCTTCGAATAACTCAGGTAGAGATAAATAACCAATGTGGCGAAGACATCAAATCCCACCAATAGCCAGAAAATCACGGCCGGCTGTTCGATTGATTGCACTCGCCAACCGATCAGCCAACCAATGACGGTTGCAAGGACGAGGTGCGTCGCGTATTGACCAACCATGCTAAGTGACAATTGATTTTTGAAAAACGGCCGCATCTGGAAATTCTTCGTCGAGTAAATAATCAGATACCCTAAAATCCATGCCAAGATGATCATTAGAACCATGATCAAAATCACCTGGGTCAAGATCATCCCTGAACGCTCGAACCACCCTTGTCGTTCACGCTTGACTGTTGAGACATCAACCAGACGTTTGGTCGAATGGGCATTAAACAATCGTAATATCGACTTGGTGTCATGCTTCTGAGGCGTGGTTGGATCATAGATGATCCGAAAATCAGCTGTCCGCAAACTGCCAAGATCTGTCTGATTCGGCGACAACGAAATGAAGAGGTGATGATTAATTGCCGAGTCAGTTTTATCACCAGTCACACCGATGACCGCCAGATAAGTCTCACGTAAATGATAATACATCTGCGATTGGGGCTGGTAGGCCTCTTTACTCAGGTCAGAACCCAGGATCACGAATGGCACCTTGGAACGATAATCATTCTCGTTAAAGGTCCGTCCGGAAGTCAAAGGTAAGGTATAGCGCGTCTTTCCTTTGGCATAAACATACGATAGGTTAGCATCTTTACGACTGACGAGCTGCAGTTGAAAGTCAGTCACCGAATGCTTAGCCAGTTTTTGAATCGCAGTTTCGACAGATTGGTTCTTAGCCCCCGAAACAATCAAACTATTGACAGACAAGTCGTTTCGGTTGAGACGACTCTCATTATTGCGTTGCTCATTCTGCCGAAAACTGACAAAAATGAGTCCGCTGAGGACCACTAAAAGTAAGTCGATGAAAAGCTTTTTTTTCATTCTGAATACGCTCCAAATCTGGTTAACGAAAAAGAAAAAGTCGTTCGGCAATCTGATCATGTTGCGGTAGATAACGATTGATCAGCTGAACCTGCGGCGAAAAACGTGGGGCTTGTGTTCGCCAAAATAGTTCACTATTCGTGACGCCAAATTTCTCGCCAATCACGAGTAAGTCCGGTTGTGGTGTTAGTTGACGAATCTGATTAAGCAACGCCCAATCCAGCGGATCACGATCTGGACTCCAACTCAGAATAATGGCGTCGACTTGTTGACCATACTTGGCGACTGCTGCAGACGCCGTGAAGTTTTCCACGGGATAGACGAGATGGCGTCCAGTCACGTTCTCGCTTTGCCATGAAAAACTATCCGTTGCAATCACGGCTTGTCCTCGTTGGTGCAGCGCCTTTGACAACGCACCGTTGCCCGCCATCAGTTCTAGATAACGTCGACTCGGCCAATATTTAGACCAAATGTCGAGGGCTTGCTGGCTGATAAGCGTCCACTGACCGAAACGATATTGTAAGAACTTTCGAAAGTTTCGAAGCAAATGATCAATCGCAGCAAAATCCGTATCGATTTGGCGTTGTGATCGTTGCTGGCTAGCGGTTTCAATGAATAACCACCAATCGTCTTGGGTTAAGCCTAATCGAGGAAATGGTCGTGAAAGCAGCTGTTCGTTGCCGATTTCATCCAGACAGCGATGCACTTCGTCAAGTTGCAGCTGTAAATTAAGGACTGCTGCGTATGGCTGTGTCAGTTCTGATAAACGTGTTAAATAATCCATAGCCTATATTTTAGCGAACCAGCCCAAAAATAGCAAAAAATCCCCGTGATTTTACGGAATTAATACGAATTTGATGAATTGCAACTGTAAATTTGTAACCGGTTACGTTACAATGGACCTGAGTGAGTACCTGACTTCACAACCTGAATGTTAACTAATAAGAAGGATGCGATTAAATGAACGATCAAGTGACAACACCATCAACAAATAACGGTTCATCCCGATTCTGGCAACCTGTTGATCAACTGACACTCGCCGACCAACCACCACTTTCAAACGACGACACGGCCGAGACGGCTTCAATTTTGAAAACAGTTGTTGCCGCCTTCATGCCAGAATTATCACCAGGACAAGTCGAAGACGCCATCCAAATTGCACTTGCGAATACCTTCAAACAAAAGAAATTGGCGACCTGGGTCACTTTTGATCACGTGCTTGGTCATGAAGACGACCCCGCCTCTGAAGTAAGCTTTGGTGAAATGTTTCATGGCGCAACGATGACGCTAGCCGATATCGCCAGTCTGTTGATGACCACTTTCGCCGATAAATTAATAACTACACAGCATGTCTTCGTCAGCACTAACCCTGATCTATTGATTGCGTTAGGCCATCAACTGACCTCGGCGCAGAAGTTGTTGGGAATTGTCGACGGAAGTCAGTTAGATACCTTCAGACAAATTGAGCTGAACGCAATCGCCGACCAAGCGAATTGTCAGATTTTCGATAGCTCATCACCTACCACAGCATGCGTTGAGTTAACGAGCCATGAAAATTTGCAAGTGGTTGATGTTGATGAGTTGCTGAGTTTGATGCCTGTTGTCGCAGCGTTACGACAATTGTTAGTCGACGCGCCTACCAATCAACCACTCGATTTGGCAATCGACGCTGATCACTTAGAACTCGCTGTCGCCGCTGGTTATGCGAACACGTTGAATAGCGCCGGTACCCAATTCGGACATATCAACGTTAGCACATTGGCCCAGACGCCCTTTGCACGACTAATCGCTGGTGAATCAGTCCGGCTACCTCAAGCCACACAACATTTATTGAACGCGCTCATGCATCAGTTACTGCCAGATGCAACGCCATCGATTGAATTTGACGCCGGTCAACTTCAGCGGTTAATGACAGCCCAAGACTTTTGCACGTTTGAAGTCGTTTTTAAGGGACAAGCAAAACAGACGATCAAGCAATTTCAAATGGCAACAAATTACACGATAGGTGTGACAACGGCAGTTGCTGCCACCCCGCTCCTTCTCGCAAATAAAAAGAGCGACCACAAACAACTTGTGATCGCCCCACTTGATGCTTATTTAACCCCTGAATTTGTGCTGGAGAGCATTACCGGACGCGATGATGGTAAACGAGATTTTGAATCTATCCAAATTCTACGCCAGATCATCAACGCAAAGCCGCCACGCGCAATGACACGACTCAAATCAATCGAGCTGGCACCAATTCCACCCCTAGATCTCGATGAAATTCATACCTGGTTAAATTAATAGATTCCCTGACCTTTTTCGTCGATGATGGGATCATTAAAGTTTCGGCGATAATAGTTGACATCAATCACCTTGTATTTGTTATTGGTGAACTTAGCGATGATCCGGCCCTCTTGTACTGGGGACCAGCCTTCGCTCCCAAGAACAACCAATTGATGATTAATGATATCGGCCTTCTTACCGAAATCTTCACCGAAGAATTGTTCGATAGTCTCTTTGCTAGTCTTGGCCGTGTATGGCAAGAAATAAGTCATTTTAGCGGTCGAAAAAGCGGCAAACTCTGTTGTTGGAAAATTGGCTAATTCATTAACTTCCATTTTTTCACCTGTTTTACTTTCTCTATTTTTCTGATTAATGGTAAAATTAACCTGTGCTACTCAAGGAGGTTTTGATATGTCATTGTCAAAAATTGCAGAAGAATTAATCGACTTACAGAAACGCAAGGAATTAACCGATACACAAATTGCGTTTGAAAGTCACTTCAGTGTCGAGAAGATTCACCAGATCAAGGCTGGAGAACTCGAACCAAGTCAAGAAGACATCGATCATTTGACTGCATACTTAGCAAGCAAAAAGTAATTTTACCAAATTCATCAGCGACCTCACTGGGGGTCGTTTTTTTGTATCACCTAAAAAACATCACGAGATTGATCGATTATTATGAAAAGCCCGTACTCACTAGAAGCGGAACATACTCAAGCGAGGATCAACCGATTCCGAGCGAGATGCGAGCATAGCGACTCATCATCTCCGGCGTCCACTGCGGATACCAGACCAATTCGATATCAACATCATCAACTTCAGGCAAAACCTTAAGCGCGGTATTGATCTGATCGGACAAATAATCGGTCAACGGACAGCCCATCGTGGTCAACGTCATATTGACGGTCGCCAAACCATCTTCATCTAAGTCAACGTCATAAACCAGGCCCAAGTTAACGATATCGATACCCAATTCGGGATCAATCACGTTTTCGAGGGCGGTCAATATTTTTTCTTTCTGTTCATCAGTGGCCATAAACTCACTCCCTGTCCCCGATTATACCGAGAAAAGGATCAAAGAGCAACGGAAATCAGTCCAAAGCTTCAACCAGTGCATCCCCTGGAATTCATGAGATGATCAGCAGTTTATTGACGTCGGGCTTTATTGCACGAGGTTTTTTTGATAAAATGAGATAATATGTATTTTTAGCTTCGACCTCGCCCTAAAAATTGGCTCGTCGAATGAAATTAAACCATTTCAGAGGACATTTAAAATGACAAAAAAATTAATTGCACTTGATCTAGATGGCACCACCTTGAATAATCAATCTCAAATCAGTTCACGAACGGCTGCAGTACTGAAAAAAGCGGAAGATGCAGGCAATATCGTGGCAATTGCGACCGGTCGCCCGAATCGGATTAGCGTCAATTATTATCACGATCTCCGACTGAAAAGCCCGATGGTCAACTTTAACGGTGGTTTGATCCACGTTCCCGATCAAGAATGGGCCGGCGAGAAAAGTTCAACGATCCCACGTGATCTCGTCTTTGATGTGCTAAAGATGAAGCAAGATTTGCCAATCCACATGGTTGCTGCGGAAGGTAAAAACTTCCTCTTCGCCGATCAAATCGTCGATCTTGATATTGGCTTCTTCCCGACCACATTGAAGAGCAATCAAATCCTGAGTGAGCAGTCGTTACAAACCAATCCAACTTCGTTGACGATTTTTGTTGATAATCAGGATCAACCTGCCATCAAAACTTTCTTGAAACAGAAATATCCACATATTGAATTGAATAGCTGGGGTGGGCAAGTGAATGCCATCGAAATCGTCCATGAAGGCATCAACAAATATGCCGGCGTCCAATATGTTGCTGACTATTTCAACATTCCGAACGCCGATATTATTGCATTTGGTGACGAATCGAATGACTTGGAAATGTTAACCAATGTCGGCTGGGGCGTTGCCATGGCTAACGGGACCTCCGCCATCAAAAAAGCAGCCAACGATATTACGACGTTGAACAACAATCAGGATGGCTTAGCCGATTATTTGGCCCAATATCTAGCCATCTAGGCGGCCTTCGTGCATTCTTGAGACGCGCGGTTCTGGTCTGCTGGAAACAATTGATGACATCAAAAAAACACAGCGGTTGATCACCGTGTGTTTAATCAGTGACATTCAAAATTGTTGATGCCCAATGAACTACTGCTCGTCACTCTTTAAAATACCGCCGACCGAATAACGATCTTTCTGCATTTCGTTGAGTACCACGTGAACGTGTTCTGCAGGTGCACCCGTATCTTTTACAATGGCGTCGGTAACGTCTTTGACTAAAGCTTTCAATTGTTCTTGACTACGACCTGCAATTAAATCAATATGAACTAAAGGCATAAGTGTCGCTCCTTTTCTTGTGAGTTAGAATTATTATTCAATTTATTTTAGCATAATTAGCCGTTCAAAGGAGACTTAATCATGACGAAACCGATTTTTAGATCATCTTGCACTTCCATTCTCATTGGTAAAAAAGCCAGTCTAGATGGGACGGTAATCATTGGTCGTAACGAAGACAGCCGTACTGCCTGGCCGAAACACTTGCAATTCAATCCACACCGTCAACAACCTAACGCCGAATTTATTTCCAAAGCGAATAAGTTTCGCTTAGCGCTACCAGAAGTTGCCTATCAATACTCTGCCACACCAGAATGGACGGATCATTATGGTATCTTTGCCGAGGATGGCATCAACGAGTATCATGTTGCAATCAGCGCCACAGAGAGTGCCTATGCAAACGAGCGTGTGCTAGCAGTAGATCCATTCGAACTCGAGACCGGTCTCCTTGAGGAGGCCATCATCACCGTAGTGCTCCCCTACGTCAAAACTGCGCGTGAAGGTGTCCGCCGCTTAGGCAAAATCATCGACGAACACGGCAGTGCCGAGGCGAATGGCATTTTGTTTGCGGATCAGGATGAGGCTTGGTACTTCGAAGTTGGTTCCGGTCACCAATGGGTCGCACAACGGATCCCTGACGATCAATACGCGGTAGTTGCCAACCAGCTAGCCATTCAAGTCGTTGACTTTAAGGATGCGGATCAATTTATCACATCACCAAATTTAGAATCATTCGTTCAAGACCATCACCTCTGGCCAGCTGATCGTCCGTTTAATTTTCGTCGGATCTTCGGAACCGCCGATGATTCTGACTTGGTCTACAACACGCCTCGTGTCTGGAGCGGCCAGCGCCTCTTGACACCATCCGTGACGCAACAACCTCATTCATTCGAACTTCCCTTCACCCGTCGACCTGATGATCCGATTTCGATTGCCCAAGCCGAACGCGTCTTATCCGATCACTTCCAAGGCACAGATTTTGACCTCGTCGCAAATCCTCAAGCAACGATTCGATATCGCCCAATTAGTGTCGCAACCACTCAAGAATCACATCTCCTACAACTCCGCAGCGGGGTTGATGAGTCATTGGTAGGAATCCATTGGTTAGCGATGGGTGTCAGTGCACAAAGTGTCTACGTTCCATTCTATTCAACCGGTGTAAAGGTGCCAATGATGTATACGCGTGGTAAGGAAACTTACACCAACAATTCTGCTTACTGGCTCTTTAAGCAGGCCAGCGTTTTGCTGGACCGCAATTGGCAGCATTACCAACGCCAACTCATGTCTACTCAAGATCAAGTTAACCAACGAATGTGGCAACAGCTGGTTAAAAGTGATCAGGTCATTGCCGAACTTCCAAATGAAGGCAAACAAAAAGCCATTGATGAAGCTAACTTGAAAGTTGCTAGCATTGCCATCAAAGGCTATCAAAAATTAGTGACTGATTTAATCACAGCGCAAACTGCCGCCTCACCACTTAATTTCAGAGTTGATCCAAATTTATAGACGGCAATAATCATGACGTCTTCAACTGCCAGATCTCTTCGGCCAACTGCCGAGGAGATTTTTTTGTGGCCGTAATTTCATGAGTCGCAACCTGCCGATAAATGGATTCGCGTTGGCAGAATCGTTGATACAGGGCATCTGAGGTCGACTGAGTCACCAGTGGACGGGTCGTATCTGCTGCAATTCGCCGATAGCAGGTTGAGTAATCAACGTTTAACCAGAAAACAGTTGCAGCTTGTTGAAGCAAACGACGACTCTCTGATGACTCAATAATGCCACCACCCGTTGCCACAATTGGCACATCCGTCGATAACGTCTGCCGCAAAGTTTCAAATTCAAGTCGACGAAACTTTTCTTCCCCGACCTGGTTAAATAAATTACCGGTTGTTGTCTGAAATTGGCGACCGAGTAGTTCATCCGTATCGATAAAAGTCAGTCGATGTTGCTGTGCAAGTGTGCGCGCCAATGTTGTCTTGCCCGCGCCCATAAAACCAATTAAGATGATTGCCACGATAGCTGTCCTTTGTTCCAATGAATAGATTTCTAAAGTTGGTCCCATTGCGATTCAACTCGCAACAATTGTTGAAGATCAGTGATGAAAGTCGGATTAGAAATTGCAATACTGTCCAATCCCTCAATTGAAAAATGTTGACCACTCAAGATGGCCGCAATCACCAACATCATTGCAATTCGATGATCGGCGTGTGCAGATACAGTTGCTTCATCATCCGATGCGTGCAACTTTGTGGGTCCTTCGATGATTAGACCATCAGGTTGTTCACGAATGATTGCCCCTAACTTGGTCAATTCGGTGGTGATCACGTGTAGTCGATCGGTTTCTTTGTAACGCAATTCAGTTGCCTCACGAATAATGGTGGTTCCTTGACATTGCGTTGCCAACAAACTCAAGATCGGGATTTCATCAATCAAACATCCCAATAACCGACCATTGATTTGAAAAGCTGGTAATTGTTGATGGGCATGCTTAACTAAAATATCTCCTCGAGGTTCACCTGCAGTGTCGTCTCGCGAAACGGACACTTCAATCGCTTGCGGTGCTAATTGTTGCACCAATCTTAAAAATCCTGTTCGTGTTTCGTTCAAGCTTTGATTTTCGACAAGCAACTGACTTCCCGGCAGTAACAACGCTGCGCTGATCAAGAAGGCGGCGCTCGATGGATCACCAGGGACAACGACATGTTGTGCTTGTAGTGGACGCTGGAGCGGTGAAACGGTCAACAAATTTCCCTCCACATGAAGATTTGAGCACCCACCAAATTGCCACAGCATTTTTTCTGTATGATCCCGACTTACTGCGGGTTGTCGGAAATGTGAAGGTGCATCTGCCTGTAGTGCGCCAAGAATCAAGGCGGATTTCAACTGTGCGCTGGCAACCGGCAACGTATACTTGATCCCGCGTAGCTGCGTCGTTGGTAAAATTTGCAACGGCAACATTCCATGATCTGCTAAATATTCAGCTCGCATACCCATTGTGGTCAACGGTGAAATGACACGTGCCATCGGTCGTTGGTTCAAGCTCAGATCCCCACTCAGTTGGATTGTATGAGGTTGCTTAGCAAGAAGGCCCATTAATAATCTCGCTGTCGTGCCAGAATTTCCCAAATTTAAGCGTGTGAGTGAATGCTGAGGTTGAAAATTAAAACCAGCTAGGCCATGCACGACGGTTTGGTGTTGTCGAGTTTCAATCTGAATACCCAGCGCTTGCAGCGCTTGCTGTGTGCGTTCGACATCATCAGAAACCAGTAGATTGTCGATCACCGTATTGCCAGCAGCAATCGCGCCAAAAATCAACGCCCGGTGAGAAATACTCTTGTCTGCCGGCGTTTGATACGTGCCTTGAATCGATTGACCTGGTTTGATTTGAAGTTGCATCTGATATTGTTGTGAAATGAGATTCGTGGTCATCATGATCGCTCTTGTCCTTCAGTCCGCTGACCTTTGAGGTAACGTTGATAGCGTGCGAAGTTTTGCTGAATGCGCTGATTCTCATCTTCACCAAACATCTCACAGAAGGCCTGCATCACTGTTATTGCCGTCATCGCCTCTGCAATCACCGAAGCTGCCGGCACTGCCGTTGTATCCGAACGTTCAACGGTCGCACGTGTCAACTCGTGAGTCCGAATGTCAACGGTCGGCGCCCCCGTTGGTTGGGTCGGAATGGGTTTCATCACAAGATCAATAATTAACGGCATCCCGTTGGTCATCCCGCCTTCTAGACCCCCTTGGTGGTTCTCTGATCGCTGGTAGCTGTCGTTTTGCCAGAAGATGGCATCAACTGCAGCTCGACCGGTTTCGTGTCCAAAATCAAACCCGTCGCCGAAACTGACACCTTTGATTGCATTAATACTCATTAAGGCTGAACTTAAACGTGCGTCTAACTTGCGATTCGCGCTGACATAGCTTCCCAAACCTAAGGGTAAACCTTGAACGATCACCCGAATTTGGCCGCCTAGTGTGGTCTGATCTGATTTTGCTTGATCGATTGTGGCCTGCATCCGTGAGTTGGTTTCCACGTCAAGTGTTCGGGTTGATTGTTGGCGAATCGGTGCAATGACTTCTCGTTCGAAGTCGCGTCGCGATTGGGGGCGTGAGGCTTGTCGCAAAGACTCTTGTGATAAAGATGCTGCTCCAATTTGAGTCACTACACCCGCGATCACAATTCCGAATTGTGCCAGAAATTGCTGACAGAGGCTGCCAATCGCAACCCTCATTGCCGTCTCACGTGCACTCGCACGTTCAAGGACATTGCGAAGATCACGCAACTGATCGTATTTCAAACCGCCCACTAAATCCGCGTGTCCAGGACGCGGCCGAGTGATGATTCGCTTAGTGACAGTCGCGCTGTTTTGCGTCGTGGTTGGCCAAACCGACATCACTGCATGCCAATTCTCAAAATCACGATTGGGCAGCAACAACCCAATTGGAGAACCCAAAGTCTTGCCAAAACGAACCCCTGAAATAATCTGGACTTGATCTGTTTCAATTTGCATCCGGCCACCACGACCGTAACCAATTTGACGTTGACGCAAGTCAGCCAATAGTCGCTGTTGATCTAGTTGGACATTCGCCGGAAAGCCAGAAATAATCGCAGATAGATAGGGACCATGAGATTCCCCTGCTGTCACATATTCCATCGATTACCACCCTAACCATTTTTTAAACGCGGCGTGAGTCATGGGTACCAAGAAAGGTTGGCCGACATCATTGATTTTGACGAGTGTCAAGCCATGATCATCCGCTTTTTTATCGAGCCTGGTGCGTGCTAGAATCGCCTCGTGTGAAATTGTCCGTGGAATTTCTGTTGGCAACGCTAATTGTTTGAACAACGTTTCTGTCATCACGAGTGTATTAAGCGGCAACTCGTGATGGTCAACTGCAGCCCGCATCAGTGCAATCATTCCAATTCCAACCGCCTCGCCATGCAGAAGGTCACCCTGAGCCAAAGCTTCGACCGCGTGGCCAATCGTATGTCCAAAATTCAGATAGCGACGTTCTTTATAATCATAAAAATCACGGCTGACTAACGCCGACTTAATCTGTAAACCGCGAGTCACCAAAACTGCAAGCAAATCGAGTGACAGTCTCACACTCGACTTAGTGGCCAGCAATAACTGTTCCAAAAGTTGCGCGTCTTCTGGTTGCCGCGAACTGATTAACAGACACTTGATGATCTCGACCATGCCCGCAGCTAGATCACGTTTTGGCAGTGTTAACAATAATTTAGGGTCTACAATCACTGTTTGTGCAGGATAGAAGGTTCCAATCAAATTCTTGATCCCCTGAAAATCAATCGCCGTTTTACCGCCAATACTGCTATCAGACTGGGCAATAATTGTGGTCGGTACTTGGACTAAAGTCATGCCTCGCATGTAGGTGCTGGCAATCAGCGCGCCTAAATCGCCAATGACGCCGCCACCTAATGCAACAATCGCATCGGTACGTGTGAATTGATGTTGCATCAAAATGGTGTAGAGTTGTTTAACCTGATCCAAATTTTTCGTTGCTTCTCCTGCCGGTAGAACAACGGGAACCACCTGACAATATTGGCTCAATTGTTGTTGCATGCGTTGCAAATGCAACGGTGCAATGTGCTCATCGGTCAACAACAAAACTTGGTGACCTTTCAATGAGACGAGTTGATCGAACAAGTGCTGACTCGCGTTGATTTCAATCAGGATGTTCGTCTGCCGGTCAGCCAACTTCAATTGCCATTCAGTCATGGTTCTCGTCTGGATTCGTGGCAGAGTGGTGACTCTCGTGATTATCCTCTGACACAGCCGCTTTGACGATGGCTTTCTTTTCCTCAGCAATCGCGCCATCTAGCTCATGAATTTTTTGAGCACGAGTGGCCAGCTTCGCAAATTGTGCTGGCGTCAATTGTTGTGCGGCGTCTGAGAGCGCCTGTGCGGGATTTTCGTGAACTTCGACCAAGAGTCCCTGGGCGCCTGCTGCAACCCCAGCGGCAGCTAATGGCGTCACGAGATCGGCATGTCCAGTAGCATGGCTTGGATCAATAATCACAGGGAAATGCGTCAACTGATGGAGAACCGGTACGGCACCAACATCTAAAACATTACGGGTGTATGTGCCATCGAATGAACGAATTCCCCGTTCAACCAACATGATATTGAAATTTCCCTGGCTTGCGATGTATTCTGCTGCGTTCAACAGCTCATCGATGGTTGCAGACAACCCGCGTTTCAACGCAACCGGCTGGTGGGTTCGACCCACAGCCTTCAGCAATTCGTAGTTCTGCATGTTGCGCGCTCCAATTTGAAAAATATCGGTGTACTGACCAACCGCATCAATTTCCTCAACCGACATGACCTCAGTGATGACGTCCAGACCGTTTTCATCTGCGGCTTCTCTTAAATAAGTTAGGCCTTCAACGCCCAAGCCTTGAAAGTCATATGGTGAGGTGCGAGGTTTGAAAGCACCGCCACGCAAAACAGACGCGCCAGCAGCTTTAACTGCCGCGGCAACACGATGAATCATTTCCTCATTTTCAACAGAACATGGTCCAGCCATTAACGTTAAGTTGTGCCCACCAATTTGGTTATGTGGTGTCTTCACGATAGTGTCATTTGGCTTAAAAGCACGACTACTCAAGACATATCTTGGCTGCTTGGACTCAAGCCGTGCAATAGCGGATTTTTGACGTTCAGTAAAATCAAAGGTATCGGTGTCGAAAACGACGAGGTGATTTTCGACCAAAACACCGTGATGATGGGCTTGTTTCAGTGATGCTAAAATATCTGTCAAAATTTCTTGATCTAAAGGTTTCTTAAATTGAATGATCATCAATTATTCCCTCACTTCAAAGTTTTTTCAATGACTGCTAGCGGTAACTTGTGACCGGTCCAGAAGTCGAATGATCGTGCGGCTTGCTGTAGCAACATGCCCAGGCCATTGTGTGTGGTTAATCCCAATTCTCGACTTGCTTGTAGGAAGTGCGTTTCACGCGGTTCATAGATAACATCCCAAATTTGAGTGGTTGGTTGGAATCGACGTAATTGCTCGATTGAAAGCGGCGCCTGTGCGTGATGGGCACCAAATCCTAAGCTAGTTGCGTTGATCACCAGGTCGTAACTTTCTAATTCAGCGGACGCGAGCCACGACCAATCGACGCACGTTAAGTTGCTAACTAGTGGTTCTGATGCCGATTGGAGGATAGTGATGAGTGTCTGGACCTGTTGAAAATGAGGCCGATTTGCACGCTGAATCACCGTCACTTCCAGCGGCTGCCGAGCCGCCAACGCAACGAGGATGGCGCGAGCACAGGCGCCCCCACCTAGTAATAAAATTCGTTTACCGGAAAGGTTGACGTTGTTAGCCTGGATATCTGCAATCAGACCTTCACCATCTGTATTGGTGCCAATCAAGCGACCGGCTATATTTTTGACCGTATTGACCGCTCCAATTAATTGTGCGGTTGGACTGATCTCGTCTAATTCTGGGATCAGCGTTTCTTTGAGTGGTAACGATAGATTGCAGCCTGCCAATGGTCGGGTTCGAATCTCCGCCGCAATCTCTGAGCCGGCTGCTTCGGTATCGATCACAAAATAAACCGCATCTAGACGATTCACTCGAAACCCCTCATTATGAATCTGCGGTGAGAGACTGTGCTTGGCTGGATGGGCAAACAAGGTATATTGTTGTGTAAGATCAGACATGACTAGTTTTCTGTGACATTTAATTCGTTGATTTTCAGCAAGACGTCGACGGCTTGAGACATCACTTGTGTTGAGACATACTCATATCGACCGTGCATGTTTTCACCACCAGCAAAAATATTCGGCGTTGGCAAGCCCATGAACGAGATTTTTGAGCCATCTGTGCCGCCGCGAACGGGTTCCTCATCCGGGGTAATGCCCAGTGCGTTCATTGCGCGCTCTGCTAATTGAACAACTGACATGTGGTCCTTCATGACGTCAATCATATTCTGATATTGATCCCACATCTTGAGTGTCAATCGTGGTTCGTCAAATTGTGCGTTCATTTTGGCAACCAGGTCGGTCACAAATTGTTTCCGAGCTTCAAGCCCAGTTGTTTCAAAATCACGAATAATGTAATCAAGATCAGCCTCTTCGACGGTCCCGTTAAAGCTCAGCAAGTGATAGTAACCTTCGCGTCCTTCCGTGGTTTCAGGTGTTTCGTTGGCAGGAAAAGCCGATTGGAAGTCGACGCCTAATTGAATCGCGTTGACCATAATACCCTTTGCACCACTTGGATGAACGTTTTTGCCTTGGATATGCAGTTTAAAGGCAGCTGCACTGAAGGTTTCGTATTCGAGTTGGCCAAGTGGGCCGCCATCAACGGTATAGGCAAAGTCAGCGTCGAAATCAGCGACGTCAAAGCGGTCGGCACCCGTCCCAATTTCTTCATCTGGGCCGAAACCAACCTTCAAATCACCATGTTTAATTTCTGGATGGGCCAACAAATATGACAGCATCGCCATGATTTCGGCGACGCCTGACTTATCATCAGATCCGAGTAAGGTACTACCATCTGTCGTAATCAAGGTGTGTCCTGCATACTTTTTCAGGCTTGGAAATTCTGCGGGATCCAAGACAAAATCGCCCGCTGGATCGAGTTTAATGATTGATTGACCGTCATAATTCTCAACAAATTGAGGGTTGACACCATTCGCATTGAAGTCAGCCGTATCAACGTGGGCGAGGAAGCCAATCGTTGGAACGTTCTTATCGAGATTACTTGGCAACAATCCAGTTACATAACCATTGGCCTCGTTATACTTGACTTCTGCTAGTCCTAGGTCATTTAACTCTTGTTCAAGTTCATGGAGAAAGGTGACTTCGTTTGGTGCAGAAGGAACGGTGTTTGACTCTTCATCAGAACGTGTCTCTGTTTTCACATACTTTAAAAAGCGTGGAATGAGATCTTCATAGTTTGTCATTGTAAAAGCCTCCAAATTGTTGATCATTTTTTTAAAGTGTCTTAGTTTATAAATTGAAAGGGATCTGTACTTAATTGCGAGCTCAAGAGATCTACCTGCCAGTCTGCTTGTTCAAAAGCTGCTTGCAAAATTGGCGGTAATTTCTGCTTGATGATGGCTTCAATGTGATGACCTGGGTCGATCACACTGAGGCCATTTGCCAACATGTCATGCGCCGTGTGATAGTAAACATCGCCGGTCACGAAAACCTGTGCCTTTGCCTGCAAAACCTCTGGATAAAACTTACCACCATCGCCACCAATCACTGCAACACGAGAAATCAGTTGGTCAGGCTGTTGCGTCATCAAACGCAAGCCATCGACTGAAAATGCCGTTCGACAATGATCCGCAAATTGATGTACGGTCATCATTTGCGGTAGCTCGCCGATTACTCCAAGGTAAATCGTCGGTAGCTGGAACGATTTTGGTCGTAGATTAAAGGGTTGTTGTTCAATCAAGCCCAACTGGTCCGCCAACCAATGATTCATCCCATCTGGCGTCTCATCAAGATTCGTGTGTGCTGCAAAAACAGAAATCTGGTGTTTGATCAGTTCCATGTACATGCGCTGCTGTGGATCCGCATAGTCCAATTGTGGCGCGGGTCGAAACATCAATGGATGATGCGCAATAATTAGATCCGCACCCACTTCAATCGCCTCTTGAACGACTTCAGGACGGACATCTAACGTCACTAAAATTCGTCGAACAGTCTGAGCACGATTGCCAATCTGCAGACCAATCGGATCGTCAGGTTCCGCATTTGCAGGTGGGAAAATCGTGTCCATGAAATCAATGATTTGTTGAACGGTCGGTCGCATCTAATCCCTCCTTAATGAAACGAATCTCTGTCTGAACTTTTTGGATCTTGGCCGTTATTGGTTCGCTCGCACGCATCAGCTGTGCTAATAATTGTTGTTTCTGCTTCAATTGGAACTGCCAGTAAGCCCGAAAATCCTCTTCCGAATGAACCTGTTGAAGCATCACCGGTCCCATCAATAATTCGATTGGCTGGTAATCAATCCGGTCGGCATCAGGAACGGCTAGCATCATTTGGTAATAGTGATTCTCGTCGAACACCAAATTTTCTGCCACGATCCGCCAGCGATGTTGCCCTAGCCATTGGCGAACAACATCCACATTTTGATTAGGTTGTAGCACAAGTGCCTTTAACGATTGCAAGGGTTGCGTCCCTTGATTCAAGATTTCAGTGATCAACATGCCACCCATGCCGGCAATCACGGCGCATTCAATCTGATCCGCAGGTTCAATGGCAGCCAAGCCATCAGCCAGCCGGACAATCAATTGGTCCGCATAACCGCTGGTCTGAACATGATCGCGTGCAATTCGATAAGGGCCCTCAACAACTTCTCCGCAAACCGCATAATCGATTTGATCCGTTGCCTTTAAATAGATTGGCAAGTGGGCATGGTCGGAGCCAATATCCGCAATTCGCCGCCAGGGCGTCGTTAATGCGGCAACTGCTTGTAAACGTTTGGATAATTTAATGATTACTTTCACTCCTCAGGATGAGATAGTCATGCCACAATTATAACAAATATTCGACTGAGAAAGTCTGAATTTCTACCAAAAATCTGCCATTCTTCGCAATGATTGATCTGCCGTTTATTCGTGCGATCCTCAGATCATGCACAGAAAAAACCATGGCCCAGTGAGCAACCATGGTTTGAATGACGTCAACTGCTGTGTCGACTATTCAAGAAAATCTTTTAATTGATTTGAACGTGAAGGATGTCGAAGCTTGCGCAAGGCCTTGGCTTCAATCTGACGAATTCGTTCACGAGTGACACCGAAGACTTTACCCACTTCTTCTAACGTCCGAGTACGACCGTCGTCAAGTCCAAAGCGTAAGCGCAAAACGTTCTCCTCGCGATCTGTCAGCGTATCGAGGACACTCTCCAATTGTTCCTTGAGCAGCTCGTATGACGCGTGCTCTTCGGGACTCGTCGCATCGTGATCTTCGATGAAATCGCCAAGATGTGAATCGTCCTCTTCACCAATTGGTGTTTCCAAGGAAACCGGTTCTTGAGCAATTTTCAAAATCTCACGAACTTTTTCGGTCGGCATATCCATTTCTGCACCAATCTCTTCGGGTGTGGGTTCACGGCCAAGATCTTGCAGTAATTGACGTTGGATTCGAATCAACTTATTGATTGTTTCGACCATGTGCACTGGAATCCGAATTGTCCGAGCTTGATCGGCTATCGCACGGGTAATTGCCTGACGGATCCACCAGGTGGCGTACGTTGAAAACTTGAATCCCTTGCGATAATCGAACTTCTCAACGGCCTTCATCAAGCCCATATTACCTTCTTGAATCAAATCTAAGAATTGCATGCCACGACCAACGTAACGTTTGGCAATAGAAACCACCAGACGTAGGTTAGCCTCTGCTAGTTTTTGCTTAGCAATTTGGTCGCCCTCTTCGATCTTCAAAGCTAGTGCGACTTCCTCTTCGGCTTTCAACAATGGCACACGACCAATTTCCTTGAGATACATTCTGACGGGGTCGTTGATCTTGACGCCTGTTGGTGCGGATAAATTCGTTAAGTCTTTCTTAGTGACTTTAGTTTCCTTTTTGAGGGAACGCTCACTTGGATCACCATTCTCGTCGACGATAGCATAGCCTTGGTCTTCCATACGCTGCATGAGTTCATCAACGGCCTGATCTTCGAGTTCAAATGGTTGAACGATTTTCGAGACTAATTCATCATTGGTAATTTCTTTATCGATCTTATGTGCCTGAACCAATGCCTTGACTGCTGTTTCTAATTTTTTTTCGTGTTGTTTCTTAGTTTCTTTTGCCACCATATTTGTACCCCCTGTGTCTACTATTGACTTAACTGACGCTTAAGTTGTAACAGTTCAATGAGCCACTTTGTTTGTGCATCCGTGTCGCCTTGTGCAGTTGCCAATTTAACTTGTTGTTGCGCTTGCTGCATGCGTTGATTAATTCGTGCACGTTGAATATTTTGAATATAATCTTGAACTTCATCATCGCTGATTTGATCTGGTAATTCTGCCATTTCAATCTCTAAGAGTAATTTTTGCAACTCTGGCGTCAAATAATCTGTAAATCCCGCGACAGTATGTTCAACTGGTTGCTCAAGATAGTCCTGCCACTGCAAGAATAATTCCTGGATATGCGCATTGCTAAAAGCAAAATTAGGATCATCGATCAATTGTTGCGTCAATGTTCGATCCGTCATTGCCAGACTCAGCAACCGTCGCTCGGAAATCTCCGTTCGATTCAAGACGGTACTAAAAACTGGCGATGGTGCATGACTGGTTTGGACATTAGTCGGCTGTGCGAAACGCGTTTGTCGTTTCTCAGCGCGTTGCTTGCGCTGATACTGACGTCGTGCCTTCTCAAATTCACTCTTGAGCGCCGTCAAATCAATCGTCGCTTGATCAGCAATCTGGCGTAAATAGAGATCCTGTTCAACCGTCGATTCAACTGTCACCAATAACTGCAATGCCGCTTGAACGTAGCCCAAACGCTCACTATCTACAGAAAAATTATATTGCCCGGCAACTCGTTGAAGTTGAAACGCAAAAGGGGTCAAGACATGATCGTTCAGTTGTTTTTGAAATGCCTCATTGCCGTGTGCCTTGATATATTCATCTGGATCTTGTCCATCCGGCAACATAACCACGCCAACGTCGAACTGTCGATCCTTCACCAACTCAAGTGCATCCGCGATGGCATTTTGTCCAGGTTCATCACCATCATAACAAATAACCAGCTGACGCGTGACACGAGATAACAAGTAGAGTTGCTGCGAGGTCAAACTCGTTCCCATTGATGCGACGCCGTTTTTGATTCCGGCACGATAGGCACTGATGACATCCATGAATCCTTCGAATAAATAGGCCGTCGCAGTTTGTCGTATCGTTTGTTTCGCCTGAGAAAAATGATAGAGCACTTCACGCTTTTGGAAAAGCTCTGTCTCAGGCGAATTCAAATATTTTGGTTCCGTCTCCGACTTAGCTAATAAGCGACCTGAGAACGCGATGACATGCCCACCTTGATCTAAAATGGGAAACATCACGCGGCCACGAAAACGGTCCATCAATTGACCGTCTTGCCGCTGCACGAACAATCCGGAACGAACCAATAACTCTCGTGAAACATGACGATTTTCGAGAAAATTCAAGACCAGATTCGTCTCATTTGGCGCAAAGCCTAGCCCAAACTCATCGATTGCCGACTCGTCTAACCCACGTTTCTGCAAGTAAGTGAGTGCTGGCTCGCCAACTTTGGTCTTCAGTAACACGTGCGAGTATAACTGCTGCACACTCTCATAAACCTGGCGCAATTGCTGCGCTTGTGAGTGCTCGACGTCACCAAATTTTTGCTCAGACAACTGTTGAGGCAGTGCAATATCACTAAAGTCGGCTGCTTTGAGAACCGCCTCTGGAAAAGAAATATCTTCGATCTCCATTAAAAACTTGAAGACATTTCCCCCACGATGACAACTGAAGCAGTTAAAAATTTGTTTATCTTCCGCAACCGAGAAAGAAGGTGTTTTTTCTTCATGGAAGGGACACAAGCCAAATAAGTTTTTACCTTGTTTCTTCAACTGGACATATTGACTCACAACGTCAACAATATTCGTCTTCTCCCGGACTTCTTCGATGAACTCAGTAGGAATTCTTCCGGCCACGCTTCTCACTTCCCTCAGTATAAGCAAGAAATAGGCTGACAAGTTGGTATCCAAAGTCAGCCCCATCATACATATTTATGCAAGATATAATATACCACGTTTTCACCAAGAAAACAATGAAAAGACACTCACCACTTGTGACCGCTTAGGCCTAATGATATCATGTTCAAAATCAGTGAGACGATTGCAAAAACTCGCAATCATTACTTTTAGATGTGGTGCTCGACAATACTGCCGCAAAGTATGTCTATGTATACCCCAGCTTCATCACAGAAACAGTGGCTTGATACCTGTGACAGAGGGATCAATCGCATGCGTTAAAAAAAGATTTAAAAAAAAGATTGACACTGTTTTATATTTTGCTTATACTGATGTCAATTCCTTAATTCAAGTCAAAGGAGTTTGAGTGAAATGCAAAAGTTAACGTTCATGTCCAATGTTAATCGTTCATGGCAAAGCCGGCACAGCCGATTGTAACCTGCAATCACACGGATACAATCTGGCAAACAGTTTGTATCTGTGCCGACTCACTTTTGTGTTCCTTCAACAAAGAGGTCTGCATGGATTTATTTCCACAGCAGGCTTCCGGAAAACCTTTATGGCAAACCAGAGCATGCTGGTTTGCCTTTTTTTATGTCTTAGCCATTAACTAAATCTAATAAAATTAATCGAGGTTTTTCAAATGAAAAGAATGATTGGATTTATCGCCGCACTTGTCGTATTTTTAGGATTCGCCTTTTTTTACACCCAACATCCCAAGAAACCCGCAGCTAAACAAATCCCTGTCATCGGGCTCTTACAACTCCAATCGCACCCTGCGCTAGATGAAATTCATCAAGGATTCATCGCCGGCTTAAAGTCTGAAGGTTACACACCCGGCAAAAATATCAAAGTTGATTTTCAAAACGCTCAAGCTGATCAAAGTAATCTGAAAACGATGAGCACGAAGTTTATCAATGAAAAGGCGGACCTGATTGGTGCAATCGCAACCCCTTCTGCTCAAGCAGCCGCAAACGCAGCCAAAGGTAAAACACCGATTATTATCGCCGGCGTGACCGATCCCAAAGGTGCCAAACTTGTGAAGTCGGACAAGCGCCCTGGCACAAATGTCACTGGAACTTCAGGTGAGTCCCCGCTGCCAAAGCTTCTCAGCTTGCTACGCGAGCTCGTTCCAACTGCTAAGACGATTGGCGTCATCTATACTTCAAGTGATCATGGTGGTGAGTACAACGCTAAGAAATTCCAAGCATTAGCCATCAAATCCGGTGTCAAGGTCAAAATGTATACGATCAGCAATACGAACGACATGCAACAGGTCGCTCAGAAAATGGTCAGTGAAGTTGATGCTATCTACGCGCCTCAAGACAATGGTGTTGCCTCAGCCATGAAAACACTGACCAACGTCGCAAATAAAGAGAAGAAAGTCATCGTTGCCTCGGCAGATACGATGGTAAAAGATGGTGGCCTCGCTTCATACGCCATTAAACAATTCGATTTAGGTAAAGTGGCGGGACAAATGGCCGCACGTGTCCTCAATGGTCGTTCAACGAAGACTTACCCCGTTGCCTATGTCTTAAAGGGCAATTACGTGATCAACGAAAAAGAAGCCAAGATTTTAAGCGTCAAAATTCCCGAACACATCATGAAAGATGCCGAAACTAAAGGAGAGATTTTCAAATGAGTATGATTGTATCTAGTATTGGTCAAGGGTTACTATGGGCTATCTTGGGAGTTGCACTCTTCCTGACCTTCCGGATTCTCGATTTTCCAGATATGACTGTCGAGGGCACTTTTCCATTAGGGGCGGCCGTGGCTGTTGTCAGTTTAACCCATCACCTTTCACCTAGCGTTTCGATCACCTTGGCATTTCTCGCTGGCGCAACAGCAGGTTTGATCACAGGGTTGCTCTACACGAAAGGGAAAATTCCAATTTTACTGGCCGGCATTCTCGTGATGACGGCTTGTCTATCGATCAACTTACGAATTATGGGTAGCTCGACGATTTCATTGATGGGTGAACGCACGATTTTTAGTCACGCGTTTCTTGCCCATTTGCCACGTTACTTCGATTCAGTCGTTGTTGGTCTGATTACAATTTCAATCATCACCGGCCTACTGATTTATTTCTTGCAAACCGATCTTGGCCAAGCCTTTATCGTGACCGGCGATAATCCAACAATGGCTCAATCGATCGGCATTAATACTGATCGGATGACGATTGTGGGTTTGATGATTTCCAACGGTCTGATCGGTCTCAGCGGCGCATTGATTGCACAGAGCAATGGCTACGCCGATATCAACATGGGCATCGGGATTATCGTGATTGCCCTCGCTTCGATCATTATCGGCGAAGTCGTCTTCGGCGAATTGACGCTAAATCAGCGATTAATTGCCGTCGCACTCGGTAGTATCATCTATCGTTTCGTCATCTTGATCGTCTTACAACTCGGCTTCAGCACTAACGACTTGAATCTGATTTCAGCAATCATCCTCGCGCTCTGTCTGATGCTGCCAAATCTCAGTAAATCTTTGAAACTCGACCATGTCATCCAGAAAGGAGTTGCGAAACATGACTGAATCTGCAACTGCAATTTTAACTTTAGAAAACATTGTGACCTATGCCAATCGACATACACCCAATCAGACCACTATTCTCAAAAATTTGAATTTAACGATCGAAGCTGGCGAATTCGTGACAGTGCTCGGAACGAATGGTGCGGGTAAGTCGACCTTATTCAATGTCATTGCTGGAACGATCCCCATCGATGGCGGACGGGTCCTACATCTTGGCCATGACTTGGCAAAAGTAAGTCCTGAGAAACGTGCTCAATTTTTGGCTCGTGTTTTCCAAGACCCTAAATTGGGAACTGCACCCAGAATGACCGTCAGCGAAAACTTATTATTAGCACTCAAACGCGGTCAACGCCGCAGCTTCAGTCCACGTCGCCTTAAGCAACATCAAGCCGGCTTCAAAACATTACTCGCCACAATGGGTAACGGTCTGGAGGAACATCTTGATACGGCGACGGAAGATCTCTCTGGTGGTCAGCGTCAAGCCTTGAGTTTCTTGATGGCAACTCAACAGCGCCCCGATCTGCTGCTACTCGATGAACACACTGCTGCACTTGATCCAAAAACGAGTGATCAATTAATGACGCAAACCAATCAGACCATCACGTCACAGCACTTGACTTGTTTGATGATCACGCATCACCTGGATGACGCGCTCAAATATGGTAATCGTTTGATTGTCCTTAACGCCGGTGAAATTACGCTTGATGTTCGTGGCGAAGAGAAGTCAGCCCTCACCAAAACCAAGTTACTCGAATTTTTCGGACGGATCGAATAACCGATGCATCTAGAAGCGCCACGCCTCAAAAAAGTATCTCTTTACCGCTCAAAGTAACGATGAAGAGATACTTTTTTGCGTTGAATTTAGTTAAATTGATGCCAATATCCAGCAAGATATTGACTGGTCAAGCTACGCGGGTGTTTGATCAAATCGATTGGCCGACCAGCTGCAACGATTTGACCCCCATTCTTGCCCCCGCCAGGCCCCATATCCAAAACATAATCGGCGTTAATAATGAGATTCAAATCATGCGTAATCGTGATGATGGTTGCGCCTTGATCGAGTAGCTGCTGCATGACGCCTAATAGCACCTTAACATCGAGCGGATGCAAACCAATTGTTGGCTCATCAAAAACAAACAGCGTCGTTGCCTGATCATGGTTCAAGTGTTTGACCAATTTCAGCCTTTGCGCCTCCCCACCAGATAAACTAGGGGTGCTCTCGCCGAGATGCAAATAATCAAGGCCGACTTCTTGCAATAACTTGAGATCTTGCTCAATTTTCGGAACTCTTTTAAAGATTGGCAACGCTGATCGGACGTCCAGCTTCAAGAGATCAACGATAGATTGATCATGCCATTTGACCGTTTGCACCGCTTGATTATAGCGATCACCATGGCAAACAGGACAGACTTGCTGCATATCAGGCAAGAATTGGATGTCGAGGGTAACTACACCAGTCCCCCCGCAATTCGGACAAGCGCCTTGTTTATTATTGTAAGAGAAATAGCTCGACGTGTAATGCTTCTCTTTAGCGAGTGATTGACTCGCAAAGAGGCGTCGTAAATTATCCATCATACTCGTGTAGGTCGCAACGGTCGAGCGTGCTGTTTTGCCAATTGGAGCGGCGTCAACGCTCACCACGTCAACCAATGAAGTCTGAAGTTGTTTGACCTGAGTTGGCAATTGCTGCCCCTTACCCCGCGCCTCAATTGCTGGGACTAAGCTATTCAGAATCAAGCTCGTTTTGCCTGCGCCTGAGAACCCGGTAATCGCGCTTAATTGATTGATCGGCAACTTAGCATGGACAGATTTCAAATTATAATAATCAGCCACTTCAAAATCAATCGTTTCGACGGCAACTCGCTCCGCCAACGGTCTCGCCAATAACGTTGCTTGCCCGTTCAAATAGGGGCCGATTTTTGATTGCGGATCTTGTGCGACGGTTGCGGGCGTGCCTGCGGTTAAAATCTTTCCGCCTGCCTCGCCTGATCCCGGTCCAATCTCGATAATCCAATCGGCAGCCTTGATAATATCGACATCATGATCGACGACGACTAGCGAGTTCCCTTGTGCCACTAGCGCTTTGAAGACGTTTAACAGACCACTAATATTGTCAGGATGTAACCCTATCGACGGTTCATCCAAGATGTAAAGCACACCCGTTGTTTGGGTCCGCAATGTTCGTGCTAATTGGATTCGTTGAAGCTCACCGGTGGATAATGAATTTCCATTTCGTGACAAGGTGAGATAATCCAACCCCAATTCGAGTAACGGCCGTAAATTCTCATCAAATTCATGAAAAAGCGACCTGGCTAATTGCGTCATATTCGGCGCCAGAGTTTCCAACACGGTCTGTTTCCAATCTGCTAGCTCACGCAGACTCAAGTCGTTAACTTGGGCAATATTTAGTTGCCCGGCTAATTGTTGAAGCAATTCCGGCTTTAACCGCGTCCCTTGGCAGATTGGACAAGTTGCGTAATGAAAAAAGGTCCCGATTTTTTGCTGAGCTCGTTCACTCTTGCTCGACTTGGCAGAAGCCAAGACGGCTTGATGCGCATTTTCGTATAGCGCGTTGAAATCATGAAAGACACGGCCAGTACCTGAGCGAAAATCCATCTTGAATTTCTGCTGCGGGCCATTCAGAACGAAGTCTTTCTCTTTGTCCGACAACAAACGATAAGGCACGTGAATGCGAACACCAGCTTGCTCGGCAACACTAGGCATAAAATTACGACCGGGCAAATGCCATGACGCCACTGCACCTTCTGCTAAGCTTAAGTTCTCATCTAGAATGAGTTTGCTTTCGTCGAGAGATCTGACTAAGCCAGTGCCTTGACAATTCGTACAAGCACCACCGGCGTTGAACGCGAAGTCCTCAGCACTAAAGGTGTTGAAAGAGATTCCACAGGTTGGACAAGTTAGCCGCCCCATTTGTTCACCGGTCTTGCTCATTGCCTGTGCAAGTTTTAAACTCGGGGGCAATCGATGACCATTCGGACAAACGGGTGAGCCTAATCGTGAGAAAATCAGGCGAATCACGTTGAAAATCTCGCTTATTGTTCCGACGGTCGCACGCTCTGATGGCACAGTTGGCCGCTGTTTCAGTGCCAATGCGGATGGAATATGCTTAACACTCGTGACTTCCGCCTGCGCCCCAAGCTTGATACGGCGGCGTGTATAAGTCGACAGCGCTTCTAGATAGCGACGGGAGCCTTCCTCGTACAAAATACCCATGGCAAGTGAACTTTTGCCTGAACCAGACAGTCCAGAAATCGCGACGAATTGATGTAGCGGAATGTTAACATCAATATTTTTTAGATTATGAACGCGTGCGCCACGCACTTCAATTTGCATGGGTAATTTAGATTGTGTCATCATTTAGCTTCCTTTTTACCAAAAAAGTGTTCCCTCACTCATCACAGATTACCAAAAAAGCTGGCCATCTTTACCTTGATCAGCCGAGAGTTGACACATCAAGTATAACATTGACCGACAATTGTGTTCCAGTTGAGATAAGAGTCATCAAACGTCAGCTAAAGCTAGTCAAACACACCTTCAACAGACCCGATCAAAGAATAAATGTAGATCTAAAGCGCCCCACCATTGTGAGACAAAGATCTCAACAATGGTGGGGCGCTTAAAATTCTAAGCTGTCCGTGATCACAGTTACTTCACGATCAATTCATTTAGATTACCAAAAACGCGAATTAATTTTTGTAAAATCAACAACTGAGTCAGTCGATTGCGACGTACGTTCTGATCCTCGGCCATGATCATATTCTCCTCGAAATAAGCCTCAATAATCGGACGTAAATCGTGTAATTCTTGATAATTTTGTTCAATCGTTTGAGCGGTAAAATCTTGACGAATCTTTTGAACCGCGTCATTTAATTGTTGCTCAGAAGGATTCTCGAATAGTTCTGGATCAACTTGTAAATCAGTAAGTTTCAAGTCTGCCTGATCCGCTAGACGAAGTACTCGTGTCAAAGCTTCGATCGTCGATTTGAAATCTTGGTCTTCACGATGAGCAGCCAAAGTTTGCGCAATTTCTTGGACCGTCGTTGGATCGACAGTCGCTGAATCTGTAATCGCATCGATGAAATCATGACGTACTTCTTGCTCACTCAAGAACTGGCGAAGCCGATCCATAAAGAAGTGAAGAAAATCATCACGATGATCCGTCCAGTTCAAATCGAACGTCAAACGATGAGTTGCGAGTGTTTCTGCCACTTTTGCTTGAAGGGAACGCAAAGAGAGATGCCAGTGATTAGCGACGAGAATCCGCACAACACCAAAGGATTGACGACGAAGTGCATAAGGATCGTTTGAACCACTTGGAATCATGCCAACGCTGAAGAAGGCTAGAATCGTATCGATCTTATCGGCAATCGCCAACGTGGCCCCCACACGAGAGGCAGGTAATTCACCGTTGGCAGAAGTTGGGAGGTAGTGTTCGCGAACAGCTTGAGCGACTTGTGCATTCTCGCCAAAAATCTTCGCATAAATTTCACCCATCACACCTTGTAATTCAGGGAACTCACCAACCATACCCGTTACCAGATCAAATTTATAAATTTGACTTGCTCGTTTAAGATCGGCCAATTCTGAATCATTCAAACCAAATAATTGGCCTAAGCTTTGACCCAGCACAGTGACGCGTTGCATCTTTTCAAACATTGTCCCAATTTTATCATGGAAGCTAACGGTCTTCAGCTTTTCAACGTAGGCATCCAGTGAATGCTTCTGATCTTCCTCGAAGAAGAATTTAGCATCTTCCAAACGTGCGACGAGAACTTTTTCGTTACCAGAGATCACATTTTCTAATTTGTGATCGGTCCCGTTGCGAACACCGATAAAGTTAGGTGCTAGGCGACCATCCTGTTGGCGCGCGTAGAAATAACGTTGATTGTCCTTCATCGATGTGATCAAGACAGGTTCAGGTACCGACAAATATTTCGGATCAAAATGGCCCGTGAAGGCGGTTGGATATTCGACTAAGTTAACGACCTCTTCCAGTAAATCTGGATCTAAATCGACTTGCCACTGATTTTGGCTGGCAATCACTTTGATCTGTTCTTCGATTTTAGCCTGACGTTTGTCGAGGTCGGCGATAACGTGATCGTTGGCTAATGCCGCTTCATAATCAGTTGCCTGTGCCAATTCGATCGAGTGGCCTAAGAAACGATGACCGCGAGTTGTCCGTCCCGCTTTAACATCAAGAATTTGCATCGGTACAACTTGATCATCAAGCAGACTGACTAACCAGTGAATCGGGCGGATATATTCGAAATGATAACTGCCCCACTTCATCCGGGTTGGGAAAGTTAATCCCTTGGCAATTGCTTCAATGCCTTGCAAAACCGTCGCTGCTGATTGTCCAATCGTCTTCTTCTCAACGAAGACATAAGGTTCACCCTTGAATTCTTTAAAGGTAATTGCATCAGCACTGACACCCTGGCCACGTGCAAAACCCAACGCTGCCTTCGTGAAATTACCTTCGGCATCTTGTGCGATCCGCTTTGCGGGGCCTTTGACCTCTTCAACTTGATCGAGTTGTTTCTCAGCCAAACCTGTGATTAAGAACGCTAATCTTCTTGGCGTGGCGAATGGTTTGATTTCTTCGAAGTCTAAACGTTGTTCTTTTAAATACGCCGTTGTTTTTTCAATTAATTGATCCAAGCTAGGACGAACGACATGTGCGGGCATTTCTTCAAGGCCAATTTCAAATAAATAAGTTGCAGTCATTAGGCTTCTTCCCCCTTCTGTTCTTGGGCATGTTGTTGTAATGGGAAGCCGAGTTTTTCACGTTCGGCAACGAAGGCTTGAGCGATCTGATGAGCCATCCGACGAATTCGCGATAAGTAGCCAGCACGCTCAGTCACCGACACGGCACCGCGCGCATCGAGCAAATTAAAGGTATGGCTGCACTTCAAGACGTAGTCATAGGCAGGATGAACGAGACCCAAGCCAATTAGACGCAGGGCTTCTTTCTCATAATCATTGAAGAATGCGAGCAACATCTCTTGATTGCTTTCTTCAAATGCGTACTTCGAATGCTCAAACTCGGGCTCTTGGAAGATATCGCCGTAGAGCACGCCGTCACCCCATTCAAGATCGAAAACGGAATCAACATCCTGGATGTAAGATGCCAAACGCTCAACCCCGTACGTGATCTCAGAGGTCACTGGGTCAACAGTCAAGCCACCAACCTGCTGGAAATACGTGAACTGACTGACTTCCATCCCATCGAGCCAAACTTCCCAACCCACACCGGCACAACCCATTGAAGGGTTCTCCCAATTATCTTCGACAAAGCGAATATCATGCTCCAAGGGTTCAATTCCCAATTCACGCAAGCTATCCAAATAATACTCTTGAATATTCTTAGGCGAAGGCTTCATAACGACTTGGAATTGATGATGTTGGAACAATCGGTTAGGATTCTCACCATAACGACCATCTGCAGGACGACGTGAAGGTTCAACGTAAGCGGCGTTCCAAGGCTCGGGTCCAATGGCACGCAAGAACGTATAAGGGCTCATGGTACCCGCCCCCTTTTCCGTATCGTAAGCTTGCATTAACATACAGCCTTTAGCAGACCAGAATTTCTGTAAGGTCAGAATCATTTCTTGAACATTTAATTTTTTGACCATTCATTCAACACACCTTTCTTAACTTCACTTTTGAGTCATCAATCATGACAATGATGCTGGATTTAAACTTAGACGCTGTCAAAAACACAAAAAAATCCCTATGCTAAGCTGAATAAGCCTAGCATAGGGACGATTCGAGTTAGTCGCGTCGCGGTTCCACCCTAATTCAGATGCTTGCATCTGCACTTCATTGTTTTTTAATTTGTTTTCTAAAATTGCGGTGCCTGATCTTCGTGTGTGCTTCCACTGACCACACTCGCTGGGTTGAAGATTCTTATTCCGCAATCAACCTGAAGCAAAGTTCAAATTCATTTTGTAGTTTAGTCGTTTTTAATGAAAATGTCAATCATTCTCAGTTGAGGCTGATTCAGAGGGCTTGTTTGAATTTGACTGCGACCAATCTGGCAAGCGCGTCATTTCGTCCAGGTATTTCTTACTTTTGAGCTGCAGACCGACCTGATCCTGATAAATATTGTCCAAGATACGCTGCAATTCCCGCTTCGTTCGCGGTTGGAGATCAATTTTACCGAGTTGTTCTGGCATGATTCGCGCAAGGCCTTGCATGAGAGCAACTGATTTGGGTTGCGCATGCAAACGATGACTATCGAGTGGCCAATGATTCTGACAGAGCAATCCGCCATAGGTTTCCGAATAATCCAGGGGTAAATCGCGACGATGACAAATCACACAATCTTGCAAATGTGGCGCGACCCCAAAGAGTCCTAGCAGCTTGATCTCAACCAAGTTGGTCAGCAATTGTGGATCTGTGCCCTCATTCATTTTAGTCAGCGTCGTTTCCAACAAGTCAAAATAGCGCCCCATCGCCGTGTTCTCATCGAATGCAGCAGCCGTCAACGTTAATAAATATGACGCATAGGCTTGTAAAACCAAATCCGATGAAATCTGTTGCAATAGCGTTGTCCGTTTTGTGGTGGTCAAATAAGACAGACCATTTGGATTAATTTGCCCAACGTAACTCGCTGCTGTGAATGGCAAAATTGCCGTTTGCATCTTGAATCGCGGTTTTTTTGCGCCACGAACCATAAACATTTTAGCGGCATACTTATCGGTCAAAACCTGAACCAATAGATCGCGTTCGCGATAATCACGACGATACATGACCAAGCCGCGAAATTCGGCATCGCGAATCAGTGACATCAGTTCAAATCCTTTTGGTTGTAACCCGCTCTCGCTAAGAATAACGGATTATCACGCCAGTTGCGTTGTACACTCACTTGTAGCTTCAGATTGACCTTTTCACCTAACAAAGCTTCGATTTCGCGGCGCGCACCAATGCCAATTTTCTTCAGCATTGCCGCACCTTTACCGATGACAATGCCCTTCTGGCTATCGCGATCCACGTATATTACCGCGTTGATCACAAGCTTGCCTTGTTGATGTGTATTCATGTCTTCGACAATCACGGCGGTGGAGTGTGGCACTTCATCGCGAGTAAATTCGAGAATCTTCTCGCGAATCAACTCGCCAACGATGAAATATTCCGGATGATCCGTCAATTGATCGTCTGGATAATATTTCGGACCAACGGGTAAATAAGACTTGATTTCGGTCATTAATTCTTCGACATTATTCCCCTGAGTTGCGGACAACGGAATGACTTCGGCAAAATTGGCTTCGTCTTTAAAAGCCAAAATCTGCGTTAAGAGATCATCTGGATGAATCAAGTCGATCTTATTGATCACTAAAAACAGTGGTGTCTTCAAACTAGCTAATTCATTTAAAATATAACGATCTCCAGGGCCAATTTTATCATCGGCACTCGTCATATAGATCGCGATGTCAACTTCATTCAATGACGAAAAAGCTGCCTTATCCATATATTGATCGAGATCGTTTTTCGGTTTATGAATACCTGGTGTGTCCAAAAAGACGATTTGCGCATCCGAATCGGTGATCACACCTTGAATTTTATTGCGTGTGGTCTGTGCTTTAGGCGACATAATCGCAACTTTTTCGCCAACAAGGCGGTTCATGAGTGTTGATTTTCCCACATTGGGGCGGCCCAACAAAGCCACGAAACCTGATTTAAATTCTGTCATTTAATAGGATCATCCTTCAGTGAAAAAGAGTATGGTAAGACGCCTTCAACAGTGGTGTCAATCTGATCACCTTGCAAGTTTGCCAAGATGACTTGGTCGTCTGGATTCATAAATTCGGTCATCACTTGTCGACAAGCTCCACAAGGAGAGACGCCACCCTTCGTGTCAGCAATCACAGCAATCGCCTTGAAATGATGGTAACCAGCCAAAACGCCGGCAAACATAGCGCAACGTTCAGCACAAATGGTCATGCTAAAGGATCCATTCTCAATATTACAACCTTGAAAAATATGGCCATCATCAGTTAAGACCGCCGCACCAACGGCAAATTTAGAATATGGAACATAAGCCTGCTCCCGTGCTTGCTTTGCTTTCTCGATCAATTCATTCAACTTCATGACCTCCAATTCAATAAATGCTTAAAACAACTTAATTAAATGTGGCGCAAAGATGATCAAACCAACGACGACAGCCAGCAAAGCGGCAACCAGCACAATCGCAGCGGAAACGTCTTTGATTTTTTTTGCGAGTGGATCGTAATGCTTCTGGACCAGCAAGTCAACAATATATTCAACTGCAGTATTCCATAATTCGGCGATCAAGACTAGGAAAATAACCACGATCAACCATAACCAGTCGAGCTTGCTCACCTGAAATAAGAAGCCAACCAAGATAACAATGGCGGCAATGACCAGATGGCGTTTGAAGTTCGTCTCATCCTGAAAAGTCCAGCGTAATCCTTCAAGCGCATGGAAAAGCGACTGGGTAAAGCGCCGGTTTTTCTTCGTTTGGTGTGAATTATCGTTTAAGCCCATAGCCATCTAGTATTTCCTCTTGAAGTTTGATCATCACTTTTTCGTCCTCAGGTTCAATGTGATCATAACCGTTAAGATGCAAGAAACCATGCACAACAGTGTATCCGAATTCACGATCGAAACTATGGTCATATTCCTTCGCTTGCTCAGCCACGTGATTGGGTGCAATAAATAAGTCGCCGATATTGCGAGGAATGTCCAGCTCTTCAGCCAATTCTTCAAAGTTAGGCAGATCATCATCTTCACCGTCTTCGATGGCAAAGCTAATCACATCGGTGACGCGATCTTTTTGCCGATACTCACGATTGATCTCGCGAATCTTCTCATCGGTAATCAAGCTGATCGACATTTCCGTGTCGTCAGGCAAATCTAATTTTTTGGCGGCATAATCGACTAATTGATCGATCCATGTTTCACGCGCTGTGGGAATAAGTTGTTCATCATTAATGATTTCCAGATTCATTTTTCCTCAATTGCTCCTGATCATATTTTTCATAGGCGTCAATAATACTTGAAACAACGGGATGGCGCACCACATCTGCAGAAGAAAGCTCTACAAACCCGATATGCGGAACTTGTTGCAGGACGTTTGCGGCTTGGATCAACCCGCTGCGTTGGTGACGCGGCAAATCGATTTGGGTGACATCACCATTGATAATCATCTTCGAGCCGACACCTAATCGCGTCAGAAACATCTTCATTTGCGCGGGTGTGGTGTTCTGAGCCTCATCCAAGATCACGAGTGCCTCCTCGAGCGTACGGCCTCTCATGTACGCTAACGGGGCAATTTCGATGATGCCACGTTCCATCAATCGATTCGCATGCTCCGTCCCCATAATTGCATAGAGGGCATCATAGATTGGGCGAAGATAGGGATCGATTTTCTCTTTCAGGTCCCCCGGCAAGAAACCAAGATTCTCACCCGCCTCCACTGCAGGTCGAGTCAAGACAATTCGTGAAATCTGATTCGCCTTGAGTGCCGCAACTGCTAAGGCCACTGCTAGGTAAGTCTTACCCGTCCCAGCTGGCCCGATACCAAAAGTGATCTCGTTGTGCTTCACAGACTGTACGTATTGACGTTGGCCCAAATTCTTGACCCGCACGCTGCGGCCTTTCGCATCACGAACGATTTCTTCCGTGTATAAATCACTGAAATAGGCAAGTGTCCCACGATCGGCCATCTTCATTGCACTGAGAACATCAGCCGCCCCAATGGAGACGCCCTGTGTGAGCAAGGTCGCTAGCTCAGCAAAAATATTAATGGTGCGATCGACAGCGACTGCTGGTCCTTCAACAACAATTTTGTCACCAAATGCGCGAATGCTGACCGACATACCTTCTTCGAGTAGCTTCAAGAATTCATCGTTCACACCCAACAAACTAACGGCTTGTTCCGGATTTGGCAAGAGATAGGATTTTTCGATCTTCGGTTGATCTATCAAATAATTCGCTCCATTCAAAAAAGCATCTGTTAATTGAATTTTAGCACAATTGGGGGTCGAAAAAAACATAGGAAATTCCTATGCTTTTTCAGATGAACATTTTAAGTTAACTGTGCCTGAAGTTTGTGACCCGTTAGCACTTGGACATGAACGCCAAACAGTTAACTTCCGGCTGACTAGCTTAATAACTGTTTAACAACTTGATTGACCTTACCACCATCAGCACGACCTTTTACTTTTGGCATCAGAGTCGACATCACTTTGCCCATATCCTTCATTGAAGTCGCACCAATCTCAGTAATCGTGGCTTGAATAACGTTTGACAACTCGTCGTCACTAAGTTGTGCCGGTAAGTATTTCTCAACGACTTCGATCTCTGCCTTGATTTCGGCAACCAAGTCTTCACGACCAGCTTTCTCGAATTCACTCAAAGAATCTTTGCGTTGCTTCATTTCGGTGGTGATGACCTGTAATTCGTCCTCATTACTCAAGTCACTCCCCTTTTGAATTTTGGCATTCATTAAGGCAGACTTGATCATCCGAATGACGTTTAATTGCGTCTTATTTTTGGCTTTCATCGCTGCTTTTAAATCGGCAGTTAATTGCTCATTTAGAGACATTTATGATTCCTCCCGAAAAAATACCCCCTTGCTCTGAAAGACTGCTTAGCAATCCAAAAACAAGAGGGACATTTATTTATCTAAATTTCTTACGTTTGCGTGCTGCTTCAGACTTTAATTTCTTCTTAACGCTTGGTTTCTCGTAGAACTCACGTTTACGGTATTCTTGGAGTTGACCACTTTTTGAAACAGAACGTTTGAAACGTCGAAGAGCATCATCAAGAGACTCGTTGTCGCGGACAATTGTCTTAGCCATGTGATTTCCCTCCTTCCAGTTTCCATGTAACTACTCTGTTGCAAAATTTTCGACTACATCACAGTGGTTCCTCATCATTATAGCGAAACTTGAAAAAGGGGTCAATAACGTTTGCGAATTTATTTAAAGAAAATAGTTATCATTTATCAAATATGCTATGATAAAAGAAAAAAATGAGGTAAAAATAATGTCTGAACCCAAACAATTGTATCTCTGTTTAATTTCTGATTCCGTTGGTGAAACGGCATTTAAGCTCACACAGGCGGCCATGGCCCAATTTCCTGAGATCAAACCGTTCTATGAGCGATTCCCCTTCGTTAATTCCACCGATAAAATCGATGAACTTCTAAAAATTGCCCAAGAAAAAAATGCAATCATCACCCACACCTTGGTCACCCAGGGACTCAGCGAATATTTACAAGTCCAAGCCGCCAATCTTGGAATTGTGGCGATTGATCTCATCACCCCTGTCGTTCGCAGCGTTAGTAAGCGCTTCGACCTCCAACCTACCCATGAAGCCGGTGCTTTACACCATTTAACTGAAAAATACTTTGATCGTATATCTGCGATGGAATTCGCCGTCCTCTATGATGATGGCAAAGATCCACGAGGCTTCTTGGAAGCAGATGTGATTTTGCTTGGCATCTCACGGACCTCGAAGACGCCAATTTCATTATTCCTCGCTAACCGCAACATCAAAGTCGCCAATCTTCCGATCGTGCCACAAGCACACATTCCAGAAGAACTGTATCAAGTTGATCCTAAGAAGATCATCGGGCTAACCAACGACCCACAAGTCCTGAACAACATTCGCCGGCAAAGGATGATTGCCTATGGATTAAATCCAGACACCACCTATTCAGATATGGATGCCATTAAATCTGAACTCGCCTTCGCGCAGGACCTCTATAAGAAATTAGGTTGTTACGTGATCAATGTTGCCAATCGCTCAATTGAAGAGACCGCCACACTGATCTTAGAGCACTTGGGCCTGGATCATTATTAATGATCCCAGTTTAAAAACACCGATTTGAGCAGTTTTTACTCAAATCGGTGTTTTTTTTGGTTGGTTCTGCATTGTCTCGCCCAAGTTGCTACAGACAATGGGCATGTTTGCATGTGGGGCCGGCTGCTTCACATATCTATCAAACCATTAGGCCCGTCAGTCCACTGCGTGGAAAGCTGTTGCCTTCGCTTGTGGGACCGGCTTCAGGTTTATTCGGCTCGTGCTTCGCACTCGGTGAATAAATCTTCCGCCTCAAACATTAGCCTTCGTTTCTCGAAGTCTAATGTTTGTCCAATGTTGTAAAATCCGCATGGCCCGCGCGGATTAACAACATTTTCACAGCACAGCAACAACTTTCCACTCCGTTCCCTGACTCAGACGGTAAGGCGAAACTGTGGTTGTGAAATTAAGAAGTAGAAATTAGCATAGATTACTGAACCAGTTATTCAATTGTTAAGATTAAATCAGAAGTTGCGGAGGAAAACGGTTGTGATGCTGTGAAAGTTTTGTTAGGCTGCGAGAGCGTGAAGCAAGCAAAGCGCGCTGCAAAAAGGCGAAAGCCGGCCCCACAGCAAGAACGACTGTTTTCCGCAGCAACTTGGGCGGAGACGACTACACGGCAAAGGCAACAACTTTCCACGCAGTGGACTGATGAGTTTAAAGACAACTGCACCTCAAAACAAAACAACCACTACGCTTGTCGTAATTTCTCCTTCATCAGAGGATCAAACGTCTGTGCACGCAACATCGCAATCTCCGCACCATACGGCGAAATCGTCCCCTTGGCATCATCCGTCACACCGACATAGGGCGTCTCCAGAATCTTCGGAATTTCCGCCAATTGTGGATGATGCGCAACTGCATTGAGTGCGTCAAAACCAATCGTCCCAAAACCAATATTTGTGTGCCGATCTTTGTGTGCACCAATGGCATTCTTCGAATCATTGAGATGAATGACGCTCAACCGGTCGAGACCGATCACGTGATCAAACTCGTTCAACACGCCGTCGAAGTCGTTTTTAACATCATAACCAGCATCGTTGGTGTGGCAGGTGTCAAAGGTCACTGATAGTTTCTCATTGTGCTGAGTTCGATCGATAATCGTCGCGAGTTCCTCGAAAGTGCGTCCAACCTCTGTCCCTTTACCAGCCATGGTTTCCAGCGCAATGCTCACCTGTTGATCTTGACTGATGATTTGGTCTAAGGCGTGTGCAATTTGCGTCAGCGCTGCATCTGCACCGGCGCCAACATGCGCGCCAGGATGAAAACTCATCATGTCAGCACCGATTGCATCTGCGCGTTGAACTTCGCCTTGCATGAACTCGATAGCGAACGGTAGCGATTCCGGTTTAATTGTGTTACCCAAGTTAATAATATAAGGCGCGTGGATGACAATTTTTTTGATCCCAGCTGTTTTTGCCAAGGCCAAGCCAGCAGGAATATTCATGTCGTCCGTTGACTTGCGCCGTGTGTTTTGAGGCGCACCGGTAAAAATCATCATCGCATTGGCAGCATATCCCCGTGCCTCTTCGACGGCGCCAACCAACATTTTTTTGCCACTCATGCTAACGTGTGAGCCGATTAATAATTCAGGTTCAGTCAAATCATCCACTCCTATTCTACTTTTGGTTCGTAAAAATGACCCATCAGTTTGAAAACTTCGGTGATGCTGACAAATGCATAGGGATCCGACAAATGAATAGCTTCCTCAAAGTCATGCATTTCATAACGCGAAATAATCGTAAACAAAATTGTTTTTTCTTCATGTTTGAAGGCACCTTCGGCATCGTGAACGATCGTGATCCCTCGCCGCAAGGACTTCTGAACGCAATTGATCACTTCTTTGGGTTGATCAGTCACAATCATCACCTGTAAACGTTGATGGCTCGTGTAAACAGCATCGATCACTGCGCCGTTGATGAAGATTCCCATGGCACTATACAGTGCGTGGACCCATCCGAAGACGAAACCGGCGCCAAAGATAATCAACAAATTGAAGGCGATATTGATACTACCGACACTTTTACCCGTTTTCTTGCGCAGAACAATCCCGATAATGTCGAGACCACCCGTCGAAATATTATTCTTCAGGGCCATCCCAGTTCCCATCCCGTTGATCAACCCACCAAAAATTGCGCAGATAATTGGGTCAAAATGAACCCGCACCGGTGGAATTAAATGCATCATGACCGTTGAAAAAATAACCGCATAGAATGTAAAGATGGTAAATCGATGCCCAATTTTGAACCAAGCAACGATGAATAAGGGAATGTTGAACACGAAATATAGCACGGGAGTCGTCAATGGCATACCCGTCTTCTCAATTAGACTCGCGACTAACTGAGCCGCCCCTGTAATTCCCGATGAATAAATATGCCCTGGCTGCCAGAAAAAATTCATCGCAATGGAGACACAGATGGCATAGAAAAACGCCATTGATAACTTCGTGAAGTTAGAATGTCGTTGAATGATACGCTCGATATTTTTATACATTTTTTGCCCGCTACCTTCTTATCCCAAACATTTGACCATATTGTAACACAAGCAATTGACCCACGGATAGGAAAAAATGTAAGCGAGACGAATAAATATGAAAAGTTTTCAGTTTAAGCTTTGTGCCAATGGTCAGCAATAAATTGTTCTCGGCCACCGCGTTCTTCCATAGCATAGCGTTCAGGATTCTTACGATAGAAGTCTTGATGATAATCTTCAGCCACATAGAATGGTTGGACGTTCTCAATCTTTGTGACAATGGGATCCTTGAAGACACCTGAGTCGGCAAGATGTTGACGTGAAGCTTCTGCGACAGCGCGCTGTTCTGGAGAGTTCACAAAAATCACCGGTCGATAATTGTCCCCGCGATCCTGGAACTGCCCCATGGCATCGGTAGGATCGGTAACTTTCCAATAGATTTCAACAAGATCTTGATAACTAATGACATCTGCATCGTAAGTGATTTCAACAGCTTCGGTGTGGCCCGTCGTGTGCGAGCTGACTTGTTCATACGTCGGATTTGGGACGTGGCCGCCTGTGTAACCCGAAACAACCTTAATAATCCCGGGCTGCTGATCGAAAGGACTGACCATACACCAGAAACAACCGCCAGCAAATATTGCAGTTTCTTTTTTCATTATCATTCTCCTATCTTGTCATCATTGTTTTCTGACTAAAAAACACCGCAGTCAAAATGATGTCAGCGATGTTCTTTAGTGTTTATTATGGCGTTTTTTTCTGAAATGTCCAAGAATAAATCTGCTTACTTTTCAGACTCATCCTCAACGTTTAAGCCTAATTCATCTAATTGCGCTGTTGCTACCCGAGATGGTGCTTCAGTCATTGGTTCTGTTGCTTTAGAATTCTTAGGAAAGGCAATCACATCACGAATATTATCGCGACCCGCAAGTAACATGGCGAAACGATCAAGTCCGATGGCTAAGCCGCCGAGTGGTGGAAATCCGTAATCTTGAGCATCAAGCAAGAAGCCGAACTGTTCTTGTGCTTTTTCCTTCGAGAAATCGAGAGCCTTCAACATCTTCTCTTGGATTTCACGTGTATGAATACGAATCGAACCGCCACCAATTTCATAGCCATTCAAGACAATATCGTAACTTTGTGCGTGGGCCGAATGGGGATCCGTGTCTAACAAATGGATGTCTTCTTCATTAGGCATGGTGAACGGATGGTGAGCAGCAACCCAACGCTGGTCGCCTTCATCGTATTCGAACAATGGCCAGTCAACAACCCAGGTGAAGGCAAATTGGTTGTCAGGAATCAAATCGAGTTCTTTACCAAAGTAATTGCGCAAGTAACCTAAACTATCCGCCACGACCTTTTGAGTGTCTGCCACAAACAATAAGAGATCACCGTCATGAGCATCAAGTTGAGCTAACAATTCTGCCTGTTGTTCCTTGACGAATTTAGAAATTGGGCCAGCAACCTCACCGTTTTCAACTTTCAACCAAGCAAGGCCTTTGGCACCGAAACGCTTGATGTAGTCTTGAAGACCCTCGATTTGCTTACGGGAATATTTAGTTGCAGCTTGTGGGGCAACGATGGCCTTGACCTGGCCGCCGTTTTCAATCGCACTCTTGAAGACTTTAAAGGCACTGTCCTTGAAGAATTCGCTCAAGTCTTGTAATTCCATCCCGAAACGCAAATCGGGCTTATCCGAGCCAAAACGAGCCATTGCATCGTTCCACGTTAAGCGCGGAAATGGCAATTGGACGCCGATGCCCTTTTCATCATGCATCACTTGAGCAATCACGCCTTCAGTCAAGTCTTGAATTTCTTCAGCGGACAAGAAACTCGTCTCTAAATCAATCTGTGTGAATTCAGGTTGACGATCACCACGTAGGTCTTCATCACGGAAGCAACGCGCGATTTGATAATAACGATCGAAGCCAGAAGCCATCAATAACTCTTTGAATAATTGCGGTGACTGCGGCAAAGCATAGAAACTACCTGGATAAACACGTGAAGGAACGAGGTAATCACGAGCGCCCTCAGGTGTCGATTTCGTCAAATCAGGCGTTTCAATTTCAATAAAACCGTGGTCATCGAGGTAATGATGAACCGACTTCACAATTTGGGCACGCGTGCGCAATCCTGTCATCATTTCTGGACGACGTAAGTCCAAATAGCGGTATTTCAACTTGGTATCTTCGGAAGCGGTGACGTTGTCAGTAATATCGAATGGTGGTGTCTTAGATTCGTTCAAGACAGTGATGTCAGTCACTTCGACCTCAATTTTACCAGTCTTCATTCTTTCATTAATTGCCCTTTCATCGCGAGCAACGACTTTACCGTGAACACTGATCACGTATTCGTTACGTAATGTTTCCGCAAGTGCTAATGCCTCAGCATTGATTTCTTGACTGAAGACTAACTGAACGATGCCCTCGCGATCACGTAGATCGACAAAGACTAAATTTCCCAGACTGCGTCGCTTCTGGACCCAACCTGCTAAGTCAACTTCTTGATTCAAGTAGGTTTCATTGACTAACCCACAATATGTTGTCCGTTTTACCATTGTATTTCCTCCTCATGCCGTTTGTGATCGAAACCAGCAACCCTAAACGTCATTCTTCATCATGATGATCAACAATTCGATCCGTGCAATCTGATTTTATTCGCTAAGTTTTGCCATCACTGCCTTGAAATCATGTTTGATTTCTTCAACGGGGACATCAACTTGAACGCCAGTAGCCATATTCTTGATTGGCACTTGTTGTTGGGCTAATTCGCTCTCACCAACGGTAATGACAAATCGTGCTTGTAGGCGATCAGCATTCTTAAACTGGCCCTTTACCTTGCGATCAAGGTAGTCCTGGTCTGCTGAAAATCCAGCGCGACGAATCGACTGAAGAATTTCAAAGGCAGGCGTTGTGACGTTGTCACTCGTTTTGACAACGTAGCAGTCCAACGGTGCCGGTGTGACTTCGTCGTTATCTTGCGCCAATAACAACAGTAGCCGCTCAACACCAATGCCAAAACCAATGCCGGCTTCTTCAGGGCCACCAAATTCTTTGACGAGACCATCGTAACGGCCACCGGCAATGACGGTCATTTCACTATTATTAAATGCGGGCGAAGTCACCATAATTTCAAAGATGGTGTCTGTATAATAATCCAATCCGCGGACCATCGTATGATCAACATCGAAATCAATCCCCAACGCACTCAGTCCATCTTTGACGGCTTCGAAGTGAGCTTCTGATTCAGGCGTCAAGAAATCCAAAATTGTCGGTGCGTTTTGAACGATTTCTTGATCGTGCTGATCCTTGCTATCCAAAATTCGCAATGGATTCGTGCCTAGACGCCGCTTCGAATCTTCACTCAATTCGCCCTCAAATGGCGTCAAATAATCAACTAGCGCCTGATGATAGTCTTCGCGTGTCTTCGCATCACCCAAACTGTTGATGACCAATTTCATCCCGTTGATCTGAAGCTTCGAGAGTAGCTGCTCAGCCATCGCCATGACCTCGACGTCTAATTGTGGTGATGTGGATCCGAATGCTTCCACGCCAATCTGATGGAATTGGCGCTGACGTCCAGACTGTGGACGCTCGTAACGGAACATCGGTCCATGATAGTAAACTTTGTACGGCTTAACTTGCTCTGGCCCAAAGAGTTTATTCTCAACATAGGCGCGGACAACACCGGCAGTTCCCTCTGGACGCAAAGCAATGTGGCGTTCACCCTTATCATAAAAATCGTACATTTCCTTAGAAACAACGTCTGAAGACTCGCCAGACGAACGTTCGAACACATCGTAAGATTCAAAAATGGGTGTTCTGATTTCGTGGAAGTTGTATGATTCAAAAACATCCTGTGCAGTTTGTTCAACAAATTGCCATTTCTTCGAATCGCTTGGTAAAATATCTGCTGTGCCCTTAGGCTTTTGATAACGCATGAAATTTCCTCCTACTAATTGTTTATCATTTAGCTAGTCGTCTCTCGACCAATCCACAATGATTCCAAAAGTCATCACAATCAAACCTCAGCGATTGTATGATGACTCGAATATAAAAAGCACCCTTAATCGCAATTGCGACTAAGGGTGCTTGAGGCACGGTACCACCTTATCATAACTTGATTGATAACGTCTGATAGACGAGGTTTTACACCTGGCCTCAAAATGGTCGTTTCATTCCGTCTGTCTTCTCAGCTGCCAACAGTCTCTGTGGGTGGAATTACTTCTCATTCATCACGGGCTAAATATTCTTCTCAAGAATAACGATAATTATGGTAAAAGTCAAGTTGCAAATCAAGCCGTTTGTCAACCAATCCTACGAAGTATTGAAGGAACATGGCCTAATAGGAAGTTCAAAGATCTATCATCGCCATCTTGTTAATACTGTTAAATTAAGCTTTATCGACGAAGTTTGACCTCAATTCGTCTTCAAATCGACCATTTCTTAGTATTTATTTAAGATTCAAGTCTGACGTCACTGTAAGCGGTAAATGACGACTATAATTAACAGTAATTATGGAGATTCACATCTATCTCAGCAACGAGGGGTAATTACTGTGATAAAAACTTACTTAAAAAAATTATGGCGTTGGCGCATTTTAATTATCATCGCCTTAGCAATCATGACTTCAATTGGCACGACGGTGGCTTTAGCATACAGTCAACAAGTTGTGGTTCAAGCGAGTGTTTTAAATATCCGCAAGGGACCCGGCTTGGCTTATGATGTGAGTGCACAGGTGAAACGTGGGCAAAAGCTGACGGTCATTAGTAAACGAAATGAATGGTATCAAGTTCGAATCAGCAATAATCAAGTTGGTTGGGTGGCCAGCTGGCTGGTCAAGAATACTGAAGTCAGTGCGACGAGTTATCAAGTTGCGCGTGTTGACAGCAATAATACACCAATCTACCTGACCAACAGCGAATCTTCAGTTAAAATGGGCCTATTGCAAGCGGGTAAGTCCGTCACGATTCTCTATACGAATGGTAGTTGGTATCAAATCAAACACAACGATTCCGTGGCTTGGGTCAAGCGTAACGCGGTTCACGTCACCGGAACAATCGACGCGAGTGCGCAAACCGAGCCACAAAACACGCAAACAACGACGCAAACTGCAACCAAATCGAGTGAAGTTGTCCTTGTCAAGACGAACAATACTCACCTGCGTCAACAACCGAACTCCAGTGCCACAGTCGTCGCTAATTTAGCCGCGAATACGAAACTGACTTACGTTAAAACAGTCAACCAGTGGTATCAAGTCAAGACTAGCACCGGTCAGACCGGCTACGTGGCAAGTTGGGTCGTGTCACTTCAAAACAAGTCTACGAATAACACCACGACGCCAAAAGTTGCTTCCAACTTAGCTGAATCAACTATCGTCCTCGACGCCGGTCACGGTGGCACGGACTCTGGGGCACTTTCACAGAGTGATTATTACGAAAAGACCTATACACTTCAGATTGCCAAAGTTGTCGCAAGTCACCTCCGTGCTGCTGGCGCAAATGTCATCATGACTCGTAGTAGTGATAGTACCATGAATCTTTCCAGTCGTGCGACAGTCTCAAACAACCAAAACGCGGATGCCTTTATCAGTATTCACCTTGATTCTGCAGATTCACACAGCGGTGCCACCGGAATCACCACTTATTACTATAATAAGAATCGAGATACGAAACTTGCGACAAGTCTGAATACTCAATTAGCTGGATTACCACTTAAGAATCGTGGCCTCGAGTTTGGTAATTTCGAAGTGTTGCGCGATAATCAACGCCCTTCAGTCTTACTTGAATTGGGTTACATCAATAACAATTCTGATTTCAGCTATATCCGTTCAACTGCCTACCAAACGGAAGTTGCTAGCGCAATCGTGAATGGCTTGACGGCTTATTTCAAATAATCAATCACGCGAATTTTATAATCAAGTTAGCCACCCATGTTGATTGATCAAAAAATGGTCAAA
>NZ_AZFX01000037.1 GCF_001435835.1 Lapidilactobacillus concavus DSM 17758
GGCTATACTCCTACTTAAGTAGACAAGCAAATAATCAAAGCTTGTACACTTAGGAAGGAGTTTTTTATGGGAAGAAAAGGTTCCCGCTATACATTGAAGGAAAAACTGGCGTGTATTAGCTTAGTGGAGCAGGGAATTACTCCTAACGCAGTTGGCACTCAGTACAATATTAAAGGTGAACAGATCCAGCAATGGGTCCAACGTTATCACAAAGATGGCGAAGCGGGATTAAAGCGAGCTTGGCCGCACCGTTATCCAACCGAGCTAAAGCTGGAAATCGTTCAAAAATATCTAACAAGACACACGTCATATCC
>NZ_AZFX01000038.1:0-37321 GCF_001435835.1 Lapidilactobacillus concavus DSM 17758
TTCTATACAATTCAGAAATCTTTTATGCATTTACACAAGATATTTTACGCTCTCTACTTTTTACTTTCTGCTAGAGTTTCGGTATCAGGTGTTAACGGTTCGTGGCCGTCATACCAACTTTTAGCCTCAGCCAATATTTGTAGAATGTCATCTTTATCAGGCTTGATAACGTCCTTTGTAGGTTCGTTTACACCACAATTAATAGGATAAAAACGCCGTTCTCCCGTTGCATCGCCTAAAAACCCCGTATTATTGGTTGATCCAATTAAAACACATTTTCTTAGGTGGAGAGTTGAGTACCTAGAATAGCTTTCTCGGTAGTCGTCTTTTTGAGCACTAATAAAGTTTTTTACATTATCAATATCAGTTGATTTCATCGCTGATAGTTCACCTAATTCAATCAGCCAAACGCCCGCTAATTGTTGATAATCATCTTTACTTTTTCCTAAACCTTTTAATGTGTCTGAAAACTTATCAGGATACAGGTTTTTAATACACGTGCTTTTACCTATTCCCTTTTTCCCAGTTAATATGGGAACAATTTCAAACTTAACACCAGGTTCATATGCACGTGCTACCGCCCCAGTGAGCCAAATTTTGGTGATTGCTCTAGTATATTTATTGTCCTCTGCTCCTAAATAATCAATGAAATAGCGCTCTGCTCGTGGCTTTCTGTCCCAAGTCACGCTCTCGATACGTTCCTTAACTGTATTAAAACTATGATCCCTAGCCACCGATACAACAGCATCACTAATGCTTTCTTTACTAAAAAGGACGCTGTATTTACTTTCAAGGTGAACATGTATTGCAGTGTCATCGCTATCAGACCAAACACCTTTTTTAATGTAAGAGGTCGTTAAACGGGCGTATATGAAAAAGTGGCGCAACCCTCTAACATAAGGATTGCGCCACTGCTGTACTCGAATTATTTATTCGTGGCAGATCTCCTGCACTTTCGGTGACCAGGGTAAATAGTCCTGTAGGACCGTCAAGTCCCCGGGCACCGGCAAATTAGGTAATGCCGCAAACAAATAGTTCAAGTATTGACGAAGGTCGAGGTGATTTATCTCTGCAGTTTTGAGCACACTTAATAAGATGCCCGTCGCTACGGCGCCGCGTTTGCTCTGTGAGAAGAGCCAATTTTTGCGGCCCATCACCAGCTCTTTGACGGCTCGTTCGGCCCGGTTATTGGATAACTCCAACCGGCCGTCTTGGAGAACCGCCCGTAATCCTACTTCATGGCCCAGTGCGTATTCAACTGCGCGACCAAGTTTGGATTTCGGTAAGTAACTGTCACCCAATTCAAACAACCATTTGAAGAAGGCATCCATCTGCGGCTGGAGGTGTTCTTTACGCTGCGCAAGTCGCTCAGTTGCGGGAAGGCCACGCCATCCCTGTTCCAAGTGGAACATCTCATTACAGTATTGCCGACCAATGGGTGCCAATCCGGTATCACCACCGGTAACCGCTTCGTCGAACTTCCGGCGGACGTGCGCCCAGCAATAAACATTGGTCAGATCCGGCAACCGGGGATACACAGCATAGCCATCGGTCTGCAGGTATTTCGTATATCCCCTAAGGAAGCGCTCAGCTTCGCCGTACTCGCGGGTGTCGCCGTGGTCATACAGGATAATTTGATGCTCCGCGAACTTGCCTGAGGTGTAAACCCAGTAATAGGTCTTGGCCTTCTTGATGGCGAGCACCCGGTAGGGCGTCTCATCGGCGTGAATGATATCCTGGGCCAGCAGTTCTTGATGCATCAAATTGTAGAGCGGCCGCAGATATTCTTCGGCTACCTTGATATGCCAATCAGACAGGGCTTGCCGGGTAAAATCTGCGCCACGATTATGCCAGAGCTTTTCTTGCCGGTAATCCGGCACTTTATAGATAAATTTGGTCAAGATTGATTCGGTCACGACCGCATTTGAAGCCATACTGTGGGAGATCACGGGCTTCGGTACATCTGCTTTCTTGGTGATTACCTTACCGTGGTCTTGTAAACACTGCTCGTTAGTGCAGACGTAAGTGTGCTGGTAAACAGTGGTGGCCAACAACTTAACGGGGACAAAGTCGACCTCTTTACGTACGGCTGTCCGCCCAATATCGGCCATCATCTTCCCACATCCTGGGCAAATCTGATCTTCAGTGTCTAAAGTATAGTCGCGAGTGTTTTGTGGTAATTGACTCAGGTCCATCGATTTTCGGTGAACCACTTTCTTAGGGCGTTTCTTGACTGGCTCGTCTTCGCCACTCGCCTTGGCGACCGCTGCTTGTTCTTCCTGGGTGAGCACGTGTTCGTTGAAGAGGTTGGTTTGCCCATCTGGCAAATTTTGGCTGGATTCGCGGCGACGACCATAGAGAACACGCTTCAATACGGCCAGCTGCTCCTGCATCTGTTGGTTTTCGTGGAGTAAATTTTGGACGATAGTCCGTAATTGCTCGGGGGTGGCATCTGCGAGTGCAATGCTATTTTTGGGTCGACCAATGTGTGGCCCTCCTGAATTATTGATTATTGGATTATATCATTTATAGATCATAAAAAGGAAGAGGTAATACCAAATTTCATTTGGCATCCTCTTCCACATTTAATTGGTATATCCGACCCTGCGATCATGAATGGTACGCCTCTCAATAATACTTAGACCAGTGATCAATCGTTTTAACTGGTAATGGCTTAGTCGTTGTACGTCGGACCGGTTGCGGGGCCATTGCAGGTGGCCGTTCTCGAACCGCTTGTAATAGAGGACGAAGCCGCTGCGATCCCAGTAAAGGGCCTTGAACCGGTCCCGCTGACTGCCGCAAAATAGGAATAGTGAGTGGTCGTACGGGACTTCGTTCTCACCATAGAGTTCCCGCAGTGAGGCAGCTAAACCGTCAATTCCTTTGCGGAGGTCAGTCTTGCCACAGATGATGTAGATGTTAAGTTCTTGGATGTTGGGGAACATTACCAGTCAACTCCTGTAAGACGATGTGCAGAGTGCTCCGATCAGCACCATTATAAAAAATCACTTCGGCATCTTTGAGCTTGATTCAAGCAGCTATCTGGGGCTTCCCACCAGTGCTGGGTGTCCGATCTGTCATTTGAACCGGCACAATATCTTTAATTTGAACCATAAAAAGCCTCCTTGTGTACTTGATGACTCAAGCATACAAGGAGGCTACGGCGCGAACCATATACCCGTTTAACGACCGCTTACCAGCTTTGTTATTAATCAAGCAAACTAAAACATGGTCTGATTTCCTTGCCGTTGAGCAGGAAATCAGACCATGTTTTAGTCTATCTGTTGATTACGTTTGTCACGCAATAAAATCAATTAAAGCTTTTGTTTGATCCGGTATGCCGCACCAATCAATCCGGCATCATTCCGTAATTTTGCTGTTTCGATGTGGCCCAGTGCAGTATCTCGAATGCGATTAAGGCTTTCGTGCCGCGTGATATATTCATCGACTGTATCCTGCAGCGTGTGCATAAATCCGTCGTTGGCACTAATTCCCCCACCAATTAAAATTTTTTCTGGATCAAAGTTAGCAAATAAATTAATAATCATAATACTAACATCGCGCAGAAAATCAGACACTGCAATTCCAGCAATTGGATCACCATCGGCGGCAAGTTTGAGAATAATTTGAGCATCCTCCACCTTTTCCGTATTCGGAAATGCCTGGATAACACTCTTGTTGAATCGATCAACAAGTCCTGTAACGACCGATGCATGCCAATTTAAGGAAAAATGCTCCAATTCACAGGTTGGATCAATGTCATGTATAATGTTCCACCCAAATTCTCCAGCCATGCCATGTGCGCCACGGTAGACTTTTCCATCAATGACGATACCACCGCCTACACCAGTTCCCAAAACAACCGTTAGGTACGTTCCTACACCTTGCGCAGCCCCCAACCAGTGTTCGGCAATTGCAGCAGCATTGGCATCATTTTCTACTGCAACTGGCAATCCCGTTTCACGTTCCAGTGTTTGTGCCAATGGATAATCGTTCAAGGATTTGATGGCTCCACCAGTAATCATGTATCCATCATCCCTGACAATTCCAGGTACGGATATTCCAACTCCTGAAATCGTTTCTTTTGTTTTTGCCTTGTTAATAATCCCAATCATCTGGCTGAGTAACTCATCAGCACTATCAATAGTTTCAAATGCTTGCTTGTTGGAAATGTTTCCCTGATCGTCCACTAAGGCATGTTTGACCGTTGTTCCGCCAACATCGAAGCTAACGTATCTTTGCATTGTACCCTCCCCATTCTTCGCCGGCTTCGTAACTGTAATTCCGCTAGCGTTCTATTTTTTTCGTGGTAAAGATGTTGACTCGCGAATAATCAACTTACCTTCTAATCTTTCTTCCTTGCCGCCATCACCACCATTGACCATGTTGATCAACAGTCGAACGGCCATTATGCCTTGACGCGCAATTGGATTACGCACAGTTGTAATTGGTGGTCTGAAATATTGAGCGGCGTCAATATCATCAAAACCAATAACACTAAAATCATTGGGTACTTGGTAGCCCGCATTCTGAATAGCTTTGATGGTCCCAATCGCTCCTAAATCGTTACTGGCTAAAAATGCGGTAACTAGATTCTCTGTTTTATTCAGATACGACTTTACAGCATTATAGGACGCTTCTTCCTCAAACATCCCTTGAAGAATAGGCATCGTATTGGGGTCCAAGCCTGCGTCCTCAACAGCCTTCTGAAATCCGGCCTTCCGCATGTTGCTGTCGTAATTATTATCCAAACCGGCAACGTAGCAGATCCTTTGATGACCCAAATTCAGTAAATATTTTCCTGCTTCATAACCCTCTTTAAACGAATCAAAGGTAATGCTGCACATTTTTTCAGCTGAATCAACTCGATCAAGTAAAACCGTAGGAATCGAATGCTCCTTAATTTGCCCAATATCATGGTCATCAATCGTATGCTCAAAAATGATTGTGCCATCCACAATCCCACCCAGTACACAGTCCATCAGCGCTTGATGATCATGTGTAATAACGACGTGCATGCCATAACCCAGACGAGCAACTTCGTGAGAGATTGCCTCGACCAACGTATAGAAATAGGGGCCGCTAACGCTGTCTGTAAATAAGCCGAGCATTTTAGTCGTACCCGACCGCAATTGCCGGCCCATCAAATTAGGGGCGTAGTTCAGATCCTTAGCCGCTTGAATGACTCGTGCTTTTGTCTCGGGCTTAACAGCGCTTACATTGTTTAGCGCATTAGAGACTGTCGCAATCGAGACGTTGGCTCGCCGAGCTACATCTTTAATCGTATTCCTTTTGGCCACGTCACTCACCCATTTCGAATTCTCGTATTTTCGTTGCTCGTCTCATTATAGCAGTGCACCTAACGCCGTCCACTATACAATTTAGATCGATGAAGACCACGGGGTTTTGGGCAAAGAAGAAGAGAGACCAGTTCATCACGAACCGATCTCTCTCGTATTGACTTACCTTTCACCATGAGCACGGTAAGTTAGCAAGCATCTAAACGCTCTGTCTAGTGATCAGAGATCATCTTTAACCATTAATTGTTGGAATCCTCTGGCCTTGCCTCCAAAGTCTTTAATTCCCTACTGCTTTGCCAAACCCTAAATCCAGGAATCGTGTTAACGGCTTCTTTACCAGCCGCAGGTATATTGCCAAGGCCGCAGCCAAGATAATGACAATCAGGAAGTCTCCTAAATATTTAACTGTTAACCAAGCCAAGAACGTAATTCCGAGCGGATATAGGACGGTACGCATGAATGTAAGTACCGTGAAGAAGAAGCTGGAACGGAGTAATGCATATGCATGCTTTGTCCGAAACTGACTCTGCAACAGGTATACATTCAGATTGAAACACACCAGAAAGCTGGTGAAGATAATGCGCAGAAACCAGAAGAACCCACTTTGGCTCCCACCACTCAGATAGAGTGAAATGGTAAACACAATCGACATTAGCGAAAAGCCCAAAGGCAATAAAGTCTTAAAGAAGTTTTGCCGAAAGGCTCTGACGAATCCACGGATAAACCCTCGGGGCTGGTCTTCACGCAACACTGCAAAGAATGCACTGAGTGAAGCACCAATGGTCACCACGGGTATACTGAAGAGCACTAACAGGGCATTCAGTACGAGCAATCGATAAATCGATTCCAGCCCGTGATAGAACTTACTGTCAATCCGGATCATCGTCATTACCTCCTACGTTAATTACTTCAGTTTCTTAATATTCTTTGCAACTTGCTCGTTACGTGTTTTCACAATTTCGTCCCAGTTGTTATTCTTCCGACGAGCCAGGAAGTCTTTCCAGATCTTGTCAGCTTCACTCTTGGAACCAGTCTTGATGACCTTAACCAAGGTCTGCACTCGATCTGTGTTGATAGCAGTTAAATTACGTGCGAGTGCCGTCCCAGGTGTTGGATCAATATTCTCCACTTCAAATCGGGGTGCTACCTTATTACTCGCCCATTCAACCATTTGGGAAATAGTTGCAGCTGGCTTCTCACCCATTGAAATGGCGTAAGGATCATCGGCTACTTCCCAGTAACTGCCCATTCCATGTTTCTTATCATAGGTTGCTGCGTCCTTGTTCCGTAGTGCTTCCACGTCTGGGGTAAGTACTGCCTGGCCATCCTTCATGGTGTACGTCTTATCCTTAACACCAAAGGTAGTTACCATCGTGCCATGCTTGGAAGCCATATAAGTCAACAATTCCATTGCCTTTTGTGGTTCCTTGGTGTTTTTGGTGATAAATGTGTTGGTCCATCCTGAAATAGATCCACCTGTGAATTGCGGTTCTTGTCCTTTGGAGTTTTTCGGACCATCAACGGCAATGTACGTCTGCTTGGGATTGCGCCGGTTGTTGTCGGCCATGTATTCGTTCAATCCCTTAGTGTTGGAATGGAGATAGGCGAAGTACGTACCTTGCGTCATCTTTTCCTTCATTGTATTGTCATTGTCCGCAAATTGCGCGTTGGTAATTAATCCTTCTGAGTATGCTTGACGGAATGTATCCAACCATGTGAGGTATTCAGGATCGGCATCCCGATCATACCACTTGCCATCCTTAGTAAGTGGAATGCGCAGGAAGTCTTGTAATGTACCGCCAAGTGCTCCGTCTCCACCATTTTGAATATCTAAAGCAGTAGAAGCAAACGGAACCAAAGCAGTGCCATTATCAGTCTTAGGTGCAGCCTTTTTTGCTTCCTGCAGTGCCTTCAAGAAGCCTTCAGGAGTGCTCATATTGGGTTTGCCAATTTTTTCATAGATATCCTTACGGACAATGAATACTTGGTCAGCCACGACGTTCCCATCCTTATAATCATCCTCATTTGTCGAGAAACTCGGATAAGTGTAAAGGTTACCATCCGGCTGCGTATACCACTTCACAGTTTGCGGTTTCGCTGCTGTCGCAAGGAAGTATGGATCATACTTTTTGGACAAAGTATTCAATGGTAACGCAAATTTCTTTGCATTCTGTGCCACGGCCAGCTGACGATCAAAAGTCACAAGATCGGGCAGCTTGCCGGAAGCCATCATCGTGTTTAGTTTGTCATCGTTGCCAGCAACAAACTTCACGTCAATGTTCATATCCTTCTTGATTTGGGCAGAAACGGTGTCTTTTCCCCAACCGGCACGTTTGTACCAGTCAAAGTTGACATACCAAGTAAGGGACGCAGAATGTTTAGTGTCTTTCTGCCAGCTTGGTACCTTTTTATCCGGTGTAAACCGTGCCTTGGGAAGACTATCCGCATTGCTTGAACTATTACTATTACCACAAGCAGTCAGTGTCATAGCACAAACCAACCCGGCTGCTAACGCAACTAATACCTTCTTCATCTTCATGTTTGTCATTCTCCTTAGTTTGAGTGTTTATTCTTTGACAGCCCCAAGCGTCAATCCACTAACAAAGTACTTTTGTAAGAACGGGTAAACTGCAACGACCGGAATCGTCGTGATAACCATTGTTGCCAGCTGCATAGATTGCGATGTGGTCTGGCGTACCACCGCTGTCCCTGTAGCAACAGTTGGCGATAAGTTTTCAGACACGATCTTGTAAAGAAGCTGCTGCAGTGGGAACAAGTTTTCATTATTAACGTAGATATTCGCAGTCATATAATCATTCCACTGATACACGCCATGGTACAGCGCAATAGTTGCAATAACTGGAAGTGACAGTGGAATGATAATTTTGGCAAATACAGTGAATGGCGTTGCACCGTCAATTTCGGCCGATTCTTCTAACGAACGGGGAATTCCACGGAAGAAGTTCATCATGATAATGACATCATAGAAGCTGAATAATACTGGTAGGATATATACCCAGAAGTTGTTCAGCAAACCATACGACTTGAACACCAAGAATGTCGGAATCATCCCACCATTGACGAACATGGTCAAAATACCCATGATTTCAAACCATTTACGGCCAATCAGATCCTCCCGAGTCAAAGCATATGCAGTGATTGCGGTTACAAATGTATGCAACACAATTCCCACAATCGTCTTCGACACCGAAACAATAAACGCAAGATAAATCGCGTGGTTCTCCAGAACAGTATAGTAGCTTTCAAAAGTAAACTTCCTTGGCCACAGGAAGATTCCACCCTTGAGTGCATCCAATGGATCATTGAATGACAGCGCAACAATATTGATTAACGGGAACGCAATGATAATGGTGAAGAAGACCATGAAGACTAAATTCACAAAGTTAAAGATCTTCTCTTCTTTAGTTTTTCGCATGTTGCACCTCCTTTAGAACACACTCTTATCAGAAATCTTTCTAGTACCCCATCTGCTCAAAACAATCAGGATTAAGGATACGACTGATACAAAGATCCCGACCGCTGTAGCATATGAGAAGTTGCCCTGTTTAATACCCATTTTGAACACGTAAGAATTCAGCACTTCGCTTGACGCGTAGTTCAGAGAGTTCTGTAATACCAACGTTTGATCCAAGTTGGATCCCAACAACCCACCGATGGAGAGTATCAAGTTCAATGCAATCATCTGACGAATTCCGGGAATTGTAATGTGAATGATTTGTTGCCACTTGGTCGCGCCATCAATCTTGGCTGCTTCATACAGCGACGGATCAATAGCGGTCATAGAAGCAAGGTACAGAATTGTTCCCCATCCAACTTCTTTCCAGAAATCAGACAATACGGCAATTGCCCAGTATTTATTTGGATCTGCCATAAACTCGATGGGTTTACTGATCACCTTGAGATCCATTAACAGGCTGTTCAGAAAACCAGTGTCTGATAACCACATGATAACCATTCCACCGAGAATTACCCATGATAGAAAGTGCGGCAGATACGAAATTGTCTGAATAAATTTTTTGAAATGTAGGTTAGCTACTTCGTTGATCAGGACAGCCAGCACAATGGCTCCCGGAAAACCAATCAGCATTTTGAAAAACGCAATTCCAAACGTGTTCTTAATAACTGTCCAGAACAATGGATCTTTGAAGAACTCCTGGAAATATTCAAACCCTACCCACGGTGCTCCACCAATGGTATCTAACACCGTGTAGTTTTTGAATGCGATGATCAGGCCATACATTGGGATGAAATTGAATAAAATCATCAAAATGACTGATGGCCAAATCATAGCTTGATAGAATGCTTGATCTTTGAACCGACGGAAGAAGCTTGGCTTCTTGTTTTTGTGTGTAGTCGATGAGTCTTCCAAAGTAACTTACCCCCTTAAATAATGGTTGTTGCCAAGGTTCATAACACTTACTGATAAGTAAGCGTCAACTCTTGATATTCTTCAGCGTTTTCCCCAATTCGAACGATGAAATCACCTTTGTCTGCAAAGCGTTCCAAGTTTGAATGAACATAAGCCAGATCGTCAACTGAAATAGTAAGTGTTACTTGATCAGTTTGATTTGGCTCCAAAACAACCTTGACCCATGACTTCAGCTCAGAGACCGGACGGACAACTGAAGTAATGGTAGAGCCTACGTAACATTGAACCAAAGTCGATGATCGGTAATCAGAATCGTTAGTTACCGCGACAGTAATCTGGATTGGCTGATCATCAGTCAAAACCGGCTGATTAACCTGCAGCTTACCGTACTCAATATGTCCATAAGACAAGCCGTAACCGAACGGATACAATGGTGAGTTCTGACAATCAACATACCGTGAAGTAAATTTTGTTGGATGCTGATCATCAGCCGGCGATCCATTACGTGGTTCATTGTAGTAAATTGGCACTTGACCCGTCGTACGTGGAAATGTCATCGGTAAATGACCCTCTGGAACAGCTTTGCCACTGATCAAGTTGGCCAAGGCATTCCCACCTTCTGTGCCAGGAAACCATGCATAAAGCAACCCGTCTAAATAGGGAACGACATTCGTCAACGCAAGCGGCCGTCCGGCAAAAATGACGCCGATAATCGGTTTGCCAGTGTGCTGTAACCGCCTAATCAATGCCACCTGATCCTCCGGCAATTCAATACGAGTCTTGCATGCTGATTCTCCTGAGTCGTCCTCTCGTTCTCCGAGCCCAACGATTATGACATCAAAATTGGCATAATCCGCAGGATCGCTTGAAATTGGATCAGGTATCAAACTAACATTCTCAAATTGTTTTTTTAATCCCGCATACAGTGAGACTGCGTCATCATGCTTCCCATATGAACTCCAAGCGCCTAGTATCCTCTGTGACGCAGCCAATGGCCCAGTCACTGCAATGTGCGATTTTACTGAAATTGGTAAAACGTTTTTATTTTTTAGTAAAACAACACTTTTCTCTGCTGCGACTCTCGCATATCGGCGTGATTCAGAACTAGGTGCCGGGGGCAGTGTTTCGTGTGCATCAATAAATCGATACGGGTTTTCAAACAGGCCTAAATCATTTTTCAGATTCAACATCCGTAACACTGCTCGGTCCACATCTTCTACAGCAACTTTCTTAGCCGCAACAGCATCAGACAAACCACGGACAAACGCTCCAGCCATCATGTCCATGTCCAATCCAGCGTTTAGAGCCAGCTCTGATGCACGTTCCTGGCTGTCGGCAATATGCATCGTGAGGAGTTTTCCAACTGAACCCCAGTCAGAAATGGCCACGCCGTCAAATTTCAAATACTCGCGCAATACCTTCTTCAAGAGATATTCGCTTGCGGTAGCAGGCAGTCCCTCAAATAAGGTAAATGCTGGCATAATCAGCTTGGCCCCAGCCTCTATGGCTGCCTGAAACGCAGGCAGATAGTCTTGATACAATGATAGCCGTGAAAAATCAACATTATTGTAATCTCTCCCGGCCAGTACCGCACCATAACCGGCATAATGCTTAACACAAGCAGCGATACGCGTTGGATCTTTAACTAGCTCTCCGGGTGCGCCCTGGTAGCCACGAACCATCGCCGCTGCCATCTGCGCGTTAAGGACTGGATCCTCACCGGTGCCTTCCATGACACGGCCCCAACGCGCATCACGGCATAAATCAGCCATGGGCGAAAACGTCACCTGAATTCCCTCTCGAGCTGATTCAGTACCGGCAACATGAGACACTTCTTCAACAAGTTGGGGGGCAAACGTCGCCCCTAACCCTAACGGAATAGGAAACGTTGTCCGATATCCATGGATAATATCGCGCATAAAAACTAATGGTATCTTCAACCGATCCTTTTTCAAGTGCTCGCGTTGCATCGCAATAACTTCATTCCGATCGGTCGCGTTCAGCACTGATCCAAGGCTGTCCAGATATACTTGGTCAACAGCAAAATCGCCCATGATACCTGTCAGCTCACCATCTTCACGTCCCAAATACTGTGGTGTGAACTGCGTCAGCTGACCGATTTTCTCTTTCAACGACATCTTGTCGACTAGGCTCTGGAGCTCCCTCTTCTCCAAACAATCTCCTCCTTGCAGCAAAATGTAAAAACGTTTTGCTTTTCCTTCAAAATCTAAGCCTGCCCAATTTATCGGCAAGCAGCAGAATTCGAAACGTTGTATTGAAACGCTTACAAAGGACATGTTAGCATAGTGGAGAAACAATTGCAACAAAAAAGTATACGTTTTCACTGATATATTTGTTTCTCTTAAAAAGGATTTCTTTGTTCTTCCCGACCACAAAAAGACCTCATCCTTCAAATTAGGAGGGACGAGGTCTTATATTAATACCGTCCTTAGTGCGTGTGTGCAGCAGTCTCCTCGGCGTCGTGGCCTGTACTGCGAGTTTTTCCTCGATTCTCTTTGATTGCAGATACTAACTGTTTATTCCCGGCCTGCTGGGTCAGCGATCCATTAATCAGCTCTGCAAAATCGATTCCTGTCGCTTCTTTAACCATCGCAAACGTCTTGGTTAGCCCCGTCACGCCCGCATTACCAATGCTGTCATCCCCGGCACCGCTGAATTGGACGATCTTATCGACATTCGCATACGGTGCCGTGAGGGCAGTGGCAATCTCTGGCAGCTTATCAATGATCATTTGCAGCTTACCAGCTTCGTTCATCTTGGCCAGCGCCTCAGCCTGCTTCTCCGTGCTCTCGGCTTGGACCAACCCGACCTGCCGAATCCGCTCGGCTTCCGCCTTCCGCCTGCAGCTTGATCTGTTCCGCTTGGGCTTCGGCCTGAGCAATTTGTCGGGCCTTCTCCGCCTCAGCGGACTGCTTCGCCACATACAGATCTGCGTCCGCCTTGGTGTTGCTCTCGGCCTCGTATTGTTTCCGCTTCAGATCGGCTTCTTTGGCTTGGATGGCAATGTTCTGCTCCTGCTCGGCGATGTCTTTACCCTTTTGCGCCAGCATTGCGGCTTTTTTCGCGTCGGCCTTGGCGACTTCCTGTTGTTTCTGGTAGTCGGCCATCTTCAAGGACTTTTCCTTCTGGGCGTCCGCAATCTCGGTCTCCCGCTCCAGCTCGGCCTTCGTAGCTTCCTGCTCAGCACTGGCTTTCTTGATCCGCACTTCCCGATTGGCATTGGCCTCGGCAATCTGGGCTTCCTGCCGGACTGTTGCAATCTGAGGTTTGCCTAAGCTCTCAATGTAGCCATTAGAATCCTTGATTTCCTGCAAGGTAAACGAAATGATCTGGAAACCCATATTTTCAATATAATCGGACACTTGACCCTGGACTTCCTGTGAGAACTTCTCCCGGTTGCCCAGAATTTCTTCCACTGTCATCCGGCCGATGATGTCCCGGGTACCGCCTTCCAGGACGGCGGTCAGTTCACTGATGATTTCCTGTTTCTCTTTGCCCAGGAATTACTCCGCCACAGTGGCGATCTCTTTCAGCGAGTTGCCCACCTTAACGTTCACGGCCCCCGTCACGGCGATGGGAACTTGTTGCTGGGAGTTTATTTCCGGCGTTTCGATCTGGATCTGCAAGGACGACATGCTCAATTCCTTTGCCGATTGCAGCACCGGGATCAGAAATGTCCCACCGCCTTGGATGATCTTGATGCGCTTCGACCCGTTGGGATCCTTGTACACATTCTTGCTGCCCAGCAGTGCACCGGAAATAATCAGTGCTTTGTCCGGCGACGGCTTCCGGTAGCGGGAAACCACGATGAAGAGCAATAGAACGATAATAACGACTGCCCAAATGACGGGGTTAGCAATGAATTCTTCGACCATGCGCATTATGCCTCCTTGTTTTGCAGATCTGCTTTGATGACGTACAACACACCATCTTTTTCTTCCACGATAACGACCAGCGTGCCCTTTTCCAGCCGCAAATTGGCCGCCCGCTCCTCTTCCCGGTACAATTTGGCGGACCGCAGATTCACCGTGCCCCCGGGAATCAGCAGGCTCACTTGGCCCTTTTGGTCTCCCTCATTGGGCACAGTGACTCGACCAATCAGGTCGTCATCGGGATGGGTGGCCAGCGATTTCTCTCGATTGCTGGTCAGCCGGTTCACGATGATGCCAAAGGGGATCAACAGGACGTTGATGAGTACGATCAGCACGAACAACACCGCCAGAATGGCCAACACTTGGACCCACCACGGCCAGGTCAGGAACATAGCTATGAGATTATTAATCGCTTCCACCCCCGTTTGGCTTAATCATACTGGACGACAAGAGAGAAAGCTAGAAAAAACATTCACAGGTTGGCCAATTTCTTTTCTTCCGTATAATAACTACTAACAGGCACTACTTATGAGAGGTGAAGAGTCATGTACAAACACGAAGTCGTCAGTGCCGATCCGGGCCTGCCGTTCAAAATCGTGATCCATCAGGGGCAAGAATCAGCCATTGTCCGCCACTGGCACCGGGCACTGGAGATTGACTACATTATTGCTGGCCGGGCAAAATACACCATCGCTGGCACTGAATTGGCAGCGGCACCCGGCGATGTCATTGTCATCAATACCAATGTCGTCCACGCCATCTTGGCGGAACCGTTGCGGCCGGCCCGAGCAGTGACTTTGCTTCTGCCCTATGACTGGCTGCGTCAGCAAATTCCAGATTATGATCAGTGGCGATTTGCCGTACCCATTGGCAGTCAGCACCCAGGCCCGCCCTCTGCCGCTCTGAAGGCATTGCAAGCCGCATTGCTTGATATCGGTCAGACAGAAAACGGTGTGCACAATGCAACCATTCGCCGCTTGAACCATCTGCGCGATATTTACACCATTTTGAGCCTCCTGATGACCCACTTTGCAGAGCCCGACAATTCGGCCAACACGCTGACAACCGCAGCGCGGATGAGCAGCGTAATTACCTATCTCACAGAGCATGCTAACGAGCCCTTGACTTTGCCGGCAGTGGCCGACCAGGTACACTTGTCGGTCGGCTACTTGTCCCGAGATTTCAAAAAGCAGATTGGGGTGCCATTAATGACCTATTTGAGTCAGTTGCGGCTGCAAAATGCCTATGATTTGCTCACCAACTCCGATCTGCCCATTAGCACCATCGCCGATCAGACTGGCTTTCCCAACGAAAAATCATTCCGCCAGCGATTCACCAAAACATACGGGCAACGGCCAAGCGCCTACCGTCAAAATTTACAGAGGTCAAAAATTGACCGTTAAGTCGGCAGAATACGTCCACTGTTTAAAGCGGTTCCACAATATACTCATTCTTGTAAGCGATTAACGCAGCTGTGCTTCGCAAGTTAAGGAGTGATTATATTATGACCCGTTCAAAGCCATCATCCATTTGGTTCAAGTCGGCCCTGCTGTCCATCTCCATGATGCTGATGATTGCGCCAAACATTGCGGCCGCTTTGCCGCTAACGGCCAAAACGTTCTCTGACCAATCCGCCTCAGCCGTTGACACCCTGTCTACGATTCCGAACTTAGGCATCATTCTGGGGATTGTGTTGGGTAATGTGCTCGCCACCCAGCTTGGGGCCAAGCGTACCGTCTTGACCGGTTTGGCCGTGGCCCTACTATCCGGGCTGGTACCCGTCGTCAGCAACAGTTATTACGTGGTCCTCGCTGCCCGCCTCATTTTCGGCATTGCCGTGGGTACGTTCAATTCGTTGGCCATCAGCCTCATTTCTGACTACTATCGCGGCGATGAATTAGCCGCGATGATGGGCTACCAGAGTGCTATTTCGTCTCTGGGCAGTTCCCTGCTGTCCTTCGCTGTCGGCTATCTGCTTCTCTTTGGCTGGCATGCCACGTTCCTCATCTATGTTATTGCCCTGCCGATCATGATCTTGTCATGATCTTGTTCGGTCTGGTGATGCCCAATGATCAGCCGGCACCAGCGGCGAAAGATACCGCCCAGACCCCGAAAACCAAGCAGCACATCAATGCCGCGGTGATCCTCATTTCGCTGCTCACGTTCTTCATCTATGTCTTCTTCATGGTGGTGACCATCAAGCTGGCCGGTCTGCTCACCGCGAACCATCTTGGTACCGCCAGTCAGGCGTCTGCAATTCTCGGCGGGTTTACCCTCGTGACCATGTTGATGGGCTTGCTGTTCGGCCGCATCTATAAACTGCTGCAAAATAAGATCCTACCCCCCGGTTTCATCTTGATGGCCGTTGGCTTCTACTTAGTCAGTACAGTGAGCAGCCTCGCCATAGTAGCCGTTGGTACAGTAATCATCGGCATCGGCTTCGCCGTCAGTATTCCCTACATCTATACGATCATCAACGTGGCCGCACCAGCCAACTCTAAGAATCTGGCCAGTTCGGTCATGCTGATCATGACTAACGTCGGTGTCTTTCTCTCCCCGACCATCGTGAACGCGCTCGCCAGCTTGACCGGCAAGGACGAAGCCGCCGGCAGCATGGTTGTCGCCAGTATCGGTTTCCTGATTTTAGCCGTCATCGTCGCCGCCGTGGTCATCAGCCAAAAACGGACAAAACCAACTGCCCAAGAAATCAACTAGAAAGAGGCCTTGATCATGTTAGAAACAGCAGCATCATTATTACCCACCGTCCCCGTTGTGAATACGAGTTATACGGCTAAATTAGTCCCCGGGCAGAAAGCGGCCGGCATTCTCGACCCCCACGCCAAAACGGAAATCACCCCTAAGGAAGCTGGTCAGCCGACCGACCCCTCGGGCATTCCCAACGTCCAAGCCGCCCGGGCCGCGATGGGCTGGCCCACCGCCCACTATACAGTCCGCCATCCGTTGACGATTGAAAACACCCAATTGCATGGCGTTGGCGTACGTACTTATGTCCAAAAAGAACTGGCCGCCGACACACTGCCCGCACTCCTGTTTATCCACGGCGGCGGCTTCTTCGGCGGCAGCCTGGACAACGTGGAGCAGCCTTGCCGCCTGCTGGCCGATGAAGGCCGCGTCCGGGTCATTTCCGTGGACTATGGCTTGGCCCCGGAGCATCCCTATCCCCAGGATGTCATTGACACCTATAACACCCTCACGGCCCTTCACCATCAGGCCGCCGCACTGCATATTGATGCCCACCGCATCACGATCATGGGCGATTCTGCCGGCGGCAATCTCACCTATGTCGTGAGTCTGTTGGATCGGCAATTAGGCACCAACTATATTGCCAGTGCCGTAGCCCTGTACCCCGTCACGTATCAGGGGCATCCGCCTGTTTTGCGCCAGCAATTCGACGATCCAGCCCACTGGCAGCCGGCGCAGGACCAAGACCTCATCACCAATTATATCCGCGGTTTTTCCCAGAGCAGCCCGTTGATCGATCAATGGTATGTCGGGGGCGCTGATCCAGAAAGTTGGTATATTTCGCCACTGAATGCGCCTTCTGAGCTGCTGGCTAAATTGCCGCGAACGCTGTTCATGGTGGGCGAGTTTGATCCGCTCCGTTTCCAGGGTGAAGCATTCTACAACAAGGTGAAGGCAGCTGGCGGCGATATTCGTTATATCCGGTATAACGGGATGGTGCATGCGTTTATGGATAAGGTTGGCGATTATGTACAAGCTGAGGATAGTTTGCGGGAGGCGCTACGGTTTATCACTGAGGAGTAAGAAAAGCATTTAGAATTACCGTGATAATAAAGGAATTCGCTTGGTTCAGTATTCATACTGAACCAAGCGGATTCCTTTTGCTGATGATATTGAAAATGGTTCCCCCTGATCGGAATTCAATGGAGCACCGATTCTGCCAGTGCAGCCATTCTCAACCGTTTCTGCTAACGTTCGAAAGCAAGTGTGACGACTTCGTATGGCTTCAACGAAACTAAAATTCCATCTTGATTATTTAACACTTCTGGGTGCGTTTCATCAAGTCTAACTCTGCTCACTTGTCCAAAGTCAAACTGCGGCACCACCTTAACGACTGCATTTTGCCCCGCATATTCATGGAACCGTAAAATTGCTTGGTTCCCCTCCTCGCTGTGTTTGATCGCATCAACCATCACCGGTTGCTCCGTCTCAAAAGTAAACAACGGTTTAGAAATTTTCTTTGGTTCACCTTCAATTGCAGTCAGGCCATGATTCAACGCCATCGCAATCTCCTCAACTCGACCAGTCACGAAGTCTCCAGCATGTGGCAATAAGCTGTAAGTAAAGTCGTGTTCTCCCTGGTCAGCCTCTGTGTCAGGATCTATTCCTGACTTTAGAAGTGACAGGGACAGCTGCCCCTTTTTAACACTATAACCATACTTGGAATCATTAAGCAAAGAAACTCCATAATCGTGTTGCGAAAGATCCGCCCACTTGTGACCGACAGTTTCGAACTTCGCTATTTCCCAGCTTGTATTACTGGTTGTTGGCCGCGCGACATTGCCATACTGAATGTCAAAAGTCGCATAATTCGACAGGATGGCAGTATTAAAAGCCGTTCGCAGCAAGAATTGATGTTCATGCCAATCAATATGCGTTTTGAAATCAATCCGGCGTGAATTAGTGTACAGAGTCATCGTTTGCACCACTGTTGAATTTTGGAAGGTATAGTGAAAGTCAACCCGTTGCGTTAGAGGACCCGGCGTATGGACCACAACCTGATTTGCGTGTAGGATAATCGCTTTTTCTGGATAATCCGCGTCAATGTTCCAATTATCAAAAGAAGTCGGACGATCTTCGTAAACTGTTAGAACATTACTCCTATTACCAATCGCCAATACTTCACGTGCATTATCACGATCATAAATCGAAGTCAGTTGACCATTATCATCCCATTTCACCTGATAGTGCGCATTAGCAACCATATTCTGGTCCGCCTTCCCGCTGGATACCATAATATCATCGGCCGTAAAGCGAATTACGGTCTCAGATAACCCAGGGACACTTACTGCGACCAAGTATTGCTCACCATGTTTTTCAGACTTCAAAATACGTCCCTCATTGTCAGTAAAATATCCAGTACGCGCTTCTGAAACTGTGACCAAATCGGTCAGTGTCCACGCATTTAGGTTCCGTATCGTATATAAATCTGGTGTGCGGATGTAATGCGCATCGTCTAATGCTTTGTTTAACTTAGTGATTTCAGAGAAGCAGGCTTCGTACTCCACTTTATTATCCTCGTAAACTTCATGGATCGAACTGCCAGGCAAGATGTCGTGGAATTGGTTGCATAGGATGCGTTCCCATAGTTTCTGAATTTTGCCTGTTGGATATGCAGCTCCGTATGGTCATACCTGCTTTTACATAGCGAGCTTCCAGATCGCGCATCGCAAATTCAAGCTGTCTATTTTCCTTCTTGACCCGTGCTTGCGAAGTATAGGTTCCCCGGTGAAATTCTAAATAGAGCTCGCCATTCCATTCTGCTGGTTTTTGGCTGCTTTCCTTGATAGTCCTTTGCAACTGTCTGAAATAGTCGTCAACCCGTGTTGGTTTAACCGTTGGTAACGCAGGTAATTGATCAATCATTTTCATGTTTTCAATCATTTCCCGCTGTGGACCACCGCCGCCGTCGCCCCATCCATACGATAACAGCAAATCATTATTCAACATCTTATCAGCGTAAACTGAATAACTGCCCAAAACCGTATGGGGTGTAATTTTACCATTGTAAGTGTATTCGAAGTTATTCGTATTCTTGTACGGCACACCGGGATCAACGGTGGTAATAAAATGGGTCAAGACCTCGGACCCATCAATTCCTTTCCAAATGAATGTATCATGCGGCATCCGATTAGTGTCGTTCCAGCTGATTTTGGTGGTCATGAAGTTGTTAATACCAAAGCCCTTCATAATTTGCGGTAACGCCCATGAATAGCCAAAAACGTCTGGCAACCACAAAACATGCAGCATAATTAAAGGTTATGATAAAAAGTAATTAAAAAGAACATGAGCTTCCACATTCTCAACGAAATGAGAAAGGGAGTTCATGTTCTTTTTTGATATTTTAGGCAACAAAAAAAACCAGCAACCACGGCGTTTTAACGCTGCGTGATTGCTGGTTAATATCAGTTAATGGGTGGCCAGGGGATCGAACCCTGGACCCACGGATTAAGAGTCCGTTGCTCTGCCAGCTGAGCTAGCCACCCATGTATTTCTGACGACTTAAATATTCTAGCATAGGATTTAATGACCTGCAACCCTTATTGGCAATTTTTTGTCATTATTCGAATAGAAATGTCTTTAAAGTTGATATTCAAGCACTTTCAAGGCTGTTTGGTAAATTCATCGCAAATCTCAGTCTAAAGTCTTGTGCCTATTTTTTTGAGTATGCTATACTACACCTTATTATTTGTTAGCTTAGAGTTTCACGTTAGTCTTAATGACTTCTTTAAGCAACTGATCTACTTGTGCTTGTGCTTGCTCGAAAGTATCATTCACGATGACGTGGGCAATTGACTTTAATGCAGTTGGAACTTGAAGGTCACGTTTGAATTCGGCACTTGCTAAGCGTTTCTCGATTTCTTGAGGAACATCCCCGCGTCGCTTCAGACGATCTAATAGGACTTGTGGATCAGAGACAGTCACATAAAGCACGATGATTTGCTTGGGCATGACTTGTGCATATGCCTCTGCACCCTTCGTCTCCAAGACCAGACTAACAAATGGTTGTTGCTGCCAAGCTTTCTGCAAAGCTTCACGCGAAGACCCATAGTGATAGCCAGAATACGCGACTGATTCGATATAATGATTTTTTTTGAAGCTTTCTTCTGTTTCAAAGTAGTAATCACGACCATCGACTTCATTCGCGCGTGGTGGCCGCGTCGTATGTGTCAGGACGCGTTGTATCCCATAATGATCGCGCAAATAGTGACTGATCGTTGTTTTGCCAGTACCAGAAGCACCTGTGATCACAATTAATTGATTAGCAATTGCTCTACCCAATTTTTAATCCCCAGACTATTAAAATTAACCCGACAGTGAGGCTATGATAATGAATATCTCTGAAATACACGTAGGTGACCAATTGCGTGGTCACGTTAAAGAAGACATGGAAAAAGAATTTGTTGGTGAAGTTGAGAAAATCTACGAAAACTCGGTTCTACTACAAATTACCCAGAGTGATGAAATTGATAAAAGTAACGTGATGGAACTGAACAACAAGATTGTCATCAGTTGCCACAGCGTTAAACCCGTCGAATCTTCAGAAGCTGAATAATTGTTGCCTGCGCGACTAGCATCGCAATTTATTCAGCCGGCTTGCTGACAAAGACACTCGATGGCACACGAATCATCGTATAATCCAAGGCGTTGTGACCCACACGCATACCGAGGCCATTCCAGAACGTTGGCCGATAGGTAGCGCGTACCGTTGCAGCAAATGCTTCATACTTTTTGTCTGCATTCTTGATCATCTTGCTTGGGAAACGATATGCCCGCGCACCAATCGTGATTGGATCCTCGCCGGTTGCAATGCTAGCATGAATACTCTTCACCTGATACTTATTGCCCTGTGTCCAGTAGGTATATCTTTGAATTGGCGTTTTACCCTCGCCCTGCTCGACTGTCACGAAATAACCGTTACGACCATTAGTCTGTAGCACCAAAGGGGTTGTTGAATACTTCACGCGAACTAAATCCTGGTCGGTCACATCGACGTGGCGCAAGAATGTTTGATAGCCCATAACGCTCAGTCCACCTAAAAAAATAACAACTAATAATAAATCAAGTAAAAACGTCGACCAACTAAACGTCCGTCGCGACATGACGATCATCTTAATGTGGCGATGTCGAATATTTTGGACAATAAAAATTAAGTACACCAATAAGATGAACCATGCGATTAATCCAATCCAATTCCATGCTGAATTCATTGTAAGTCCTCCTGCAAATCTATAGCTAAATTATAACGTATTATGAGTTGCCTTGCCTCAATTTTCGTCTTTTTTTAATCTTTCATCGTGCTCACCTAAATATCGATGGCCATACGCCGTGGAGAGATACCGATGAATCTCTGCAATCATTCGCTTCGTTGAGGGTGCCTGCGCCTGCACACTATTCGTGACCAAACAGACCGTCCGGAAGAATGGTTCCGAGAATGGAAAAACATGGACATCACCGCTTAATTTTTGCAAGGCTAATTCTGGTAAAATCCCTAGTCCTAAGTCGCTAGCCACCATCGATAAAATCGATTGATCATCAATCGAATAAGAGATGGAGTTAGGCGTCACGTTATAACGGTCGAGGGCTTTTTTTGTGTCACCATCATAATCAACTTTTTGTAAAATAAAGCGTCGCTGACCGATATCTTCAAGCGTCACATGTTGCGCATCCTGCGGTTCAAAATTCGTCGGTGTCACACAATAAATCGGATCTTTCAGCAAGGGCTCAACCAGTAAGTGACTCGCAACGGGTAAAGCTGAAAAGCCAATATCCAGACGACCTTGCTGAACCATTTGATCAATCTCACGAAACGTCCCTTGTATGATGGTAATCTCGATTTGTGGATATTTCTTCCGAAATGACCGAATAATCGGCGGTAACCAATTAATACAGACACTACTGAAGGCGCCAATCCGAATTGTCCCTGAGTTAACCCCGTGAATATCATCCGCAACTTGTCGTAAACGGGCCTCCATATTTAACATCGATTGGACGATGGGATAAATTTTTTCACCATCCGGAGTTAAGGTGACCCCCGTTCGATTACGAACAAACAGTGGAAAACCAAGTTCATTTTCAAACTGGGCAATTGAATGACTAACTGCACTCGGCGTCACGTTTAGCGCTTGCGCCGCCTGATAAAACGTCTTATAAGTTACCACTTTTGCGAAAACTTCATATTGAAAAACTGCCACTTTAAATACACCTCCTCATTGGAAAACGGGTCAGCTTAAATGCATGTTGAATTATTTTCATCTGATACTGAATAAGTTGAATTGTACTATTGGTCAAACTCAGTTTATCATATAAGTGAGCTAAAAAGAACGGAGGATGATCATGGATCAATTGACATTAGCAACACGTACACAACTGACTAGTCAAACCGGCCTCGAAGATTTGATTCCGGATCTTACTGGCGACACGATCTCATTCGCAGGTGGTCTGCCCGATCCAGCGCAGTTCCCCAAACAGGCGATCAGTGACAGTTTTCAGCGCGTCCTCGCTAATAACGGACTCGACGCGTTACAGTATCATAACGCCAAAGGTTACTTACCTTTGCGGGAACAACTCGCGGCACGTCTTGCCCGAGAGAACACTCACATTGACGCAAACGAGATTATTCTCACACAAGGCGCTCAACAAGGACTCGACTTAACGGCTAAGTTATTGCTCAACAAAGGCGATCATATCGTTGTTGAAGCACCTACCTATGTTGGTGCGCTAGCAGCTTTTGCCGCCTATGAACCCCGGTATCATGAAATCCCATTAGAAAATGACGGCCTTGATTTAACGCTTTTGAATAAAGTCTTATTAACTCAAAAAATCAAGTTGATCTACACCATACCAAACTTTCAAAATCCAACTGGCATTGTCATGTCACTCGCAAAGCGTCAACAATTAATTGAACTTGCCAACCGTTATGACGTCATTATCCTAGAAGACGATCCCTATCATGATTTAAGATTCGCAGGTGAAAGTCTCCCCTCATTAAAAGCACTAGATACAGAAGGACGCGTCATTTCACTAGGTAGTTTTTCAAAAGTACTCGCGCCTGGTCTTCGAATTGGCTGGTTAGTAGCGGCACCCGCATTGTTACGACAAATTCGCTATCTAAAAGATGGCGCCGACTTAGAATCGCCAACGCTGCCTCAACAGGTCATTAGTGATTACTTGATTCATAACGACTTTGACGCCCACCTCGATAGCTTGCGCAAAAACTACCTGGTTAAACGTAACTGGATGCTTGACGCATTGAGAAAGAATCTCCCTGCTGGATTTACCTATACACAACCAGAGGGCGGCTTCTTCCTCTGGTTAACTGGGCCGAAGTCGCTTAATTTTGAACGATTGCTTCGTGAAGAGGTCGCGCCGAAAGAACATTTGCTCTACGTCCCATCGACCCACCTTTATGCCAGTAACCAAGTTTTGAATAGTGCCAGATTGAGCTATGCCACTTATGACCAAGCCACGATTGAGCTCGGCATCCAAAAGTTAAGCCGCGCGCTAACAGCAGAAGCTTTAAGGCTGAACGCCTAATTGGTGTTTGTTAAGGTCTGTTGCCACCCAATTTTTCAGTATTGCACGAAAAGTCGCGCCGTGAAATCTGTCCACTATTTTTTGAAAACCAGATCAAAAGCAATCTCAATTTTCCAAACTTTTAAATAAAAAAATTTCGTCCATATTCTAATCTTCAAAGAAACGCCGACAGTCTTTCATTGTCGACGTTTTTTTCGTCAGTGAGTTTAAAAAATGAAAATCATGAAAGGTTGTCAGATGGGCAATACCATTTATAGTGTGTTACTTATTTATCAAGCACTAGATATTGTGTTTTGTCATCGACCAACTTATAATCAAGTTACGATCTCAAACTGTTGACGTCTTCAGTACGTCGGTAAACGTTCGTCAGATCAAAGCTATTTCAATGAATTTTTAGACATGCTTTATTAAAATATTGGAGGCTTTCTCATGGATGCTAAAAAAGTTGTTTTATATACTCGCGATGGTTGTATGCAATGCAAGATGACCAAACGCTTCTTGCAAGAGCATCACGTGGATTATCAAGAAGTTAATATTAATCAAAGCCCAGAATCCGCAAACTACTTGCGCGAAAAAGGGTTTCGTAGTGTTCCCATCGTCTTTCGTCAAGACGATCAACCCATTATCGGTTTTCAACCCCAAGCTTTGAAAGGATTGGTCGGTTAATGATGCAAATCGCCTTCTATTCAATCACCGGTCAAACCCGCCGTTTTATCGAGAAAACAGGGTTGCCGGCTTACGAAATTACCGATGCCGACCCTTATCACGAAATGGGTGCCCCCTTTGTTTTAGTGATTCCAACTTATGATGATGAAATGATGGACCCCGTGATCGATTTCCTCGGTTACCAGTCCAATCACCGCGAATTAGTTGGAGTTGCTGGTGGCGGCAATCGTAATTTCAACGATCTTTACATCCATAACGCTAAAGACATTGCAGAAGGTTTACACGTTCCTGTTGTTTTCGACTTTGAGTTCAACGGAACCTCGGCAGATGTCACAAAATTTAAAAAGGTGGTGCAAGAACTTGGGCTTAAAGCAACTCAACATCAATGAAGTCACCTACTTCAAACTCAACAATGAGCTCAATCGACCGGTTAATGGTCAAATTCCGCTGAATAAAGATCACGAGGCGCTAACTGCGTTTATTCACGAGAACGTCGAACCAAATACGAAATCTTTCGCTAATATCAACGAAAAAATTGATTGGTTAATCTCAGAAGACTACCTCGAACCCGAATTCATTCAAAATTATCGTCCCGAATTTATCGATAGCCTTTATCAAACACTGCTCAATCAAAACTTCACCTTCAAATCATTCATGGCAGCCTACAAGTTTTACAATCAGTACGCGTTGAAAACCAACGACGGTGAACTTTATCTTGAGAATTTTGAAGCGCGTGTTCTCTTTAATGCGCTCTACTATGCAGATGGCAATGAAGCATTAGCCAGCAGGTTGGCAGACGAAATGATTCACCAGCGTTATCAACCTGCAACGCCGAGTTTCCTCAATGCTGGGCGCAAGCGTCGTGGCGAATTTGTTTCTTGTTTCCTGATTCAAATTACGGACGACATGAACAGTATTGGTCGAGGCATTAATAGCGCACTCCAGCTTTCCCGTATTGGCGGTGGCGTCGGTATTACACTTTCCAACTTGCGTGAAGCCGGCGCACCTATCAAGGGCATTAAAGGGGCATCGAGCGGCGTTTTGCCCGTCATGAAGTTGCTCGAGGATAGTTTTTCTTATAGCAATCAATTAGGACAACGTCAAGGTGCTGGTGCCGTCTACCTAAACGTCTTCCATCCAGATATCATCAATTTCCTATCTGCAAAAAAGGAAAACGCGGACGAAAAGATTCGTGTCAAGACGCTTTCGCTTGGTGTGATCGTGCCGGATAAATACTACGAACTGGTCCGTGAAAACAAGCCAATGTATCTGTTCAGTCCTTATGATGTTGAACGCGAATACGGCACACCATTCTCCTACATCGATATCACTCAAGAATATGATTGCTTGGTGGCTAATCCAAAAATTCGCCATTATCAGATTCAAGCGCGTGATCTCGAGAACGAAATCAGTAAATTACAACAAGAATCAGGCTATCCTTACATTCTCAACATCGATACCGTTAATCGTGAGAATCCAATTGATGGCAAAATTATCATGAGTAATCTCTGTTCTGAAATTCAGCAAGTCCAAGTCCCTTCAGTCATCAACGAACGCCAAGAGTATGAGCAACTCGGCACCGATGTCAGTTGTAATCTTGGTTCCACCAATATTCTCAATTTAATGGCGAGTCCAGACTTTGGCCGTTCCGTTCGTGCAATGACGCGTGCTCTGACCTTTATTTCAGATCATTCCGACATTGAAGCCGTCCCATCAATTGCGCACGGGAACCGACTCAGTCATTCGATTGGTCTTGGTGCGATGGGTCTGCATACCTTCCTTGCTAAGCACCAGATTGAATACGGCTCACCAGACTCACTCGAATTTACGAGCGTTTACTTCATGTTATTGAATTACTGGACCCTCGTCGAGAGCAACCAGATTGCCAAGGAACGGCACGAAAGTTTCGCCAATTTTGAAAAATCCGACTACGCAAATGGTCGTTATTTCGATAAATACCTCACGCATACTTATCAACCTCAATCTGCGAAGGTTCAAGACTTATTCAAAGATATCTTCGTTCCAGGTCCTGAAGACTGGGCACAACTCAAAGCTGCCGTTCAGAAGGACGGCCTTTACAATCAAAACCGTCTGGCTGTCGCGCCAACTGGTTCAATTTCGTACATCAATGACACAAGTGCTAGCCTGCATCCAATTACGCGTTTGATCGAAGAGCGAACTGAGAAGAAGAACGGCAAGCTGTACTTCCCTGCGCCCCTGCTCGATAACCAAACGCTACCATTCTACAAATCCGCTTATGACACCGATATGCGTAAAGTTGTCGATGTTTACGCCGCTGCCCAGCAACATATTGATCAAGGCATGAGCATGACCTTCTTCCTACGTTCAACGATGCCAGAAGGATTGTACGAATGGAAAAACGAACCCGAACAAACGACCCGCGATTTAAGCATCCTTCGTAATTATGCTTACTATCAAGGAATCAAGTCGATTTATTATGTTCGGACATTTACAGACAACTCGCAAGAAATCGGTAGTAACGATTGCGAAAGCTGTATTATTTAGGTGAGTCATCTTTTTAATCACGATTCAATCGTTGATCAAAAGATGATCTGATCATTCATAAAGGAGTGCAACATGGTTAAAACTTACTACAAAGCAATCAACTGGAATGCCATTGAAGACGCCATTGATAAGGCAACTTGGGAAAAGCTAACTGAACAATTCTGGCTGGACACACGAATCCCACTTTCTAATGACCTCGATGATTGGCGGACCTTAAGTGCCCCCGAGAAAAAAGTCGTCGATCATGTTTTTGGTGGGCTGACGCTGCTAGATACCCTGCAATCACAAGATGGCATTGATCAGTTGCGGAAAGATATTCGCACCCCGCAAGAAATGGCCGTCTTCAACAATATTCAGTTCATGGAATCTGTTCACGCAAAGAGCTACTCGTCGATTTTTAGTACCCTTTGCTCTGCCGATGAGATTGATGAAATCTTCGACTGGACGAATCACAACGAATTCTTACAGAAGAAAGCCGAGAAGGTCAACGAAATTTACCAAAACGGTACGCCTTTAGAGAAAAAAGTGGCCAGCGTCTTTCTGGAAACCTTCTTGTTCTACTCAGGTTTCTACACGCCACTGTATTACCTGGGTAACAATAAGTTGGCCAACGTGGCCGAAATTATCAAGTTGATCATCCGCGATGAATCCGTTCATGGCACCTATATTGGCTACAAGTTCCAACTTGGCTTTAAAGAGCTCTCAGAGGACGAACAGGCGACCTTTACGGATTGGATGTATAACTTACTGTATGACCTCTACGACAACGAGGAACGCTATACAGAGGGCCTTTACGATGAAGTTGGCTGGACAGACGAAGTCAAAACTTTCTTGCGCTATAACGCCAATAAAGCGCTGATGAATCTCGGTCAAAATCCGCTCTTCCCAGATACTGCGGACGATGTTAATCCAATCGTAATGAACGGTCTCTCAACTGGAACCGCGAACCACGACTTCTTCTCGCAGGTTGGGAATGGTTATCTGTTAGGTCACGTTGCGGCAATGAATGATCAAGATTACGACATTGGTAGAAAATAACCAACAAAAAAACTGCAGGATGTCATGACATCCTACAATTTTTTTGGATATCATGACGTATGACGACTAGAAATATTGTAAAATAAAGACACACAAATCGTTGACGTCCTCGCCTCTGTCAGCGATAAACTGCTAAAACGAGGTTATAACTATGACATACGCAATGATTGGCAAATGGTATTAGATGGCGTCACACAAGGATTAGAACAGCTCGCTACTGGAAGAAAGAGTGGCGATGCAGTCGAGCTAGGGATTCAAGCCGTTGAGAATGAACCCCACTTTAAATCAGTTGGTTTTGGCGGTTTGCCAACGCCGAAGGTGAAGTTGAAACCGACGCTGCTTACATGAACGGCAGCACTTTTGCCGTCGGTGCGGTTGCTGGGCTCAAGGGTTATGCGAACCCCATCAGTATTGCCCGTCGGTTGAGCCATGAACGCTTCAATAACTTTCTCGTCGGCAATGGTGCCAGTCAATTCGCCAGCGAACAGCACTTCACAGCCAAAAACATGTTAACGGCGGAATCAAAACAAGTTTGGGAAGCACGAGTCGCTGAAGTTAAAGCAAAGCATCTAAGCCCCTATGCTGGTCACGATAAGGTCAGCATGATTGCACTGGATCATCAACAACAAATGACCGTCGGTACCTCAACCTCAGGACTTTTCATGAAACATCCCGGGCGTTCCGGGGACTCACCACTTCCTGGGGCTGGCTATTACGCCGACAGTCTGATTGGCGCAGCCACTGCAACCGGACTCGGCGAAGATCTCATGAAGCGACCACTCAGCTACGAAATCGTACGTTTAATGGGAACCGGCCTATCTCCACAAGCCGCTTGTGACCAAGCCGTCTACCCATTCATCAAAGATTTACGCCAAAGATTTGGCAAAGCAGGTGAATTATCCTACATCGCAATGAACAACGAAGGAGAATGGGGCATTGCCACCAATGTCGAGTTCACGTTCGCAGTAGGAGACGAAAACCACCCAGCAAAAGCCTACATCGCCTACCCAAATGAAAACAAAACAAAAGCAACATACAAAGTAATAGAATAGAGCGTGGAACAAGGCGTTCTGTCATTGAGCATTAACGTTAAATCCATTATGATTCGACTAGAATCATAACGGATTTGTTGTTAAGCGGAAATGACTGCCTTGTGCAACGCGTTTAGAGCGTGGACTCAAGCGGGTAGCTTCTGAGCATTAGCCTAGGTGAACGTAAGAGCTGCGTAGCAGAGCGTCGTTCAACGTAGCTAAGCGCAGGAAGCTGCTTGAGGTAACGCGTTTAGAGCGTGGACTTCCACGAGTTGAATTTGAGGATTAACATGATTAAAGCCCGAATCTCGCACCTAAGATTCGAGCCTTAATTGTGTTAACCGCAGAATTCAGTGGAAGGTAACGCGTTTAGAGCGTGGAACCAGGCGTTCTGTCATTGAGCATTAACGATAATATCCCTCAAGGGCGGTTGATCAGCCGCCCTGAGGGATATTTTTGACTTATTAGCGAAACCTAAATTACTTTTTCCGTTTGCTGTCTGCTTTTAAGGCAGTCACTAATTCTTTGATTTCATCAACTCGCGCAGTTACATTTTTCACGCGCATATTGGGAAAACTATCCAATAAACGTCGTTGACCATAACTCAAATTGGAAAGATGAGCAGCAATCTTAGGATTATCGTGCAACCGTTGTTCCCAATTTTCCTGAAGGGTGTGTTTAACTTGGTCGGCTTCAGTGACTAAAAATCCCTTGCGCTCTTCAATTGCGAGGTTCAACTTCTCCATACGCTGACGGAACGACTGCAAGTTGGCTAAGGTGAAGCCGAGATCAAAGGACATCATTGCGATGAGTACCACGGGTAAAAGGAGGCCGAATCTTGCACCGATGACATCGACCCATCGCAAGACTTGTGGTTGCACAAACTTGACGATCACAACGCAACAGATGCCCCAGAAAATTGAAACTGGCAATGCAACACGGCCTTGGATATTGAGCGGAACCTGCTCATAATTCCACCATTTCGTGTGAAATAAACGCTCAAGAAGCGATCCAGTCAGATATTCCAGGATGGTTACCACAATTGTTGCCGAAATAAAAAGCAACCACCAAGTCTGTTGCCACGGCCGCAACAAATAGAGTACCGACAGCACAGCAAAGCCATAGATTGGCGTAATTGGACCGACTAAAAATCCGGTGTCCACAAATTTATGCCGTTTGAAAGCAGCCAGCAAGGTTTCCCAGAGCCAACCTAGAAACGCATAAGCAAAGAATTGTAGGCTTACTTCAATGAACGTTTGAGGATTCATCTACTTCTCCGTTTTAGAAGTGGCTTTTTTGCCGTTGCTTTCTTCTTTGTCGTGCTGGTTTTCGTCGTCTTTTTCGACGTTGTTGTTTTCTTAGAGGTGGCTTTTTCAGCAGTCGCCGTTTTCGTGGTGCGCTTCTTTGCCGTCGACTTCTTCGCTGTTGTTTTCTTTTTAGTTGCCGTTTTTTTCGTTGTTGCCTCCGTTACAGCAGCTGCTGGTTGCAGTGCGGGCGGATTCTTGTAATGATCTTCAACAACCGCCCACTTCTCGGATAACATCGTGGCTAATCTCTCAGCGGAAAATTCTGCGTCGCTATCTGCGAAATAGTCGATGTGTAGTTTGGAAACATTAATGAACTCGGAACGCGTCACCAAATAAACTTTTAAGGTGACCGGTGCTGTTTCATCTGTGAAAAATTGATTGGCTTTTTTTGCATCCACCATTGGTAAATTGATTGGACTCATTTCTAAGCTAAAAGTAACCGCGGGTGCAGCGACAACTTCGTAGCTGGAAAAACCTATTCTGCCTTCATCCAATAATTCTTGCAACGACTGAATCAGGGCGGTTGCTAACTGTGCAACGCTAGTGGGTTCTGCGGTGTAGTTGCCAGAAACAACTCGGCGTTCAGGTTCGTTGTCTTTCAAATAAGCTTGATACTGCTCGACTGATATTTCCATATTCAGACTCCTCGTATTATTCTGAGTCAATCATAACATAGACCCACAAATAAATCGGTCAAAAAAGCGAGTACACAAAAAAATTGACGATTATTGTAACACTCACATCTATAGCGTTCACCGGTTAACCAATGGCTGAAAGCTTAATATGAACGGTTAATACAATTCATACTTCTCATAACGCCGTTTTGTTGGCAGATAGGCAGCGTAAACGAGTTTGAGATTTTTCGGAGTCATGCCGTTAATTTCTGCAGTCAATTCGACGCGGTTATTCCCATTCTTGAGTGCTATTTCTGGCTGCCGATTCACACGAATCTTATAAAATTGATCGATTTCACTATTCGCCGTATCAATCAAGAACCAATTTTGCGGACGCAGCTTACTGTCTTGTTGTGCATTGACTGTTAAGGTATAAGTTATCGTTTGGCGCTTTAAATTAAGCTGCTGCTTATTCAGCGTTGCCGTAAACTGGCCTTTAATTTCGAAATGATGTCCTGAAACATCAACAACTTTTAGGTCATCATACGCCGATCTACGCCCATGTCCGCTGATTCCAAAAATAATCAAGCCAACAATAATTATTCCTAGCATAAGACTGACTATCTGGGCGATATGTTGCTTCAGAAACGTGCCGTTCATCATTAGGAAAGTCCTCCCCTGTGTGCGCTAAGTCATGTCATTCCTCGCTAGCAGTCACTTCTCCCGCGCTCACTTCCAAGATTCGGTCAGTCACATCATTTAAGAATGTCTCATCATGACTCGTGATAATCAACGTCTTGTGTTGCCCCCACAGCTCAGAAAATAGTTCCCGCAAAAACAGTTGCCCTTTTTTATCTATGCCATTCGTGGGTTCGTCAAAAATCATCGTCGGCTCATTGTTGATCAGCGCTGCAGCTAAACTGACGCGTTGCTTCATCCCCAGTGAGAAAAACTTGATTGGGCGTCGATCATCTGGATTCAGTTCGACACGAATCAGTGCCTCTCGAATCACTTGGCGATTGAGTTCATGATCTGTTGTCAGCACGATGAGTTCAAGATTCTTAGTCGCAGAAAAATTAGGCAACAACGCCTCCTCACCCAGCGAGAATCCAATCGCTGTCGCAAACAGCGTCTTTGCACGATTAGGGACGCCATTTACCAAAACCTCGCCACTTGAAGGACGCACAAAACCTAGAATAGTTTTCAAAATAATTGTTTTGCCGGAACCATTTGGACCGTTCAATCCTAATGATTCGCCATCTTTGATCTCAAGCGAAACGTGACGTAATATTTCACGGTGGGATAGCGTTTTTGAAACATCTTTTAATTCAATCATTTCACACCTCATAATGTGTAATCGATCCGGTTAAACGCCCAACGAACAAGTACGAGCAGTCCGCCTAAAATCAAGCACAATTCAAACAGCCCCACCCAAACGTCAGGAACTGAAAATCGTGCGATCATCGTTAAGTTTAAGAAGGAAATATCACCCGAAAAAACATTAAATACACTCAAAATCAAACCGACCAAAATAACCATAGTCGGCTTGAACAGGACAGCTAATAAACTATAGATACTATTTATGAACAAAAGATGGAGGCCAAAGTAGCTCCAAAACAGTGCATGATTGAGAAAGATAAAGCTCGCTAATCCATAGCTGATCCAAATCAGCAGGCTAAAGCTGCCGACAATGAGTAAATTGTCGAGTAAGTAATGATTTAGTGAGACTCTCGGAGATAAGATGATATCATGACGAAACAAGCGTCTTGACGATTCACCCATAATCAGCAATGGCATGATCAGCTGAATCAACCAATAATATGGAACACTCTTTGGTAGCGCCGTGATCGAAATCCCGTAGAAAACGGAACGACCGCCCGCAATGACCATCAGCAAAATGGGAACGATCAGCAGTAAAAGACGAAACTTAGGTCGACCGTAAAATAGGCACGCGTTTCGCTTGAGCACCATCAAATTTTTCGGATTAAAAAATCCTTCTGATTGAGACACCATTCACCCACCACCTCAACGATTAAAAAGCACAATATTGCAGTCAGAACGTTGATAAATAAAGCAACCATATTAATCCGGTCTAGTATGACACGATCACTCAACATGAAGAGCCCATAACTCCAATGTTGCCCAAAATACAAAATATCGCTGATGGCCAAACCCGCAAACAGTGTCAGAATCAGTTTAAGACGACTCGTCATCAAATTCTTAAGCGTGATCACAGCAAAGATGAACACGAAGATATGCAAGTCATAGACAATCACCGCCAATAACCCCATCAAATTGGGAATCAGTTGTAAAGGCTTATCAAAAATCAAGGCGTAAAAAATAACCAAGATCACCGCAATGCCTTCGACAAGCCAATACAGCAAATTAATTAGCAACGCTTCATCAACGAGTGTCTGCATCAACTGATGAGTTGTTTTCAATCGATAAATCACGACACTTGGTAAAATAGGGATCATCACTAGCACAATGCCCGCCAGAATTGGGATAAACCAATAGAAAAGTGAGAAAGCTGCTAACAATGATTTACTCAACAGCTTTAACCCACCATCATCGTCGACTGCCAGCGGTGCTCAAATCTGTGTTTTAGCCTTTGCAATAGATGTGATGCCTCCGATCATCGCTATCAACGAGACGATAAAGCCAATCACCACAACACGAAATTCTGGTAAAAAGTTGGGACTCATCGGCGCGATGACCGCGTCTGGCGAAACGATGACTTTTGGGAACACTTCTGCAGCAACTGTCAAAATTAAAGTGACAATTAATGGACCAGCTAAGTCTAGATAAACATTCTGAAACACAGCGCCAAACAAACATCCCATCAAGGCAAACAGGCCTGCTCCACAACCGACAATCAGAATATAAACGATCATTAATTGAAGTGGCCGATGAAAGGCTAACGCTGAGAAAAAGGTGACTTTTGGATTGATCAAGCTTCGGTTCAAGACAAGGTCTGCGGCGAGATTAGGGAAATATAGAACGGCAAAAAAGGCATCAATAGCTAACGGCAACGCACCCGTCATGAAACCATCAAGAAAGGTTAACGTAAGCAACCGTGGCAGATAATGAATGCGGGTATTTCCCAATACCCGCAAACTAAAACCACTCGTTAAATCTTCGAGCAGAATCAGACCAACCCCCAATGAAGCAGTCAACGGCAGAATTAAGAAGAAAGCCAAAGCAAATTGTTGTGAGCCATTAAACCCAATCCATTCACTCAAGCTAATGTGATCAACCCGTACGCCATTCAGAAAAGCCGTATCAGGCACCATCACCAATAACACGTGAAGAAGAACAAGCGCCACACCAATTGCCAACCTGGTAAGATAGTACGACTGGCGTAATCTCTGCCACCAAAACTTCATGATTGACCTCCACTAACTTGCTTATCTAATCGTCAAATTAAAACGACCACTAAATTAAAATAGCATCGTTTAAAGCGCTTTCTATTCGCAAGCATGTTCTTTTATTTACGCATTTGCAAATCTAGTCACTTTTAATCAACGACAAGCCAGCAGTCCATTGATTGGTTTCCCTTACTCACTAACTTTACGCTATAATAAGAACATCTGTTTCTATTTTGTTGGCGATTGGAGGGGTATTGATGACTAAACCACAGCGATTGGGAATCCGTGAATTGATCGAGTTTACGCTGAAATCCGGCGACCTCATCTCCGATGCTAGCAGCAATCATACCGCTCTAGAAGGTGCGCGCATTCATCGACGTCTTCAGAAAAAAGCCGGGCCAGATTATCAGAAGGAGATTTACCTTTGCTATGAAACCAAACTCGACGATCAGGATTTCAAAATTGAGGGACGTGCAGATGGTGTCATTATCGATCCAGATACGCACGAGATTCTCGTTGACGAGATCAAAACTTCGGAACCGGATTTTGCAGATTTGACCAAGGATGCCTTGACGCGTTACTGGGGTCAAGCCAAGTTTTATGCGTGGTTGCTTGCAGAACGGGAATCAGTTGATCAGGTAACCGTGCAACTGACCTATTTCCAAACCACCACCGAACTGGTCACACAGAAGCAAGAAGTCCATACTCACGAAGACTTAACGACATTTGCACAGGGCGTGCTCAAAGAATATGAATATTGGCTTCACCTTCGCTCACAATGGCAGCTCCAACGTAATGCCGCTGCGAAGAAACTCGCCTTTCCCTATTCCGACTTTCGTGCCGGTCAGCGCCAATTTTCCGCGATTGTTTATAAGACCATTGCTGCTCAAAAAATACTTTTGACTGAGGCACCAACCGGTACTGGCAAGACAATTGCCACGCTTTTCCCAGCAATCAAGGCCTTTGCCGAACAAGATGTTCAACGCATCTTCTATCTGACAGCGAAGACCAGTACCCGCACGGTGGCAGAATCCGCGCTAACAGACCTAGCCAACGAGGGGGCACGTCTGAAGCGCGTCACTATCACCGCCAAGGACAAAATCGCATTTCCCGTCCCAGAAGGTTATCCTGCCGGTCATTCACCTTACACAGACGGCTATTATGATCGCAACAAGGATGCGCTGAAAGACCTCTTTGCGCACGAAGACCAATGGGACAGAACGACAATTGAAACTTACGCGAAAAAATGGACAATTGATCCCTTCGAATTCAGTCTGGATGCCAGTTTGTTCGCGGATGTGATTATCGGCGATTACAATTATTTATTTGATCCACAAGTTTACCTTCAACGCTTTTTTGCAAACCCTAAGCCTGGAAATGTCTTTCTGATCGATGAAGCGCACAACCTTGTTAGCCGCTCGCGAGCAATGTATAGCGCTGATTTAGTCGAAACACCTATGAAACAAATCGAACGCGATATCCGCGGTCAAAAGTCACAAGTGGTTGCCGATTTGCACAAAGCACTGAAACCAATCGAAAATAGTTTCAAAATTTTACCAGACATGTTGCCCGAACCCGTTCAGGAAACTTCAGTCATTGACGAACCCGACGAAGATTTTATCGCTGGTTTTTATCTCGGTTTGGAAGCTTTAGGAACCTGGATGGCAAAAAACGAAGAACATCCCGTTTATGAAAAAGTTAGGGACTATTTTTTCACGCTCAACAGCTTTTTGAAAATCTACGAGTTATATGGGGATAATTATCGAACCATTATTCGACTCGCACCGACTGCAAGCTTGACGCTACAGTGTCTGGATCCAAGCCAGTTTCTCCAAGATTGTCTGCATAAGGGTGATGCCGCAGTGCTGTTCTCTGCCACCCTCACACCACTCGATTATTACCGTGAGACACTAACTGCCGCTGATGAAAACGCGCTCGTTTATCGAATGACCTCACCGTTTCCACCACAGAATCAATGTTTGATCATCACCAATTACATCCAGACTACCTACGCACAACGCACAGCTAATTTACCCAGGATTCTTCAGGCCCTTCAAAGTCTAGTTGATGCCAAGAAAGGCAACTACCTGGTTTTTCTCCCCTCTTACAGCTACCTGACTGAAATTGTGGATGCCTTCATTCAAAAAAATCCAACGTTACAGATTATTCGTCAAGAAAGCTCTGATACAGAAGCGACGCGCCAAGATTTCCTCGACCATTTTCAAACCAACCCACAAGAAACACTGGTTGGTTTCGCCGTGCTAGGTGGCGCCTTTGCGGAAGGTATTGACTTACGACGTGATCGACTGATTGGGGTTGCAATCATTAGTGTTGGACTGCCAGGCTTGAGTTTAGAGCACGACCTGTTACGCGACTATTATCAATTGAAGAATCATCAAGGATTCGCCTACGCCTATCAACTCCCCGGCTTCAATAACGTCATGCAGGCAGGTGGCCGTGTAATTAGGGGCAACGAGGATCGCGGGGTGATTCTGCTGATCGATCAGCGATTTGCGAGTGCTAGATATCAGAGATTGTTCCCGCCACATTGGCAGCAGCAACATCAAGTTAAGAATGTCGATCAGTTGAAAGAGGCACTGCTTGGATTTTGGGAACGTCCCAAAGAAAAAAGTTAGCTTCTGGATCGTTAGTTAGGTTGTCAGATTCGTCAGTCCATTATGTATCTGTCAGGTCTTTAGACCCGTCAGTCCACTGCGTAGAAAGTTGTTGCCTTCGCTATGGGGCCGGCTTCAGGTTTATTCGGCTCGTGCTTCGCACTCGGCGAAGAAATCTTCCGCCTTAAACATTAGCCTTCGCAAACGTGTGCCACACGCTACGCGAAGTCTAATGTTTGTCCCATGTTGTAAAATCCGCATGGCCCACGCGGAT
>NZ_AZFX01000038.1:37371-131199 GCF_001435835.1 Lapidilactobacillus concavus DSM 17758
TGATTTGAGATTAAGGAGCAGAAACTAACAATTATCACTGAACCAGTTATTCAATTGTTAAGACTAAATCAGAAGTTGCGGAGGAAAATGGTTGTGATGCTGTGAAAGTTTTGTTAGGCTGCACGCTTTTTGCAGACTTACAAAACGGGTAAATTGGAGACTTTGCATAGCGTGTGGAACACGTTTGCGAAGGCTCCAATTTTAGGCTGAAGCCATTTTTACAGCAAGCGAAGCGCGTGGCAAAAAGGCGGAGGCCGGCCCCACAGCAAGAACAACCGTTTTCCGTAGCAACTTCGGTGAATAGCAATAAAAAAACTCGATTTTCTCAATTTGTCATTCTGGACACACGAAGAATACAAATGTTCACGCCAAAATACTTGTCATTTTCGATCGAAATGTGCAAGTAATTTGGCGTGAATTTGAATATTTATCGTATCTAAATTTCGCCATTTGACGCAATCACGATTTTTAAACGTGATCATGATTTAATATTCGAAGAAATAGGCTGCCAGCAAATCACACCCAGTTATTTTGAGTTGCCGACTAAATCAGAAGTTGCGAAAGACAATGGGCATGATTGCAGTGATAGTGTTATAAGCTCGAAACATGTTTCGAGCTTATAACACGGGCAAAAATGAAGACTTTGAAACACAAAGGCTTCATTTTTAGGCGTAAGCTCCTTTTTGAAGTAGAGCGTGGAACAAGGCGGTTTGAAGTTGAGCATTAACGATAATTTCTGAATGATTCGCTTGCGGATCGTTTAGAAATTGTTGTTAAGCGCAGACTGCTGCCTTGCGTAATGCGTTTCAAAAAGAGCTGCAGCCGGCCCCACATGCAAGCATGCCCATTGTCTGTAGCAACTTCGGGTTGCACGTTCCATAGCAACTTCGGTTCAACAATTAGCACCCATGCACCACACAAGAACCAATGGTTAATGTTTGCATTCCTACTTTGCTTACTTTACATTAGTCAGTGTAGGGGAGAAATCCTAGGAGGTTGTTATCATGACAAATGTTCTAATTTTAGGTGCTCACGGGCAAATTGCTCGCCTTGCAACGACGCAATTAATTGCGCAACCAGATGTGCAATTAAAACTATTTCTGAGACGTGCTGCACGTTTAGCTAACGTCGAAAACGGTGCTGCCGAAATAATCGAGGGCGACGCCGCAAACTCGGCTGATTTGACAAGGGCTTTATCTAATGTCGATGTTGTTTATGCTAATCTTGCTGGCGCAAATATCGAAGCACAGGCAGCAAATGTGGTTCACGCGATGGATCAAGTTGGTGTTAAACGGTTGATCTGGGTTTCTACGCTGGGAATTTATGATGAAGTGCCAGGTGCTTTTGGCCAGTGGAACCACCAGATGCTAGATGACGGCTACTTACCAACCTATGCGGCGGCGGCCAAAGTGATCGAAGAGTCCAATCTTGAATACACTATTATTCGTCCAGCTTGGCTTGATAATAAAGATGAGGTCGATTACGAGACGACTCAAAAAGGCGAGCCATTCAAAGGCACGGAGGTTTCGCGTAAGAGTGTTGCTACCTATATCGTCCACTTGATCAACCATCCCCACGAGCAGATTGGCCGCTCTATCGGGGTCAATAAACCAAATACTGATGGTGATAAGCCGGCTTGGTACTAACGTCGCAGTTAAAAATCACAAGCAGCTGACAAGTGATTTGATTGATGATATAATAACACCAGCTTAGTTGTGACTTCACAACTAATAACTTTTTAACTTTAAAATAACAATGAGAAACGAGGGATCCTTCCGTTGAGAATCTAAATTAATTCTTTGAATGAGTTCTGCAAACCATTGATGCACGATCGACTGTCAGTTGATCTGTCTTTTCGTTTACCACGACTCATTTTCAGAATCAGTTTGGATTACTCACGGGATGGGTCTCTTTTTTATGGCAAAAAATCTAAGTGGCTCCCACTAACTGATTCTGAAAACTATCTCACTTCCACCTAGAAAAGAGGTTTTTTGATGTCTAACATTGAAATTAAGAATCTAACTTTTGGTTACGCCAACCAAGGTACCCTGCTATTTGACCATGCCAATCTAAACATTGATGAGACGTGGAAACTTGGTTTGATCGGTCGTAATGGCCGTGGAAAAACGACCCTACTAAAACTTTTGCAGAATCAATTAGACTATCATGGTGAAATTACTCACCGGTTAAGTTTCAATTATTTCCCTCAATATATTTCAGATGATCAACAGCTAGCTATTTACGCACTTCAAGAAGTTGCAGATGTTGAACAATGGCAAATCGAACGTGAATTGAATTTGCTCGCCGTCGATCCGGATATCCTATGGCGTTCCTTTGCCAGTCTTTCCGGCGGCGAACAAACAAAGATTTTACTCGCACTCTTGTTTGTCGATGACACCCACTTCCCACTGATTGACGAACCAACCAATCATCTCGACATCAACGGCCGCCAACAAGTCGCCAGTTATCTTCAAAAGAAACGTCAAGGGTTCATCGTTGTAAGTCATGATCGTCATTTCATCGACCAAATCAGCGATCACGTCATGTCAATCGAAAAGCAAACCATTCTGCTCTATCAAGGTAACTTCTCCACCTATAAAAACGAGAAGCAATTAAGTGACAACTTTGAACGAGAACAGAATGAAAAGCTCAAGAAAGATATCCACCGATTGAAACAGAGCGCGTCTGAAAAGTTGAAGTGGTCGTTGTCTCGCGAGGGTGATAAATACGGTGATCCTCACAAAAAAGGCAGCGGTGCAATCGGAGATACGGGTGCAATTGGTGCGAGAGCTGCGCGTGTCATGAAACGATCGAAAAGTTTGGAACACCGCATGACTAATGATATTGAGAGTAAAGAACAATTATTGAAAAACATCGAATATATTGATCCACTTTCAATGAATTTTCAACCAACGCATCGCCAAACTTTGTTAACTGTGAAAGATTTACAACTAAGTTACGATCAGCGCCCCTTATTTAATCCTGTCACTTTTGAGCTCAAACAGAAACAACGATTGGCACTAATGGGTCCCAATGGTGCAGGAAAGTCTTCAATCATTCAGTTTATCCTGGCGCAGTTCGCTGGTGATATGACGGGATTGATCGACCATCCTCAAAACTTAGCCATCAGTTATGTTCGCCAGAACTACGAGGACAATCGCGGGACAATCGACGAATTTACGGCTGCGCATCATCTCGATCGCGAGGAGTTTCTGAATAACCTTCATAAATTGGGGATGGAACGATCTGTCTTCAATAATAAAATCGAAACAATGAGTATGGGACAACGTAAAAAAATTGAATTGGCAAAATCACTGTCCCAACCTGCCGAACTTTATATTTGGGACGAACCCCTCAACTATCTCGATATCTTCAATCAGGAACAGCTAGAAAAACTGATTCTTTCCGTAACGCCGACGATGCTAATTGTTGAACACGATCAATCCTTTATTGAAAAAGTAGCCACACAAACTGTCACACTCCGAAAACCTGTTGACGAAACTCACATTCAAGTTTAAACGAGACCGTCCAGAAATTTGAAACTGTATTATTTTAACTGTTTCCAAATCTGTATCAATAAATTTATTTTAGCTTCAAAAATAGTTTGTGATGTTTTCTGAAACTTTTCAATAACAAGCCCTTTTTAACCGCTAATTTTTTTGAACAAGCGGTTATTTTTATAGCTAAAATTGCTGTTATCATTAAATTTAAGCACTTTACATCTGTTTTCATTAGATTTACAGTATAAGTGAAAATACTAATGAAATGAGATGTCCTCTATGACAACAGCGACAAGTACAAAAACAGCGCCTGTAGATGTCAACGAAACGATCAATGATTTAGTGAGTCGTGCCGTCGCAGCCTTCAAACAGTATCAACATTTCAGCCAAGAACAAGTCGATGAGATTTGTGAGGCCGTCGTCCACACCGCAACCAGTCATGCAAAGGAACTGGCAATTCTTGCGCATAAAGAAACCGGTCGTGGCAATTCTGAAGACAAGGCGATCAAGAATATTTATGCCAGCCAGTACATCTGGAACGAAATTAAGGATCATAAGACCGTTGGTGTGATTGAACGCGATCGTATGAATCGTCTTGAAAAAATTGCAGAACCTCTTGGCGTGATTGCTGGTGTCACCCCTGTCACCAATCCAACATCCACCGTTATTTTTAAAATTTTATTAGCGTTAAAGACACGCAATGCGATTATTTTTGGCTTGCATCCACAGGCACAAGAATGTGGTAGTGCAACATGTCGTTTGCTCGCAGATGCAATCGAAAAAGCCGGCGCACCAAAGAATCTTATTCAATGGATTCACCAACCAAGTATTGAAGCAACCTCTGCACTTATGAATCATCCACAAGTTAACTTAGTTTTAGCAACGGGTGGTCCTGGCATGGTCAAAGCTGCTTATTCAACCGGTAAACCTGCGATGGGTGTTGGCCCCGGTAATGCCCCAGCCTACATCGAAAAAACAGCTAACATCAAGGATGCGGTCGATGATATCATGATGTCGAAAACATTCGACAATGGGATGATCTGCGCCTCTGAAAACAGCATCGTGATTGACCGCGAAATTTACGCAGAAGTTAAGCACACCTTCGAGAGTCAACATGCTTACTTCGTTAAACCCGATGAAGTGGCCAAACTGAGCGAAACTGTAATTGATCCACAACGTCACACCGTTCGTGGTCCAATTGCCGGCCAATCTGCAGAAAAGATTGCCGAAATCGCCGGCATCAAAGTTCCAGCGGGGACAAAATTGTTGATTGCCGGAATCAACGGCATTGGCGTTAACTTCCCGCTTTCCGGCGAGAAGCTTTCACCCGTCTTATCAATGTACGTTGCAAATGATACGAAAGCTGCCTTCAACATTTGCCTAGGCCTACTCAACTATGGCGGCTTGGGACATACTGCCGTCTTGCACACAACTAACCGTGAAATCATTGAAGCATTCGGTCAACAAATGCCTGCTTGCCGTATTCTGGTCAACACACCAGGATCACTAGGCGGTATCGGTGGACTCTTCAACAAGCTCACCCCATCCTTAACCTTGGGAACAGGATCATACGGGAACAACTCCATTTCTCACAACTTGACTGACATGGATTTACTGAACATCAAAACCGTTGCCGAAGCCACAAGACGCCCACACGAACTCATCAACGAACTACGAGACATCATTACTAATTAATTGAAATTCCTATTAGCTTTCAAAATTTGCAGCTTAAGAACAAAAAGTCTCTCGGGATAAATTTCCCCGGGAGACTTTTTACATGGTCTGGACAAAACAAATTTATTTATTCTGTATACGACAACGAAACTGAACTATCTCTAGCCTTATCTGCCAGCAACAAGGCACCCACAATTCCGGCATCATCGCCTAATGCTGCATGAACAATATAGTCTTCAACCGGAGGTGTATCAACATAACCTCCCAATTGCTGAAGAAAAGAAGATCTGATCTTAGGGAATAACTGTTCTTGGTTAGAAACACCACCGCCAAAAATAATGATATCTGGTGCAAACATCACTGTCACATCCACACATGCTTGTGCCAGATAAAAAGCCTCTGTTTGCCACTCATTATCCGCTGTAGTTAATTCCTTTGCAGAGTGCCCTATTCTTTTCTCGATAGCTGGACCAGATGCCATTCCCTCCAAACAACTTTCGTGGTATGGGCAAATTCCGGTAAAATGATCACCCACTACAGGCTTCATGATCAAATGACCAACCTCCGGGTGATTATAACCCGTGTAAATTTGCTTATTCAGAATTAGTCCAGCACCAACACCCGTTCCGATAGTAAAGTAGACAAGATTTTTCTTGCCGATCCCCCTACCTTCTTGCAACTCACCATATGCAGCGACGTTAACGTCTGTCGTCCAATAAATTGGAATGTTGAAAGCATTTTTGAGTTTCAGAAGTAACGGGAAATTAGACCAGCCAACTTTTGGTGTCTTCTTAATATAACCATAATCAGAACGCGCTGGATCAACTCCAATCGGGCCAAAAGAGCCAATCCCTAACGATTCAATTTCATACTGCTTAAAAAAATCAATTGTTTCTTCCAAAACATGTTCTGGACTAGTCGTTGGAATTTTTTCACGGGCCACAATCTGTCTTTTATCATCAGCAACTGCTAATACAAACTTGGTTCCACCGGCTTCAATTGCGCCAATCATCACGGCATCTCCTAACTAAAAACACGATTAATTACTTGGACAGTCCCATTCGTACTATGGACTGAGTGAATTGGTTCTTCAAAGAAATAGATAACGCTTGCGACACATTTACTATTTACGAAGATTTCAAACGAAGAGCGATCTAAGATAATATGAACCATTTCTTGGGGTTCACTAGTAAACACGAATTGACGCTTCTGCCCATTATGATCGATGACGAGATGTAACTGGTCATCGGTCTGAGCAACCAAAATCGCACCACTTTCACTGGTAAATGACAGAGATTGACCTGTTCTAAATCCTTCAGTTAGAACAAAGGAGGTTGCGGTATCTACTTGTACCGGTGTGTTATCGATGACAGTATGCTGGATAGCTCCAGCTGGAACATATGGAATCTGAATTAAATGATTATGCTCATCAAGCTGTAAAATGCGAGGTGATCCCATTTGACCATTCCAAAATTGCTTATGATTGGCGAGAAAATCAGTATCTTCTGCTGAACGCAACCACGGAATCATAATTCGATGGCCCTTGTATTCAAATGACTGTGGTGCATAAAAATCATTGCTAATATCTAGTGGTTGAATTTCTTCAACCTCAAACTGGCCACTCTCCCAATCAAACTTTCCCAATGCAATAAAGACATTGTGAACATCATTTTTGACGCCGATTGCACTGAAGACAAGCCCATCTCGATTACCAAGTGAGAATAAGTCCGGGCACTCTGCAATTTGTCCAAGCTCCGGAATACCGGTGAGTACAACAGATTTATATGTCCAATGAATAAGGTCCTCAGATTCATACATCAAAATTTGTCCAGCGATGTTTTTCATCGATGACGCAATTACCACGTAATATTTGTTATCATGCTTAATAATCTTTGGATCTCTAAAATCTTTTGCAGAAGCACCAACAGGCAAATCAATTGTATCAATTACTGGATTATCGATATATTTTTCAAAGTGAATACCGTCTTCCGAGAATGCAATATTTTGGTTTTCAATTATTGTGCCATCATTATTGATAATGTGACCCGTATACATGAGGTACAGCATCCCATCGTGTACAATTGCAGATCCCGAGAACACACCATTTCGGTCATATGGACGGTCTGGAGCTAATGCAACGGGCTGATTTTCCCAATCAACTAGGTTTGTGCTTGTTGCGTGACCCCAGTGCATTGTATCCCACACCGCGCTGTATGGATTATATTGGTAAAATAAATGATACTTACCTTTGAAATAAATCAAGCCATTTGGATCGTTAATCCATCCTAACGGCGCTGCAAAGTGAGCCTGTGGTCGATATTGTTGCTTTGTTTTCGATAAGTTGTCGTGAATGTATCGATTTGCCGCTGTTGTTGTAAATGTCATTATTTTTCCCCCGTTCCCGAAGCACCAATACCTTGAACCAGATACTTCTGGAAAAAGACATAGATTAAAATTAATGGAATCGTTGATAATGTCAAAATGGCCATTACCTGATTCATATAAACTGGTTGTGTGTTATTAATATTTGTTATTGCAACTTGTAAAGGAAACTTGTCAGTATCCGTTAAAACCATTAACGGCCAAATATAATCGTTCCAACTGCCAATAAATGAAAGTGTACCAACGGTTGCAATTGCAGGTTTCGCCATCGGCAACATTATACGCCAGTAGATGCGGAACATACCGGCACCTTCTAGTTCTGCTGATTCGATCACATCATTTGAAATCGCATCAAAGAAATTCTTAAACATATAAATATAGAATGGTGCTGCCATCGCTGGAAAGACAACTGCGAATGGTGTGTTCAATAAGCCCAAACTACGTGTAATTTGAAATTTTTGAATAATAATTGTTTCGCCGGGTATAACTAGCAATGCAATCATAATGTTAAACAGAAGTTTTCTTCCTCGGAATCGAAACTTTGAAAATGCATATCCTGCTAGTGAATTCACGATAATAGAACCAGCTGTAACGCCGAGTCCGTATAATAGTGAATTTAACATATATAGAAATACGTTAAATCTCTTTAACAAAGAGCTATATGCATTTCCCCACTGCCCAACATCTAGCGATGGTAGGAAGGACTTAAAGCTCCCAATGTCACGGTATATCTGTGCCTCGGGTTTGAGTGAAGATACAATCATCCAGATTAGTGGAAACAAGAAAAGAAATGCCAATAGTGTAATTAAAATTGTACTAATCAATGTTTTAGCAAATCTTGCTTTCTGACTACCTGTCATCATTGTCGCCCCCTGCTCCTGTCACCTTTCTTTGGATCACAGTGAAAAGAATGATTGCGACGCCATAAACTATTGTCATCGCGCTTGCATAACCAAGTTGTCGATCGGTAAAACCAGTACGGTAAATGTAATAAACAGGTGTAATTGTCGAATCCATTGGACCTCCCTGCGTCATAACCATTGGCTGAACGATCAATTTAAATGCGTCTATAAATGTTGTTGTTAAGATCATCAATGAAGTCGGTTTAAGCATAGGCAAAGTAATATGTCGAAACTTTTCCCATTTACCAGCACCATCTAAAGTTGCGGCCTCATAAATCTCATTTGGAATATTTTGTAAGCCAGCCAGAAAAATCAGCATTTGATAGCCAGCACCTTGCCAAGCAGATAATCCGATAATCGCGAACATTGCTTGTTTAGGGCTTGTTAATAACGGTTGTGAAGGCAAGCCTAATTGGTTGAGAACGCCATTTAATAAACCTTGTTCTGGATTCAGGATATAAAGCCATAAGACTGATGTAACAACGAGTGAAACAACAACTGGCGCGAAGAAAGATATTTTAAAAAATGTATTTCCAGGGCGCTTTTTGTTAACGATTAACGCTAATCCCAACGCAACACCAACTTGAAGTGGCATGACAAAAATAACAAACTGTGCAACGTTTCGGACACTCTTCAAAAATATAGGATCTTTAAATAGCGTTAAATAGTTCTTTAATCCAATAAACAAACGTGCTTGCGGAGCCAACATATTATAATCGGTCAATGAATAATAAATTGACATCAATGCAGGTATAAATAGAAACAAAGTTAGTAATAATAACGCTGGAAAAAGATAAATCCAAGCCTGATTACTCTTTGCTGAGGTTATGCTTTTCATACTGCCTTCCCCTTTAATCGTTAACAATATCGATTAATTTTTTTCTTTGACGTTATTTGAGATATTGTTGAATATCCTGTGCTTGTTTTTTCATCAATTTTGCAATATCTGGATTTTCTTTGTAATAAGTTGCCTTTGTAACTGTCTCGGCAAACGTACGTGATACTTGCGGATAGTTGACAAGGACAGGACGCGCATGGCCACTCTTCTGATTTTGATCAATCAAGAATTGCATTGGGGCATTAACTTTTTTCTTCATCAGTTCTGACACTGATTTACGTGCAGGTAAAACTGTGTTGCTCATATCTGTGCGATACATTTGTTTCTTGGCGACTAAAAAGTTAATCAGCGCACCAGCAGCTTTGGGAGCTTTTGTGCTTGAGCTCATCGCATATTGCCAACTTCCTGTTGGTGAAACTAATTTTTTGGTTTTTGGCGAAACTGGATAAGGTAAAATACCATAATCAATATCTTTATACTGATTATCAAGCTCTTGAATCGTCCATGAACCCGACAACATCATTGCATATTTCCCAGTTTGAAATCCCTTTTGTTTTGGACTGATCGTGGTGTATCCATTCTTAACCATATTCTGAATAAATTGAAATGCACTGTTAGTCTCATCGGAATTAAAGTAACCTACTGCCTTAGTCCCTTTTGAATTCGTCACATTACCACCTGCTGACCACATAAATGGTGCAAGAGAATAAATTGACATTTCTGAATGATCCGAGAGCTGCATATCTATTGCTGGTGCATTATATTTCTGCTTCAATCGTTTACTAATGTCCATAAACTCGTCCCATGTCCATGGTTTTTCGAGCGTTGGCAGCTCTGATTCTTGAATGCCCGCTGCTGAAAACATTTTTTTATTGTAATAGATACCTACACCGGATTCAGAATAACCAATTGCATATAATTTATTATTAAATGTGCCTTGATCGCGAATACTTTGTAGAATGTCATCTTTATTTTTAATATATTTACCTACTGGCTGAATAATTTTTGAATTCGCATATGCTGCGGTATTCGGACCATCTAGAGTTAGTACATCGGGCAACGTGTTAGAATTGAGTGCGGCGTTGATTTTATCTTCATAGCCACCACCAGAACCACTGCGAGGAATGTATTGCACCTTAGCGGTATATCCCTGTTTATTTTCCTTATTGAAGGCATTTATATTCTGTTTCATTGCTTTGCCTTCTGGATCTTCTTTAGAATAATGAACCCACATATTAACCGTATCTTTACCACTACCGCTTGCATCATTTTTTGCTGTACAAGCACTGAGCCCAACTGCAGATGCAAACAAAACAGCAACAATACCAAACTTAGATAATTTCATTATTTTATCCTCCTGACTATTTTGGAAACGTTTCAATTAACAAACAAAGTTTAATCTTTGTAAGCGCATTTGTCAATATATTTTTGAAACGATTCAAAAATACCACTAGATAATTGGTCTAGTGGTATTTCCATTTCGATATTTAACTGGTAACACTTCTATTTCAGAAGGACGGTAATGATCATAAATTTTATTCATCAAGATTTGAATGGCTGTTTCTGCCATTAATTCAACAGGTTGAACAATCGTTGAGATACCTAAAGGTTGTTCAGAGGTAAGATTGAACCCATCATAACCAATTATTTGTACATCTTCTGGGACTCTGATTCCTTTTGCCTTTAGAATTGGTTCAATTTGCAATACCATTAAGTCGTTAATACAAAAAATGCCATCTATTGAGGGCTGTCGTTTAAATAAGCCATCAACAAGTTGTTCTAAATTTTCGATGGGCTCTGGTACATAAATCTCATCCATTTCCAATCCTGACTCAGCAATTACCGACTTAAATCCATCTCGGCGTTTTGTGGTTTCATTTGGAAATTTTGAATATCCACTGATAAAAGCAGGATGTTTTACACCTCGAACAAGTAATTCTTTAGCCGCAATCTTTCCACCTATAAAATTATCCGAGGTGACATAAGAAATATCTTCGGTGAAGTATCGATCTATGCTGACAAACGGTAAATTTGATGAGACATATTGATCAATTGCACTATACGTAATTCCCACGATACCGTCGACCTTATTCTGCGTCACCATTTTGATATACTGTAATTCCTTTTCTGCATCTTCGGATGAATTACATAAAAGCAACTTATATTGTCGTCTATATAATGATTGCTCAATATAATAGGCAAATTCAGAAAAGAAGGGATGCCAGACTGTTGGTAAGATTAATGCAATAGTTTGACTTCGATTAGTTTTTAACCCTCGAGCATAGTCATCACGCACGTAGCCAAGTTTTTTTATTGCCGCTTCAACTCGCTTTTTAGTTGCCGGTTTTACTCCCGGTGCATCATTGAGAACTCTTGAAACAGAACCCACTCCAACTTTGGCGAGCTTCGCAACATCTTTCATCGTTGCCATTTAATCACCTTCAAATTAATCATTTCTTCAAATTATATCATATCGCAACCATAGTTTTTGTATCACTTCTTGGTTTATAGCAAACACCCCTTTGACATCCACATTGGACGTCAAAGGGGTGTTTGCTATAAATGAGTTCATCATTCCTCAGGTGCGTCACTTGAGACCAATTCGACGATAGCATTGACTGCATTATCGACAACATGTTCTGAAGTTGGCATGGTTGTGACAAACTGCTCAGGTTTCTCTACGAGATCGGTCAGACAGCGGAATAATTCTGGCGATTCGATTTGTGGGTCAGTCGAAACAAACAAAACGGGTTTGCCCGCGGTCTTGGCTTCTTCCTCAACACCTAACGAATCAGTGATCACTAGCTTGCTTGCCAACAATAGCTCGTGAAACGCAAGCACGGGTTGTGGATTCAGGATGGTAACATTAGGATCATCCGCGAAAATTTCTTAGGCGGAGATTCGCATCGAATAATCATCTGCACTCGGTAAAACAATCTGGTACTCTGGATAAGCTTCAAAAACGTTGCGGACGGTTCGCAAAATCTGGCGCATACCTTGTCCTGCTAGATTTGAGCGATGCAAGGTTAATAATACTTGATGCGGTTCAACGGTAGGTTGTTCAACCCCAAGTTGTCCAAAAGCAACCGGTGATAAATTACCAATTGCTGTAATTTCCCCTGCAACTTCTTGCCGTGATAATTCAGCTTTCTGTGATTCATCGCGGACTAATATCAGGTCCGCAATTTGATTGATCAAACGTCGGTTAAAACCGCTCTTGCAATTACTTGCAGCTTCCATGGATACCACCGGAAAATCATGGTAATGGGCAGCTAAGCTCGCTAAGAAGGAAGGCTGTTTAGCGCCTTGGACTAATAGAACATCTGGATTCTCATTCTCAATAATGTGATTCAACTGTGTCAATTTTCGACTGGCTAACTCAGTTGGATCTGTTTCTGTAATGGCGATGGCAATGTCAGCCTCAAGTGAGACGGATCGTAAGGCATCTTCAACTAAATCTGCATGTGTCGTTATCATGACGATGACGACTTCAAATAACTCGGCTTGCCGAATTGCTTTGATCACCGGTGCAAGCCTTAAGACCGCACCGCGCGAACTGACAACAACGATCATTTTTTCTGCATTTAATCTTCCCCGCACTTTGTCTAAATATGATTGATGGCATCGCCAGTAATCATACTTAGTTACACGAATAATTGCTGATTTAACTTTAATTGGACAGTTGGTAAGGGCGCCTCAGCGATTGCTGCTAAACTTAACCATTTTCCTGAGAATAGGCTTAAATTCGGCGTCGATGTTAATTTGGCTTGGACAATCTGTATGTGCCATTTCTGATGTGTAAACGTGTGAATAACCGGCTTCATTTCGACTTCATGAAATTCAGCGTGAATCTCTGTTTCTTGTTGGAAAAGTGTCGAAAGTTCTGCCAAAACCTCCTTAGGATCACTGGTGGTTAAGTCGTCGCGATCGATGAGTGGCAACATCCATAATCGCGCCAACATGCCTTTAGTTGGACGCTGTTCAAACAGCCAACCTTCAGGACTTTGTATCGCTAATGCATAATAATAAAAATCGATTGGCTTAGCCTTTTTCGTTTTGACCGGATAGGCTAAAGTTGTTCCATCTGCTAAACTCTCATCAAAGTCACGAACCGGCGAATGTTCAGCATCTGGCTGCTTGGCCGTTAAATAACTCGTGCCAAGATCCATGATAGCTTGATTAAAATCGCCAGGGCGGGCAACTGAGATCAACCGATCCCCAATCGCCTGAAAAACAGGACGCGTTTGTGACTTTGAAATGTCCAAATCGATTTTTAATAGCCGGGCAAAGACACGAAAGGCATTACCATCAATTGCCGCAATTGGCTGATTGAAAGCGATACTTGCGATTGCCGCAGCCGTGTACGGGCCAATTCCAGTAAGCGTTTGTAATTTTGCGGCAGTGGTTGGCCATTGACCCGCATAGTCGCGCATAATTTGCTGTGCTGCTTTTTGCATGTTGCGAACCCGTGAATAGTAACCTAAACCCTCCCACGCTTTCAACAGCTTCGATTCAGGCGCACTCGCTAATTCTCCAACAGTTGGAAAACTAGCAATAAAATCGAGATAATAGGGAATCACGGTCTGCACTTGAGTCTGTTGAAGCATAATTTCACTCACAAAAACATGATACGGATCGTGATCGACACGCCAAGGTAGCTGACGTCCTTCACGATCATACCACTCTAAAAGTGCTTTTTGAAACGCGACGATCTTTGCATCTGACCAGTTAAAATATTTCGAAATCAATGTTTCGTCTACAGCCACGTACAAAGCCCTCCAAGTCTAACCGTTACAATCTCTATTATAATACATTGATATGATTTTCGTCCGAAATTATTTATTTTCTGACATAATTATTCGGTTAAACTTGGGATTATTTTAAGATTAACATCGAACGTCTAAATGAGCAATATGTCAAAATGACAAAATAAAACTTGCCGATATCACGATAAAAGCGCAAAATAAAAGGGTTGGACTGAATTGGAAAGGATCCATTTACCGCGATGCTTAAATCAATCTTGAAAGACCGACTACTCCAGATCTCAGCAGTACTTGCTGTCCTTAGTCTATTTCTTGCCAGACCGCGTTTGGCTGACATTAATTTTTCGACGTTGTGGTCAATTACGGCCATGATGACGCTCATTCAGATTTTCAATCATCTACATATTCTCGACTATTGTGCGTATCGCCTGACTGGCCACGCCCATAATGTGCGCCAACTCGTTTGGTTGTTTCTTGCGCTGGCATTTGCGAGCGCGATGTTTCTGACCAACGATGTCACGGTTTTGACGTTAGTGCCACTCTATTTATATGTCGCTAAACAGTATCACCTGCCTGAAATCTTACCGGTGACGTTAATTAGTATGACCGCAAACCTTGGCAGTGCAACCACGCCATTTGGCAATCCACATAACATTTTTTTACTCGCTAAATTTAATATTAGCGTGACACAATTCTTCAAATGGTCATTACCACTTGCATTATTCAGCGTCCTAATCATTGCGGCCTACACGTTTGTTATCAAGCCGACGCCGATTGCCAACATTCCTACTCAACAGATCTACATTCCAAGACGTCCAATGATTTTAGCCATCATTGCAGCGTTATTTGTGTTCGCAGGTGTCCTCGATTTCATCCCCGCATGGGTTGGTGCTATCGTCACGATCATCTTAGCGATTGCACTCCAACCAAAAATTATGACACACGTTGATTACGCAACAATTCTAACGTTCGTTGGTTTCTTCATCATTGTCAGCGATCTCAGTCAAAATGCAATCATCAAAGAAACTTTATCGACACATATTAGTTCGCCTTTATCCGTCTACTTCGGTAGTATTGGCATGAGTCAATTCATTTCAAACGTGCCAACAACCGTGTTGTTTGCTAAATTTACAAAACATGCCGCTGCATTATTATACGGTGCTAATATCGGCGGTTTAGGAACACTCGTCGGGTCTATGGCTAACTTACTCGCCTTCAAGCAGTACACGCGCTATGGTAGCTCTAACAGTACCCGTTTCTTAATTGACTTCACGTGTATTAATTTAGTGACACTCGTTATTTTTAGCCTCTTCGGCTGGTGGGTCATCCAATAGCGTACCTTTGGATCGAATGCATCACTTCTTCAATAAGTCATTAAATCGACGGTAATCATCCTTAGTAGGTTCACTTTGGCTGTATCTCACCGATTCATAAATATTTTGTAGCTGCTCTTGGGTGGCAACTTCCGATGTCAACTTGGTAACTTGCACCGCTGGCGTGTCCGATTTTTGTGGCGCGTATTTTTTTTGAATCGAACGCTGATATTTACGCCGAATCTTTCGGGTCCAACTAGTTTCACCGTCGGCTTTAACCTGTCTTTTCTTTGACTGCCCAATGATAATGTCGTGGTTGTCGCTCGGTAATTCTGGAATCACTTTTTGAGCATGTAACTGTTGAAACAATCTCCTAACCCCGTCATAAAACAAAAAGATCACTAAACCGCCCGCGACAACGATGAAGGCCACGAAGACTCCCATCGGAAACTTATGAGCGGTTTTTTTGATAATTTTTTCTGATGCTGGATTGCCATCGTTCGATTGGAGCATATTATCCATCTTGAGTGTCTTAGTTGATCGCTGTTGATCTCGGCGTGGTCGATTCATCGTTCCTGCTGTTTGTTCCCGCAAAAACTGCGAGCTCAGCCAACTAGGACGCGCTGCAGCAATGCCTGCGACTAGAGCCGCGCCGACAAGAATCAATAGGAATCGACGCTCAAATTGACGAACACCTACCCTCATCAATTCACGCTGAGAAAAATTCTGTGTTGCACCGCCAATTTCTTGATTCTGCCGATAATGTTGGCGAAAATCCAATAATTGTTGAAGGATGAAGAAAAAGCTGAAGGCAATCAAGCTCCAAAGCTGTCCTTCCAGAATATTCATCCCAAAACTAATGAGATACAAGCTGAATGGAATCACATAAAAGAGCCACTCAAAATGTCGGATGGGTTTTAAAACAGCCATTAAAAGCCCAGCGACGGTGATGATTTGAAAGAAAATCGATGGTAATGGCAATATCGTCACAACAAAAACACCCACAAGTAAAACTAACAGGTAAGGAATTAAAGTGATACGACGATTCAGTAACATCGCTAGAAATGTCACGATCACACACAAGCCGAAACTACTAGCGAGACGACTGCCAGTTGCAGATAGTTCACGACTCTGATTCAAAACAAAGATAAACAAGACAATAAATAAACTGCTGCGTGTCGCGGCATCGATGAACAAACTTTGGCGCTCGAGTAAATTTTCAAGATTTATTTTTTGAGGAAGGCTCGTTGCTTGATTAGTTGCGCGTGGTTTTTGAAGCTTCATGGCAACAGCACCTCCTTAACCGCAGTGGCTAATGTGGTGGTATCCGCGCGAAAATGGTCAACCATATTGAGCCAAAGTAACTGATCCCCTAAGGCCGCTTGCAACTGTGGCAAAAAAGGAAGTTGACGCGCGGCAGCTGAAGCACAGACGACAACATGTTGTTCGGAACTAGCCAGTAAGTTGGTGAACAAGGATTCGCTGTTCGTCGTTTGCTCCAAGTCGATAGCGGCACACGCATCTAGCACGACTGCCATTGAAGTAAGTTGTGTCATCATGAAGGGCTCGCCTTGCCGATTACAAGCATTACTCAACACTTTTAATTGCCAGCCAGCCGCTAAACATTCATGTGCAATCGTGGCAAATAGTGAAATCGTCGCTTCCGCATATTTTTCCGTTCGCCAACTCGCTTCATCGGGAAGTGCTAACACTAGCGTGAGTTGTCGCTGAGAAACCGGCTCATATTGGTTGACGTAAAAAGTTCCAGTGGTCGCCGTTTTTTTCCAGTTGACTTGTTTCAAAGCGTCTTGCGGCTGCATCTCTCGAACGCCACGAAACAACAATGGATCCTCGAATAACGAAAAACGCGTTAACGTTTCCCCCAACGAAGATTCCCAATGCTGTTGTATCGGATTGACGTCTAGCCAGTGCGGATAGACGATAATTTCTTGCTGAATCGGATATTTATGTTGTTGAACCTGACCCGTAACTAATTCACGACTCTCAAGTTCGATTTCCGATAGCGTATAGATACCTCGCTTGGCCATCTGCACGTTCAGCGTCCGCTCGCGATTCTCATAGCCATTCAACGAATAAACTTGATTCAAGTTGCCGAGATAATCACCATCGCCTTGACCCACGACGAGTCGAAAAGTGCGCGGAACTGGCAGCATAACTTGCACGAAATGCAGCGGCAATCTTTTGTGATTATAAATATGTTGGGTTAGGACCAACTTTTCGCCTTGAAAGATACGCTTTGTCGAAAAAGTGACCGTCACGAACAAACCATCTTGCCAGTGCCACCGCCACCAAAACCACATCATACCCCAGATGCTGAATAAAACGATGATCAGGATAATAATCATGAATTATCCTTCTTTCCAATTTTCAGTTGGAACCTTTACCTGAGTCAACAGCGTTTGAATTGCAGCTTCTTTCTGTTGCGTGGTAATCATCGGTTGGCGGTAGAACAGGCGATGGGCAAGGAGTGGGATAGCTAAAGCCTGAATATCTTCCGGCGTGACGTAGCGACGGCCTTTCAGATAAGCCAACGCCTGACTCGCGTGTGCAAAGTCAAGCAGTCCACGATTGCTGATGCCAGCGATCACGCCGGGAATGTTGATGACACCTCGACACAATGCAATTAAATATTGACGTAGCTCGGCGTGAATCGTGACAGTTGCCATTTGTTCCCGCATTTTTTTCAATTGATCCTGTTTAAAAATCGGTGCTAAAGCTGGTTGGGTGCTGCCTGTTAAGGATTGCTGTAACATTTGATCCTTCTGTTCAACCGTCAATTGGCTCAACGAGAATTGGAATAAGAAACGATCCAATTGGGCTTCAGGCAACGTAAAAGTGCCCGCAGTTTCCAATGGGTTCTGCGTTGCGATGACAAAAAAGAATTCGGATAACTGATGAGTATTGCCATCAACCGTCACCTGCTTTTCGGCCATTGACTCGAGTAAGGCCGATTGTGTTCGTGGTGTCGCTCGGTTTAATTCATCCGTCAGTAAAATTTGTGTGAACAGCGGACCTTCAATAAACTTGAAAGTTTTGGTATCCGGTTGATAAATATCGAGGCCAGTTAAGTCACTAGGCAATAAATCCGGCGTACATTGTACTCGCTTGAATTGTAAGGCCAATGATTCTGAAAAAGCGCGACTCAACGCCGTCTTACCACTACCAGGATCATCCTCTAATAACACGTGACCGCCTGCAATCAACGCAACCAGTAACAACTGAATCGCCTTTTCGTTGCCGACTAACTTTTGTTGAATGTGTTTCGTCAATGTCGCCAGGATCTCATTGTCGCGTGCATCTTCAGAATTCCGTAATTGAATATCTTGCGTTGCCATTTCGACACTCCTCTTCATCACTGAACACCTGAATACAAACGAAGGCCAGTTTCCCTAATGTTACTAGAGAAACCAGCCTTTTCGTTCATCAGGATATCCTAACAAATTACGATCCAACGCGTTTAACGAGACAAACGAGACTTGGAAAGGTTGAAATTAGAATATCATAAAAAGTTTATGAAGTAAATATAGGTTTTTCACATTAACGGTGAAATTATCTCGTTTACGAAGGTGATCATCTTAGAAAGATGTACGCCTAAAGTTCCACCCCAGCCTCGTTAAAGAAATCGGCAAGTGGGCGTAATTCATCACCATCATAAGAAGAGAAAAATTCTTGTAAGCTTTGAGGCTGATCAAGCGTGTGGTTAGCGTTATAAGCAGGTGAAATTGTCTCACTTAATTGACCATCTTCAATCTTCATTTGCAGAACTTCAACTGGTAAACCGCGTTTTGCGGTGATTTTAGCATCAATCAAGAATGGACGTCCAGCTTTAGTAACCGCAACTGCTTGATCGAACGCAGCTGGCAACTCCTCACTATTGTGCACCGTGATCGATTCAACACCCATTGCCTGAGCGATCATTGCGAAGTCTTGGTCCTCAATATCGATACCGCTATGACGCACCATATCGATATCATCTTGCTCGGATTTAATGAAGTTCAACGTGGTATTGCTAGTAATAATGTTGATGACCGGCAACTTATATTTCTTCTCGGTAATCAAGTCCTGCATCACCATTGAGAAAGCACCGTCACCAGAAATATTGAATACCTGGCGATTAGGAAAACTCAATTTACCCGCAATCGCGCCGGGAAGCCCATAACCCATCGTGGCAAAAAGTGCTGAGATCGTCCATTTATTCTTCGGTGTCAGATTTAAATAACGGAAGGAATTAATGATATTATCGCCAACATCGATTGAAAAGACAGCGTCATCTTCAGCAATGCGGTTAATTTCCTTATATACCGCCTCGAACTCGAGTGGATCACTCGCACGATTCGAAAGTTTATTCAAGTACTCACGCCAATTCAGATTGTCAGCAACAGCCGCCTTGAAAAATGGTGAAGGTGCGGCTTGTTCGCTGCGAGCTAAGGCGCGCTCCACGAAGCTCGTTGCATCGCTCCAAACGCCATAGTCTAAGAAATGATGACGGCCAAACTGCGCTTCGTCGGTATCAACCTGCACGAATTTAAATGGATGTGTCCGATAAACAAGGTTAGCAAACGGAAAGTCTGCCCCAATCGCAATCACTAAGTCTGCAACGCCAAAAATTTCATCGGCTGCTTTCATCGCCGCGCGATTAGCATAACCCAAGTTACCTTCATAATCATCAGGAACTAGCCCTTTAGTTAAGCCTGTTAAAATCAGTGGAATCTGTAATTTCTTCGAAAGTTCAACGAGCCGATCGCCACCAGCACCAATACCACGGCCAACATGAATGACTGGCCGTTTTGCTTCAGCAATCATTGCCAAAACATGATCGACTTCTTCATCGGTTGCTTCTGGCAACGGACGCACCTTTTGATCACTTGGCGAGACACTACTATATGGCTCGTCTGGAATTTGGACATAGCCAAAGTCATTTGGAATCACCACAACAGCAACGCCTTGATGTTTGTAGGCTTCACGAATCGCTTTGTCCACAACATATGGCAAGCTTTCTGGCGTCATCACTAATCTGTTGTAGACTGCGACGTCTGCGAACATTGGATTTTCAACGAATTCTTGGAAATAATTATAATTCATATTCGTGCTTGGCACTTGGCCAATCAAGGCAAGAACTGGGGCGTGATCTTCACGAGCATCATAAAGACCGGTCAATAAATTGGTTGCACCAGGACCAGCTGATCCAAACGCAACACCAATCTTCCCAGTTAACTTCGCATCTGCGCTTGCAGCGAGCGCACCAACTTGTTCATGACGAATCTGAATATACTGCAATCTTTCTTTTTCTAATTCAAGCGCTGACATTGTAGAGTTGAATGAACCACCTGGATAACCGAAAACATGATCGACCCCCCAAGATTCAATCACACGCAACATTGCAACACTTGCAGGAACAGTAGCTTGATTAGACATTACTCGCACCTCTTTAGTTATTTATATGGTTGAGCCTAATTCTCAAACGAAAAGAACAGTCGTTATGATTGAAATCGGTTACAAACCCATGTCTCTAAAATAGCTTATTCAGGAAATAAATGCAACAGATTGTACTTGAAACCGATACAGAATTTATAAAAAGTAATGATTAGTATGGGACTCATTTATTCAGCATCTGAACCTTAAGAAAGATTGTTAATCTTCCTTAAGTTAATCCGGGTTAATTTGTCGCTATTACCATGATGTTTTAACTTTAATGTTTGATCTCATTAACCTTCCCGATCCAGAGAGAATATAGCTTTCCCCATAGCGCCATAAAAAAAACGACTCGGCATTTTTCTTGCCTCGCCGTTTCTTCTCATACAGCTTAACTATTCTGTTGTCATTCAATTGGATTTTCAATGGCAACTGTTTTTTGAAGCCGATTAATCGCAATAACCATCAGCAGAAACATTAGCGTAATGAAATATGGAAAAATCGTCGGGCTTAATAATTGGGCCAAGCCGCCAAAGATCGGTGGCACAATCATGATACTCAAGGAGGCCGCAGCCATCTGTGAACCCATCACCGATTGTGAGACGTCCTGGCCAAAATTAGTTGGCGTTAGGTGGACAAGATTGGGATAAATCGGCCCATTCCCTAGACCGACCATAAATAACCCAATGACAGCAACCGTCGTCTGCCAAGGTTGAAGAATCAACACAATTGCAATCGCAAACACGAGCTGTCCCAACCGAATCAGACGCCAGCTCGACAATCGGGTGGCCAATAGTCCAGAAAGAAAACGACCAACTGTCATCCCCACATAATAAAAAGTCAAAGCCCCAGCAGCCTCGCTGATTGCCATGCCTCGCGAATTGACAAGATAAGTGCTGCCCCACGTCCCACAAGTGATCTCAGCTGCGCAGGAAGCCACAAATGCAAGCCAAACAGCCGGTATACCTGGTAATTTTGCAATTTGGTGAAAGCTTAACGTCTTCGTATGTTGTGAGATCTCTTGGTGTCGACGTTCGTGTTTTTGACCGATATGGCGCCATAACGGTAGAGAAATGATGGTGACTAATGCGATTAACGCCTGAATAACGAAGGCCAAATGATAGCCACCTCGCCAATTACCGGCATCTCCTAGCGTCCGACTCATGAGATATGGACTGATCGAAACACCCAATCCATAAAAACAATGCAAGAAGCTCATATGGGTCGCGCGATAATGGATTGCCACATAGTTATTCAACGCAGAATCAACCGCGCCTGCACCCAATCCCAGTGGTACTGCAAATAGACACAGCCAATAGAAATTCGCTGATAACGAGAATCCTAATAACGACACTGCCGTCAAAACGGTACTTAACGCCGTAACAAGACCCGTTTTGAATCGATTAATCAAGCGGGCGCTAAATAAACTCGCAATGACTGTACCAAGCGATGTCAGAATCGTCACATAACTCGCCGCAGACAGCGTCAAATTAAATTCTCGATACATTGCCGGCCACGCCGTTCCAAACAGCGAATCCGGCACGCCAAGGCCAATAAACGCAATATAGATAACCACTAAGAGTAACGCCGTCATGCTACCACCAACTATCTCTTTACTCAGGATTATTTTACCAAGGGGCACTCACAAAAGCTAGCGCCTTGTTGAGTCACCTCTTGCCCCATAAAATGGCCAAAAGAAAAGCACGCTGCTCATTCTGAACGCTCACATTAGACTTATGATCTAATATCGAGCCATCAATTTCATACAGTGTGCTTTCTCTAATCATTTATTTCAATCATAGATTTGACAATCATCGCAAGACAATTTTCAAATCGTGCTCATAAATAGGTTCAACTTAACCAAGGTCTTCGCCATTTGTGGCGATAACTTCTTTATACCAGTCGAAGGAGTCCTTGCGAGAACGAGCTAACGTGCCTTCGCCAGCATCGTTTTTGTCGACGTAGATGAAGCCATAACGTTTGTCCATCTGGCCTGTTCCAGCTGAAACCAAATCGATACAGCCCCATGGTGTGTAACCCATCAAGTCAACACCATCATACTCAACGGCGAGTTTCATCTGTTCGATATGACGACGCAGATAGTCAATCCGATAATCATCATGAACCTTGCCATCTTCACCAACTTTGTCGATTGCGCCAAAGCCGTTTTCAACGATGAACTGTGGTAAATGATAACGATCATTGAACCAGTTCATTGCATAGCGCAAACCTTCGGGATCGACTGGCCAACCCCATTCAGATGCCTTAACGTATGGATTCTTCGTATGATTGTTCTCTTCGTCATAGTGGTATTCAGGCGCGCCATCATGATCTTCGATACAATTCGACATGTAGTAACTGAAGCCGATGTAATCAACGATACCTTTCTTCAGGTTCTCCAAATCTTCATCGGTAATATCTAAGTTATAATTGTGATTCTCGAAGAAAATTGGCAACCAACTTGGGTAACGACCATTAGCATGAACATCTGCGAACCAATAACGTGCTTGCATTGCTTTTTCAGCAGCCATAATATCAGCCGGTTTTGCGGTTAACGGATAGATTGGCACCATAGCGATCATGCATCCAATTTGGCTGGTGGGGTCAATTTCATGTCCTTTTTGAACAGCAATCGCACTGGCAACTAACTCGTAATGGCCCGCTTGATACATCGTGCGTTCCATGTCTTCGCCTTCATGTTTTGCCAAGCCAGAATTCGTCATTAAGGCAAAATCACTCTGATAGTTAGTTTGGTTATTGATTTCATTGAAAGTCATCCAGTACTTAACCTTGCCCTTATAACGCTTGAAACAAGTTGTCGCAAATTTGACAAAGAAATCAATTAATTTACGGTTCGACCAACCACCATATTCTGTGACCAGATGATAAGGAATCTCAAAGTGTGAGAGCGTAATCACAGGTTCGATGCCATATTTGTGACATTCATCGAATAAGTCATCGTAGAACTGCAAGCCTTCTTCATTAGGCTCATCTTCGTCGCCATTAGGAAAAATACGTGTCCAGGCAATCGATGTCCGGAAACATTTGAAGCCCATTTCCGCGAAAAGTTTAACATCTTCCTTGTAACGGTGGTAAAAGTCAATTGCTTCATGATTAGGATAATTCTCACCGGGCAAAACACCATCCGTAATCCGGCGAGGCACGCCATTAGCGCCAGCTGTCATAATATCAGCCACACTAATTCCTTTATGACCTTCTTGCCAGCCACCCTCGAGTTGATGAGCAGCAACCGCGCCACCCCACAAGAAATCTTTACGTAATTTTGCCATTGATCAAAAACCTCTTTCTATTTGTAAAATCGTTTTCAACAATTTTATCATAACATATTTACTAAATTTGCGGTCAAGATATAGAAAGCGTGTCACCAAAGTCGCTACGACTCGGTCACACGCTTCAGATTAACATGCTTAATCTTTAGTTGCCGCTGCGGGTTCTTCTTTTAAGAAATCTTCTGCACTTTCACCATTTTCTTGAGCAAGCAAGATCTGATCTTGTTTACGCGCAAATGGGAGATAGATGAAGAAGGTCAAGAGCAACATCAGTGCTTGCCAAATCGCTGTTTTAACACCACCGATTAAGAAACCGGAGAAGATTGGTGGCATCGTCCAAGGTACCATGGTTCCACCAAACATTGGGATCCAGCCAAGACGGATGGCAACCCAAGTCAAGATGGCAGAAGCCATTGGGGCTGCGAAGAATGGAATTGCCATGATTGGGTTAGCCACAATTGGCGCAGCAAAGAGAATTGGTTCGTTAATATTGAAGACACCTGGAACGATTGATAAGCGTCCTAACGTCTTCCATTGTGCTGATTTTGCAAAGAACACCATGAAGACAACAAGTCCAATTGTCATCCCTGAACCAGTAACAGTCATGAATTGATCCATTAATTGTTGCGTAACGATGTGTCCGCCATTTGCAACAGTTAAAGCTTTACCAGCATCGAGAATCTTTTGGTTATCAAGGGCATTGGCTTGTAGCAAAGGCCCCATAATACCACCAACAATGGTTGCACCATGAACACCGAAGAACCATAAGAATGGGACTAAGAAGGCAATGGCCAACATACCACCGAAGGAATCAGTCAATCCTTGTAACGGCGTTTGGATCGTTGAATAGATCCATTCTGTCATCGTTGATTTCGTTACTTTGTCGAAGAATAAGTAAATCAACATGAAACCAGTGATCAGAGCAGTTGCAGGAATCAACGCTGTAAATGATGCAGCTACGTTTGGTGGCACTGCAGATGGTAACTTGATTGTAATGTTCTTCTTCAAGAACCATGAATAAACAATGCCGACAACCAAACCGATCAGAATTGCGGCGATCATACCTTTACCGCCTAACCAGTCACGGTCGATAAACGTTGTTTGTGCCATTTGAGCAGGTGTTGCAATCACCTTGTTGTTGATCGTGACGCCATTAGATGGACGCATCACGATGAAGAAACAGGTTGCTGCAATCAAGCCGGCTGGAAGTGGTTCGTAGCCTTCATCATGTACCCATGAATAGGCGATACCAACAACCGCAAACAATGCCATGATTGCGAATGACGAATTATAAGCAATGTTCCAATAAGGAACCATCCCCGTTGAATTCATCCAGTTTGACCATGCGGCAACTGGTAAGTTTGCCAACAATAGGAAAATTGATCCGACAATCGTGAATGGCATGACGTACAACATACCATTCTTCAAGGCGTTGATTGGCCTTGTCGTGACGAATTTCATAATTGGGGGCAAAACATGCTCGTTGATCCATTTTTGCATTAAACCCACACTCCTTAATTAATTAAAAAACTAGAATAATTTAGGTAAGCGTTTACTACTTGCTTACAAAACCATTCTAGCAATTAATCCCGAACATGAAAAGGCTTTTTCGGTAAATTGGTACGGGTGTTACAAAAAGAAATTGTTCCGTTCATGTAACATGTTTCTTATTCCTTGTAGACCTTGTCAGCGTAACGATTAGCAATTGTCTCCAGCAAATAAACAACTGGAACTTGTGTCGTCATATTGATATTATCACCCACATTACGTTCCGGCATGTAATAAGAAACCGTCAAATCAGCCAAACGAGCTAATGGAGAATACTCTTGATTCGTGATGGCAACGATCTTGGCATGGTGTTGCTTAAACTCAGAGGCTTGTTTCAAAACTTGTTCCGTCGAACCCGATACAGATAAAACAACCACTAGACAATCTGATAAATCATGAATGTGGTGAGCATCTGGCTGGAATGGATCTGTCAATGCAAACGCAAGTGCACCAGCATTGTTCAAGAAGCGCGCCCCGTAATTTGCAAGACTACCACTCGTGCCGATCCCCAGCAAAATCACCAATTGCGCATCGAAGACTAATTCGAGCCAATCATTAATTTTCTGATCAAATTCATCGCGCGAAACCTTGGTAAAGAATTCTGTCAGTGGCGTGTTTAAATCATAACTCGGATAAACACGTTGTTCGGCATGAAGTTCATCACGAATCACATACTTCAATTCCGAAAAGCCTGACAAATTTAACTTCGCGCAAAACCGGCTAATGGTTGTCGTCGAAACGTGTGCAGCCTGTGCTAATTCGCGAATCGTCAAACTTTGGACTTGCTTAGGATGACTAATGATGTAATTATAAACGTCCAATTCTAGACTACTCAGACTCTTTAGATCAACATTATGAAACATGATCCACACTCCAATCTCTCTGCCCATATTGTAACATTTTTCATGATAAACTTGTGTCCATTCAAAAATCCTTTTTAATGTCATGATTCATCCAGCAATCACTGGCGAACAGCTGCATTAAAAAAAGTTCCAACCCAGTCAGATGACTGAATTGGAACTCCTCCGTGGTACTTATTTCTAAGCAACTAGGTTTCGCTCCACAACTAGGCCTAAACATATCTATCCCACAAATCCGGCGGGCTGCTTAAAGCAGAAGATATGCCACTCATCCCCTATTACGGGGTATACGACTCATCGCATGAAGTCAGTATAACACAGCTGTCTAAGATTTACTAGTCGATCGGTGTTGACGGAAATGTGTTAAGATTTCGCTCAATAACGACGTCAACATAAACCCAACGGCAATGGCGCCGGCCACAAGAACCACTCGAAAAGTATAGATAATCGCCTTATCTACACTCCCCAACACCATTTCGTAAACCGCCTGATACGCGGTTGCGCCTGGAACGAGCGGGACGATTCCAGGAATGTTAAAAAGAATGGCCGGCATTTTTTTGATTCGAGCAAAATAAAGGCCCATAATCCCCAGAACTAACGATCCCATCAGATTGGCCACCATTCGGCCGCTCCCCAATTCAAAAAGGCACCAGTAGGTCAACCAACCTGCCGTCCCACAAATCCCACAGGCGTTCAATGCACGCCGAGGAAGATTAATACAGATGGCAAATGCTGTCGTTGCTAAGTAGCTAAAGATTGTTTGTATGATCAATTTCGTTAATAATGTCATTTTTTCACCTAATAGAAGAAGCGGAAGACGATGCCAATGCCAACACCAATTGCCGCCGCGGTTAAAATTGCTTCGATTCCACGAATCGTCCCCGTTAATAAATGGCCGGCAAACATATCGCGAATCGAATTCGTCAATGGTACACCTGGAACCAGTGGCATGATCGCACCAATCAAGATATGATCCATGCTACGTCCCAAGCCAACATGCGTTGCAATATAAGCCAGCACACCAATCACGAATGCCGCCACAAACTCACTTAAAAATTTGACGCGCGTCCATTTATTCACATAATAGTTGGCCACATAACCGAAGCCGCCGATCAGGCCTGTAATCGCTAAGTCATCCCAATCATAGACACCCGAGAACAAGATCATCAACGTGCTGCTGACAACCATCGCCGAGATTACTTGCAACCAGAATGGGAAAAAGATTTGGCTTTGATCGAGTTCTTCCAGGGCTTGATGAAGTGCTTCAAGTGTAATTTTTCGTTCCGCAAATTGACGCGATAACGTGTTGACCTGTTGAACTTTTTCCAGGTTGATCGTTCGTTGTGTGACTTGCCGCAACTCCGAAACAGTTTCACCCTTGATCCCGAAAAACAACCCGGTGGGTGTCGTATAGACCACACTGTTCATCACACCCGCATTGCGCGCGATTCGGGCGATTGTGTCCTCCACTCGATACATTTCGGAGCCACTTTCAATCATGATTCGTCCCGCCAGTAAACAAGTATCGATCACTAAATCAGTTTTAAGTGGTAGCACCGTAATTTCTTCCGTCATCTGAATTGAACGCTCCTATCGCATGCGGTAAATATTTGACGAGTCTCTCAATCGGCCCGTCGAAAACACCCGCGTGTGGCTTAAATCTATTCACATCATACGCTATCTATGTCGCCTTTCACAACCTCTCACCCATATAATTTTAGACGAGTTTCACAGATCAACGCGCTGACCCGTCCGTCAAAAAAAGGCAAAAAAATAACCTTACGCCGAGATGAAACCTCGAAATAAGATTATTTCAGTCCTAATGCTTAATTTATTAGCCTTGAAAGATTATCTGCTGCTACTTGAGCTTGATGAAGTCGTGCTTGAGGCTTCCTTGTTAAGCGTGACCTTAGCAGATTGTAGTTTGCCATCACGATAATATTTCACCGTCACCGTATCACCAATTGCATGGCTGTATAAAACGGTGTGGATCTTAGCGATGCTGTCAATCTTCTTGCCATCGATTTCAACGATCGTATCGTATTTCTTCAAGCCGGCAGTTTTAGCTGGTGAATCTGAATCAATAGAGGCAATCACGACACCACCTGTCACACTCGATGGTAACTTCAATGTCGATTTTTGTTGATCAGCAGAAACGTTCGTCAAATCGACAACTGAAACACCCAAAGCTGGACGAGAAACTTTACCATTTGTGACTAATTGATTAGCAATCTGAACGACTTCGTTGCTTGGAATCGCAAATCCCATCCCTTCAACTGACGTCCCATCAGAACTCGACGCAAGTTTACTTGAATTGATCCCAATTACTTGGCCTTCACTATTAACCAATGGGCCACCTGAATTACCAGGATTAATTGCGGCATCCGTTTGGATAACCGTTGCTTGTCCAGTAACTTGACGAGAATCTTCATCAGTCACATCAATCGTCCGCGTTTTCGCAGAGACGATACCTTGCGTCACTGAAGTTGCATATTGACTACCTAAAGGCGACCCAATTGCAATGACGGGTTCTCCGGCGGTGATAGCTGCAGAATCACCAAAGCTAGCGACTGTCGACACTTTTGCCCCATCAATGGACAAAACAGCTAGGTCAGTTGTTGCATCGGTACCTACCGTTTTAGCCGTTAATTTGGTACCATCTGCCAAAATAACTTCAATTTTGTCTGAACCGGAAACCACATGATTATTCGTGACGATATAAGCTTTCTCGTCTGCTTTTTTATAGATCAAACCGGAACCTTCACTGACTGTTTCCAACTCAGAAGAGCTGGAACTAGAGCTATCAGAATCACGACTACTGTCACCGAAAAGGCCAGAGAAAAGATCATCTTCGTTATCGCTTTGGCGTTGTTGATTAATGACCGAAACAACGGCACCTTCAACCTTGCTAAACGCCTTTGTCATTGCACTACTTGTCTTCACCGAAACGTTGCTTACTTTAGTTGTCCCTGCCGATTTCGACGTGCTGGTTGAATCAGCACTATTCGTTGCCGTGTTCTGATTTAACATCGTGAACCCTGAATAAGCAATTGCGCCACCAATCAATGCAGAAATAACGGCCACAATCGCAATTTGCCATAATGAAATTCCTTTGGTATTTTTACGTTTATCCATTATTCACATCTCCCATAAATCACAGTCTTTTTGCTGATCATTCATCTATCATGTTACTGTTAAAATATGAAAAAACTATGAAGTAACCACTGATAAATCGTAAACTAATCGTGCGTTTTTTGGTAATTTAATGCTCAAAAAATGAAGGCGAAGCCCGTAATGACGCTCATAATTAATTGACTTAAATCAACGTCAACGGATCCGCGACCTCAGGATCGGTATCCATGATCTTGAAATCATGTCCAACTGCAAAGTCATGATTCTTCAAGAATCCAGTAACCGTCGCGTGTGCTAAGTCTTTAAAATTATTCTCTTGACTCAGATGTCCAAGGAAAATTTGTTTCGTGTGGTTGCCTAAAACATCCATTAATGTCTCCGCACCATCTTCATTCGATAAATGACCACGATCACTCAAAATTCGTTGTTTCAATGACCACGGATAGGCACCATTACGCAACATATTTAGATCATGATTACATTCCATCAGGTAACCATCTGCGTTTTTGATCGTCCCCATGACACGATCAGAGACATAGCCTGTGTCAGTTAGAATCGCAAAGGCCTTGTTATCATGGTGAACCTGATAGAACTGTGGTTCAGCGGCATCATGCGAAACACCGAAGCTTTCAATATCCATATCACCTAAAGTGACAAAGCCACCCGTTTTAATAAGATGTTGTTGACTGACGTCAATTTTACCGATCTTCGGCGCCATCGCTTGCCAAGTGCCTTCATTCGCATAAACATCGAGATGATATTTTCGTGCTAAGACTCCCACACCGCGAATATGATCTGAATGTTCATGGGTCACAAATAATGCGTCAACATCGTTTAAATCACGACCGATGCTGGCCATTAGTGCAGCGATTTTTTTACCAGATAATCCTGCATCTATCAGAATTTTCTGATGAGGTGTCTCAATGTACGTCACGTTGCCAGAACTGCTGCTAGCTAAGACACTAACAGCCATGCCTTGGCTTTCTTCCAAAGCCATCTGTTAAAGCTCCCCTTCAATAAATAAACTGATTCCAACTAAATAACCAATCAACTTCGCACCGACGCCCTAATCATTCAGGATAGCAGCGTTGGTGCTACTCTTCGTCGAAGTCGAGCTAGAAGATTGCTTCGTACTCGACGAACTTCCGCTGATCGATGTTGTTGAGTTTTTAATGACCGTACTAGAAAACGCGTTGACTTTCTTCAGCGATTCATTTTTAGTTCCTTTATGCTGAATAAGGATATTCCAAACTGGCACGTAAATCACACTGCCACGGACATCAATGAGTTCAGAATAGCCAAGTTTATACCACACAACCTTTGAATTTTCTGGAATTTCACTCGAAATGTATAAAAGTTGCACCGCATCAAATGCACTGATCGTTGTTTGTTTCTCACGTAGAACCGTGAGATCCGAAATGTAAGTCTGCGTGTAGCCAGTCACGGAGGTCCCCGAAACTTTAAAAATCAGCTCGGCTTGTGTGTCTAACAGTACCCCATGTTTCGACTTTTGAACGAAGACAATATTTTTTTTAGGGTCAGATAAGGCGGCTTCATAAGTATATTCAGTCCCAAAAATAACATTGTTACTATCTTTAATAAACGATTTTAACTTGCTGACCATTTCTTTTTGGTCATAGCTTAAAACCGTGGTAAATTGACTCGTCAGTGTATGCGTCATGGCATTGTATGAATAAGACTGGCCTACTAGATGCGTCATGGCATTGTATGAATAAGACTGGCCTACTAGATGATCCATATGCGCGCGTAATTCATCTTCATTTTGGCTGGACAAATAATAGCCCTCACCTTGCTTCGTCGACAAGCTACCAACCGTAATATTATCATCACGCATATCCTGCAGAATTGTGTCGCTCGTCGAAGTGCTCTGGTCATCGGAAATAACAATATTGCTATTATTTTGTAAATAAGAAGTCGCTAAAAAAATATCCAACGCAATAAATACCACGAGAAATATCCATTCAATTCGTCGAAAATCCATTTAGTTCACCCCCGACTTATCTGTGAGCCAGTCGTGATAATCGCGCCACTTGTTACCGATCTGAACATAATAGGTGGGATTCAGGTCAATAATATCTGTAGATTCCTTATCCGGGATCCAGCGATAACCCACCGCAATATCTTGAATTTCAGTTTGCGCATAACCGGCTTCGTTCAGTTGACTCAAGATAGTTGTGGTTGCAGGAAGTTTAACTCGACCATTCGTTGCTGGCACAGGAACTTGCAAGATTCGACTTGAAAAATCGACTCGACTCCCGGAGTTTGTATACGTCACCTTAAAGGCACCAAAATCACTCTTCTGAAAAATTGGAAAGCCTTCAACATAGCTTCTGAATGAAACCATGTCGTTGCCTGTTTCGGTACTGAAAAACCGGACATCTGTCAAAGGATTATCGATCGAAATGATGGCCTTTAAACTTTGTTCTAGCAATAACTGCAACGTCGCTGGAATATCTGTTTCTGTATTATCCAAGTATTTCAATTGATCCGTCGAATGATCCACAGTGAGTTGATAATCATTGTAGTTACCCGCCGAGTAAGTCGTTTCATGTCCAGATTCATGTGTATCGACGGATGAATTGGCGCTATCACTTAAAAGCGCAGAAATATAGGTGTTCTCGTTGCGGCGAGTGATCAAATAACTATAAGGTCGCAGCGAGAGCCCTTCTGGATAGAACGTCCGCAACTGCCCCTGCATGTTCTGCAACGACACCTTTGCTGAAAAATCAGCTGTCCGTAGCAAGGACAATATCTGGCTGACATTAGCGTGAGTGACTTGACTCTGCCAGATGTTGTTCGTTTGATCGTTGACGAAAAAGACCTTGTTGATATTGCCTTCGGTCGAAAAAATAACTCGGTTAAAAGTATGGTCGCGAACAGCACCCTTCAAGGCCGTCTGACCAATCAGTTTACCGAAGAGTTGTAATGAAATTTGATCATGATAAACCAGTTGGACCGTATTCATCCGCGTCGTTAATTCTGAGTACTTTGCTGGGCTTACACGTGCCTTACGAATATGCCACTTTTGCATCGCTTCGCGAATTTCGGAAGTTAAACTCTCTTTATGATTATAAACGATTCGTGGCTGCTTCTGGCTATCGATCGTCAAAACCTCGACCGGTAAGTAAACTTGTTCCAAATTTTGTTGCGTATTATTGCTATTGGTCACATCACGCTTAGTTGCGGTTTGAGTATCCGTTCTCTTTTCGTAACGTTGATTGTTTGTCCAGATCAAGAAACTCAAGACTAAGCTCAATAAGACAACGATAATCAAACTGATTCGGACTAACAGGCTAGTTCTCCTCACTCCACTCACCTCCATCTTCATAAGGTTCATATGGCAATGAAATATAAAATGTGGAGCCGCGGCCCTCTGCACTATCGACCCAGATGCGGCCATGATGTGCCTCAACAACTTCTTTCGAAATTGCCAGCCCTAATCCGGTCCCACCTTGTTTGCGAGAGCGTGCCTTATCGACACGATAGAAACGATCAAAGACCTTAGAAATATCTTTACGCGGAATTCCTAAGCCTTGATCGCTGATGCTGACCACTAGATTGTTGTGGCTCTCAATCAAGCGTGTCGTGATGACACCACCATCTGGAGAATACTTAATCGCATTATTCATAATGTTATCAATCACTTGCATCATTTTATCGGTATCTATTTCGACCCACAAATCATGTTTGGTGAATTCACGTTCAATTCGATAACGTTTTTGTTTAGGATCAGTCTTTAACATCATATCGAATCGATCAAGGATGTAATTAAAGAACTCGTTGAAGTTGACGTATTCTAATTCCATCTTCGCAGTTCCTTGGTCCAAGCGTGAGAGTGCCAACAACTCATTGATCATTCGAATCATCCGATCGGTCTCTTCTTGTGTGACCGTTAGGAATTGTGGCGCCAATTTCTCATCCTGCCAAGCACCATCACTCAACGCTTCAATATAACTGCGAACACTCGTCAGTGGCGTCCGCAACTCGTGAGACACATTGGAGACGAATTCACGGCGTTCACGCTCATTCTTCTCTTGCTCCGTAACGTCATGTAACACGCAGACAAGTCCGCTGATGAAACCAGTCTCGCGCTGAATCAATGAAAAGTCGACGTGTAAAATCAAATGACGTGCATGATCTGGCGACACAGTTTGCTCGTCTTCGTCATTTTGTGTGTCGGGTTCAATGACCATATCGCGTTTATTCTCCAGCAAATCACGGAAAGAATATTCTTTTTCAATACCCAGCACGGTTAAAATTGATTCACCGATCGTGTCGTCACCCGTTGTATTCAAAAAGCCTTGAGCCGCTTCATTGATGATGGTCACATTCCCGCGTCGATCTGTCGCTATAACGCCGTCCGTCATGTGACTCAACACAGAATCCAATCGACGCCGTTCCGCGTCAGAAACTTCCTGTGCTTCTTCAACACGAATCGATAGGTTGTTTACGGCAAATGCTAATTGTCCCAATTCATCGTGACCGTAAATACGAACCTGACCAGAATAATCACCGTCCGCAATTTGAATCGCTTGTTTTTTCATTTCATCAATAGGCTGTGTAATTGCCCGTGCAATAAAAATCGCGATAATCATACCCAGCAATCCTGCAACTAATGACGCCGTCAGAAAAATCACCGTCACTTGATTAATATTGCGATAAACGGTATCCATGCTTGCGCGCACATAAATGGCACCGACAACTTGATTCGCGTCGGTACTCTGATTCGTCAGTGGTGTGATCGACGTATAATAACTGCCATCTCGAGTTGACGTAATCTCGGTTTTTTTGCGATTAGCATAGATGACACTCTTGATATCCGACTTCGGCGTCCGCTGCCCAATGCTAGCTTGATCATTCGCATTGCTCGTGCCTCGAATCACGCCCTTATTATCGACAACCAAGACTTCCGAAATCGATGAGTTATCAATATCAGCGACAATGTTCTTAACGCTACGATTAGCCGTTTCCGTATCATCCGTTGAGAGTTCCGTCACCAACTGTGTCGAAATATATGGCTGAATTGTCACCATACTTTCGAAATTATCAACATTCTGTTGTTCCAATTGCTTCACGAAATAAGCCCCAATGATTTCAATGGTAGCTAAGAGTAACAGCACGAAAACAATCGCAATTTTAAAATGAATCGATTGAAAAAGTCGAATTTTTCCATTCATTCGGGATGTCACGCTAAAAGCGCACATTCACTTCCTTCTAATGTGTCCGTCGCCATTGATGACGATATATGCTGAACGATCACGCTTTTTTTCAGGCTGACTCGAATTCTGTCATGAAACAGCACTGATTTATAAAGACCGTCATTTAAAAATCAAAAAAGAGCTAAAACGGTCTCAAGACAATCGGCCAACAACTGCTTCCAGTCTCTCGCCTGTATTACCCTTAATCTGCCCGTTTTACCCCTTTACCAACATGTTCACGCAATTTAGTTGACACTCAAAAAAACGACACAATTATTCGTTGTCTGGATTTTTCAAGAAGTAACCTACACCACGTCGCGTAACGATCCACTTGGGATAGCTTGGATCATCTTCGATTTTTTCACGAAGTCGGCGAATCGTGACATCAACTGTACGCACATCACCGAAATAGTCATAACCCCAAACAGTTTGCAATAAATGTTCACGCGTCATCACTTGGCCAAGATGTTTCGCCAGATAGTGCAATAATTCGAACTCGCGATGAGTCAACTCAATTTTTTCGCCACGCTTAGCAACGTCATAAGCATCTGGATAGATCGTCAGATCACCGACGTCAATCTCATGATGTGAGCTTTCATCAGCATCTGCAACCGCTGTGGCTTGTCGACGTAAATTAGCCTTCACACGTGCCACTAGTTCACGATTCGAAAATGGCTTGGTCACGTAATCATCAGCACCTAATTCAAGCCCGATGACTTTATCGATCTCAGAGTCTTTGGCCGTGACCATAATAATTGGCATGTCGTGCGTCTTCCGGACTTCACGCGCAACTTCCAAGCCATCGACTTTTGGTAACATTAAATCTAATAAAATTAAATCCGGATCAACTTCTTCAACTTTCTTGAGTGCTTCCTCGCCATCGAATGCGACGTAAACATCGTATCCTTCTTTCGTTAGCGAAAACTTAACAATGTCGGAAATAGGTTTCTCGTCATCAACAACTAAGATTTTCTTCGCCATCTACATGGTTCCTCCTTAGAAACGCTATCCTTATTATACTAACTTTCATCTCAAAGCACAAAGTTTGATGATAATCAGTACGCTAACGCAAAGTCAAACACCGACATTTTTGAGTGCGCCACCCTATTTTTTGACGAGACAATGGCTTCGATTAAATTGATCAGGCGTTCTTTCACAGCTTTAATTTAACAAACACATGGTCAAATTAGCTAGTAAGAAATAACTTGATCGTCACTATCTTGTTCATAGACGTTAAAGACTTGGTTATGGCTTGGATCATTGAAAACAAACCCATTTTTGTTTGCGTTCAATTCATTTTGTCGTGTCTCTTCATTATCAAGTGTTTCTTTGGATAAGCCTACTTCGGTCCGTAGGTTGTCAGAGACGCGTTGCAATTCTTCCGTTGATGCGATTTGATAGGAAGAATGATCAATCGTTGCGTTAACGCCATGAATATAGTCGCTCTTGATCGTACGCCCGGCCGAACGATAATTCTGAAAAATCGTAATCATGTCGTTGAACGTCAAATTCGTCTTCATGTTTTTAGAAACAGAATTCAGAACCTCTTTGAAATTTGCTAGTGTGCCAGTTGACATCGCCGACTTGATAACAGACGTGATGATCTGACGCTGGCGCATTTGCCGACCGTAATCATTATTAGGATCGTCATAACGCATCCGCGCATAGGATAACGCCTCAGTCCCATTCAAGTGCTGTTGACCCTTCTTGAAAGTCGAACCCGCATAACTAAAATCGAATGGCACGTCGACATCAACGCCGCCTAACGCATCGACCACTTTTTGCAAACCACCCATGTTGATGGTTAGGTAATAATCAATTGTCATATTTAGTAAGCTATTAACGGTGTCCATCGCCATCTCCGATCCACCATGCATGTATGCCGCATTGATTTTTTGAACGGTGAATTCCTTCGTCCCAATAATTTGCGCCATGGTATCTCGCGGAACGCTTGTTAACACGACTTTTTCGGTTTGAGGATTGACCGTAACAACGATCATTGTATCTGAATTCCCTTGATAGGTTCGACCAAGGGCACCCGTGTCTGCACCAAGTAACAAGATTGAGAATGGCTTTTTGTTTTTAAAGACCGTCGCGGATTGAATTGCACCGGCTGACTGATAGGTTGATTCCAACGCTGATTTTGTTTGACCGTACAATCGTAACGCGTATGCGCCAACGACAAAGATGACGGCGAATAAGCAAACTAAAAGACTTCGGCCAATCGTATGATGTGGTTCTTTATCAATCGTGACCGCCAATAATTCGTTACGTTTGAGTTGACGACGTTTTTGTCGCTCCATGTAATCTACTCCCGTTCATTCGAATGGCTAACACTCGACCATTCTAAGAATCCATCACCGTTCAGGATTCCCCCTCATTTCCTTTAGCCTAATACACTTTTGCAGGATCGGCATCTTTCCAATACTAATTTATAATTCTTTTAAGCAAATTATTCACCCAAAAAGTCCGCAATGACTATTGGTGTTAGTCCTGATAAAGCATATAATATGAGTCATATCTATAAGAATAAGGAGCCCAATCTATGACTGACATTAAAACGTTACCCACACGTGCAGAAGTTCCAGAAGCACTCACTTGGAACCTCGAATTGATCTATCCCACAGAACAAGCTTGGGAAGCTGACTTTCAACAAGTTAAACAACTCGCGACTGAAGTCGTCAAGTCCAAGAACAAGGTTGGTGAATCTGCCACACAATTATTCAACGTTCTCGAACGCTCGCATGAAACTTTTCGCAAGTTAGAAAAAACTTACGTCTACGCTTCAATGAAGAGTGACCAAGATACCAACAATAATCACTTTCAAGGTTTGAATTCACGTGTTAGCTCATTAGTCGCCAACGTTTCAGCAGATCTTGCTTTTGTTGAGCCAGAAATTATTGCTATTCGTGATGATCAGCTTAAAACCTTTCTTGAAGAAGAACCACGTTTAGCAAATTACGCTCATTATTTAGAGAGTCTACGCCTCACAAAGAATCACGTCTTGAGTGCTGACTCTGAAGCCTTGTTAAACGGCGCGGAAGAAGTTTTTGAGTCTTCAAGTTTAACCTTCGGCGTTTTGACTAATTCTGATTTAGAATTCCCTTATGTTCAAGACGAGAACGGACAAACCGTCCAGTTATCAAACGGTCTTTATGGTGCTTTGATCGAATCAACGAATCGTGAAGTTCGAGAAGATGCCTTTACAGCCCTATATAGTGTCTATGACCAATTTCAGAACACCCTGGCGCAAACGCTCTCTGGTGAAACGAAACGTCATAATTTTTTAGCTAAAGTTCATCATTATCCAAGTGCACGCGCTGCCGCAATGGCGAAGAACAATATTCCTGAGCAGGTTTATGACACCTTAGTCGAACAAGTCAATCAACATCTGCCGTTATTACACCGTTATGTTAGCTTGCGCAAAAAGATTTTAGGCGTCGATGACTTACACATGTATGATATGTATGTTCCTTTGACTGGCGAACCACCTCTGAACTACACCTTCGAAGAAGCCAAATCTGAAGCTAAAAAAGCGCTCGCAATTTTGGGTGATGATTATTTGAGCCATGTCGACGAAATTTTCAACAACCGTTATATCGACGTTGTGGAGAACAAAGGCAAGCGCAGCGGTGCCTATTCTGGTGGTGCTTATGATACAGCACCCTACGAATTATTGAACTGGCAAGATAGCGTCAACAGTCTCTATACCTTAGTACACGAAACTGGTCACAGTGTTCATAGTTGGTACACGCGTCACAACCAACCTTACCAATACGGTGAATATCCAATCTTCTTGGCAGAAATCGCTTCAACCACAAACGAGAACTTACTCACTGAATACCTGCTCAAAACACAAACCGATCCAAAAGTTCGTGCCTATATTTTGAACTATTATTTGGACGGCTTCAAAGGCACGGTTTATCGTCAAACACAATTCGCTGAATTCGAGCATCATATTCACACCGCAGATGCTAATGGCGAACCGCTGACAGCAGAATCTTTGAGCGACTTCTATGGCAATTTGAACTCGCACTACTATGGCCCTGCGGTCGAAAAAGATCCAGAAATCGCGTTAGAATGGTCGCGAATTCCGCACTTCTACTACGACTACTACGTTTATCAGTATTCGACTGGTTTTGCAGCAGCTTCATCCTTATCGCAACTTATTACCACCAACCAACCAAATGCGACGGCACATTATTTGGACTACTTGAAGTCAGGTAGTTCTGATTACGCAATCGAGATTATGAAGAAGGCCGGCGTCGACATGACTAAGCCAGACTATCTCGAAGCAGCCTTCAACGTCTTCGAAACCCGACTTAACGAATTAGAATCACTTTTGTAATCCAAGCCTTATTCGTAAAACAAAGAGGATCCAGATAGGAAAAATCCTATCCGGGTCCTTTTTTGAATGGTGTGTGATTAAAATTATTTTTTAACGACTAACTAATTCATTGAAGACTTCAATTCAAGCCCGCTGACGAAATAACCAGGCACCTAAATAAAAGATAACTTCAATTAAGGCGATGAAGAATGTCGCTGGCCAGTTTGTAACGTATGCCAACCAAAGACCAAGCCAAACACCAACTGATGCCGTAACCACTGAAATCAGCAGCAATTGATGAATATTACGCCCCAACGTCTTTGCCGTGGCCGCGGGAATCGTCATCAGAATAAAGACCAGCATTGAGCCAACAATCTGCGCGCCAACACTCACACTAACCGCTAAAAGAATTAAGAAAACGATCCCCACGAATTTGGCGCGTACGCCATTCGCTTGTGCGCCGACTGGATCGAACGAATCGAACAGCAATGGTCGAAAGACAAGCCAGATCGTTATCAGAACGACTAAAGACAGCAGCACTAATTGCCAAACGCCGCTTAAACTTATCCCGACAATGCTCCCAAATAAAATTTGCGTGGCATAATTAGAGCTTTGATTAGCAAGCGCCAAAAACAAAATACCGGAGCCGATAAACAGCGATGACACCGCGCTAATTGTCGATTCACGTCGGGCTTTCTCAACCGACAAACCACTGATCAACGCACTGCTCGTCAGCGTGAATAACAGCATTCCAATCAGCGGTGAAATCCCAATAAAAGCACCAAAAGCCGCACCTGCAAACCCTATTTCTGACAACATATGGGTTAAAAACGAGAGCTGACGTGCCACAACGAACACCCCAACAATTCCGCAGGTTAATGCGATAAAAGTACTCGCGATAAACGCATGACGCATAAAATCGAAGGCAAACATTTACTCAGCTCCCTTTAAACTATCCGGACGAATTTGATCACTCGGTCCAGTCATCATTTGATGATCTCTCAATAATAAATAGCGATCAGTATATTTGATTGTTAATTCCAAGTCATGACTCACAAAAAGCAACGCCATCTGCTTGTCGGTCACCACTTGATCGACAAGGTCCATAATAGCCTGTTTGGCATCGACATCCATACTTGCTGTTGATTCATCCATAATCAATAAATCGGGGTCTGCAAGCAACGCTTGGGCTAAATAAGCACGTTGTCGTTCGCCCCCAGATGCCAACGCTAATGATCGATTTTTGATCGACGTTAAATTTGTCTGTTCCAAAACTCGTTCAACTCGTTTTTTTTCGGAGCTTGTCAGCCAAGGATGCCAACTTTGACCAATGTTTAACGCCACAAAACTCTGAATAGAAAGCGGCGCGTCTGCATCGATATTTCTAAATTGAGGCACGTAACCAATCTTCAATGGTCGTTGTCCAACAACCGATCGCCGCGTAATCTCGCCTGAAGTAGGCGTCAATAGACCCATGATCAACTTAACAAGCGTTGATTTGCCCACACCATTGTGTCCAATCAGACTGACCTTTTCGCCGGCATGAATCTCAAAATTCAATCGATCAAAAACATCCTTCTCACCAAAATGCATCGATAGATCCTTAGCCGTTATAATGCCGTTCATTGCGTTATGCCCCCTTGGCAATCTTAGTAAGTTGTGCGAGTTGTTCAGTCATCCACGTTAGATATGTTCGATGCGGTGGCATGGTTTCCGTCACAGTGACGATTGGCACGCCAGCCTTTTTTGCCGTTTGGATCAGTTCGTCGATCAACGGACTTTCAACTTGTCGATTAACCACTAGAAACGCGACTTTGCGTTGTTTCAGCTGGGATAACATCGTTTGCAGTTCAGCTGGCTTCGGATCCGCCCCTTCTTCAATATCCTGCGCAAAATCCGGATTCACAACTTTAACATCCAGTGCTGACAAGACGTCATTGAAAACCGGCTCGGTGATCATCACCTGTTTCTCAGAAAACGAGGCCTTTAATTGTTGAACTTGTTGTTGAAGCTGTTGGAACTGCCGCATATTTTTACGACCATTCTTCTCAAAAAGTTGACGCTCTTTTGGACGAAGTGTACTGAATCTCTTGACCAACGCTTGGTTGAGCTTGATCATCGTGGCAAAATCATACCATAAATGTTCATTTTCGCCTTCTGGCAAGTGGCGAACATCGGTGGCAATGTCAACCGTTGAGACTTTGCGATCATTACTAGTAACTAACTTTTGCAACCAGGCATCGTAGCCGGCGCCGTTCATAATGGCGACATCCGCGTTTGCAACTGTCTTTGCATCCGCTGTCGTCGGAGTGTAATCGTGCGGATCTATCCCGCTCGAATTAATGATACTCACAACTTTGCCCTGATCTCCCAGGATCTGTTGGGCCATCTCTGCATAAAAATCAAGAGAACTCACCACGCGAATTTGATCAGTCGTCAACTGTTTACCGGTTGTTTGCTTCTGTGTAGAACAAGCAGCAAGTACCATGACACCGAGTATGAGCAAAAATCCAGTCCTTATCTTTTTGAACATTCTAGCAACCTCCCCAAATTGTCACTCTCACTAATCATTGGATCTTGCAGAAATGCAAATCCAATCGTCGTTATTCCTTGAAATTGTCACAATCACCAGTCTAACGAATTAAAAAAATATCGTCAAATGCGCATAGGTTCATGTATAGATTCTTGTGAATTAATCCAGATTGATCATTTTTTTTCGAGTTTGTTATCCGAATTTAGCTTAGAAAAAAGAGGTCATTACCAAAAATTAATCCTTGGTATCGCCTCTTCATCATCAAAAACTATATTTAACTATTTTTGCGTGTCGTTTCGGAATTGAGTTGTGCCAAAACGGACTTTGCAACGACCATATCAGTCGGCCAGGGCGTGTCAACACCACGGACCTTTTGATAAGGATCGGTTCCTTTTCCCGCTAAGACAACGACATCTCCAGGCTGACTCTCCTTGATTGCAGCCTCAATGGCCTTGGCACGATCTAATTCAACAGTAACATCAACTTGTGTTTGATTGATGCCCTCGATGATCTGATCCGCAATCTCTTTAGGATCTTCAAAGCCTGGGTCATCGTTGGTAATATAAGCATGTTGAACCAATTGGTTGATTGCTTTGGCGAAGCCCTCACGCCGAGAGATTCCTTTATCCCCGGGACTACCCACGACAACAATCAGCTTTGGATCTTGATATTCCTTCTTCAAGAAAGTGAGCAGCGCCATCATGCTCGCATAATTATGAGCGTAATCCACGTAAACTCGGCCGTGTCCTGGCACATCTAACCGTTCCATTCGGCCAGGAATCTCAACGTGTGCGATGCCTAAAGCAGTTTCTGGATAAACCGCACCAGCTAAACCTGCACCGATAATTGCGGCAGTGGCATTACTCAAGTTATAATCGCCAATTAAGTCCAACGAATATTCACCTGAAATTTTTAACTGCTCGGCTTTCAAAGTGTGCGTCGTCAATTTAAATCGACTCTGCGCGAGATCTGCCTCTTCTTGCTGATAGCGAAAGTCAATATCAATGCCTTCTGGAGCCTCGAAACCATCTTCGGCAAATAGAAAAATACTATCTGGATCCGTGGTGGTTGTTGCCGCAGCATAAACATCCTGGAAATAATCAGTCTGTGCATTAATAACGGTTTTCCGCGAATTAACAAGTAATTGCAACTTGCAATGCAAGTAATCAGCAAAATTGGGATGTTCATTGGGGCCAATATGATCTGGCGAAATATTCAAGAAAAAGCCAACGTCATAAGTTAAGCCAAAGACACGAAATTGCTTATACGCTTGAGAAGAAACTTCCATGACTAAATGTGTCATTCCTCGATCGACCGCACGACGCATATCACGGAATAAATCGAGTGACTCAGCCGTTGTTAACTTAGATTTGAAACTATCGTCTGGATTCGGTCCGATAATCGTGTCCACCGTCGAAAACATGGCGGTCTTACCTTGCGTTGCTTGATTTAAGATACCACGTGTGAAATAAGTCGACGTCGTTTTACCCTTGGTTCCCGTATAAGCAATCACAAATAATTCGTCTTGTGGATAGCCATAAAACGCCTGTGCTAACAACGCCATTGCCTTATGAATGTTGCGAACAATTAATGCATGCATGCCATTGCCTTCTGCATAAGGCTGCTCAGCAACGTAAGCAATCGCACCATTATCCTTCGCGTTCTGTAAATAAATCGGTCGAAATTCGTTGCTCTTACAGAAGAATAACGTCTTCTCTGAGACGTCATTTGCATTGTAAGCAACGTTTTCGAAGCGCTGCGTTAAATTGTCCTGAATTGCACTACTTTTTAAAATATGATGTTCTTTTAGAATTAAAAGACATGCCTCTAAAGTTATTGCCATCATTAAACCCCTTTATAAAGCTTAGTTCAAACCAACGTTTGTCGATCATTTGGCGATGATAAGTCTACCCCAGAATCATTTCAACCATTTCTTATCAGTGGCTGAGATGATTCTTAAAACTTAAAACAGCCCCGTAATCTTTTGCCAAGCTTTTTGCCACCACGTTAAGCCTTTAACAGCTGTTTTTGCTAAAATTGGAACGGATTGTTTCTGTTCAGTCGTCAAATAACCGGAGCCAATGGTTGGCATTTCCACACTACCAAGATGTGCCCCTTTTTTGATGGGTGCGATGCGACTAATATCGTTATTGTTCAACTTATAAGTGAGCTGTGAAGCTTTGACAGATTTTGGTAAAAGTACCTTGACTGTCTTACCAGCAACACTAGCAACTTTCGTCTGTTTGCTGTTCGTTACCTTAACCGCTGGTAACTGTTTGCTGAATTGACCTCGTTTTAAAACAGTGACTTGGTGCCAATTTTGGTAGACACCCTCCATCAACGTCTTAGCGGCAGCGAACCGTTTCTGCTGATCGACAGAGCGACCATCTGCATGAAGAATCACCGTAATGATTCGGAACCCATTTTTCTTAACAGTACCGACAAAACTATCACCAGCACGCTCGGAGGTACCCGTCTTTAATCCGTCAACGTCAAATTCGCTTGTTGCGGCCGATTCACCCTTCAGCATTAGATTCCAGGTTGGATAAGTTGTGCCATGAAAAGCAATTTTAGTCTGGCTCGTGACATTCAAAACTTCGGGAAAATCTTTTAATAAGTGTTGCGCTACAACCGCAATGTCACGCGCGCTCATTTCGTTCTCGTCAGTTTCTGTCGTGCCTGGATAACGATCTGCAGCAGGAACGTAGGAATTACTCATCCCACTCACGTTAACCAGTTTCGCGTCTTTAATCTGCCATTCAGCTAGTTGTGCTTTCATCGCATCAATAAATTTAGCTTGACTACCACTCACAACATCCGCTAATGCCATCGCAGCCGCATTTGCCGAATAAATTAAGCTAACATCATATAGTTCCTTGACTGTATATGACTTCGCCGTCTCGAATGGAATATTAGATAATTCCATGTTGTGGCTGAGTTGCACAATATCCGTCGTTGGTGTGACCTCTTGCGTCCATGTGAGCTGACCTTTTTTAACAGCCTGCAACACAAGGTACATCGATAACATTTTCGTCAATGAAGCGATTGGTAAGACTTGTTGGCTGTCTTTATCTGCCAAAATCTGACCAGACTTCACGTCAATTGCTAACCCCGCCTTAGCTGGAATCGTCACTTGAGGAACGTCAATCGTCGATGCCGCGTGAGCCGTTTGACTCGCCACAAAAAATCCCGAAAAATTCAGTGCGCTGATCATTAAAACAAGCGCAAATAATAAATGTTGTCCCTTGGCTTTCACAATTGTTCCTCCACTAATTCTCTTCTTGTTGGTGCCTATTCAATGGCAAAATGGTATTAAAAGCTGTTTCTTGTTCAGTTGAAGTGGCGTAAATTTCGCCGCCATGCAATTTGACGATACTTTGGGCAATCGCTAAGCCTAAGCCTGATCCCCCAGTTTCAGCAGAGCGCGAGCCTTCCACCCGATAGAACCGTTCAAAGATATTCTCAAGATCTTCTTGTGGAATCTGACGACCATCATTAGCAACACTGATCACAACATCGTTATTTTCTTGATGTGCACTTAGTGTGATCTTCGTCGCTTCATCGCCATACTTCAGGGCGTTCACGATTAGATTACTAAAGACCCGGACTAATTTACCCGCATCAGCAGACATCATAATTGGCCGTTGAGTCACATCCACCTCAATTAGAATATGATGCTTCTGCGCCTCAAGCTCAAAATCCGCCGTCAGTTGCTCCAGCATTGAGACCAAATCAAAAGTTGTCACTTCCAATTGCGTATGGGTTTGTTGAACTTTTGTAAATTCAAACAGATCTTCAACGAGTGATTTCATTTGCTTCGTTTTTTCAAAAGCAATGTGGATATAACGAAGTAGATCGTCCTCGTTCTCATACTGTCCATTTTCGATTAGCCCGAGATATCCCATGATCGACGTCAGTGGCGTTCGAATATCATGACTCACATTTGTGATCAGCTCATCTTTGCTGGCTTCTATCTTGCGCTCTTCGATCATCGAATTTACAGTGCTATCGACCAAAGCATTAATGCTATCGATCACTTGGTTGAGATAACCACTCACCTTTAAATTGACGCGGTGGTCTAAATGACCATTAGCAATAAAGTGAAGCTCCTCGATAATGTGGCGCATCTGCATTTGATGGTAACGCCGAATTAGGCGCCAGTAGACTACAATTGCATCAAAAATAATCAACAGGATAAAGAAAATCCGTTGCCAACTCCATAAATGCCAAGGACCGATGGTAACCGCACGTTTGATTTGATAGATACCATCCACCAAACCTTGATTTGAATGTATCGCTTGATCGATTAAAATCACAACGGCAAAGTTAAGCAAGAGTAATAAGCCAACGGTCACCAAGCCTTCAAGAAATAGTTCCCATTTTTCTCGTGTTTTTAAAACGATGGTCTGTGGTTCATCACTCATTATGCTTCCACCTTGTAACCAACGCCCCAAACAGTTTCGATGACTTTTTCGCCGCCTGTTGCTTCTTCAATTTTATCCCGTAAATGACTCACGTGAACCATGACAGTCTTTGCCGAAACAATACTTTCCTGCTGCCAAACACGCTCGAAAATCTCATCTGCTGAGAAAACGCGATTGGGATGGCTCGCCAAAAGGTAGAGTATGCCAAACTCTAATGCTGTCAGTTGAATCCCAACATTGGTTAATGTCGTCACTTCATGAGAGTCCTTATCAATAATTAATGGACCAACTTCCAGACGATCAGGTTCATTCGAGGTCATTTGTGCATTGGCACGACGCAATAAAGATTTGACCCGCGCCATGACTTCAAGTGGATTGAATGGTTTTGAAACATAGTCATCCGCTCCAGTGATCAAGCCTTGGATCTTATCCATATCCGTCGTCTTGGCAGAAACAACAATAATAGGAATATCAGATTCTTTGCGGACTTCTTTGATGACATCGATGCCAGACATGTTAGGCATCATGATATCAAGAATCATCAACGCGATTTCAGGATTAGTTGCTAATTTTGTCAGTGCTTCGCGTCCAGTCAACGCGGTAATAGGCTCATAGCCTTCGTTCTTTGCGTAAATACTTAATAACTCTACAATTTCTTTGTCATCATCAACGATTAGTATTTTCATTTCAATCACCTTCTGAATTTGAGACTAATGACATCTCGTTATTCTAATCTAACAAGCCAATCGAACGTTATTTATTATACGCTATGATTCAGATAGACTCTCTCAAAAGTACCACCTTATTCAGAAAATGTCTATCTGGCTTAATTGTATCAAAGGCTGACTTAAATTTCTTTAAAATTTCCACTTCACTAAAAAAACAGTAAACAAAATTAAACTTTGCTCACTGTTAAATGCAATTATTATTCTCGACCAATCATCTACTGCGTTAAATTTAACGGATCACTAAAACAGAAATCGGCGCGTTTTTTGCCATGTATGCTGCCTGACTTCCAAATAACTTGGTGATTCCTTTTTTTGCTTTAGCGCCAATGACTAATAAATCTGCTTGCGCATGCGGAATAACATGCTTCACAATTTCCTCGCCGGGTTCACCTGCACCGATAACCGTGGCAACTTTTTTAACTCCAGCATCCAGCGCCTGTTGACGATAATCTTGAAGGTGTTGCTCTAACGCATCGCGCTGTCCATGGATATAATCTTTACTTAGTGCCTGATAAACATTCATGTTCTTTTCCTCAAGAATCGATACCAACACCAAGTCGACGTCGTCCTTAATGGCGCGATGAATCGCATATTTAAAAGCTTTAAGACTATCTTCAGAATCATCGAGTGCAACAAGAATTCGTTTGAAATAAACATGATTTGTATCTCTACCCATGAGTCTTCATCCTCTCAAAAATCGAATGTCAATCAGATTATATCTCGTATCAAGCCCTGCCTTGATGCTAACACAACCGTCAGCTTTAACACAATTAAAACGCCTAATCGACTAATTTTCACTGAACAAATTCCCATGAGTATCAAAAAATCTCTACATGAGATTGTCGAATACAACATGCGACCTCAATGTAGAGACTGATGATCAATAAAGCTCTTCTAATTAGCGATACTTCTTAATTACCGATACTATAGTTTGGTGCTTCTTTTGTAATCTGAATATCATGTGGATGTGATTCTTTTAACCCAGCACCTGTAATTTTAACAAACTGTGCATTGTCTTGTAACGCCGCTATATTGGCAGCACCAACATACCCCATGCCGGAGCGAAGACCACCTTCCATTTGATAGATGACATCAGCTAGTGCACCACGATAAGCAACGCGACCTTCGATTCCTTCAGGCACTAATTTATTAGCTTCATTCACACCTGATTGGAAATAACGATCAGAAGAACCATGCGACATTGCTGCTAACGAGCCCATGCCACGATAAGTCTTGAATCGGCGACCTTGGAAAATCTCGAATTCACCAGGCGCTTCATCTGTTCCAGCCAGCATGCCACCTAACATGACTGCTGTTCCACCTGCTGCCAAAGCCTTCACAATATCACCAGAGAATTTGATCCCACCATCTGCAATGATTGCTTTTCCACGTTTACGGGCCTCGCTTGCGGCATCATAAACAGCAGTGATTTGTGGGACACCAACGCCGGCAACAATTCGCGTGGTACAAATTGAGCCAGGACCAATCCCAACTTTAACAATATCAACGCCTGCATCAAATAAAGCGGCGGTCCCAGAAGCCGTTGCGACGTTACCTGCAATCAATGTTCGATCTGGGAATGACGCACGAATTTCAGAAATCTTACGAAGGACGCCAGCCGAGTGACCATGTGCCGTATCGATGACGATTGCATCCACACCTGCATCAAAAAGCGCCTGCGCACGTTCAAAAGTGTCCGAAGTTACGCCGACCGCTGCCGCAACCAACAAACGCCCACGATCATCTTTAGCAGAATTAGGATATTGCTTGACATTTTCAATATCTTTAATCGTGATCAAGCCACTCAAACGCCCTTGATCATCCACTAATGGTAATTTTTCGATGCGATAACGCTGCAAAATTTTTTCAGCATCTTGCAATGAAGTGCCTGCTTTGGCAGTGACTAAATCTTCGCTAGTCATCACATCTTTGACTGGTGCTTGCCAATCCGTCACAAAACGTAAATCTCGATTAGTGACGATACCAATTAGTTTCAAGCTGGTTGCGTCAGTGACGACAGGAACACCACTAATGCGATAGCGTTGCATCAGTTGTTCAGCTTCCTTAACTGGACGATCTGGTGTGATATAGAATGGATCGGTGATAACACCACTCTCAGAACGTTTAACCTTGCGCACCTCATCTGCCTGTTGCTCAACACTCATATTTTTGTGGATCACACCTAATCCGCCTTGACGCGCCATGGCAATTGCCATTTTTGCTTCGGTTACCGTATCCATGCTGGCACTTAAAATGGGAACATTTAAATGTAAATTGGCCGCTAAATCTACTGAAAGATCGACATCGTGTGGCAGTACGTGACTCTCCGCTGGAATTAATAACACGTCATCGAATGTCAATCCTTCTTTTACAAATTTATGATCCCAATTACTCATCGATAATTACCTCCATTTATTTATGATGATGTTTATAATTGTGTTTCATTATATCAGTTAATCATGGGTTTAACAGAAATAAAATAAAAAAAGAACGATCTCAATCGACCGTTCCCACTAAGCCTAAATTGTTCGTCCAGTAATATGGTAATGCAGGCGGAATAAATAACGTGCGCCGTAAGAAGCTGCAGCTAAAATAAGATAGCCCCATGCGGGTAAAACTGGATTAATTGCAGGGTTAACTAGTGCAGTTAATGAAATTAATAAGAGCACACCAATCGTAGCCAGTGAAACCTTACCAATCGTTCCCCAATTAAATCTATGTTTTTCTTCTTTTTTGCGGTTACGTGAAGCTTCCATCGTATCCGTAAACCAAGTCAATAAGAATCCAAAGGCAATCGCCATGATGATCAATGTGACAATACCAGATGATTGTGAGGTCGTGTTTTTCTTACCTGGAATTAATCCCATCACACCAAACAGGACGGATAAAATAACGAGGTATAAGAAACTCATGTCCAGTGAACGCATCCAGTACTTCACCTTTTTAGGCTTGGCCTTTGCATGAATCATTTGGTCATATTTGAAACTAGCCGATCCATAGAGTTGTGTTGCAGGTTTACCAATGCGCTGGTTTTGAATAATCTCAGGCAATAACGCATCGATTTTTGTATTTGCATCGGCGTCTGCATAACCACCTTCAACTAATAATTTGTGGAGTTTGAAGATGTAGTCGTTATTTTTATGACTTAATTCTGTTCGCAATTCAGCTGCAGACATCGTCGCAATTTCTGCTTGATTCTGTTCTTGCTCAGCAATCTTCTGAGCTTGTTGTTCACTTGCTTCTTGATTTCTTTCTTCAGTTGATGCCAATAGTCCTTCGCTCCCTTTCGATTAAACTTACACGTTGAATCTAAACTCGATAATATCGCCATCTTGCACTTGATACTCTTTACCCTCTGAACGTAAGCGCCCAGCCTCACGAACAGCTTGCATACTGCCATATTGATCGAGATCTGAGAATGACACTGTTTCTGCACGGATAAAACCACGTTCAAAATCAGAATGAATAACACCTGCAACCTGTGGTGCTTTCATGCCCTTCTTAAACGTCCATGCACGCGTTTCGGGACCGCCTGAAGTGAAGAACGTTGCAAGCCCTAAGAGTGAATATGAAGCCTTAATTAAACGATCCAGGCCTGACTCAGCGACACCCTCAGCAGCTAAAAAGTCTGCTTTATCATCATCATCTAGCTCAGCAATTTCTTCTTCGGTCTTAGCAGAAATTCCAATAGCTTCTGCGTTTTCCTTTGCAGCGTAGTCTCGAACAACTTGATAATATGGATCTGAATCTGGATCTGCCATGGCGTCTTCAGCGATATTAGCAACGTATAAGACTGGTTTAGCCGTTAGCAAGAACAGACCCTTCACAATTTTTTGCTCGTCCTCGTCAAATTCAATCGAGCGAACCGGATCACCATTTTCCAGTACTGGTTTGATTTTCTTCAAGACTTCAAATTCAGCAAGCGCCTCTTTATCTTTAGTACGAGCAATTTTTTCAACACGCTCATAACGTTTATTCACACTATCTAAATCGGCCAATACTAATTCCAGATTGATTGTTTCAATGTCATCAAGTGGATCAACCTTGCCCGTAACTGTTGTGATGTTATCGTCGTCAAAAGCGCGAACAACATGAACGATTGCATCAACTTGACGAATATTCTCTAGAAACTTGTTACCAAGGCCTTCGCCTTTACTTGCGCCCTTAACGATGCCAGCGATATCCGTAAATTCAAAAGTCGTATGAACGATTTTTTTAGCGGGAATGATTTCATCAATTCTTGCTAATCGTGAATCAGGTACCTCGACCATTCCCACATTAGGGTCGATCGTTGCGAAAGGATAATTCGCCATTTCGGCACCTGCTTTAGTGATTGCGTTAAATAAAGTGGACTTACCAACGTTTGGTAAACCAACAATACCAGCTGTTAATGACATGATAAACTTCCTTTTTATTTATTTTATGCTCAATCATCCTGATTAATTCCGGTTAGTCATTCTCAACCGTGATTATCTCGGTCGTTTAATTTCATCGACGGTCAAATATTCTTTTTCTTCAGCCGGATCAACTTCAGCAGCAGACTTCAGTAGCTTCTTCATTTTCTTAGTAAAATCACGTCGTGTCAGCATGACCAAGTGCCCACAACCCATGCATCTAATTTTAATATCAGCACCCAGACGAACCACTTCCCAGCGATTCTCGCCGCATGCATGCGGCTTTTTCATTTGCACTAAATCACCAAGCTCAAACATGGCTACCTCCTCTACCTCTAAGCGCAACGAGCTAATTAATCTCGTTGCCTTGACTCGTCAACTTCAATTAATCAATTTCAATATTTAGAACGTCGAGTAAACGATTCAAGTCCCGAACTGAAGTGTATTTGATTTCAATTTTACCTGCGCCACGCTTATTCGCACTAACCTTTACCTTGGTCGCTAACTTGTCAATCAACGCATTTTCTGTCGCAGTTAGATAAGCTGATTTAACAGGCTGCTTAGTCTTTGTCTTTGGTTTATCAGCGTTCAATTGCAACACATATTGTTCCAATTGACGAACCGTCATGCCATCACTAATTGCCTTTTCGGCCACGGTATCGATTTCTTCTTTGTTTTTCAGGCTCAACAAAGTTCTCGCTTGTGCCATCGAAAGTTTACCCGTTTGCAAATATTTCTTCGTGACATCCGGCAAGGTCAACAATCTGAGATAATTGGCAATATAAGGTCGACTCTTGCCGATTCGTTCAGAAACTTCTGCCTGAGTCAAACTCAATTTTTGAATTAGTGTCTGATAAGCTTCAGCTTCCTCAAGTGGTGTCAAATCTTCACGCTGTAAATTTTCAAGAACAGCAATTTCCATCATTCTTTGTTCGTCGATTTCTCTGACGATTGCGGGGATGGTCTCCTTACCCGCAATTTTACTTGCGCGGAAGCGACGTTCACCAGCAATGATTTCGTAGCCATTCAAGCTCTTACGAACAATAATTGGTTGAAAAACACCACTCTGACGAATAGAATCCGCCAATTCTTGCAGTGCGGTTTCATCGAATGTCTTGCGTGGTTGATAAGGATTAGGACGAATATCGGTGAGTGCTAGCTCTTCAACGACTTCTTGATCATTATTTGCGGATTCAAAATCGGAAAAGATAGCGTCAATGCCACGACCAAGTCCTTTTGAATTTTTATTTATCGCCATTAGCCTTCATAACCTCCTTTGCCAAAGACTCATACACTTCAGCACCACGTGACTTACGATCATAGTCGATGATTGGCAAGCCATAACTTGGTGCCTCTGCCAATCTTGTAATTCGTGGAATGACCGTCTCATAAACACGATCACGGAAAGTTTTGCGTACTTCTTCAATGACTTCAGCACCGAGATTAGTTCGAGCATCATACATCGTCAAAAGCACACCTTCAATACTTAGTTCAGCGTTAAAATGTTTCTGCACTAAACGAACAGTGTTCAACAATTGGCTGAGCCCCTCAAGTGCATAGTACTCACTCTGAACAGGAATGATTATCGAATCACTTGCAGTAAATGCATTGATTGATAATTGACCCAATGATGGCGGGCAATCGATTAAAACATAATCATATTGTGCCTTGACGCCTGCAAGCCCATTTAACAAACGTTGCTCGCGAGCAGTCTGGGTGGTCAGCTCAATTTCAGCACCCGCTAATTGAATCGTCGCTGGAACGATGTCGAGATGAACGCGCTTAGTGTGATAGATTGCTGCCTTCATTGGCAGTTCATTGATCAATACGTCATAAATATCTTTAGAAACATCTGACTTTTTAATTCCAAAGCCACTGGTTGCGTTGCCCTGTGGGTCGCTATCAACAATCAAAACGCGTTTACCAGCTTCGTTCAAGCAAGCTGCAAGATTGATTGTTGTCGTTGTTTTACCAACGCCACCTTTTTGATTCGCAATCGATATTACCTTGACCATTAGTTCTCCTCTTTGCTTTCTGATGTCGCGTCACCAATCGCAACATCGATCATAATCGTATAATGATCTGCTGTTTTTTGTTCGGTGTAATGAACCTGATGACCTGCGGATTCGATTTTTTTAAGTGATTGTTTAATTTGGTTCGCTGCCAGAGCCAACGAAACCGTTCGCTCTGAATTTTTCCGACGCTTCTTGGCGGCATTCTTCTTTTTTTGAGGTGTTGCTGCTGGCGTTTCTTCTGCCGGAGCCGGCGTATCGCCATCCGATTCACTGAGTTGGGCAATCAGATGATCTGTCTGACTGACCGTTAAGTGATCTGACAAAATTCGTTTGAAGACGATTGCCTGCGTAATTTCGTCGAGTGCTAAAAGAGCTCGACCATGTCTAGCCGTTATTTTCCCATCAACGATTGCTTCCTGTGCTTCTTGAGGCAGCTTCAGTAAACGTAATTGATTCGCCAAATAGGATTGACTCTTACCTAATCGCTGTGCTAACTGCGCCTGGGTAACTGGTGTTGACCGTAATAAATTTTGGTAAGCCGTCGCTTCATCAATCGGATTTAAATCCTCTCGTTGTAAGTTTTCAATCACTGCCATTTCGGCAGACTCACGATTCGTCATCTGCTCAACAATTGCGGAGATTTCCGCCCAACCTAGCGATTGAACTGCTCGATACCGCCGTTCACCCGCAATAATCTCATAATGATTGGGCTCATACTCGCGTAATACGATTGGCTGTAATAATCCGTGAGCGGCAATTGTCTGCGCAAGTTCGTTGATTGATGATTCTGCGAACTGACGACGTGGCTGGAAACGATTTGGCACAATTTGTAGAATAGGAATCTGTCGAATATCCTTTTGCACAGATTCAGCTGCAGACTTTTTTTTTCAGGCTGCATTTCGCCATCAGTTATCTCATTTTGATTGAAGAAAGCCATTTTGAATCCTCCCTTACTTCAATAGCTCACCAAGTAATGGTGACTTGGTGATTGTTCCTGGTTTGCGTGGATATGTTTTAGGTGTTTCTTTAGTTTTTTTGACGATAATAATCACACGCTGATCATTCGTCTGTGGGAGCGTTAGTTCCACAGTACGAACAAGCTTCCCGCCCAAAATATTGAGCGCATGCGCAGACTGTGCCAGCTCCTCGCTGCCTTTGCTACCCTTCATTGCAACAAAATAGCCGCCCTTTTCAACGAGAGGTAAACAAAGTTCCGCTAGGACTGGTAAACTAGCCACTGCCCGTGCTGTAACGACGTTATAGCTCTGGCGATGTTCGGAGCGCTTATTCCCAAAGTCTTCTGCACGAGCATGATAAAACGCAACACCTTCTAAATCGAGCTGCGTTGCTAATTCTTGCAAAAATTTGATGCGCTTATTTAATGAGTCAACGATACTGACCTGCAGTTGCGGAAAGACGATTTTATTCGGAATCGAAGGAAATCCGGCCCCTGCGCCAACATCTAAAAGTGACCAAGCTTCCGTTTGCAGCTCAGGCAATGCGAATGCTAAAGTCAATGAATCATAAAAGTGTTTCAAATAAACGTCATCTTTGGCTGTAATGGCGGTTAAATTAACAACTTTATTCGTTTCAACGAGCAATTCATAATAAGTCATAAACTGCTTTTTTTGCATTTCAGTCAGCGAGATTCCTTGACTTGCTAACTGTTGATAAAATTGATCTGGTGACATTTCAAACCTCACGTTCTTCGTGAAACAACCATTTGTTTCACGCACTGCTTTTACTTTAACGAAATTTTAGTCGTTTTGCAACCTCATAACCCGTTATTTCCGACAAAAATTTCAGTGGATTTTTTATTCTTGAATGATAAAAAGACAACCAAAATTCGGCTGTCTTTTAACTTCAACGTTGCGTTGAAAATGTGTCATGCTTATTTTTGATACTTCTGCAATTCTGCTCGTCGATATTTCGCCATCGACAACACAAACGCAAATCCCACTACGATATTTAATAGACCTGTGCCTAAAAAAATCCATTTAATATTAATAACATCTGCTAATGGCCCAAACATTAAAGTACCAATTGGGGTAGTCGCGCCAACAAAAATGCCAAACACGGAAAAAACACGGCCCATGTAATCATTCTCCACATTTTCTTGGATCAACGTGGTATCTGCAGTTGGTAACAAGGGAAAAATCAGGCCACCAAGCGCCATGATAATACAGTACCACCAAATCGTTGGTGCAAATCCGATGATCCCAAAAATCAAGCCACAGGCCACCATGACTAACGAAATTGCGCCCACTTTATCCTTGATCACCTTGCGCATGGCAACGAGCATGCCACCAACAACTGAACCAAGTGACCAGGCAACCTCAGACCAGGTCAAAAATGCCACGTTGTTGCCATAAGCACGTTCAACAAATACGGGTGACAAGACGCTCGCCGGTGCGAGGAGGATAAAGAACGCGCCATAGGCAATCATCAGCCCAAGAATCAGCGGACGAGCACGAACGTATTTCAAGCCTGCTGCCATCTCTTGCAGCACACCCGTTTGTGCGACGCGCCGTTGACGTGGTGCGAGTTTGATCAATCCGGTCATTGAAATACCAATGATTGCGGTGACGACATCTAGTCCAAAGGCAAACCGCAAATCAAAATTTGCTAAAATCACACCTCCCATTGCGGGCGCCATCAGTTGTGAGAACGAACCCAAGGTATTGTAGATACCGTTGATGCGACTCAGATTATTTTGCGGAACAATATCCGCGACCATCGCGTTCACTGAAGGCGACTGAATCCCATTACCGGCAGATCGGACAGCCAACAGAATGAGCAAGAGCCAGAGGTTGCGAATTCCCATTGCAAACAAAACCGCCATCAGTAAGGTAACCAGCGCAATACCGAAGTCTGCCGCCATTGCCAAATATTTACGACTATAACGATCTGCCCAAACGCCAGCCCACAAAGAAATGATGACCGATGGAATCGTATTCGCTAACGTTGCATAAGTGACCCAAATTCCCGACCCCGTTCGAAGTGTGATGTACCAAACCACCGCAAAGCCACTGACCATTGATCCAAACATTGAAATCGTCTGACTCGTTAATAACAAAGTAATCCAGTGTTGCCAATTTTGGTATTTTTTTATATCTTCCATTTTATCTTCCAATCTATGATCTATGATTGACCAGTTCTCTTTTTGTGACTTATTTCTGCACACACGCCACAAAAAAAGACTAGCCAGAATTAAGGCTAGTCTTCTCTCATCATTTAATCCGTTAGCCCGACAATTATTGTCAAGGTTAATTCGTGGTAAGAGGGGAAATCCATGCCTTAAAAATGCGATGTGAAAAAGTGAATTGTTGTGCTAAAAATGTTCGCTTCGTCATAAATTTCCCTTCTTTCTACATTTTGTTTGGTGCCAAGTTACTTTAAGATACCATGAACTTGTGTTTCTGACAAGTACTCATCCATGACAGCCCTTAATCTAAGGTTTACCCGATACATAAAATATTCTGAAGATAGGCAATTAATGTTATGATAAAAAGGCATCTACATGATTCGATGATCGTTTACTTATGTCATTGAATGACTCATTGAAAAACTTCGGAGGCCATTATTATGGGCATGCGTTCAACTCACAAACCATCAGATTATTGGTCAACTCCCGCGCAGGGGATACCAGATTTTGAATCAATGTTCCGCAAATCAACGGCAACTAAGAGCCCGTTAACAACCGAAGCAAGAATCTACATTCACTTGTTGGCCACGAGTTACCATCTTACAAATCGCGAAATCCAAGCAAAACTAACTACAGAATACCAACAAACTATCAGTCTTTCCACGATTAAAAGATACGCAAAACAATAGCAAATCCCTTGAATGCTGATTTATTCCACCTCAAAAATCCAAAAAGAAGTCATCGCAAAGAATTTTTGCAATGACTTCTTTTGATTGGTTACTCTGCCATAAATCCATGTTCGAAAATTCTTAGATAACGAGCAAGTGTTTCAATTAGTTCATCCATCTCTTCAACACGATCCATCTTTGGATGCGCCAGCAAATATTGTTGAATCTTCGTCGCATAACTATCTTCGAGCATCGTCAACATTTCGTAGACATCTTCTTTGCGGACACCCGGTTTTAATTTTAGTCGATCTAAAACAGGCATTGACAACTGATTGCGCAAATCTAAATTATTCATCAGTCCCTTTTGCATAAATTCGCGGGCTTCTTCAGGCAGTTGCTTGATACGAACATAGGCATCTAGAAGCACTTTGAACTCCACTTGATAAGTTAGTTGGAGTTTAATTTTGTACTGCGTTGCGTTAACGACCATCGCCACTAAATCTTCTGAGTCTTGCCAGACATGGAGATCTGCCACCGCCATCACACGCGCCGCAGCTTCTTTTAGCACAACGAAATAAAGGTGTGCCTTACTCTGGTAATATTTAAACACCAGACCTTTCGACACGGCCGCTTTCTCCGCGATGTCTTCAATTCGTGTTTGATGATAACCATGAGCCGCGAATTCTGCCATTGATTCATCAATAATACGTTTTTCTTTTTCGGGGTCTCGTGCCAATCTTCCGACTTTTTTCATTTGCTCATCCTAATTCATGATTTGATCGCGTTGTCTAAATCTAATGCCTGCAATTAATAATAATACAACGGCCACAATCAATAAACCCAGAAAAGTTGCTTGGTCAACTGGCTTCACCGGAATTTTACGCATCCAACCGAAAGGAACAAGTTGAATCACCCAATCCTTCAGCTTGAAGATACTTCGGAAATACATCATGACAAACCCAATGCCTGCATAAACAAGTGGTAGGCCTTTTAACCGTGGTTGGAAAGCAATGACTACTGCTGAAAGTGCAATCATAACGACGATTGTAACGCTATAACCATCAACTAATCGCAAGAAATATTTAAAGGCAAGTGGATGTTTACTCATCACCGCTAAATTACCGGCATAGAGACCGCCAACCCCGGCAATAAATGTGACCAAGCCGTTGATCAACGCATAACCTACATAAATACTAAATAAACGTAGCCGACTGATTGAACGGGCCAAAAGCGGTTCGAGATAGCCACTCTTAGCGTCACTATCTAGTTTATTAACTAGCATCACACCGCGAATCGATCCAACGACGACAAACACCACCGCTAACGTTGCTAAAAATTGCAAGAGCAACGCATCACTGGCTCTACTTTTCATCGCATCGCTAAACATCTTAGACATGAACTGGTTAGATTTCAGAACATCGGTAATACTGTTAAAAATAGAGCCGTACATCAATCCCATAATAAATGCGCCGAACAACCAAGACCAAAAGCTCTTCCCATCAACTTTAATAAGTGTTGTCAAAGGACCGCGCAAGAAACGACTCGTTGCTTTCCCGGCTCGCCCGGCAATTAAGCCGGCACCAATATCGCGATGTGCACTTGCCACTAACGAAATGAATAACACAACTGCCGTGGCCAAAACAAGCAGTACAACTGGCCACCAATTATTTTCATGGTAAACCGATCCATGCTCAAGCCAGCCTAGTGGTGACCACCAATTGTTATCAGGATTTTTAACATCGATCACCATTCGAACTAAATAAGTTAATCCTAATAAACTAACCGAGTATGTGAGTGCTGTTCTCGTTTCACTAGCAATCTGTGCCATCAAAATACCTACGACACCAAACAAGAGTCCAAACCCCGATAGGAGTGCGGCAGCCAGCCAGTTCCCGTTTGTTTGACTCCCAGCCATATTTGCAACCTGCAAGCCAGCACCAACAAGGATAAACAATAAGAAATTAAAGACGACCGATTCCAAAAATGCTGCGACCAACGTCGATTGACGTCCAACATGCTTCGCACGAATTAATTCTGTGAGACCCTGTTCCTCATCACCATGTGTCAAATTAACGGCTAACAACAAACTTGCCAAGCCATAAAACAGGCCTATGAAAACAAGCATCTCGCTTGCAAATAAAATCGCCTCAGTCACTTTTACATGCGCAGGTGTCACACCTAAAACGGCAATCATCGCTGGTGAACGCAATGTCTCCATCAATGCGTTTACCGAATTCTGACTCGCATAAATCACACTAATTTTTGAAGCATAGCCTACCATTAGGCCAACAAGAACTAACAACCAAATTAAAATCTTGTAGCGATCCCGCTTCAAGTTAATCAACAATAAACGGCCAGATTGGGCAAACAAATTATCAAGCATGCGTCTTCACTCCCTTGTTAGCATCCGTATCGCCGTAATAACGCATGAACAAATCTTCTAACGTTGGTGGTGCAATCTGTAAATTAACAATCTCTGCAGACATCAATGTTTGCATCACGGACTGCAAATCATCCGTATCGACTGAAAATTCAGCTTGGTTTTGTAAGTCGCCTGCCAAAGTCAATTGATGCACGCTAGACAGCTGTTTCAAGATCAATAACTCTTTTTTAGCTACTACGCTAACATTTGTACGCGTCAAGTGGCGCATCTCCGTCAAAGAACCAGATTCAATTATTTTCCCCTGACGAATGATGGCAATTGTATCTCCCATTTTTTCAACTTCGGAGAGAATGTGACTCGACAGCAGAATTGCCTTGCCCTCATTTTTAAGACGTTCAATTTCTTCTTGAAAGATTACTTCGTTTAAAGGATCCAGCCCAGACGTTGGTTCATCAAAGATATAAAAATCAACATCCGCAGAAAGTGCTGCAATTAACGCAATTTTCTGACGGTTCCCCTTTGAATAAGATTGATTTTTCTTAGTTGGATCCAATTCAAATTTCTTAATCAATTCATCCGTTTTAGCGTTATGGCGCTGGCGATTCATTCTGAGTAAGAGATCAATCGTTTGACCGCCCGTAAAATTAGGCCATAAGTAAACATCCCCGGGAACATAGGCCAACCGTTGATGAATTTGAACGGCCTTTGACCAAGCATCCTCACCAAAAACTTCAACGACGCCTCGATCAGCCTTCAACATGCCCAAAATTGTTCTGATCGTCGTCGATTTCCCCGCACCATTTGGTCCAATAAAACCAACGACCTCACCTTGATGAACTTGTAAATTAATGTCACTTAAAGCTTGAAACTTCCCGAATTTCTTTTGCAAATGTTTAACATTTAAAATTACTTGATCAGCCATACTAGCCGCTTTCCTTAATTAACCAGATTTAAAGCCATTAAATTTAATAACAGAGTGATTATAGATGCGTGTGACCTAAAAGTCAATGACTTTAAAGTCACTTTTCGTTTTTTTCCCATTTTTCCTGAAAAATAAGTCTCAAGCTTGATTGCAAATTCAATTGAACTTGTTAAACTAGGCTTATTAACTATAGAAAGTGGACATGCCATGATTTTATCGATTATCATTGTTATTTTGCTGATTATTGCGCTTCACCGTGGTTATCAGCGTGGTCTGGTCAAAGAGCTGCTTTATACAATTGGTACCATATTCGTCTTCCTACTTGGATTATTCTACGATGCAAAATTAGGCGATGTCTTATTGCGACTCACGAAGCAGGGTGATCCGTCTGACCCTCTCGCCCATTTTATCGCACAAACAATTGCCTTTTGGTTAATCATGTTTGTCGGCCATCTCACCATTCGTTGGCTTGGCCGTCTATCACACGCCGTCACTTGGCTACCTGTTATTAAACAAGCAAACGGTTTGGCTGGTGCAATTCTAGCTGCGCTGATGATGTATTTAGGAATCTTTCTTGCCTTATCAATTCTGAACGTGATTGAACCCACTTGGTTTACCTCACAATATATTAGCTCCTCTGTTGCACAATTTATCGTGGATAAAACACCGATTGTCAGCCAACAACTCATCGATTGGCTCTTCCAAACCAAAACACAAAGTTTTACAGCACAACTATAAATTTTCTGTGAGGTCATCATGTATAAATTAATCGTCAGTGACTTAGATGAAAGTCTGTTAAATGATCAAGGTGAAATTTCACCGCAAGACGTTGAAACAATTCAACAATTAACTGCTGCTGGAATTAAGTTCGTGCCTAATAGTGGTCGTGGTTTCACGTCCATGACTGGTCTACTCAAGCAAATTGGAACTTATGGTCAGCCCAACCAATATGTGATTTCTTACAACGGTGGCGTCATTGTCGACAATGAGCACAACAATGTGTTAGCGAGTCATTACCTAGATCATCAGATTGCCGATCGACTTTACCAACTGGCGCGGAAACAACCTAATCTAGGTATCCACGTCTACACGCTGAATGATGTTTACGTCAGCAACATTGATGAAGAAGAACGTGAATACATCCGTTCACGCAAAGTTATTCCTCGTGAACTTGATGATCCTAATCTGGACCAATTCGTGAATACACCGATTGTTAAAGTCATCATGAAAAATCTCGATCAGCAAAGATTAGCTGATTTCCGTCAACTTGCCACCGAACAAATTTCTGCACCAATGACCATTGCCTATTCATCTTCTCGTTATGTTGAATTCAATCCGCCCGCAATTGATAAGGGGATTGCCTCACTAGAGTTAGGTAAAAAGCTCGGTATTGCCCCTTCTGAGATCATTTCGCTCGGTGACAATAGTAATGACCTCTCCATGATCAATGCTGCAGGAATGGGCGTCTGTGTCCAAAATAGCGTCAATGAAATTAAACAGGCCGCCAATTTAGTTCTAGATGCAACGAACAATCAGAGTCCTATCACTGAACTTTATCAACGGCTGTTCAGTTAGAGCCACTGTATTTTCATTGCAATGAAAAATTTTAAATCGCGTCGATATAGACGTCTCAAATTTAGCTAGCGCTTTAATTTTGAGACGTCTATAATCGACGCGATTTTTTACTTTCTTTTTAAAAAAAACTTGTCTAGTTTTGATTGCCTTGACTATTATGGTGGCGTCCAACTTGTCTATTTTTTTCCAAGGATACGAGACGTTATCATATGTAAGCCTTATCACATTGTGCTAATATGAATGTTGGGGAGCGTATCGATGAAAAAATATCTAAAAATCTATCGTGATCTACTAAGTGATATTCGATCGAAAAAATATCAAGAGGGGGCCTTATTACCTAGCGATACTAAACTAGTTATGCAATACCAAGTATCTCGTGAGACCGTGCGTCGTGCCGTCAAATTACTTTTCGATGAAGGTTATATCCAGACAATCCGTGGTAAAGGCAGCATCGTGCTAAATTCCAATCGTGTGACGTTCCCCTTTTCAAGGATTGAAAGTTACAAGGAGCTTGTTGCCAATAACCATCTGCATTCAGAAAACGACATTTTGCAGATGACCGATCACGTGGATGTTCCGAAAAATTTATTGTTCGGAGCGCCATCACTTAAATCTCAATTGATCGTGCGTCGTCGAATAGTCGACCAAGTGCCTACCATCGTCGACTATGATTACATTAATGAGCAGGTTGCAGCCGATATTCCCAAGCAAGCCGCCCTTAATTCTTTATTTCATTATTTCGAACATGATTTGGGATTGAAGATCAATTACGCCATTAAGCACATCACAGTCGAATCGGCCGATTACGACGATTTGAAATACCTCGGTATCGAAAAGTACGTGCCGATCTTGGTCGTCCGCAGCGAAACACGCCTCTCAGATAACCGTATTTTATCTTATACAGAATCGCGTCACCGTGCGGATAAATTCAGTAGCGTTGAATTTGCTCGCCGTCACGAATGAAGGGAATGATAATTGCTATGTTCCATTTTGGTAAAAAACCAGCTGATGATGATCAGTTGTATGCACCAATTACAGGAGAAGTTGTTAAGCTCGAAACAGTTTCTGATCCTGTCTTTGCACAAAAAATGATGGGGGAAGGCTTCGGTGTTAACCCAGATGTTTCTGTTGGTACCATCGTCTCACCGGTGGCTGGCGAAGTTACTCTGGTCCAAGGACACGCCGTTGGTTTGAAGCGTGCCGATGGTCTAGAAGTTCTAATTCACTTAGGTATCGATACAGTCTCACTCAAGGGCGCACCGTTTGAAATGTTAACGAAGGTTGGCAAGGTCGTTAAAGGTGGTGATCCACTCGTTAACGTCGATTGGGCACAGATCAAAGCAGCCGGGCTCGACGATGTTGTTCTGGTCTTAATCACCAACACGAACGATGCCCTCGCAAATTTGGATGTCAATTATGGTGCTAATCAAAGTGGCGCAGTTATTGGTAAAGCCACTGCGAAATAGTTTCACGAACATTTAGGAGGAAATAACTATGGCGAACAAAGATTACAAAGAGCTCGCAGCTGACATCATTAAAGATGTTGGTGGTGCAGACAACGTGGATAAAGTCATTCACTGTATTTCACGTTTACGCTTTTATTTGAAGGACGAGAAGAAAGCTAAGACAGATGAGATTTCACAACTTGACGGCGTTGCGGGCGCATTATACAACGCTGGTCTTGGCCAATATCAAGTCGTTATTGGGCCTGCAGTTCCTGACGTTTACGATGCTGTTGTTGCACAATTAGGTAACAGTGTTGTCGACGAAAAAGCAACTTCAGAAGCAATTGCTGCAACTGAAGCTGCAAATGCTAAGCAAGAACGTCCCAAAACACTCTGGGGTTGGATCACTCGTGGTTTTCAGCTATTGATTGGAACGATTACTGGATCAATGATTCCAATCATTGGTTTACTTGCCGCATCAGGTATTTTAAAAGGATTCTTGACCTTATTCACATTTAACTTAAACTGGATCGATGCAAAATCGACCACATATATTATTATCAATGCCATGGGTGATTCAGCATTCTACTTCTTGCCAATCTTAGTTGGATATACTGCTGCTAAGCAATTGAAGTCTGACCCAATCATCGTTGCTGCAATTGCCGGTGTGTTAATTCACCCGACAGTTGCCGCTTTGTGGGCAGCACCAACCAAAGGAATGTCAACGCTATTCGGAATTCCAATGAATGCTAATTTCTTTGGTCTCCCAATTCACATCCCACAGTACACTTATTCAATTTTCCCAATTATCTTTGCAGCTTGGTTGGCACGTCCTGTTGGTAATTGGTTCAAGAAAGTCTTGCCAATTAGTTTGCGCTCAATCTTCCAACCGCTATTCACAGTGTTCATCGTTTCTGCAGCCGTTTTAGTTATCTTCGGGCCACTGATTTCTTTGGTTTCCGCAGGTCTTGCTGCAGTCATCAACTTCTTAGTCACAACTAATGAAGCAATTGCCGGTTTCATTATCGGTGGTTTCTATCAGTGCTTAGTTATCTTTGGCTTACACTGGATGGTTGTCCCTCTGATTTCAAACGATATTGCTTCAACTGGTCACTCCGTCTTGAACGCCTTAGTTAACTTTACGATGATTGCTCAAGGTGCCGGTGCACTTGCTGTTTGGGTAAAATCAAAACGTGCAAACATCAAAGGCTTGGCATTTGCTGGTGCACTTTCTGCATTCGCCGGTGTTACAGAACCTGCAATGTATGGGATTAACTTGAAATACGGTAAAGTCTTCTGGATGTCCAATATCGGTGGTGCCATTGGTGGTTTAGTCGCCGGTTTAATGAATATCGATATGTTTGGATTCACAGGTTCACTGATCGGATTTCCATCATTCTTCTCGAAGACAAACCCTAACAATATTTGGGCATTTGTCATTGCTAGTGTGATCACGATTGTTGTTTCCTTTGTCTGTGTTTACCTCTGGGGATTCAAAGACAGCGATATCGATCGCGCTAAAGATGCTCAGAAGAAGAACGTCTTCAAAGATGCCGTTAATAGCTAATCTGCTTTAATAAAAAGGATCAAAAAAAACTCGAAAATCTGAATGATCGCACCTTGATCATTCAGATTTTCTCACGTCAAGCCAAAATAAAACGCTTGAACAGCTAAGGAGGAATTTCATGACAACGAATGATTGGCAGATTGTTTACACGAACCTGCCGAAAGGTGTGGAATCTTACGGGCAAGAATCGCTACTGACTTTAAGCAATGGTTATCTTGGGTGGCGTGGTGCACCCGTGATGGCAACATTCACAGATGACAACTATCCCGGCTTATACGTTGCGGGCGTCTTCAACCAAACCTCTACTCCCGTTGCCGGCAAAGATGTCATCAACGAAGATATGGTTAACTTGCCTAATCCGCAATTAATCCGTTTGGCTGTTGATGGTCAGCCGATCGATTTCAACCCAAGTGCACGTCGAGCTATTCTAGACATGCAAACAGGTAAACTGACGGAACAGCTTGAGTTCAAGCTTGCTCAAGGCTCATTTACCTTAGAGAGTGTAAAAGTCTTAGACCCAGTCAATTATCATCAATTCGCAGAGCAACTAACAATTACTGCAGACTTCGATGCAAAACTAACTGTTTCTGGATTGATTGATGGCACAGTTACGAACCAAAACGTCAAACGTTATCGCGATTTTAACTCGCAAGAATTTGAAGTTCTCAAAACGCAAGATCATTATCTGCATGCAAAAACCTTAGCCTCTAAAATTGATTTGATTGTCGGTGCAAATCTGACTCACCAAGATTCAGTCGCAGCCACGAATTATCAGGCTCAACAAGTGACCGATCACCTCGACGTGAACTTAAAGGCCAATGAACCACAACAGTTTGAACGTGTCATGGCAGTTGCAACCAGTTATGAGAGCAAAACACCTTTAGAAATTGTCGAGAATGCTTTGTCAACGACGACATTTACGAAAGTGTTAAACGCGAGTCGTTTATACTGGAAACAAGTTTGGGCAACCAATGATATTGTGCTGAAGAGTTCGACTAAAGACTTACAAATGCTAGTCCGGATGAATATTTTCCATCTACACCAAGCCGCACAACATCTTGCAAATAAGGATTTAGACGCCTCAGTCGGGTCACGCGCGCTTACTGGAGAAGGTTATCGCGGACACATCTTCTGGGATGAACTATTCGTTGTTCCTTACTATGCAGCCAACGAGCCTGAAACAGCGTACGACATCCTGCAATATCGTTTGAAGCGTCTTAAAGCTGCAGAGAAAAACGCTGCTTCCGAAAATGAAGCCGGTGCGATGTATCCATGGCAATCTGGGATGTACGGCGATGAACAGGCACAAATTATTCATCTTAATCCAGTCGATAATTCCTGGATTCCCGATAATTCCAGATTGCAGCGCCACGTTTCATTGGCAGTTGCCTATGATATGTGGATCTACACACATCTTACCAATGACTATCGTTTATTGAATAATGGTGGCTTGGACGTGCTTCTACAAACCAGCAAGTTTTGGTTGAACAAGGTCACTGAACAAGACGGTCAATATCATTTGGCTGGCGTGATGGGCCCAGATGAATTCCATGAAGCTTATCCAAACAGCAATGAAGCCGGAATTAAAGATAATGCCTACACGAATATTATGTTAGCTTGGGCATTAAATTGGTTATTGGACTTGGAGCACAGTCAACAAGTTGATTTCGATAAAGCAGCGTCCTCTAATGATTTTGATGCTTCGTTACTCGAAAAAGCAAAGCAAGTCGCACACCATCTGGCACTTTCCATCAACGATGATGGGATCGTGGAACAATATGACGGTTATTTCCAACTCAAAGAATTAGACTTTGCAGCCTATGCTGAGAAGTATGGCGATATTCATCGTGTTGACCGTTTGCTGAAGGCTGAAAGCAAAGATTCAAATGACTATCAGGCAAACAAACAAGCTGATTTCTTAATGCTGATGTACAACTTTGATGCTAAGTTGACCCATGATTTGATTACGAAGCAATTAGGTTATGCATTGCCTAAAAATTGGCTATCGATTAACCGCGACTATTATCTAGCTCGGACAGTTCACGGTTCCACGACTTCTCGTCCTGTTTTTGCAGGCATCGATGTTGCCTTGAATGAGACGAAACGCGCAGCTGAATTCTTAGAAACAGCAATCAAATCCGACTATGATGATATTCAAGGCGGAACCACTGCTGAAGGTATTCATATCGGCGTTATGGGTGAAACACTTGCAGTCATTCAAAACGATTTTGCCGGTGTAAACCTACAAGGCGAACAAGTGACAGTTGATCCAAAATTACCTGCAAATTGGGAGCATCTTAAATTCAGTCAACGTTTCAGAAATGTCCTTTTAAACTTTGAATTCACTCAGCAAAACGTTATGATTGAAGCAGACCATGATACCAGCGTGCTCGTTTTAGGACACGAGGTTAATTTACAGGCAGGCATCTCAAAATCGATCTCAATTTAGTCACCTAAGCTGAGTAATTATTTGAGTGAGCTTGGTAATTTTAACCAACCAAGTTTTACTAAAAATTAAATCATACTAGGAGGAATTATTTTAATGGCAAATTTCGATACAATTAAAGGCTTCGCATTCGACCTTGACGGCGTTCTTGCTGACACTGCGAGATTTCATTCTCAAGCTTGGCGTCAAATCGCCGATGAATTAGATATTCCCTGGACCGAAGCACTTGAGTCTGGCATCAAAGGTATCGATCGCATGAGTAGTTTGATGCTGATCCTTAATTCCAAAGGTGTCGCAGATAATTACAGCGATGAAGAGAAGGAAGCTTTGGCTAAGCGTAAGAATGACCACTACAAGGAATTAATCAGTACCTTGACACCCGATGATGTTTTACCTGGGATGCACGAATTCTTAGCCGACTTAAAAGCTAACGACCTCAAGATGAGCATTGCTTCTGCTTCGAAGAATGCGCCGTTCATTCTTGATAAATTACAAATTTCGGATTACTTTGTTGGTGTTGTTGATCCAAGTAAAGTTAAACAAGGTAAACCTGCACCAGATATTTTTGCTGAGGCCGCAAAGATTCTTAACTTGCCGCCAGAACAAGTCGTTGGTTTGGAAGACTCTGAAGCCGGAATCACCAGTATCAATGATGCCGGCGAAATTTCTGTCGGTATCGGTGATGCATTACAATTGCATGCCGCTAAAATTAATTTCCCTAGCACGAAAGACGTCACACTTGCTCAAATTAAAGCTCATTTAAACTGGTAATCAAAGCTTACCGTTACAACACTACAAGAAAAGCGCATCTCATTATCTCCTGATTACACGAGTTCAATGAGGTGCGCTTTTGTCATACTTTTAAATCAAGCAACTTGCCACAACACGTTAAGCAATTGCGCCAGCTTCGCTAGCAATAATTTGTAACTTACCGTTTAACTGCCATGACTTAATTGCGAATGGCAAGATGAAATGATCACCCTTGCTGATTTCATAGGTCTGGCCATCACAAGTGATTGAACCTTTGCCATCAACGACAGAAACCAACGTGTAAGGCGCTGTTCCACGTTCGAGAGCTAACTCGCCATTGACCGACCATTCGTAAACACTGAAGAAGGGTGACAGAGGTGCAGTCACGAAAGTCTTCACGTAAGAGTCGCCATATTTTTTCTCTTTGATATCTAATTGGGGATCGACATGAGGAACGGTGGTGACATCAATCGACTGTTTAAGATGTAAGTCGCGCTTTTTGCCTGTTTTCTCATCAACGCGATCGTAATCGTACAGACGATAAGTCGTGTCGCTACTTTGCTGTGTTTCCAAGACAACGATTCCTTTGTTCAAGGCATGGATCGTTCCACTTGGCACGTAGACGAAATCACCTTTTTTAACAGGATAGTGGCGCAATAAGTGCTTCCAATCGCCATTGTCGATCATTTCTTTCAACTCATCACGGGTTTGAGCATGATGACCATAGATCAAATAAGAATCGGGCTCTGCACTTAAGACATACCAGCATTCTGTCTTTCCTAACTCATGTTCATGTTCTTCAGCATAAGCGTCATCTGGATGAACCTGAACAGAAAGACTAGCTTCAGCATCGAGAATCTTAGTCAAAAGTGGAAAAACATCGCCCTTGACGTTCCCGAAAAGCTCGCGATGTTGATCCCAGAGTTCAGCAACATTCAAGCCTTTGTAAGGGCCATTTTTTACCGTGCTAGGACCATGTGGGTGCGCTGAAATTGCCCAGAATTCGCCGATTTTACCTTCCGGCAATTGATAGCCCCAGTCCGTTGCTAGTTTACGGCCGCCCCAGATTTTTTCTTGAAAATATGGATTGAGAAATAATGGTTCCAAAATTGTAACTCCCTTTCACTTCGACAGTTTTTTATTTAAAGTGGCAACGCGTGTCATTCAGATAAATCTGCCCCATTACTTTGAATCACACGTTTCAACCAATGATAACTCTTCTTGGGAAAACGTTTGAGATCACGCAGGTCATGATTGGTACGGTTCACGTAAACAACACCATAACGCTTGCGCATATCGCCCTGTGAACTTAAAATGTCGATCAAACCCCAGCCGAGATAACCAACAACATCAACACCATCAATTTCAATGGCATCTTTCATCGCTTGTAAATGATCACGATGGTAAGCAATTCGGTAATCATCCTGAATTTCATTTTGACCATCCCACTCTTCGATCACGCCAATGCCGTTTTCAATTGGAAAAATTGGTTTCCGATAATGATTCCACATCTTGACGATAATATTTCGGAAGCCAAGTGGATCAATCTGCCAATTCCACTCGGTTGTTTTCAGATTGGGATTATCCTGATAGAAGTTACTAGAATGTTGCAAAAGATCGCTTAAGTCGGAAATTTCATCTGCACTGAGTGTCGTTGAACGGTAATAACTGAACGGTAGAAAATCGCTGTACTGATCTTGAACAATCGTCAAATCACCGGGTTGAATAAAGTCAAAATCGTTCTGCGCCACTAGATTGAGATAAGCAGGAATATATCCTTTGCCGTTGAATGCATCCAACAGATTATAGTTGTAGAACTGATTAATCTGTTCCGTGTAAAAATTATCCTTAGGTTTTGATGTTGCAGGATAAAGCTCAGTGTAGGCTAACATCCCTCCGATTTGATCGTCGGTCGTTTCATGCAAGTACTTCGCAACTTGTGCATGTGCCAGCATCACGTGGTGCGTAATTTTTAAAATATTTTCCAACGTTTCAGGCGTTTCGAGTGCTCCGGCAATTTTGGCACAACCAGGCATTGAATACAGATTCTGTTCGTTAAAAGTGAGCCAGTATTTGACGCGATCACCGAAAACATCAACCATTTTTTTACCATAACGGACGAAATTATCGACTACTTCGCGACTCATGAATCCCTGATACTTCTTCGCGAGATTCAATGGCATATCGAAATGATACAGGCAAATCATGGGCTCGATTCCACGTGCAATCAGCGCATCAATGAAATCGCTATAGAATTGAATGCCTTCTTCATTAAAGTCGCCTTCACCGTCAGGTTGTACTCGGCTCCATGAGATTTGGAACCGATAACAATTCATGCCTAAGTCCTGCATTAAATCGAAGTCTTCTGGATAACGATGGTAATCATCCGTTGCGACTTTCCAATCTGAAACATATTCGCCGGCTTCGCGAATATCGTAAACAGACGGCCCCCTGCCGCCCTCATTGTAGGCGCCTTCAGTTTGCATACTAGAAACAGAATTACCCCACAAAAAGCCTTTCTTTAAAGCTGTTTTTGTCATACTAGCCTCCAATTGAATCAAGTTTTCCCGACTGTTAAGTCTTACAAGATATAGCCTATCAGGCTTCACAAATAAAATCAATGTTTTAAATTTAAAAGCCTAGACTTTTATTTGAAGAACCAGTAACATTAACTTACAGACAACAACTCATTTCGATCATTGTCGTCATAAAAAATTGATGGACGTGGAATCTTAGCTCATGAACAAGTACGAAACTATCGCAGACTTACTTAAACAGCGCATTCGCCAAAATCTTTATCCGGTCGGCTCTTTCCTTCCCAGCCAGTCTGAGTTGGCTTCAGAGTTCGATGTCAGCCGTATGACGATCAATAAAGCCATCAACATTTTAACGATGGAAGGTTTCGTCTCGCCACAACGCGGCTTTGGAACAAAAATTTTGAATCGACCGTTCTGGAACAACGACGTTTCACCCGTCGACCAATATAATGGCTTAACCTCCGAAATGGCACGATATCACCGTGATGTTGAGAGTAAAATTATCAACTTTGATGTGGCATTCCCTGACAGTGACGAGCAGGCTCACCTCAGCCTAACTGCGCAACAACCAATCTACAGAATCATTCGCTTGCGTCTCGTCAATAAAGAGCCCTACATCCTGGAGCACACGATCATGCCGGTAGACTTGATTCCCAACTTGACTGATGAAATCTTGCATCATTCAATTTATGCCTATCTTCAAGATGAGCTCGGACTTCAGATTGCTGGCGCGTATCGAAACATTCAAGCCGTGAAACCCGATGCCTTAGACCTGCAATATCTGAACTGTAAACCCGATGATCCAGTACTCGAAGTTGCACAGATGGTCTATTTGAAAAACGGTCAACCTTTTGAATACTCACACAGCCGCAATCGGTATGATAAACGCAGCTTCACAGAATTGAGTCTACGGAAATAAAATAATTTTTGATAAGCTTTTTCCCCAGCAGCCAGTTCCCTCAGGCTGTTTTTTCCAATCGTCCACTATGTAACCCCTTAATTGTATTCATCGAGGATTAACCCTATATTCTCGACGTCAACTTGTGTAAAATATAAATGAGAATTATTGTCACTTATTTGTAGCGAGGTTGTTAACTTCCTGCAACTACACATTAGGAGTTTTTACTTTGAAAAAAATTTATGTCTTACGCGGCGTTCCAGGTTGTGGCAAATCGACGTTCATCCGTCATTTTCACCTCGAACCTTACACGATTTCCACCGACAACTTACGCTTGCTCTATAGTAACCTCAAAACGATCTATGACGAGAAGCAGGACCGTTTGCGACAAGTGATTCCTCAAGAATACAACAAGCAGACATTCAACCTGCTGGATCAACTCATTCGCAATAAAATGGCGCGTGGCGAAACCATTATCGTGGACGGGACACACCTTTATCCCAATGCGTTTGCACCTTACCAAGAATATGCCAAAACTTTTCACTACGAAGTCATCTGCATTGATTTTACACAGGAAGTTAATTTAAACGAATTGTTGAAGCGCAATGTGTCTAGAATTGATTATCGTTGGATCGATCCAGAAATCGTTAAACGCATTTATAAGTTTGCGAAAAGCCACCCCCGCTTACCTCGTTGGGTTCATCAAATCACACCAAGTCAGTTTCAAAACTCGCTTTTTCAAGGTGAGATCGATCTTTCCACCTATCGCAGTATCGCTATCATCGGCGAAGACGCTATTTTTCGTGGCACACTGAAGCCGCATGAATTTTATATTAGTTTCAATCACGAATTTGCTCAGAAACATCGTCATTCAAAAGATGTTATTTTTATCAATCGTGATCTTTCGACGATTGCAGATCACAACGCCTATACTGTTTTCCCATTCTATTTTAAGGGCCAGCATTATTTGGCAACAAGTCGGACCTTGCGACGTGATTTCATCGGCCCGATCATCACACGTCATGGCCGTCAGTTTTATAACTTTGGGCTCTACAACTTACTCGATTTTATGCAGGAGTTCCCAGCAGATGATCTTGATCTTGAGCTTAAGCAAATATCGTTGAATAGTTTCAACCAGAGTAGTATTAATAGGTTAGCTTGAACGTAAATAGGAGGATACAATCATGACAGAACCAATCAAAATGGCTTATCTATATGAAGATCTGATGAATACATATGGCGATAGTGGCGATGTTAAAATTCTCCGCTACTTGTTACAAAATCAAGGTTATGACGTACACGTTGACAATGTCAGCTTGAATGATGATTTCAATGCCAAAGATTACGACTTTATTTTCTTCGGTGGTGGTCAAGATTTCGAGCAGACGATTGTCGCGAAAGACTTACAACGTCATCATGAGACCTTGCGTGATTATATCGAAGCTGGTAAACCGATGTTGGCGATTTGTGGTGGCTACCAATTGCTTGGTGACTATTACATGACCAGTGATGGCACAACAATCAACGGATTGGGCATTTTACCGCTGCACACGGTCTTTAAAGCTGACAGCCGAATGGTTGGTAACACGCACGTTAAAACGCCTTGGGGCGAAATTAGATCCTTTGAGAACCATAGTGGTCGCACCTACTTTGATAAAGATTCAAATCTTAAACCGCTAGGTGAAGTGCTTGAAGGTTACGGTAACAATCCTGAGGACAAGCAAGAAGGTCTGCACTACAAACAGACAATAGGTAGTTATTCTCATGGCCCGATTCTTAGAAACGAAAATATTGCGGATGCCATTGCCAAAATGATCATCGAAAATTACCAGGATCGAGTTAAGACAGTCAAAGAATAAAGTATCGTGCATAATTTTAGTTTTTATGCATGGTTAACCGTGATTTAGCTCTTAAAAATGAATTTGAATGACAGGAGGATGTCATTCCTTACAGTTAACACTAAAAATGTAATTCTACTGAAATTAGATAGGAATACTCAGATGATAAGCTATAGTCATCGAGAAATTGGAGGATGGCTTCACACTTCCAAAAAATCTAAAAAGGTAGGTTATTTTTTTATGCAATTAACACAGACACTCAAGAAGAAATTGACACTCGGATTTGGTGCAACGGTAATGGCGACAAGCCTTGCCTTATTAGGAACAAGCCAGATCAACGCTGCAACAGTGACCGTCAAATCTGGTGACACAGTCTCTGAATTGGCGAAGACGTACCACTCAACCATTGCCACGATTGAAAAAGAAAACGGGATTGGCGCTAACCATCTTATTCTAGTCGGCCAACAGTTGACGATTGGACCTTCGACTACTACCTCACAACGGGTGACAGTTCAAGCAGGTGACACGGTCAGCGGACTAGCTGATAAATATCATTCAAGCATCCGTGCAATCGAATCGGCCAATCACATCGTGGGTCATTTAATTCTAGTCGGCCAAGTTATCGCGATTCCAACAACAACCAATCCATCAGTAGTGGCGACAACGTCTACTCCGGCAGCAACACCGGCCGCAACAAAAAAAGTTACCTCGACAACAAGCGTGGCAGTAGAGCAAAACACCGCTACAACGACACAAAGTGTATCAAAATCGTCAACTAATTCGACAGCCGTTGTTGGCGGATCCGAAGCGGCTGCGAAAGCTATTATTGCGCAACGTGAATCTGGTGGCAGCTACACTGCCCGTAATGGTCGTTATATCGGTAAATATCAATTAACGGCTAGTTATCTGAATGGTGATTATTCACCGGTAAATCAAGAACGCGTCGCTAATCAATATGTCGCCTCACGATATGGGTCATGGACCAAAGCACTCGCATTCTGGAATACCAATGGTTGGTATTAAAAACTGACTAAAAATCATCATCGAACAGACCACCTAATTTTTCATTTTTGGGTGGTTTGTTTTCAGTTTTCTAGTAAGCGCTATCTCACGAAATATCAAGGATTTACTAATAATTGATGTATAAATGTGTTATGTTTTCAGGATAAAAAACATAATTTTTCAATTTTTTTCGTCTTTTTTGAGCAAAATTCCCCTTTTTTCTCGCAAAATAAGTTATCCTGTTATTTATAACTTATTTTTTTGGGGGTATTTTTTTATGACGATCATTTGGCTTCTGCTACCAGCACTCATGTGGGGACTTTTACCATTTGCAATCGAGTTCGTTGGTGGCACAACCAAGAATCAAATCTTTGGAACTGCCGTTGGTACATTAATTGCTGGTTTTTTTGTAATCGCATTCCGTGGTATTGATATTTCACCACGTAACTTCATTCTCGCCGCCTTAGCTGGTGCCTTCTGGATATCTGGTCAGCTCGGTCAATACACCGCTTACAAAAACATTGGTGTTTCTCGAACGATGCCCGTTTCAACTGGCCTGCAACTTATCGGAACCTCATTAATTGGGGTGATCATCTTTGGTGAGTGGTCTTCAACAACCGCAAGAATCCTTGGATTTATTGGCATTGCTATGCTCGTTCTGGGTGTTTTTCTGACGTCATACACTGAAAATAAATCAGAAAATATCGGCCATCACACCAAACAAACTTACACCGTTTTAGTTTTAACGACTGTTGGCTATTTAATCTACAACACCCTACCTAAGGCGATGTCAGCTTCTGGTTTGGCCATCTTCTTCCCAGAATCTGTCGGAATGGTCATCGCTGTATTGCTCTATCTTGCTGTGACAAGAAACTTAAGTGCTGTCAAGGAAATTAAGAGTTGGCAACATATCCTGGCTGGATTAATCTTCTCAATTGCCGCAATTGCTTATATTAATTCGGTGCGTTATAACGGTGTTAATACTGCCTTTGTTGTCGGTCAATTATCCGTTGTTCTTTCAACTGTTGGTAGCTTATTCATCTTGAAGGAACACAAGACGACGCGAGAACTAGCGCTAACTTTACTCGGACTCGCAGTGATTGTTGGAGGCGCCGTAATTACGACACTCAGCTGATCAACACGCTTGTCTCGAACATCTCTTTCCATACGAAAAGTGCTTTTAATCAGACTAAAAGAGACTGCACTCATAATGAGTGCAGTCTCTTTTTTGACGAAATAGTTCTAAGATGACACTAACTGATCTCGGAATCAAAAAAATTGAAGTCTAATTTTTCGAATCAAATAGTGCGTGAATGGACTGATTATTGTAGATCTTCTGAATCGCATTTGCTAATAAGTCACTTACAGACAGGGTCACGAGCTTATCAAATCGTTTCTCTTCAGGGATGCGAATCGAATTTGTCACAACAACTTCCTGTAAGTATGACTTCTGTAATTTCTCAGTTGCGCCGCTTGAAAAAATCGCGTGCGTTGCACAACCATAAACGGCTTTTGCACCTGCTGCATGTAATGAGTTAGCGGACCAAACCATTCGGCTTGCTGTATCGATCAAGTCATCCGCAATTAAACAAATCTTACCATCAACATCGCCAATGATATCTAATGGATCAACACTTGGATTGTTGTCACGCTTGTCAACGATTGCAATTGGACAATCAAAATATTCAGCCATAGCACGAGCGCGTTTAGTTGAACTGTGATCAGGTGCTACAACGACGATTTCGTCTGAGGTACCCAAGTTCTTCTTCACAAAATAATCCGCTAGAATCGGAAGCGCCTGTAAATGATCGACAGGAATATCGAAGAACCCTTGAATTTGGTCAGCATGCAAATCTAAAGCAACCACACGATCAGCGCCACCAATCTCAATTAAGTTCGAAACGAGTTTTGCTGTGATTGGTTCACGTGAGCGTGTTTTACGATCGGCACGTGAATAGGCAAAGTATGGTAAAACCACGTTAATCGTGTGTGCGCTAGCGCGTCGCAAAGCGTCTAACATGATCATCAATTCCATAAAGTTCTCGTTGACCGGATCATTGATTGATTGAATGACGAATACATCGTCACCGCGAACCGTTTCATCAATGTTAATCTGAATTTCTCCGTCAGCAAAATGCTTTACAGAAGTCGATAATAATGGCATTTCCACGTGTTTTGCCACAGCCTCGGCCAAATCGAAGTTCCCATTTAATGCGATTAATTTCATTGGATGACTATTATTACATCTCGTTGCCATGCGTTCCTCCAAAAGTTTCGTCTATTTAATTCCTGCAAAGGACAAACCCTTATTAGTGCTTATTATAGTTGAAAATCATCGAACTGACCACAAAAAAGTTATTCTCCTCTATTTTTCAACGATTTTCGACCAATTCTTAGTATTTAACTAAAATAATTCATTAACATTGCTTTTTCGCGCAGAAAAATAGAAAATGAAACTAAGTATGATTCTTGAGGTTGAAAACAGATGAATAAACAGCAAACAAAACAAGAAGAAACCAGTTTTGGCCGGTGGTTAATTGAAATGATCGCACTCGCGGTTGTTCTATTTGCAGGTGTTCAGCTCATCTTTCACTATGTCTTGGCAAAAGATGTCGTTTCTGGACCATCCATGGAAACAAACTTCAACGATGGCGATCGTCTGATTACTTATCGCCTCGGCAAAATCAAACGTGGTTCTGTCGTTATTTTGGATGCACCGAATAATCCTGGAACACTCTATATTAAACGTGTCATTGGTTTACCTGGTGACAAGGTGGAGGCCAAGAACGATCAAGTCTACATCAATGGCAAAGCCTTGAAGGAGTCATACCTGACGAAATACGCCGTAAGCGGTAATTTTACGGCAGATTTTTCGCTACAATCACTATTCAATCAATCAACAGTGCCTGAAGATAGTTATTTCGTTCTTGGAGATAATCGTCCCATTTCTAAGGATAGTCGAAAAATTGGCTTCATCAAAAAATCAGCCATCAAAGGCGTGGTTCGATTCCGTTATTGGCCACTCAATAAGATTCAAATATTCACCAACTAATCCAACTGATAACAAATCCGATCAGAAAAAGGGCTTTGAAACGCGTGATACGTTTCAAAGCCCTTTTAATTCAAAAAAAATTTAACAATCATTAATCTAGTTTGCTGCGCGGCCTTTGTATTCACCGCTCGTGGTATTAATAGTAATTTTTTCACCGCTCTTGATGAAATCTGGCACGTTAACAATCAAACCTGTCTCAAGCGTTGCAGGCTTACCACCACCTGTGACACTACCACCTTTAATTGAGGGTTGCGTTTCAGTCACGGTTAAATCAACCGTACTTGGCAAAGTGATCCCAATAACTTCTGTACCATAGAATTGAATCTGCACGATGGTATTTTCCAATAAGTATTTAAGTTCGTTTTCGATACTATCAACGCCAACTTCATACTGCTCGTAAGTCGTGGTATCCATGAAATAGGCAATTTCGTCTTGAGTATACAAGTATTGCACTTCTTTCATGTCCAAAGTTGCAGGTTCGATCTTCTCACTTGGACGCATCGTTGTTTGGACTGTTGACCCAGCTCGAACATCATAGAGTTTCATCTGCATCACAGTATTGCCCTTGCCGGGTTTATGATGATTGCTTTCCAAAACTTTAATCAACTTACCATCTTTGATAAACGTCATACCAGCTTTTAAATTAATTGCTTCCAAAATATCTCTCCTCAATGTTCACATTTTTAACGCTAAATCTGACTCACGTTTTTTGTGAATGATGACCATACAGGGGTTATTGTAACATACTCCGAACCGACCACCTAATTATGCCTGTATCCCTTTCCAAGTTACCTCAAAACATCCTCGTGAACAACGTGTAACTTTGTTATAATGACCTGGTAGTAAATCAAACGCTTTAATGATAGATGACAAAGGAGTTTAACTCATGACAACTGAACAAGATTTAATGCTTGCAGGTAAATTATATCGATCGGGTGACGCAGAAATTGCACAGTTAAGACAACGTGCCCAAGGATTCACCCGTCGTTATAACGCCACGACAGAATTGAATACCGTCGAACGTAAAAAATTACTAGCTGAATACCTTGATGTTCCCTCTAATGATGCCTACATTGAGACACCACTTCACCTTGACTACGGCTTCAATGTTCATCTTGGTAAAAACTTCTATGGAAATTATGAACTGATTATCCTTGATACTGCCGCCGTTACCATTGGTGACAATGTCATGATTGGCCCTCGTGTTAGTCTGCTCACAGCGGGGCACCCAACACCCGTCGACATCCGTAATTCTGGAATTGAATATGGTCATCCAATCACGATTGGTAACAACGTCTGGATTGGCGGCAATGTCGTCGTCAACCCCGGCGTCACCATCGGCGATAACAGCGTTATTGGTTCTGGATCGGTCATTACGAAAGATATTCCAGCAAATACAATTGCTGTTGGAAATCCTTGCCATATTTTAAGAGAAATTTCCGATCAGGATCGCGAAATCTGGGAACGGCAAGCACAAGAATATCATCAGTTGATAGGGTAAATACCAATGACAGTCAAACTAATTGCTACAGACATGGATGGCACGTTCTTAGATGATCAAAAACAATACGATCACGATTACTTCGATCGATTATACACAGAGATGCTACGACAACACATTCAATTCGTTGTCGCAAGTGGTAACCAGTATGAGCAACTCGCTTCTTTCTTCGGCGACTATCCAGATATTATTTATGTTGCAGAGAATGGTGCCTATCTACGAACCACGCAGCAAGTTTTTAACTATTCAAGTTTCACGCCATCGCGAGTTAAGGCGATTCTCGCTATCTTAACTCGAATTTCCGAAATTGATTTACTCGTGGCTGGCAAGAAGAGCGCCTATGTTCTAAAAAGCGCTACACCTAGTTTCATCGACATTTCACAGCTCTATTATCACCAACTCACCGTGATCGACCAGTATGATGAAATCAACGATGATGTTTTTAAATTCGGAATTAGTTGTCCGCTTGACCGAACTGAAGAATTCGTGCAAAGATTCCACGATGCCTTAGGCAGCCTTGGCACTCCAACTTCTAGTGGTCATGGCGATATCGACATCATTCAGCCTGGTATTCATAAAGCCAACGGCCTGAAACATGTTGGTGAATTACTGACGCTCGATTTATCCGAGATGGTCGCTTTTGGTGATGGCGGTAATGATCTTGAAATGCTCCAGGAAGTCGGTTTGGGCGTGGCTATGGCTAATGCTCCACTTAATATTCAAAAAGCCGCTAATGACCTTACAGGAACGAATAATGAACAAGGCGTTCTGACTTATATCGACCGCCTGTTACATGCAAATTGAAACAGTCACTAGAAACTAAGTGAGGACCATAAAAAGCGCCCCGTAATCATGAGATATTAGTCTCACGGTTACGGGGCGCTTCACATATAACACAGCCAAATCACTTGGCTTTTGATTGATTCGACTACGATTGACGACGATTTGTCTGTCGTTTAATACCAGAAGTCATGAATACAACCGTGAAGACGGCTATCAACACAGCTGAGAAAATAAATAAAATTGGATACGTAAAGGATTCGATAATCAACGCACCGATCAACGGTCCCACCGCACGTCCTGCTGACGCAGATAGTGCCACTAAGCCTTGATAACGCCCCTTTTCTGCAAACGAAGCGCGTTCGTTGACAAAAGTTGAAACAGCTGGGAACGCGATAATTTCACCAATCGTTAGCACAGACATCGCCAGCACAAACCAAGCAAATTGTTTTGCAAAAAGTAAAATCAAAAATGACGTGCAAAACAAGAAAAAGCCGGTATACAAGCGTCCACGCAAATGTTTAAGCAGAAAATCATCAAAGTGGGTTAACAGTGGCTGCAGCACGACAATCAAAACAGCATTGACCGTCCAAAGGTGACTATATAATTTCACGTCCATTCCCAAGTGAATCATATAAGCAGAAATATTGCTCTGCCACTGTTCGTAAGCTACCCATGAAACGAATAACGTCAAGAGCAACAGAATAATCGGTAACTTTTCGCGGGTGCGTTCTAGTCGATCAGAAACCACTGCGGCATGTTGTTTAGCAGCTTGCTTACTCTGATCGAGTTGACGAAAAGTAATCAGTGCCATCACAAAAAAGAGCACGAATAAGACAAACGCAATCGTGAAAATATACTGGATTCCCAGGGGTAAAATATATCCAACAATCAACGATCCGAATACTAATCCGAGGTTACTCGTAAAATAAAGGACATTAAAAACGTAACTGGGCTGGCGACTTTTTACTAACGTGGCAATTGAATTAATCCCAGTTGCAACAATGCCATTCCCCAAGCCAAGCGTCACTAACAAAATGGCATATGTCGGCCAACCATGCCAAAAAATCAAGAGTCCCGTGGAAATCGTCGCAATCGCAATTCCACCTAGAATCGTCAAATACGGCCACCAATGGTCAAATAACCAGCCGCCTAAATAGTTGCCGATCATTGTAAAACCGGAGTTGAACAATAAAACAATTCCCGCAACCGTCAATGTTTCGTGTAAATACTCATGCATATAAATTGTCGTCAGTGGCCAAATAAAGCTGATCCCCGTGTTAATAATTAATGAACCAATAAAAAGCCACCTTAACTTAATCGGATCTTGCCGCAACTTTTCATACACCCCTCAATTTGCTTCTCTACCTAGACTATCGCGAGATGACCCCAAAAAGCAACTCATTTCGTTAAAAACAATTGATCGTTGTATAATTTGTTGCAAATAATGAGAACTGCACATAAAAAATACGTTGAATAAACGAACTGTTCAACGTATTTCATTGGGGGGCAATTTAAAAAGAATTTATCTAGTCGTCATCGTCATCATCGTCAACTTCAACTAGACCTTCCCAAGCGGTTTTACCTAATAATGCTTGAAGTTGGCGTGTTTGACGATTGTTATAACCACGCATCTCAGTGAGATAAGCAGCTAAAGCAGGACGATGTTCGCGTTGTGCCAGAATAATCGCACGATCGATAAACATATCTGCGGTCACAAAGTCTTGTGCGGTTGTCGCAACGATTTCTGAAGCAGCCATATATTTAAAACGTGCATCCTCAGATAACTTCGTGTATTTCGTGTATTCAGCGACGGTTGAAGGTGGCAATTCATTTTCATCCAAAAGTACTGCTGCTAATTCATCGAGTTGACGGCGATTCTGCTCAATTAACTTCGTGTAGAATTCTTGCAACTGCAATGTTTGTTCACCCTTAAGATACCAGAGCGCTTGGTGCAGCTTTACATCGAAATACCAGAGGTTAGCAACAATATGCCCGCTCATGGCACCCGCTGTTGGTTTGTGGTGATCGATATCAGCCTGTTTAAGTTCGGCCTGATATTTAGCTTCAATCTGTTCTTGATTTGACATGAAATTTCCTCCTATGTGATTAAATGTTATCTACAACGACATCAAGTCAGTCATTTGCGATACTCAATCCAGCCAAAACGACTTATAAATCTTTAACTTTAACTTTTTCAACTTCATAACCTAATTTCGTGACGACATCGCTTAATTTCTCAGCACTTGTCACTTGATCATCAATATCAGCCTTCACCTTTCCGGCATTGAATAAAACTTTGACTTCACCAACGCCAGGTTCTGCTTTAACGGCCGTTTCAATTTTAGTCAAGCAAGACGGGCAAGTTAACGCATCGAGTTGTAAAATTACTTTTTTATTCATTTTAATGACCTCTCTTTGATTGATAATTCTAGTATAGTGAATCGATCTGTTTAAAAAATTGACGTGTGTCAAGTTTGTAAAATTATTTTGAGTTTTATTGCGTGGCTTAACCGTGAACGACTTCTGGCGCCAGCTTAGCGTCATTCTTTTTGCCAAAGTTAATCAAGCGCATGGCGTTAAAAATGACCACGAGAATACTTGCCTCATGAACAAACATACCGCTTGCCATATAGATGAATCCGGCAATAAGTCCAATGAGTAAGAAGGCAACAACCGCAATCGCAATTGTGACGTTTTCGCGAGTATTAAGCACAGTCTTCTTCGCGAGTTTGTAGGCATGAACTAATGCAGCAAAACTAGACTGCATCAATACGACATCTGACGTTTCAATCGCAACATCCGTTCCACTTCCCATTGCGATTCCAATATCTGCCGTTGCCAGTGAGGGACTATCATTGATGCCATCACCAACAAATGCGACATGGCGTCCTTGATCTTGGAATTGTTTAACATACTCAACTTTTTGATCAGGTAATAGTTCAGCGTGAACTTCATCGATCCCTAATTGCTGCGCGACATAATTAGCAGTTACCTGATTGTCACCAGTTAGCATCACAAGGTGTTTCGCGCCGCCTGCCTTTAATGCAGCTAATTCTTCGGCAACTTCTGGGCGAATCACATCTGAAACACCAAACGTTGCGGCAATTTGGTCATCGATAGCAACAATCACAACTGAACTTCCCGTACCCTGAAGCTCCGTCAAGTCAGCACGTTGTTGTTCTGAGATCATCACTTGATGAGCCGTCATCAGTTTCATATTTCCAACTAAAACTTGATGATCTTCAATTTTAGCAATGATTCCTTGCCCCTTGACCGTTTGATTATCACGAATTGCTAAATTTCGATAGTCAATTTTTTGATCATCTGCATACTGCATGATAGCACGTCCAAGTGGGTGATCAGATAGCGTCTCAACTTTAGCTGTTAATGCCAGCGTTTGTTTAAAATCGTCGTTATAACGCTTGGTTGCTGAAACAGAAGTTGATCCCTTAGTTAAAGTACCCGTCTTATCAAAAACAAACGTATCAATTTTTGCGAAGGTGTCCATCACTTCGCCACCCTTAATCAAAATACCTCGCTTAGCACCATTACCAATACCAGCAACGTTGGAAACCGGAGCACCGATGACTAAGGCACCCGGGCATCCAAGTACTAGAACCGTAATCGCAAGTTTGAAATCACGAGAGAAAATAAAGACAGCCAAGGCAATTAACAATACGGCAGGTGTGTAAAACTGTGAAAAACGATCAATGAATTTTTCTGCGTGTGACTTTGTATCCTGTGCATCCTCAACAAGTTCAACGATTTTCGCAAAAGTCGTATCGTCACCAACTTTAGTCGCTTTAATTTTTAGGAAGCCATCGCTCAACATAGTACCTGAGAAAACTTCGTCGTCTAACGACTTGTTAACTTCTCGTGATTCACCGGTAACAGCCGCCTCATCCGCATAACCATTACCTTCAACAACGACACCATCAACAGGAATCGCTGCACCAGTTTTAACGAGGACAATGTCACCTTCATCTACATCGTCAATATCAACTTCTTCAATTGAACCATCTGATTGAACAATCTCTGCAGTCGTCGGCGCCATTTCAGTCAGTGACTTGATTGATTCGCGTGTTTTAGACAAAGTTTTCTGTTCAAGAAAATTCCCGAACAAGAATAAGAAAGTCACAATCGCCGATTCATTGTACTCACCGATAATAAATGCGCCGACAACGGCAACTGTCACTAAGAATTCAATGCTAATGACTTTTGCGCGAATCGCCTGGTAGGCATGAATCGCAATTGGGATCACCGCGATAATGGAAGCAACTGCCAAAAAGATCTGATAGAACACGGTACTGTTAATCAAATATTTGCTGAGAAATCCTGCAACGATCAATGCTGCAGTGGTCCAAGTAATTTGTGTCGTGTGCTTTTGAATATATATTTGAAATTTCATCGTGTGCACTCCTCTTCGACTTGATGATTCTAGTTTATCCAGTTTACGCATTTAATAAATTGACCCTCGTCAAGTTTCGAAAATAATCTCCAAGTCTTTTTCGACGCCACTTTTATTGAGTAGACCTATAATAAAGTTGAATCTAATGATGGAGGTAATTGATATGGCTGTAAATATTCAAACAGAACCTGAACTGTTGAATTTACGGATGAGTGAAGAGTTCGATTGGAGCGACGATAAAGATATCGTTCGTGATGCGATTTGGAATCACATTATGGAAGCAAATAATCGTGACACAATCAAGACCGAAGAAGCCATGAAACCCTTCCTAGACATGACCGACGATCAGGTTCGAGATTATGTTGAAAAGAATTTGAAGAAGTAATTCAATACAACCACAAACTCTCACGAGACCAGCAAAGCTGGCCTCGTTTTTTTGGGTTCGTCAATAATGGAACATCAACATTTAAACTAACAAAAAAAGCTGTCGCTATTTTCTAGCAACAACTTTTAAAACGACTAAAATAATGTGACTCTCAGCAAACCTCTTATCGATTAATTGAGCGTGCCATGCGACTAATTGCGTGACGTTGGCCACGAATCGTCTTGCTTATTGTAAAGATATTTTCGACAGGTGCCAACCCACCATAACCTGCGTCCCCAATATGCTGGATATCGACACCACAAACCTTATTACGAATGGCAACATTTTCGATATAAGACGTTGAACCACTCTCTTGACTTGTTCCGATTGTCGACATGACTAATGCACCAGCCTGATGAGCAATTTTGACAATTTCGGTCAATTCCGCATCCGTAAATTCAGGAACTGTCCCAACAGCCGGTACCAAAATCACATCTGCACCTGCATGAATAAATTCTTTAACGATCTCCGGCGAAACTAGCGGCTCGTTCACACCTGCAGCATGCATCTTGCCAGCGATGACTAAACCAGAAAAAACTTCTTTAGCAAGGATAATATTTTTAACGATTTGGTCATTAGTCACTCCCGTACCAGGATTACCTGTTAACACGACAAAATTAAATCCTAACCGCTCTAACTCAGCTAACGTTTTACGAGACGCTGTGCGGCCTTCTGGAATCTGCAAACGATCTTCTAACATATCTGCGTCTGTATCGATAGGTTCAAGGTTCACGCCAACGGGTCTGCCGACTAAATGCTGTAAATCTGTAATAATTTTACCATCATGACGTGGCTTGGCCGAAGCTAAAGTCTCTTCACCAGGATATAATCCCATAATCATTGGATTGAGAACATCCATCCCATTCAATAAGATCAAATCGGCACCAAATGCTGCAGCAACCTCTGCATTGGTAATGTCTTCGCCAACTGGTTCTGCAGTGACGACCTCTTCACTTAAGACGACACGGCCTTCGCTCGCCTTAATACTCTGCTTGAGTTCAGCAGCTTTCATCTTTAAAACTTCACTCGTATTCGCACTGATTAATCGTTTAACCATCATTGCCTCCGAATTTTGATAAATTAGGAACTTTCAACCCCTATTCTACCAAAAATAACGCTAAAAAAACGCAATCATTTAGACATATAGATAAACTGAGAAAAACATCAATATCGAACCTATCATGACGAAAACGTGCCAGATAACATGAATATACTTAATACCACGCATGCTATATAATAATGCGCCAAATGTATACGCGATGCCTCCAGAAATCAGTAACCATAAACCAACGGGTCCCATCGTCGCAGCTAAAGGCTGGGAAGCCGTAATCACCATCCACCCCATGAAAATATAGAGCAAGGTTTCAAAAACTTGGCGCTGGTTTTTTGCAAGAATCTTGTATAGAATTCCGGCAATTGCTAGCGCCCAGATGATTCCAAACATCGTCCAGCCACGCCAGCCACCAATAGCGACTAAGGTATAGGGCGTATAGCTACCTGCGATCAATATAAAAATTGAACTATGATCAAAAATTTGAAAAACACCACGTGCTTTTGTAAAAATTAAACTGTGGTAAAGTGTTGAAAACAAATAAAGCAGGACTAAGCATGAGCCATATATTGCAAAGGTAACAATCCGAATGGGTTCATGAGTTGCACTTGCCTTAATGACTAGTAGAACTAACCCGGCAACAGCTAAGAAAAAACCAATCCCATGCGTAATCGCCGAATAAACTTCATTTAAAATACGGTAATGTTTTGTGGGATGCGCAGATGGAACAAATAATTGTTTGATTGTCATATTTTTTCTCCTAATATTTAACTATCTATATCATAATTCAAAAAGATTAAAAAAGATAGTAAAATAATTATAATCTAGTCTTTAAAACTATATCACAAATATAAATAATTTTTTTATCGTGAATAAGTCTTATTCATTGCTTTTCGAACCTAATTTGGGTAAGCTTTACTTATAAATAGTAAGAAGCGAGGGACATTATAATGACAAAGAAAATTGGATTACTCATCGGAAGTTTACGTGAGGGTTCTTATACCCGTGCAGTCGCTGAACAAATGGCTGCCCAACTTCCAGAAGGTTATGAAGTCAAACAAATTGAAATCGGGAATTTACCATTCTACAATCAGGACTTCGATGACAAGAATCAGGTGCCCGAAATTTGGCAAAAATTCCGAGATGAGATCAAGCCACTCGATGGTATCATTTTTGCAACACCCGAATATAATCGCTCTGTACCGGCCGTTTTGAAAAATGCAATTGATGTTGGTTCACGTCCTTATGGTCAAAGTGTTTGGGATGGCAAACCAGCAGTTATCTTAAGTGTTTCAACCGGTGCAATTAGTGGTTTTGGCGCAAATCATCATTTACGTCAATCATTAACTTTCTTGAATATGCCAGTTGTTCAACAACCTGAACTCTATATCGGTAATGTGACAAATCTTTTGGATGACCAGCTTAAGATCACCAACGAAGGAACACTCAAATTCTTGAAGAGTGGCATGACAACCTTCGCGGACTTGGTTCAACGTTTCGAAAATTAGCCTTTTAGCCGATTCATTACCTATAAACAACAAAAAACTTCTTTTGGCCATTGATGCAGCCAAAAGAAGTTTTTTTCGAACTTAATTTTGTTGATTTAGAAGCTCGACAATAGACTACTTGATGTAAGCATACTTATAGTTCCACTGCGTACCCGCGGTGTTATGAATAATTCCTTTGACACCAGATTTTTGCATGAATGAATACACGCTCTGATATAACGGCGTTATTCCTTGATCTTTACTGAGTAACTGGCTCGCGGCAACCATATCTTCCCAGCGCTTGTCCGGATTTGCAGCATCCGCATTGCTAGCCTTTTCAACCAATGCATCATATTGTGGATTGTGGTACTTTCCATAATTATATGCAGTATTTGATTGTGGAATCTGTAAGAAAGAAATCGGATCATTGAAATCCGCTCCCCAACCTGCCAAGGCAATGTCAAAGTTGCCTTCGCGACGTTCAGAAGAAGCAACTTGTGTAGGTACTGCGCGAATCTTAATGGTCAATCCCGGCAATACTTTTTCTAATTGACCCTTCAAATATTGAATGACAATGTTTGTTGACGGATCATCACCGTTGTCATTCCCTGCCAACAGAGTCAATGTGATTTTATGAATACCAGTCTCTTGCTGTGCTGCTGCCCATTTTTCTTTAGCTAATTTAATATTATAATCCATCGTATTCGAAGTCTTCTGATCTTTAGAGAAGTCCTCATGTGTCGAAGGGTTCTTGGCAAGATCAGTCGAAACAAACCCTGTTGGCACAAGCGAACCATTTCCTAGGACCTTTTTCGTCAATTGTGAACGATTCAAAGACAACGAAATTGCGAGGCGTGCGTTTTGATTTGATAGTAACTTCTTCTTTGTTGCATTGCTATTGGCAAAATTGTAGCTCAAATAACTAACATAAGAATACGGATATTGAATATATTCTTTATCATTCTGATAGTTAGGCACTTGTGTTTGGGACAATTGGCTCAAATCCAATTGATTGTTCTGATAGAGATCCAAACTCGTCTGCGCATCACTCACAACCGTATAATCAATTTCATCTAGCTTAACGACTTTAGCATCCCAGTACTGATTATTCTTGACGTACTTCCAAGAATTATTAGTTCCCTTCCATCCCGTCATCTTGAATGGACCGCTATAAACCATATATTGCGAAGACGTCCCATATTTCTTACCGTACTTATTCACGATTTTTTCACTCTGGGGTCCAAATAATGGATAAGCCATTAAAACTTTAAAGTATGGAATTGGCTTTTCAAGTGTGATGACCACCGTTTGGCTATCAGGTGCACTGATCCCTAAAGTTTTAGGATCCATTTTACCCGCATTAATCGCATTCGCATTCTTGATGCCATCAAACAGATAAGCATATTCCGATTTCGTTGCTGGCGTAATTGTCCGACGCCAAGAGTATACAAAATCTTGAGCCGTAATTTTATCACCGTTGCTCCATTTTGCATGACGTAACTTAAAGGTGTAAGTTAACCCATCGTCGCTAACATTTAATGACTTTGCTAGCCCGGGAGAAACTTGACCATTCTTACCCAAACGGTAAAAGCTCTCAAAAACATTGCCGGTTTGGCCATAACCTGATGAAGCAGAAATATCAATCGTATTCAGTTGTGAGGCTGTGGGTAATTTCAAGACTTGCTTGGTTTCACCACTATTTTGATTCGCGGATTTTGAATTGCAACCCGATAACACCGCCGTGATTCCAAGAACCGTGACGACGCCAAGTAATGTTGTAACAATATGTCGCTTCTTCATCTCTAACTTCCTCTTTCCCGGTGTAAAAAAAGACCATGCACATCATCTGTATGCATGGTCCTCTAGCCTATGTTCAATTCTCTGCGATTAATGTCACTTCAACATCGCTTCGGAAAATTAGAAGTGGGACCCATAGCACACAAAAACAAACTGTTTGTCATTACACAACAGCTAGGCATCATACACATGCACATGTTTTGTTTTTGAATTGCCATTTTGTCCGCCTCCAATTTTCAATTCACGTTTATCATACTTGGTAATAGTAAGGATGTCAACGAATAACTTGACAATGTTTTGTTGAAAACTTTAACAGTTGATAAGTTATCAATTAAAAAAACGATTGTTTCTTTTGTGAAGTGATTGATAATTGGACATAAAAGTGAAATAATATAGCTGTGAAATCGTTTTCTAAAAATGATGAAAGAGGCGTTTAACTAATGAAGATTAAAGCAGCAGTCGTTGAAAAACAAGGCGATCCATTTACAATCCGCGATGATATTGAGCTCGCCGAAATGTAGCCTGATGACGTTCAGGTCCACATGGTTGCAAGTGGGATTTGTCATTCTGATGAAGCCTTAAGAATTGGTGACGCAGTGATTGACTATCCAATCGTTCTTGGTCACGAAGGCTCTGGAATAGTTGAAAAGGTTGGTTCACACGTTCAAAACTTCAAACCTGGCGATCACGTGGTTCTCTCGTTTTATGCCTGTGGCAACTGTGATAATTGCTTGAAAGGAATGCCAACGCGATGCCGTAATTATGGTGCGAATAACCTATCTGGTGTTCGTCCTGATGGTACCGATCATTTTATGCGAGACGGAAAGCATATCGCCGATATGTTCGACCAATCCTCTTTTACAACAACAACTGTCGTTCGCGAACGCAATTGTGTGAAAGTACCAAAAGACCTTGATTTACGTAAATTAGGTCCTCTGGGCTATGGTTACGTCACCGGTAGTGGGAACTGTACTCAACACGCTAAAACCTCGTCCAGGCCAAACTATTGCCGTATTTGGGACAGGTGCTGTTGGCCTCGCAGCCATGATGGCAGGACGTATTTCTGGTTGTACCACGGTCATTGCAGTCGATATTGTAGATTCACGATTGCAATTAGCAAAAGAGCTTGGTGCAACTGACGTTATTAATAGTCGCAATGAAGATGCGGTTGAAGCCATTAAACGTCTAACTGATGGTTACGGTGTTGACTTTGCTGTTGACACAACAGGTGTAACTAAAGTAATGGAGGATTCTATCAAGGCACTTGCACAGGGTGGTATCTCCGCATGTATCGCCGTTACACCGAATCATATCGACCTAGACACTTGGAATGATCTGTGCGTCGATGATCGCACTGTTACAGGTGTTAATATGGGTGATTCAATTCCACAAATCGATATTCCTCGTTTAATCAAATTCTATCGTCAGGGATTATTTGACTTCGACAAGACCGAAAAGTTTTATAAGTTCAAACAAATTAACGAAGCCAATGCCGATTCTCGTCCTGGTAAAGCAATCAAGCCTATTTTGATTATCGATGAGGATTATCATCCTGGCGACTAATACCTACTAGTAAAAAAATAATTTAATAACCAAAACACCCCACAAACGTGAGCCGACCGCAAAATGTTAGACCAAAAATCTAACGTATGGGTTACTACACGATTGTGGGGTGTTTTAATTCAATCTTCTTAAATTCATGTTAAACAGCCGTTGATGCCTTAATAATCTTAACGTCAAATGGCTCAACTGCCAGGTTGCCAGATGGAATCAACTTCTGGGAAAGTAAATCAACGCCTTCAATTGGTAAATCAACCGTCGTTGAATGCCCAGTATTGTTCACCAAGAAATAAAATGTGCTTCCAGCCACCTGACGCCGTGTAAGCTCCACATCATTTGGCGTCTGATAATGTGTCAATTGGAGTTGATCAATTAATTTCTCAACAACATGATCTAATCCGGCATCGACCAATTGCGTACCTACATACACCGCAGTACCTTGACCGAATTGATGGGTCGTGACAACCGGTGAATTAGCGTAAAACTCACCTGAACCATACTTAGCAAGTTCCTCAGCACCTTCTAAATGAATCACATCGCATAGGAGATTGCATTGACTTGTTTCACCATCATTAAAAATGACCTGATTACTTTGTTCAGGTGGCAGCGCATCAAATTCCTCCACCCAGACACCCAATAAATCACGAAGAGGCCCCGGATAACCACCGATATATACGTTATCATGTTCATCCACAATACCGCTCATAAACGTCGTCACAAAATGACCACCATTTTTTACATAAGTCTTCAAAGCGTCCGCAACACCTGGTTTAACCATGTATAAAACCGGCGCAACAATCAAATCGTACGTTGCCATCTCATCAGCCGTTAAATCAGTTGGAATAAAATCAACGGACACATTCTGACGATAAAAAGCAGCGTAATAACGATGAATCTGGTCCACATACTTCAGCAAAACATTGGGACCACTTGAGTATTCGAGCGCCCAATAATTTTCCCAATCAAAAATAATGGCGACTTTAGCTGGTGTTCGCGCACCCAGTGTCTGTGTCCCAAGTTTAGCTAGTTCTTTGCCTAATGTTGCCGTTTCGCGAAAAACGCGCGTTTGATCTGTATCGGCGTGCCCAATTACCGCCCCATGAAACTTTTCGGTTGCACCACGTGATTGACGCAACTGAAAATATTGAATCGTATCTGCGCCATGTGCCATTGCTTGATAGCTCATTGACCGCATCTGCCCCGGCCGTTTGAGTGAATTATAAGGTTGCCAATTCTGTTGCGATGGTGTTTGTTCCATCAACATGAAAGGCGCACCGTTTTTCAACCCACGCATCAGGTCATGGCACATCGCGGTATAACTCGCTGGTGTGTTGTATGCCGGATAATTATCCCAGGAAACGAGATCCATTTCCTTCGCCCACTTAAAGTAATCTAAGTCTTTGAATGTTCCCATCAAATTGGTCGTAATTGGCGTTGTAGCGTCATAATCACGAATAGCATCTCGCTCATCTGTAAAGTTATGCAAAATACTGTCAGACATAAATCGTCGATAATCAATTGCCAAACCTGCGAGCGTTGCATTATCAGGTCCAATCGCATCGCTCAGGTCATTAGGAGGAAAAATCTCATCCCAGTTATAAAAAGTATGACTCCAAAAATTGGCATTCCAAGCTTCATTGAGTTGTTTAATGTCGTCATTATAGCGATCGCGTAGCCAAACTCTAAATGCACTCGCGCAATTATCGCAATAACACTGCCCGCCATACTCGTTTGATACATGCCAACAAACGACATTCGTCAGCTGACCATATCTTTCTGCTAATTTAGCTGCCAAACGGCGACTATATTTCTGAAATGTTGGACTATTTGGGCAAGCATTATGACGACCGCCAAAGCGATGATGGCGACCTTCAAAATCCGTTCGTGCCACATCCGGGTAATTTTTAACCATCCAAGCAGGCAAAGCGGCTGTCGAAGTTGCCAGAACGATTTCAAAATGATTTTCTGTCAGTAATTGAATAATATCATCTAGCATCGAAAAATCATATTTATCCTCCGCTGGCTGCAACAAAGCCCACGAAAAAACATTGATTGTCGCCTCATTGATATCGGCTTTGGTCAATAATTGCATATCCTTATACCAGACCTCTTTTGGCCACTGATCGGGATTATAATCGCCACCGAAAAGAATACGTTTGAATTGAGTTGTTTCCAAAAAATCAACCTCCATTTCATCTTGATCACACTACAAGTCTAACTGACAAATCAAGCGAAATGTGGTATCATTTGAAGAATAAATAATACAATTTGAACATGAGGCCCTAAAATGCGCGTTGTCTTTACTCGAATGAACAAGCACCTGCCACTTTATCTAGAAAGCCTCGGTGATGATTGGGACCAAGAAGCTGTTCAACGTCCTCAGGGCTATCCTTACTATCATTGGCTTCAAACAACTGAAGGGCAAGGAATGATCAGTGTTGCTGGACAGAATCTATTATTGCCAACTCACACCGGTATTTTGTTATCTCCTCATATTGCACATCAATATCATCGACTTGATACGCCAACATGGAAAACTCAGTACCTAACTTTTGGCGGCGCCGCTGTACTCAATATATTAAATAATAAACCCCTCAACTATCAGATTTTTAACCAACTACCTTCAGATTTTATTCTTGGCCAAAGTCGCACGATTACCTCAGTCACTGAGCCAATTGAACTTTCCGTTCTCATTTACCGATTTCTTCTACTGCTCAACGACCACAGTACAACGACAGTTCACCTCAATAATCAGAACAACGCGACCTTGGTTACAGTTCGTCAATATTTAGAAGCGCACTACAGCCAGACAATAACCAACGAAGCATTAGCATCCATTGCTGGATTCTCAGTTCAGCATCTCATTCGCCAATTTAAAACAATCTTTCAAGTAACACCCATGCAATATTTAAACGATCTACGCTTAAGAAACGCACAGGCCCTGCTAATCAGCCAACCGCAATTAAACATTGACGAGATTGCAGAACGCGTCGGCTATAATTCTTCAAGTTACTTCATTGCCCAATTCAAAGCTGCCAAGAAAATAACACCTAAGCAATTTCGAAAATTACATTAGGTTTTTATGTCAGGCGAATTGTCAAACTAAGTGCAACGGTTTGTCAAAAAATACTTCATATGGGGTTTCATAGTTTAACACTTTGCGAGGACGTTGATTTAACTGCTTTTGGCAGTGTTCAACGTCCTGTTCTGTATAATTATCAATATCTGTTCGCTTGGGAAAATATTCCCGGATTAATCCATTTGTATTCTCATTTGTTCCACGCTGTTCAGGCGAATATGGATCGGGCCAATAG
>NZ_AZFX01000039.1 GCF_001435835.1 Lapidilactobacillus concavus DSM 17758
TGGATGTAAGCTGATTCCTGAGACAACTTTTAAGAGAGGGTATAATGAATAAATCGTCTCTCAAAAGGAAGGAATTTTTACATGCCAACTCGTTACGACAAAGAATTCAAACAAAACATTATCAACCTATATAAGCAAGGCGAATCAGCTGCTCAACTGGCCAGAGAATATGGCATTGGCTATTCAACCGTTCATAAGTGGATCCAGGGCCAGGCCAAAACTCAATCCGGTAAATCGCCAGACGAAATCAAAGCGATGGAAAAGCGACTGGCTTCGCTGTCTGAGGAGAACGAAATCCTAAAAAAAGCCCTGGGCTTCCTTGCGCAGAAGTAACCAATATCTTTGATTACATTCACCAAGAAAGCCATCACCACCAGGTAACCAAGATGTGCCGAATCCTCGGTGTTTCCAGAGCTCAGTATTATCGTTATCGATCCCCCAAACCTTCAAAACGCCGGGCCGAAGATGCGGACTTGAAACAACGGATTCTGCGGATCTTTGCGGAATTTAAGCAGCGATACGGTGTTATGAAGATCCACCATGAATTGAATCTGGAACTTCAACCACTGCAGCTTCGGTGCAGTCCACGACGGATCTCCCGGCTCATGAAGGAACTGGATATCCACTCCGTTACCGTCAATAAGTGGAAAGCGGCTTCGGCTTCCAAAACCAAGGTTGAACAGCGTCCCAACTTGCTTAAGCAGGATTTCTCGACCACTGGTTTAAATCAAAAATGGACCGCTGATATGACCTATATTCAAACGAAGCGTAATGGCTGGTGTTACTTATCAACCATCATGGACCTGCACTCACGACGGATTATCGGCTATTCGTTCTCAAAAAAGATGGCTACTGATTTAGTCTTAAAGACCCTTGAAAGCGCGGTTAAAAATCGAACCATTACTGGGGACCTGATTATCCATACGGATTTAGGATCACAGCATACCAGCGATGATTACAATCAACGTTTAACTGA
>NZ_AZFX01000040.1:0-40211 GCF_001435835.1 Lapidilactobacillus concavus DSM 17758
GTAGAGCGCTTGACTGTTAATCAAGATGTCGTCAGTTCGAGTCTGACAACCGGAGTAATGGAGAGTTGTCCGAGCTGGCCGAAGGAGCATGATTGGAAATCATGTATACGGGCATAAACCTGTATCAAGGGTTCAAATCCCTTACTCTCCGTAATGGTTGAACGGATTAGCGTTCTATCAATAAAAGATCTTACTATTCATTTAGTAAGATCTTTTTGTTTACCCAATAAAGTGCACCTGTACCTGTAGATCTCTGATATTGAAACTAAAGTTCTTGGTTCTTCGCCAACTGAGTTGATGGATATTTTTTGAAAACAAAAACTGGTACCGGCGGTTGGCCGATACCAGAGAGCGTTGCGTTAACTCTGCTTAAATTTCAATATCAGAAATCAACTGATTAGTCTACCATCACCGTGTTTGCGTCCTTTAACGTGAAAGGATGTTCTTTGTCAATTAAGTCATAGTAGAGGTGGCCGTTGAGATGGTCAATTTCATGCTGACAAACAATTGCGGGATAGTCACGTAATCTAATCTTGTGCTGTTCACCTTTTACGTCGGTGTAACGGAGTGTAATCCGATCGTGACGAACGACGTAACCAGGAATGTCTTTATCGACGGATAAGCAGCCTTCCCCCTCGGACAACGCAACTGGTTGTACGGAGTGGCTGATAATCACTGGGTTGATGATAACTTCTTTAAAAAGCGGCTTCCCATTTTCCTCATTACTTGGAACAAGTACAGCGGCCATCATTTCAGAAACACCAACTTGTGGGGCAGCGAGTCCAACACCTGGTCTCAGTCCGTATTTTTCAGAAAGTTCTGGTACCTGGCTGTTTTCAAGATATTCCATCATGTCTTTAGCAAGTTGTTGGTCCTCATCACTTAACGGGAATTGGACGTTTGCCGCAACTTGCCGTAAAACTGGATCGCCATCGCGAACGATATCATTCATTAAAATCAAAGAAAAATCCTCCAAATCTTTCAAACTCATTAGGATAAGTCTAGCAAAAAATCGGCGCATTTAAAAGGGGTGTTCAAAAATCTCTCTCGTCTAAATCATAAGTCATGGCGTATTCGCAGGAAAATTTAGTGATGATTCAAAATGCTGCAATATGCTTTTCACGTGCTTTCGCTGATTGGACTATAAATCAAGGGTGCTTTTGTGGTAAAATAACATAACAAAACATTGAGATGGAGTTGCGATGAAACAAAATTATTCATATCCGCTGGATCCGGATTGGTCTAATGAAGAGTTATTAACTGTCATGAAAATTTTCAATGACGTTGAGAGTGCTTATGAAGGTCACCTCAATGTTGAAAAATATCTAGCAGATTGGCACGCTTACCAACAAGTTGTGCCCGCTAAGATGACACAGAAGCAAATTGACAGGGAATTTGAGGAAACGACGTCGTATTCAATCTATCGAGTGACTCAGGCAGCACTTCACAGTAGTGCAAAAACAATCCATTTAACGTCTGAAGATCGGCATTAAGGACGACTCTTTAGAGAAGATCGGCATTAAGGACGACTCTTTAGATGGGTTGCCACTGTGTTAAGCTACATAGTTAAGTGAATTCACGTATCGAGTGACAACGAGCGTTTAACGAAAATGAGAGATTAGAGGATACAAATGGGGATTGAAGCTTTTAAAATCCAACATGATTTAGTCGCATGGCTAACGGTTGCTGGTGATAAAATCAGGCAACGAATGACAGAACAAATTCAGATTTCAACGAAGAGCGGTCGCAACGATCTGGTCACGAACCGAGATAAGGAGATCGAGCAATTCTACGTTCGTCAGATCAGGCAAAATTATCCGCAAGCAAAAATTTTCGGCGAAGAAGGCTTTGGCGATATCGTCAACGATCTTTCCGGATTAATATTTTTCGTGGATCCCATCGATGGAACGATGAATTTTGTCAAACAGAAGCAGAACTTTGCGACAATGATCGGGGTTTATCTAGATGGTGAGCCTATTGTTGGTGCTATTCTGGATGTTATGGGTGAACAATTGATTGTTGGAGGTCCTGAGACTGGTGTAACGCTTAACGGCCGACCGCTCGCACCACTGGCTGATCGTCCGCTTGCTGATGGCTTAATTGGCGTGAATGGTGGTATGTTTGCAAGTAACGAAAATCAACTTCAGCAATTGGGCCGCGCCAGTTCTGGTGTCAGAATTACTGGTAGTGCTGGAATTGAGTTTATTCAACTCTTAACTGGTCAACAAATCGGTTACGTTTCAAAATTGTCGCCTTGGGATTATGCAGCGGGGCAAGCAATAGGGGTTGCGCTTGGGATTGAGACTCATTTATCTTCAGGTGAGCAACCAACGTTAATGTCACGGGAGACAATTGTAACTGGATTGCCTGATTTTTGGCGTTATTTTAAACAACTGCAAAGTTGAAAACGATTTATCGAATAATTTTCTGTAAGCCGAGTAAAATTTATGTTATTATCTTACTTGACTGTTTGATTTTTACCGTAATTTTACGCATTTTTGGAAGGAAGAAACTCATTGAAAACACGTGAAGATATACGTAACATTGCCATCATCGCCCATGTCGATCATGGTAAAACAACGCTTGTTAATGAATTATTGAAACAATCAGATACACTTGACGAACATATTAATTTGGAAGACCGAGCAATGGACTCGAATCCAATTGAGCGTGAACGTGGTATCACTATTTTATCAAAGGTAACTGCTGTCGACTATCATGATCACAAAATCAACATCTTGGATACTCCAGGGCATGCTGACTTTGGTGGTGAAGTTGAACGTATCATGCGAATGGTAGATGGGGTGCTCCTAGTTGTCGATGCTTTTGAAGGCACGATGCCACAGACACGCTTCGTTTTGAAAAAAGCCTTGGAACAACATTTAACACCTATCGTTGTCATCAATAAGATCGATCGCCCCGGCGCTCGTCCTGAAGAAGTTGTTGATGAAGTCCTCGAATTATTCATCGAGCTTGGTGCCGACGAAGATCAATTGGAATTCCCAGTCGTTTATACCAGTGCGATTAACGGAACTTCGAGTCTTGAGGCAGAAGTTGCAACGCAGGCACATACCATGGATCCTGTCTTTGATACGATCTTGAACACAATTCCTGCACCTATTGACAATAGTGAAGATCCTTTACAATTCCAAGTTGCGATGCTTGATTACAATGACTATGTTGGCCGTATTGGTGTTGGTCGTATTTTCCGTGGTCAAATTAAGATTGGCGATAGTGTTTCTGTTCTGAAGCTTGATGGCACCGCTAAGAATTTCCGGGTCACGAAGTTATTTGGGTTCTTTGGCTTGAAACGAATTGAAGTCAACGAAGCTAAAGCGGGCGATTTGATTGCTGTTTCAGGGATGGAAGATATTTTCGTCGGTGAAACGGTGACACCTATCGATCATCAAGATCGTTTACCTGTTTTACGTATTGATGCCCCAACGTTGCAGATGACGTTTGCGGTTAATGATTCACCATTTGCTGGTCGCGAAGGTAAATTTGTGACTGCACGTAAATTGGAAGACCGTCTAAAGTCTCAATTGCACACGGACGTTTCGTTGCGTGTCGATGATACAGATCTTCCTGGCGCCTGGGTTGTTTCCGGCCGTGGCGAATTACATTTGTCAATTTTAGTCGAGGAAATGCGTCGTGAAGGTTTTGAATTGCAACTCTCACGTCCAGAAGTTATTTATCGAGAAATTGATGGTAAGTTAAGCGAGCCATTTGAAACAGTTCAAGTTGATACACCTGATCAATATGTGGGTGCAGTCATTGATTCGATGGCACAACGCAAGGGTGACATGCAAAACATGGAAGCCGTTGGTAATGGTCAAACAAGAATGATTTTCTTGGCACCTTCGCGTGGTTTGATTGGCTACTCAACTGAGTTCATGTCGATGACGGGTGGTTATGGTATTCTTAACCATACGTACGAGAAGTACATGCCAGTAATCAAAAATTGGACGCCAGGACGTCGTAGTGGTGCCCTTGTCTCAATCAATCAAGGCCTAGCGACTACTTATAGCCTCCAGTCTGTAGAAGACCGTGGTGAGCTGTTTATCGATGCTGGTGTCGAAGTCTATGAAGGCATGGTTGTTGGTCAGAGCAGCCGTGAACAGGATATTGCGGTTAACGTCACGAAGGGTAAGAACTTGACGAATACGCGTGCCGCTGGTAAAGATCATGCGGCTGCCATTCGGACACCACGTGACCTGACGCTTGAGGAGTCTATCGAATTCTTAAATGAAGATGAATTCTGTGAAGTCACACCTCAAAGTGTTCGTTTACGTAAAAAGATTTTGGATACAAACGAACGTCGTAAGAGCGACAAACGTCGTAAGATGACTTCTGACAAGTAATTTCAATTTATTGAACGATTAAAATAAAAGCCGATTTTATTCGGCTTTTTTTGTGTCTCAAAGTTACGAATTTTCCTTCATTTTTAAATAATATATGAGTCGATGTTTTTTTGTGCTTCTAAGTGATGTTATAATAACGGTAACCATTTTGACTGGGAAGGGTTGTCTTTCTTGAAGAAAAAACTTCAACACCTTGATTATTGGATCTTATTACCATATTTAGCACTCGTACTAATTGGTATTGTGATGGTCTATTCAGCTAGCTCGGCTGAACTTTTGACACTTCGAAGTTCACCATTTACTTATGTTATTCGACAGATTGCGTTTGCAGTGGTCGGTTTATTTTTGCTATTTTTCTGCTATTTTATGAAAATCCATCTGTGGTATTCACGACGTTTCGTGATTATCCTGTTAGTGTTGACGTTTTTATCACTTCTTGGATTGCAGGTTCTGCGAATCATTCATCCTGCTGCCGCCCAAAATGGTGCAGTGGGTTGGTATGATTTTGGTTTTTTCAATGTTCAGCCTGTGGAGCCTGCTAAACTGAGCCTGGTACTCTATTTTGCGTTTATTTTGGGACGTAAAGAAATGTTTTTGCGACGAAATAATTATCTCAAAACGTTATGGCCACCAGTTGTGATTGCACTTGGCGTTATGTTCTTAACGCTACTGCAACCTGATATGGGGGGTGCCGCAATTCTTGGGTTCATTGTTGCCGTGATGCTCTTTGCAAGTGGTATTCCGTGGATCGTTAGCCTGGGTGTCGGTGGCATCTTACTCGTGGGTCTGGGTACCGCAATTAATTTTTTGGGACAGCTGAGCAGCTCGTCTTTAATTTTAAAAGTGTTGCACTTGCGGCTCTATCAGTTTGACCGCCTCCGTGCATTTATGCATCCTTTTGCGTTGGAAAAACATGGTGGTGCACAGCTGGTCAATTCTTACTACGCCATTAATAATGGCGGCTGGTTTGGCAGAGGCTTGGGGAATAGCATCCAAAAACGAGGCTATCTACCAGAGCCATATACTGACTTTATTTTATCGATTACTGCTGAAGAACTTGGCGTGATTGGCGCATCGATCATTTTGCTGTTGATCGGTTTACTGATTGTTCGTAGTTTTCTAATCGGCATGCGTTCCCATAACACGTATCATATGCTCATTTGTTATGGCATCAGTGCGATGTTATTTGTTCAAACGTTGTTTAATGTGGGCGGCTTGCTAGGCCTTTTGCCGATTACCGGTGTAACGTTACCCTTTATTAGTTATGGTGGCTCGAGTATGTTGGTGTTGTCCGTTTGTATCGGTCTAGTTCTCAATGTGAGTGCCAGCGAACAACGTTTACGCGAGTCACAAGTTCCGTCATCATTATCATGAATTGAATTTAAGTGAGGAAGTGAACCATTGTTTAAAATGAAAGAGCGTATCTCGCTATCTGTCTGGTTATATTCTTTGAAACAAGTTCGCCAATTACGGCGTTATGGCATGATTTACCATATTTCTAAGCGCATGAAGTATGTCGTGCTCTATCTGGATGAAGCGCAGCTTGAGTCGACCGTAAAAGCTTTGAACGAGTTACGCTTTGTCAGAAAAGTAGATGTTTCGCCACGCAAACAGCTTGATTTGAATTTGGGTATGAAACTAGATCGCGAAGCACTAGCCGCAAGTAGTGGTGAGAACTAATGCGAATTATTGCAGGTGAATATGGTGGTCGTCGATTAAGCGCAGTTCTTGGAAATCAGACGCGTCCAACGACCGATAAAGTTAAGGAAGCACTGTTCAGCATGATTGGTCCTTTTTTCGATGGTGGTCAAGTTCTGGACCTTTTTGCGGGTACGGGTGGTTTAGGAATTGAGGCTGTTTCGAGAGGCTGTGATCGTGCTGTTCTTGTTGATAAACAACGTCAAGCCATTCAAGTGATCACAGATAACATCGCTGTCACGAAAGCAACGGAACGTTTTCGTTTGCTGAAGATCCCGGCACAATCTGCTTTGACGCTATTAGCCGCGGAACAACAACAGTTTGATTATGTTTTTCTAGACCCGCCTTATCGGTTTAAAATCATTCATCAGCTATTGACCAAGTTAGCAGAGTTGTCGTTGTTGGCTGATGCGGCGCGCGTCATCGTCGAGACTGAGCGAGAAGACGATATTGAGTTGCCATCTGGTTTTGAATTAATCAAGCAGCATGATTATGGTATCACGAAGATTTCTGTTTATCAGTATAGTAAGGGGTGATTGTGTTGAAAAGAGTGGCCTTGTTTGCTGGCAGTTTTGATCCCTTCACCAAAGGGCACCTAGAAATTGTAAAAAAAGCATTGCCCCTGTTTGATGAAGTGGTGGTTGCTTTGATGACTAATGAGAGTAAGCATTATTTGTTGACGCCAGCTGAAAAGATGCAGGTCGTTCAAGATGCAGTTCATGATTTGGCAAATGTCACGGTCATCGCACATCCAGCAACTCTTACCACGGAACTGGCTCACCAAATCGGCGCACAATTTTTGATCCGGGGTCTACGAAACACCAGCGACTTATCTTATGAGACTGGTATTGCCGAGATGAATCAGGTCTTGGCGCCGGATATTGAAACTGTCTTTCTGTTGGCGGATGCCAGAAATGCCTTCGTTTCATCGAGCATGATCAAAGAAGTCTTGCAATTCGGCGGGGATGTCAGTGAGTTTCTCTCGCCAATCGCTATTCAGCTCTTACGTCAAAAATTAGGAGATGACTAGATGAAACGCTGGCGAAAATATGCGATCACATTGATTATTTCTGTTCTAGTCATCCTGGTGTTCTTCGGGTTGCCATTACCACGCTACATTGAGGAGCCGGGGTCCGCTGAACCTTTGAATCAATTCGTCAAAGTTGACGGTCAGACAGATCAGAATAAAGGAAATTACATGCTTGTGACGGTTGGTATCATGCAAGCAACACCGTTTCGTTGGTTGAAAGCGAAGTTTGAACCTTTTCAAGATATTTTGACGCAGCAAGAACTCATGGGGAATGAAGATGATGAAACCTATGATCAAATTCAAACCTATTACATGCAGAATTCGATCAATAACGCGATTGCTCAAGCGTTTAAAGCTGCTAAGAAGTCATATCAAGTTAAATTTCGCGGCATTTATGTCATGGACGTGCTTAAACAGTCCAGTGTGTTCAATCAGATCAAAGTCGGCGATACAATCACTGCCATCGATGGACATCAATTTGATAATAATCAGGGATTCATTGATTATTTGAAGTCTAAAAAACTTGGCACTTCGGTTAAACTGACGTATCAACACGCTAATCAGACGCAACAAACCACTGCGAAGATTATCAAACTACCTCAAACTAAGCAAAACGGTATTGGCATTACGTTAACTGACCGCACGACGATTGAGACGAAGATTCCGGTTAAAATCGATGCTGGTGAAATTGGTGGCCCGTCCGCAGGCATGATGTTCTCGTTACAAATTTACGAGCAATTAACGCAACAGAAGCTACGCCACGGTCGCAATATTGCCGGAACCGGCACAATTGATGTCAATGGTAATGTTGGTGCCATCGGTGGGATTGATAAAAAAGTTGTCGCCGCTGATCGAGCAGGTGCAACACTGTTCTTCGCACCTGACGATCCAGTCACCAAAGCCATCAAAAAAATAGACCCCACCTATGTCAATAATTATCATACGGCACTAGCGGCAGCCAAGAAGATTGGGACAAAGATGAAAATTGTTCCAGTCAAGAAGTTTAGCGATGTGATCACTTACCTCAAGAATCATCCGAATTAAGATCGAGATGAAATTGATGGTTATGCCTTGTTGAATGTTCAGAAAAAGTCACGGTAAATCCGTGGCTTTTTTGTGTATTTAATAGTGAGGTGATCATAATGACAGAATTATGGGCGCGTTTTAAAATTCAATATCGGCAGAAACCGATCCAGATTATCATTATTGGGGTAATTATTTTGACATTGTTAGGGGTGATTATTTTTCATCAGCTTCAGACACCCTCAAGGAGAACACATGAACCGCAGTTACTGACGGAGGTACAAACAGCCAAGGCCTCGTCAAAAAAAGCTGCAGCAAGTCAGCAGACACATTCAGCGGCGAGCGTTGAGAGGTCGTCTAATCAACCCGTCCAATATTATGTTGAAATCAAAGGCGAGGTGCAACGACCGAATGTTTATCAGGTCTCAGAACATGCTCGTATCAATGATCTGGTCAAACTTGCAGGAGGACTGACACAATTAGCCGACGATCGGCAAATCAATCTTGCACAGCCATTACAGGATGGCATGAGTATCTACATTCCTAAAGAAGGTGAACAACTCACTACTGCGCCACAGCCGGCTTATGATAGCACGACTGTAGGCAGTTCTGCCAACGGGTCAAATGATGCGGATGGTCAGGATCAAGCACCCATCAACATTAATCAAGCGGATATCGTTCAATTACAACAAATTAGTGGTGTTGGTCCCAAGAAAGCCGCTGATATTGTCGCCTATCGGGAAACAGCCGGTGGCTTTAAGTCAGTGGATGAATTGACGAAAGTTTCGGGTATCGGTGAAAAAACTTTGGCAAAGATTAAGGATCAATTGTGCATTTGAAGCATCAACCCGGTCTCGATGATTCTGCGGTGGGTAAATTGTTTTTGCCAGTGCTGAGCGTGCTTGTCTTGCTTGGTTATTTATGGACGCGTCAATATGAGGTGGTCTGGTTATGCTTGAGTGGTCTCATCATCTGGCGATTATTTTGTAGCCGTTCGATTTCATTGTCAATCATCACACTTAGCTTGTTAGCCCTATTTGGTTGGCGACAGATGACCTTTACAATGCCTGAAACAGATCGACTCACAGGTAGTGGGACTTTCACCATACCAGCGGATCAATATAAAATAAATGGTGATCTTTTGACTGGTACCGCAAAATCAAAAGATAACCGGGTATTTGTGATGATCAAATTACACAGTCAAAAGCAGAAGCGGCAGCTCACAAAAAACAGCCATCGAATTTATCTCCAGTTAGACCAAATGGAGTTGTGTGAAATTGCACCACCCACGAATCAAGCGGAATTTGACTTCAAGCGTTGGGCGGCGCATCGACAGATCAAATGGCAGATTCAGGGTGAGCTTAAAAGCTTTCAGACGAAACATCCGAGTTCTTTAAGCGACTGGATTGCTCATTTTCGTAAAGCGTTTTTGAATTGGACTGCGACGCAACCACGCTATTGTGCGTTTCATTTGCGCGCATTAATTGCAGGATATTCCGATCGTGATGACTTTCAGATTAGAGAATTGCTGAGTACGCTCGGAATTATTCATTTATTTGCGTTGTCTGGATTGCACGTTGACCTCTTGATTATGATCGTTCGAAAATTTGGTTCTTCACTCAGAATTGTCGACGAGGTGAGTCGAGGTCTGCTGATATTGATGCTACCTATTTACGCACTTTTTGTTGGCGGCCAAATCGGTATCCTACGTGCCATTTTAATGTATCTGATTCGAGAAATATGTCGGTTAGTTTCTTGTCATTTGGGAACCTTGGATCAGTTAATGATCGTATTGTTGCTTTGTTTATGGTTGCAACCAGCTGCTATGCTTGAAATCGGGCCACAATTAAGCTTCACGCTTTCACTAGCCTTACGTTTGATGCCACGAAATCTTAATCGGTGGCGACTTCAGTTGAGATTAAGCTACCTCACGATGGGAATCGTCGTTTTTTGGACTTACACGTTTAATCTGTTGGCTTTAGTGATGGGTGGCTTGTTTGCACCATTGTTTTCCTATTTAATTTTACCCCTGACAATCATGAGCCTTTTCGTGCCTCGCACTAGTCAATGGATTGAACCAATTTGGAGAATTTTATATCGAGGATTGAGTTTACTTAACGAAGGGTTACCAGCGCAATTAATGATCGGGAGTCTATCCATCGTCGCGTTGATGATTATCGTGTGTTGCGGTTTGTTAGCTTCTGAGAAAAAAAGCATTTCAAGGCCCCTGCGTCTGTTCATGCTGTTGCCCTTTGTGTGGACGGTTGTGACACATCAAATGCCGTTGGTAGATAAGGTGACGGTAATCGACATTGGCCAAGGCGATAGTATTCTTATTCAGACCGCCTTTCCGAGAAAAACATTGCTAATTGATACCGGCGGACAACTTGGCTTTAAACGGCCAGCATGGCAAGAAAGACGTCGCTCATCACGAGTGGCACAAATTACGGTGCCATATTTGAGATCGCAGGGAATTGATCACTTGGATCACGTCCTGCTCACGCATCAGGATGCAGACCATCTCGGTGATTTAGATGTTTTGTTGAAAGAGATACCAGTGACTCAGTTATTGTTCACGAAAGGGATGGATCAGAATCCTAGTTTTGTCCGCAAGGTAAAAGCAAGTCGATTTGCAACTCAATATCGTCCTAAATTAGCGGGGGATCTTCTGGAAAGTGGTCGACTTCGAGGCTTATTTGTCGCACCACAACATTCAGGCTACGGTCATAATGAGGATTCGTTGTCGTTATTGATCAATGTGGGATCGAAGCGTTGGCTGTTTACCGGTGATTTAGATCGAGCACATGAACGAGAAATTTTAGACTTGTTTCCAAATTTGAAGGTCGATGTTTTGAAAGTTGGACATCATGGGAGCAAGACGGCAAGTGATCCTGACTTTATTCGTGCAATTCATCCAGAACTTGCGCTCATTTCAGCCGGCCGAAATAATCGCTATCGTCATCCAAATGAAGAAACATTAGCGACGTTCACGCAACAGGATTTACCATTCTTAAACACGGCGCATTATGGTATGATTGAATGGCAGCAGCATCGATTAACGCGTCGTATTCAGTTGCGTACGACGCTGAGAGGAGATGAACGAATTCGTGGCCAGTAAAAAAAATCAAGCCATTTCGGTGACCCAATTACAAAAAATGACAATCGATGAGTTGCCACCTGTTACCCTAGTTCTTGGGCAGGAACAGGCCTTGTTGGATTCAGCTAAAGCTTACTTCGAGCAATTGTTGTCGTCCGAAGAACGTGAAATGAACTACGGACGCTACGACCTGAGTGAAGATAATATCAGTGCGGCATTGGATGACGCGGCGTCAGTGCCTTTCTTTGGTGATTGGCGACTCGTTGTATTGACTCAGCCCACTTTTCTGACAGCAGAGACTCGTAAAAATAAAATTGAACACGAATTCGATGCCTTGATTGATTACTTGGCACATCCGCAACCGACCACCAAATTAGTCTTTTGGGCAAATTACGAAAAATTAGATGAACGAAAAAAAATTACGAAGGCAATTGAACATCACGCTTTAATTGTGGATGCTTCTGAGCTGAAAGGCTATCGATTAACAAGCATGCTGAACCAGGAAGCAACTTTGCGACATGTGACCATTGATCCGCGAGCGCTTGAGCTATTATTGCATCGTGTCGATGAACACTATACTTTGGCTGTCGCCAAACTAAAGCAATTGGCATTGTATGTGGGCGTAGGGAAGCAAATTTCAGTGGACGATGTCGACCAAGCCGTTGAGCAAGTCATCGAAGATGATGTTTTTCAATTGGTCGCAGAAACTTTAGGACATGTCCAACAGAACGCGCTGGAACGTTATCAGCATTTATTGCGAAATGGTAACGAGCCGATCCAATTGTTAGCGTTAATTACCGCGCAAGTGCGGTTACTTTTACAAGTTAAAATCTTGAGACATGCAGGCTATGCGCAGGGTGATATTGCCAGTCAATTGAAAGTTCATCCTTATCGAGTCAAATTGGCGATGCAACAAGAGCAAAAATTTCGGTTAATTGAATTAAAACAAATGTTTCAAGAATTGGTCGCGTTGGATTTTAAAATCAAAACGGGGCGCGCTGATAAGGCGCAGGCGCTGGAATTATTAATTATTAAATTCTCTGCGAAACGCTAAAATCATGCTTTTAACCTGCAGGATTCACAAATGGGACTTGCATATCTACCACATTTTGATATAATATTTCTGTTAAGTTTGAAAAGTCTACTTTGGAGGTGACTATTAATGCCACAAATCAAATCTGCTATTAAGCGTGTAAAAACTAACGAAAAAGCTCGCGATCTCAATGCTGGCCAAAAAGCTGCAATGCGTACCGCTGTGAAGAAGTTTGAAGCAGCACATTCAGCAAAAGCTGACGATGCTCAATCATTGTATACACAAGCAATTCGTTCAATCGATATGGCTGCTTCCAAAGGCTTGATCCATGCCAATAAAGCTGCTCGTGATAAATCGCGTTTAACGAAATTAAACCAAGCTAACTAATTAACGATTCGGGCGACCGAATCTTTTTTTATGTCTGAATTTTTTTGCGTCTATTTTAATTGATTCTAGTGGATCAAGATTGCAGTGAGAAGCATAGTTTAGCGCCATACTTTTCTGAGGTGAGGTGTTTTATGACTTGCTTTTTACACGAATATTCGCTAAAGTAGTGATGTTCACCAATTACTTAGTTTCACGACTCACCAACGTTTTACTAAGTTCTTGGAGATAATAAAATAATGAGGTGGAAACATGGCAATTTCTCAAGTAGAGAAGAACGAAATCATCAAAAAATATGCTCGCCACGAAGGTGACACTGGTTCACCAGAGGTTCAGATCGCAGTTTTAACATCTGAGATCAATGCGTTGAATGGTCACTTGAAAGTTCATAAGAAAGATCATCATTCTTATGTTGGTTTGTTGAAAAAGATCGGTCATCGCCGTAACTTATTAGCATATTTACGTGGAAAAGATGTTGTTCGCTATCGTGAACTTATCCAGAGCTTAGGCTTACGTCGTTAAGCCGACTCATCAAAGCGAGGTCAAATCGATCTCGCTTTCTTTTTACATAGAATTTAAAAAACTGAAGAAGGATGAACAATTATGACACATAATAAACGTGTTTTTCAGCTGGATTGGGCGGGTAAACAATTACAAGTTGAAGTCGGTCAAGTCGCGCAACAGGCAAATGGTGCGGTTCTCGTCCGTTTTGGCGATTCCGTTGTGCTTAGTGCGGTGGTTGCAAAGCCGGCCGGAGATCATCAAGACTTCTTCCCGTTAACCATCAATTATGATGAAAAGATGTTTGCAGCCGGGAAGATCCCGGGTGGATTTAACAAACGTGAGGGCAAGCCAAGTACACATGCCACGTTGACTGCACGGCTGATTGATCGACCAATCCGTCCTTTGTTCCCTGAAGGATTTGTAGATGATGTTCAGATTACCAATATTGTTTTTAGTGCAGATACAACTGCAAGTCCTGAATTGATGGCGATGCTGGGTTCTTCGTTGGCGTTAGGGATTTCTGAGATTCCATTTGAAGGGCCGATCGCTGGTGTGAAGGTTGCACGTGTCGATGGCGAGCTCCAAGTGAACACACACTCTGAGGCGCTTGCAACTTCAGATTTAGATGTGACCGTTGCTGGAACGGCCTCGGCATTGAATATGGTAGAAGCTGGTGGGCAAGAAATCCCAGAGGATGAGATGTTGGCTGCTTTGCAATTTGGTCATCAAAAAGTTCAGGAACTTTGCCAGTTTGAGCAGGAAGTCATTGCGGCTGTTGGGAAAACAAAGCTGACCTTCGAAGCTGAACATGCGCCGGAAACACTTGTTCAAGAGATTGAGGCAAATTATCGTGGGACGATGCGCCAAGCAATGCTGACACCGGATAAATTAACTCGAGAAGAGAATATTTCCGCCGTCAAGAATTTAGCGCATGAGCATTACGCTTCCTTAAGCGGTGGCGAGACGGATGTTGAGACGCTACATGAAGTCGACACATTGATGGCTGAGTTAGAGCGTCAAGTTTTGCGACGTTTGATCACGGTTGATAAAATTAGACCAGACGGCAGACAGCTCGACGAGATTCGATCTTTGGACGCTGAGGTTGGCCTATTACCGCGTACACATGGTTCTGGTCTCTTTACCCGCGGGCAGACTCAAGTGCTCTCAGCGTTGACTCTAGCACCCATTTCAGAGGCGCAGGAGATCGATGGACTGACGAGTGAGTATCGCAAGACTTTTGTTCATCACTATAATTTTCCACAATTTTCTGTTGGTGAAACTGGGCGCTATGGTGCACCAGGTCGTCGTGAACTTGGTCATGGGGCATTAGGCGAACGTGCCTTACAGCCTGTTATTCCTGATACAGAGCAATTTCCTTATGCGATTCGTTTGGTCTCGACGGTGCTTGAATCGAACGGTTCTTCATCACAAGCAAGTATTTGTGCGAGCACATTGGCCCTGTTAGATGGTGGTGTACCAATCAAAGCACCGGTCGCTGGAATCGCGATGGGCTTGGTTAAAGATGGCAACGACTTTACAATTTTAACCGATATTCAAGGGATTGAGGATCATCTCGGCGATATGGATTTCAAAGTTGCAGGAACGCGTCAGGGAATTACGGCATTACAGATGGATATTAAGGCGGATGGAGTGACTCAAGACATACTTGCCCAAGCTTTAGCTCAAGCTAAGAGTGCACGTCTACAGATTTTGGATAAAATTGAAGCAACGATTGCGCATCCACGTCCGACACTAAGCCCATACGCACCAAAAATTGTTCTATTCTCAATTGATCCGGCTAAGATCAAAGATGTGATTGGTCGCGGTGGCGAGACAATCAACGAGATTATTGACCAGACGGGTGTTAAGATTAATATAGAACAAACAGGCGAGGTTACCATCAGTTCCCATGATGAAGAGGCCATTGATCAGGCAAAGCAAATGATTGGGGACCTCACACGTGAGATCAAAGTTGGTGAAGTTTATATGGGCACGGTTGATCGAATCGAGCCTTTCGGGGCATTCGTTGAATTGGCTAAGGGAAAGAGCGCGTTAGTTCATATCTCACAGCTGACTGCAGGGCATATCGACAAGGTTGAAGAAGCCGTCAAAATCGGTGACCAACTGCTGGTTAAAGTTGTTAGCATAGATGGTCGAGGCCGGATTAACGCCTCGCGCAAAGCGTTATTAACAGAAGACTAAATGTCAAGATCTCTAGTGATTGTTGCTAGGTGACCATTGAATAATAAATAAGGAGTTAATATGTTACAGAATTTGAAAGTGATTCCATTTGGCGGTGTTCGCGAAAATGGAAAAAATATGTATGCCGTTGAAGTTGAGGATGAAATTTACATTCTCGATTGCGGCTTGATGTATCCGGAAAATGAGTTATTGGGAATTGACGTGGTCATCCCTGATTTTGCATACTTGCAAGAGAATATTGATCGTGTTGTCGGCATCTTTTTGACGCACGGCCATGCAGATGCCATTGGCGGCTTACCCTATTTCTTGTCTGCAAATCAGGTGCCTGTTTTTGGCTCTAAGATGACAATCGAATTGGCAAAGATTACAGTTGCCAGTGAGAAAAAGTTACGCCATTTTGATGATTTCCATGTGATCGATGAGAAGACTGCGATCGATTTCAAAAATGCGACAGTGTCATTCTTCAAGACGACCCATTCGATTCCTGGCTCATTAGGAATTGACTTGAAGACAGAAGCAGGCCATATCGTTTATACGGGTGATTTTAAGTTTGACCAAGCTGCTAAGCCTGAATATCAAACTGATTTTGGACGTCTTGCCGATATTGGTCGTGATCATACGTTGATGCTGCTTAGTGATTCATCAAATGCCGAATCACCTTATGCTAATAGCAATGAGCATGATATTTCTAGTTATATTCAAGAAACATTCAAGTATCATCCGGGTCGAATTATTGTGGCGTCGGTTGCAAGTAACATTGAGCGTATCCAGCAGATTTTTAATGCGGCGGCTTTAACGAAACGCCGAGTTGTGCTGACTGGTCAAGATCTTGAAAAAATCGTTAAAACGGCGATGGCGCTTGACTACTTGAAATTGCCAAAACCAGATTTATTAGCAACTACAAAAGAATTGCACGATTTGGCGCCAGAACAGACGATTGTGTTGGAGACTGGTAAAATGGGTGAGCCCATTAAGTCGCTTGAAAAGATGGCGACTAACCGTCATCGACTATTGCACATCAAGGAAGGCGATTTAGTTTTCATTACTACCACGCCTTCTCATGCGATGGAAACAACGGTCGCCAAGATGCGTGATATGATTTATCGTGCAGATGGCACCGTTAAGGCCATTAGTGATGATTTACATTCTTCTGGTCATGCGAATAAGACAAATCTGCAATTAATGATCAATCTCTTGCAACCAGACTATCTGATGCCAATTCAAGGTGAGTACCGTCTGCTTGAAGCGCACGCGCATATTGCTGAAGAAACAGGAATGGCGACTGATCATATTTTTATCACTAAAATGGGTGATGTTCTTAAGTATGATAAAGGTCAATTCCATCTTGGCGCCGCCGTGCCTGCTGGAGATACGATGATTGACGGTAGCGGTGTCGGTGATATTGGTAACATTGTGTTACGTGATCGTCGCTTACTCGCGGACGATGGTATTTTCATTGCGGTTGTCACTATCGATCGCCGCAAGAAGAAGATTGTGGCTAAGCCAAAACTGACTTCGCGTGGTTTTGTCTACGTCAAAGCTAATCGTGATTTAATGTCAGAAAGTTCCGATATTGTCGTTAAGGCAATCGAGAACAATTTGGCGCATAAGGAATTCGACTGGAATGATTTGAAACAGGATGTTCGAGAAGATCTCAGCAAATATCTTTTTGATCAAACAAAACGTCATCCAGTGATTCTTCCTGTGATCATGGAAGTCAATCAGAATCGTCATCGTTAAGATAAACCAATCTTGATCAGCGAGGTGATGGCGTGAAAGAATTTCCAGAAACAGTGAAACATCTCATGGCGTTAGCCAAAGAGGCTGTGCAGAATCAGCAAGTCACACAAGCAAAAAACTATTATCAACAAATTCTTGAATTGGCACCTGCGTTTGAAACGGTTCGTGATTATGCGTCTTTTCTGTTGCAACAGGAGGAATGGGCGGAGGCACGAGCGATACTTGCTGACTTCGGGGGTTACTTTTTGCAACATCAGCAGCTGCCCGCGTATTGGCAAGATTTAATCACCGCACAAGATTATCTTGGCTTTGATCAATCTCGAGACTGGCTTTTGCGACAAGGCTACGAACTCAATCAATCCGAAATAGCATGTTGGCATCAACTCCAGCAAAAGCTATCAAAGGTTGAGTTTTCAGAGGATCGCTTGGCTAGATTAACTGCAGATCTGCTGATGGTGGCCACCACCAGTCGAGGGGATTGGGCGCAAGTGTTCAATCAGGTTAAATTGTTGACGCCAAGTGCTTTTTTGCAAGTGGTGACGCCGAGTTTGGTCAGCCCAAATCTCAGTGTGCTGGCTAGGGTCACTTTGCTGAATGAAATTAGCCAGTTTTCACAAATTCCTGAGCTCCAAATCTGGTGGCGTGGCCAATTGCGCGAAATCAAACCAACAGCGTTAGTGCCACTGCAATCTGTTGAATTATTTCAGAAACTCGTGGCAGAATTGGCAAGAACGGCTGAAGAACAACAGATGTCAGAAACTAAGCAGCAATTCGTCTTTAGCAATCTGACGGCATACTTTTGGCTGACTTATCCGTTTAGTACGGAGGAGCTGACACCGATTGAAGTTTGGCGTGACTTCTTTTATAGTGGTCGTATTGCGGAGAGGATCACTTCTGAACAACGGCAACAACTTAATTATTGGCAACAGGAAGAGCAAAAAATGTTAACACAATTGAACTTGTAAAAAGAAAACGATAAAATGTTGTTTTTTTTGATCAAAAGTGTTTACAATTTCATCAACTCTCCGTATAATCAAACAAGGATATTTCTCTAAGGATAAACGTTGGTTTTCTGGTTGGGAAGTAGTATAATTAAACATAAAGGATTTTCAGCGAAGATGATTGTCGGACTGATTTTTCTTGTGAATATTACAGGAGGTTCATTTTATAATGGCAGAAAAAGAGCATTACGAAAGAACTAAGCCCCATGTAAACATTGGGACAATCGGCCACGTTGACCATGGTAAGACTACATTAACGGCCGCAATTACAAAGGTATTATCAAAGAAAGGTCTCGCAAAAGCTGAGGACTACGCTGATATTGATGCCGCTCCAGAAGAAAAGGAACGTGGTATCACAATCAACACAGCTCACGTTGAATACGAAACTGAGAAGCGTCATTATGCACATATTGATGCCCCAGGACATGCTGACTACGTCAAGAACATGATCACTGGTGCCGCTCAAATGGATGGTGCTATCTTAGTTGTTGCTGCAACTGATGGCCCTATGCCACAGACTCGTGAGCATATCTTGTTAGCTCGCCAGGTTGGTGTTGACTATCTTGTTGTCTTCTTAAACAAGATCGACTTAGTTGACGATGAGGAATTGATCGACTTAGTTGAAATGGAAGTTCGTGAATTGTTATCTGAATACGATTATCCTGGTGACGATATTCCTGTTCTCCGTGGTTCAGCATTGAAGGCTCTTCAAGGCGACCCAGAACAAGAAAAAGTTATCGAAGAATTAATGGATACAATCGACGAATATATTCCAACACCAGTTCGTGACACTGATAAGCCATTCTTGATGCCTATCGAAGATGTCTTCACGATTACTGGTCGTGGTACTGTTGCTTCTGGTCGTATCGATCGTGGTACAGTTAAAGTTGGTGACGAAGTTGAAATTATCGGCTTACGTCCTGAAATCTTGAAGTCAACGGTTACTGGTTTGGAAATGTTCCGTAAGACTTTGGATCTTGGTGAAGCCGGCGATAACGTTGGTGCACTTCTTCGTGGTATCAACCGTGAACAAGTAGAACGTGGCCAAGTTTTAGCTAAGCCAGGTTCAATCCAAACTCACAACAAGTTCAAGGGTGAAGTTTATATCTTGAGCAAAGATGAAGGTGGCCGTCATACACCATTCTTCTCAAACTACCGTCCTCAGTTCTACTTCCATACAACTGACGTTACAGGTGTCATCGAATTGCCAGAAGGCGTTGAGATGGTTATGCCTGGTGATAACGTGACGTTCGAAGTTGATTTGATCGCACCAGTTGCTATTGAAAAAGGTACTAAGTTTACTGTCCGTGAAGGTGGACGTACTGTTGGTGCCGGCCAGGTAACTGTTATCTTAGACTAATTTGAATCATCAATGATGTCTGTTAAAGACTAGAACGATTTTGTTCTAGTCTTTTTTTGTAACAAAATTTTGCTTTAATCATGAAAAGCAGTGATGACAACCAATCAATTGAAGACATCAATAAAATTTGAAATTGTTTTTAAGCGCCGAAACAGATATACTTAACAAAGGAATAACACAGATTTTTCATCTGTTATAATACATCTACTTGAAGCTGGTGATTGAGTGGCGACTAAGCACGAAGAGATTATTCATTATCTGGAGAATTTACCTATTGGACGCAAAGTTTCTGTTCGCGCGCTTGCTCGAAATTTGAAAGTCAGTGAAGGAACGGCTTATCGCGCCATCAAATCCGCAGAATTAAGTGGTTTGGTTGCGACCATTGAACGAGTTGGGACCGTACGAATTGAGAAAGACCGTCCAAAAAAACTTGATGAATTATCTTTCGCAGATATTCTAGATTTGATTGATGGCAGTGTTCTCGGTGGTGGCAAGGGTGTCGACAAGACACTGAAAAAATTTGTCATTGGTGCGATGACTGAAACCGCAATGATTCCATATATCTCGCCAATGTCGCTCGTAATCGTTGGTAATCGAGATGAGGCACAAAAAATTGCCTTAACACACGGCGCTGCTGTTTTGATTACGGGCGGTTTTCAGGCGAGTCGCGAGATCATTGGGTTAGCTGATGAGGCTGAGTTACCTCTGATCAGTACGAATTATGATACGTTCACGGTTGCGAGTTTGATCAACCGCGAGATCTCAAATAAGAATATCAAGCAAGATATTATGACGGTTGCGGATGTTTTCCAATCTGTTGAACAGATACAAGTTCTTAGACAGACGCAGAAAGTGAGTGACTATCAAGCTTTGCGGCGAAGTACCAATCAGACTCGGTTCTCTGTGGTCACGGATAAAGGGCGCTTGGTGGGGATTGTGACGTCGCAAGATATTCGCGGACACAGTGAAGGAACCTTGCTCGACAAAGTGATGGTCAAGAATCCAATCACGGTGACACGACATACCTCATTGGCAAATGCTATTCATTTGCTCACCTCGAATTCGATTGATCTATTACCAGTTGTTGATCGCAATTTCAACTTGGTCGGGATTTTGAATCGTGCCAGTGTTCAGGGCCGTGATCGACCGTTATTATCGCATGAGCGTACCTGGACACTTCAATATCAAGTGAGTGAGTCGCTCTACACGATTGAACAAGATGAAGCAAATTCGCACCGGCCATTTCCAGATTGGGGTGTCCACGTGACGCCACAGATGGCTAATGAGATTGGTGCGTTATCGATTGGTGTGTTGTCTGAACTATTGACCCTGGCGACCACGCGGTCATTGCGGATCTATCAGCAGAAGGCAAGCATGGTCGATCAGATTGATCTGAATTATTTTCGCTTGGTGCAAATCGATCATGAGTTGGAAATTCAACTCAAAGTGGTCAACGAGAACCGACGTCGGACAACCTTCGATATCGACGTGATTTCTGATCATACGTTGGTTGCAAAGGCGCTGGTGACCTGTCAGGTGATCGAAGATATTTAAAGTGTTAAATTAATAAGTCTAAGTATAGGAAGTGTTTAAACGTGAATAGTCGTTTAGAAGATATTGTGTCAAAAATTGTGGCCAGTGATAAGATTATTATCCATCGTCACGCCAATCCAGATCCTGATGCCTTGGGTTCTCAATCTGGATTAGCAGAGGCCATCAAGTTCACCTACCCAGAAAAGCAAGTTAAAATCGTGGGAAGTCCTGTGGGTGACTTAACTTGGATCAATCAACCCGAAGAAGTTGCCAATGATTTTTATCAGAACGCGCTGGTCATCGTGACGGATACGGCCGATCGTCCACGTGTGAGCGATCAGCGTTTTGACCAGGGCAATTATTTGATCAAAATCGACCATCACCCTAATGATGACGCTTATGGTGATATGTATTATGTCGATACTGACGCGTCAAGCTGTTCTGAGATCATCGTTGATCTGATCAATGCCAGCGATCAACGCTTAAAATTGAATCAAGAGGCCGCACGCGTTTTATACGCTGGTATTATTGGTGATACTGGACGTTTCTTGTATTCTGCAACTTCTGAACACACCTTTAATGTTGCTGCACAACTAGTTGCTTATGGCTTTGATCATACTGCTGTCAGCCAGAGTTTGAATGAGGTCACGTTGAACCAGGCGAAGCTTCAATCCATCGTTTATGATCGTTTGCATTTTGATCAGAACGGTGCGGCTCACATCGTTATTTCACGAGAGCTGCTTGCAGAACTTGGTGTGAAAGATGATCAAGTTAACTCGGTCGTCTCGACACCCGGACATTTGCGGGAAGTCTTGTTATGGACCTTATTTGTTGAAAAAGAAGATGGCACTTATCGCGTTCATTTCCGTTCGAAAGGCCCAGTTATCAACGAAATTGCCAAAGCACATCATGGTGGCGGTCATCCGTTAGCAAGTGGCGCCAATGCAACTGACGTGGCGGAAATTAACCAGATCGTTGCCCAAATGGAACAAGCGGGGCATGATTTTCAATTGCAAACGAAGTAAGTTTAAGGGCGTCTTTTAATTAAGATCAGCGCCAGCGACACTTTGTCTATTATCGAATAATTTCGATACGAAAGGAATTTTATGAGTACAACTTTTACATCATTTCAACTTGGAGAACCCTTGCAATCTGGGTTAGCTAAAATAGGATTTAGAGAACCTACGCCTGTTCAGATGCAGGTCATCCCGACATTATTGGCGGGTAAAGATGCTATTGTCGAATCACAAACAGGCAGTGGCAAGACACATGCCTTCCTGTTACCTTTGCTGAGTATGCTGGAAGCCGGACATGATTTTGCACAGCTTGTGATCACTTCACCAAGCCGGGAATTAGCAACACAAACTTTTGAGCTAGCTAAACAATTACTTGAGGCTAGCGAACTTGACTGGCGAATGAGCTTATTCGTGGGTGGCAGTGATAAAGAAAGACAGATTGAAAAATTACAATATCAACAGCCTAACATTGTTGTGGGAACGCCTGGACGAATCTTAGACTTGATTTCAAGTTCGGCGTTACGCGTTGATCACGTTCGCTTTTTGGTGATCGATGAAGCTGATATGACCCTCGACATGGGCTTCTTGAAAGATGTCGATGCGATTGCCAGCAAGATGCCAGAGGAATTGCAGACGGCCGTCTTTTCCGCAACTATTCCGGATAAACTTCAGCCGTTTTTACGCAAATATTTACGGCAGCCCGAACAAATCATCTTAGCTCCGAAAACAATTATTAATCCTGATGTTGATAATTGGTTGTTCGCGACTCGTGGCAAAGATAAGGCAGATCTTGTCTACAAATTATTGACAGTCGGCCAGCCGTATCTCGCGTTAGTCTTCGCGAATACGAAACAAACCGTCGATGAATTGACTGATAAATTAAAGGGTCACGGACTCAAAGTTGCCAAAATTCATGGTGGCTTAGAACCACGCGAACGTAAACGCGTCATGAAACAAATCGAAAATCTGGAATTTCAGTATGTCATTGCCACTGACTTAGCGGCTCGTGGTATCGATATTCCCGGTGTTTCATTGGTCATTAACTACGAGATTCCGAAGGATAGCGAATATTTTATTCACCGTGTTGGTCGAACAGGTCGCAATGGCCTCGATGGGACTGCGATTACCTTATATAGCCCCGAAGAAGAAAGTCGCGTCAATGAGATCGAGTCAATGGGAATCAAGTTTAGCCCGAAGACGTTGGAAAACAATCAAATTGTGGATTCCTACGATCGTCGTCGTCGAACCAACCGCAAGGCAACAAAAGATAAGCTAGATCCTAAGATGATTGGGCTAGTCAAGAAGGAACAACGCAAACGTAAGCCCGGTTATCGAAATAAAATTAAGAAAGCCATTACCCGTGATCGTCAACAGAAGCGTAAGATTGAAATTCGTCAAGAATTGCGGGCAACGAGGAAGTCACACAAACGATGAACGAGAACGAGCTTTATTTGCCAACCTGGCAGGAGCTAAGTGAATCGCGTCAACGCACCTTATTCGAGCAAGTACTGCGTTATTTTATTAATCCGCTGTGGCAAGTGACCGATATTCGACCGCTAATAATGCAATATCGTCGTCAGCTTTTACAGAGCTTTCAGGTAGAACTGAATGGCCAAACGTTTCTGTTTGTCCCTGGGAATCTAACGGCGCACTTGAATAGTGACGTGGTCGCGGTTAGTCCCTTTATGATCACGCGTACGGCAGTGAACGCCAATCTTTACTACCTTGGTGAGCTCGATATGGTGACTGGCGAGTCGTTTGGCCACACGAGAGAACTCAAAAGTTATCAATCGGAGATCGAGATTTATTTAAGTCAGATCAATCGTCAGCCATCACTCGATCCGTTCGCGACACCTCCACAAGTTATTCAGACCGACCATTTGACTTTCGGGACGACCGAAAGTGAAACGGTACCGATTTATTTGCAACAAGACTGGTCCTATGCCGAATTACGGCAAGCCCTGCGACGTGACGGTGGCAATCTGCCCACACCTAATCAATGGCAAGCTGCAGTAACGGCCGGCTTTAAAACTTTTGAAGTGCCGGTGCAACAAGACTGGTCATCTGCAGTTTATGAGCAATTCGGCTATGGCATGGCGTTTCAGCAAGCGCAACCTTGGGAGCTACTCGATGATGTCGCCATTGTTAAGCCTAATCCATTATCAATCGGGATTTCCGATGAGCGTGAATTAGGTGAGGCGTTGGCTGTGAATGGTGATCGGGAAACTTTGGCGGTTGCCTTCGAAGAAATGGCTTATCGTATTGTTTTCAACGTTCAGTTAGATTAAAGCTTGAGGAATTGTTGCAGTCGTGGTGATGATCTTAAATGTTATTTTCACGTCCTTAGAATTGATTGCCCTTGCCATCTTGGGCGTTTTGATTTTTCAAAAAGTCCATCAGCGTTCGCATCAGCGTGGACCAGCGCCTCAAAAAAAGCAAACACCAGCTGAATTGTGGTGTGATAACTTAGCTGTCAATCATGCGCTAAGTGAAGTTGATGATCAGTTGTATTCACGGACGAGGCGCTTCTCGTTGGCCTTGATTCTGACGTTACTTTCGTACGGCGCCTGGTTGAGCTTTCTGACCCTGATCATCGATTCAATCACATCTTACGGGCTACTAATTTGGCCGTTGTTGTTGATCATCACGACGTTGTTCCTGGGTATCACGGGTCGAAAACTGTTTGAGACCAAAGCAGCTGCGTTGAAACGATTATTATCGCAAGATTCTGAGGCTGCGGCAAAAATAAAGCTGACTGGACAATCCTTGCCGGCAATGCTGCAGAAAGACCAGCAAGTGGTGCGTACTTTGAATGCATTCGTCGCGATAATAGTGCTGCAAAGTCTTGCGACTCTCATTTTAGCGATCATTAACAACAATCAATTTTAAGCTGAATCGGTTAGCCGAATTGACATTGCGATTGGTTTTCACTATAATATCAATGAATTGGAATATGCTATTGTAACGGCTGTTCAGCGAGGAATCGGGTGGTGCGAGGTTCTCAGTTTGTGCAATAGTGCTCTCCATGAGGTTTCTTTAATTTAATGATTATCCAATGAAGAGGTTAACGACTAACATCGTTGCAATCAAGGTGGTACCGCGCATCAGCGTCCTTGAAATGCAGCGGTGTTTTTTATTTTAAAACTGATTTGGTGGTAAGTCGAGTCGCCACTGAGTCGCATGGAAATCAGGAAGGATGTTCACATGAAAGAATTATCGAGCGCCGAATTTCGACAAGCGTTTCTAGAGTTTTTTAAATCCAAGGGGCATGATGTTGAACCCAGTGCGTCATTGATTCCTAAGGATGATCCCACGTTATTGTGGATCAACTCCGGAGTCGCAACATTGAAGAAATATTTCGATGGGACGGTAATCCCTAAGAATCCAAGAATCACCAACGCCCAGAAGAGTATTCGGACGAATGATATCGAGAATGTTGGGAAAACTGCGCGCCACCATACTTTCTTCGAGATGTTGGGCAATTTTTCGGTGGGGGATTACTTCAAGGAAGATGCGATTCCCTGGGCATGGGAATTTCTAACCTCACCAAAATGGTTGGCGATGGATCCTGAAAAGTTGTTTGTGACCGTCTACCCCAAGGATACCGAGGCTTATCGTATCTGGCACGAAGTCGTGGGGTTGCCAACGGATCATATTATCAAAGTTGAAGATAATTTCTGGGATATTGGTGAGGGCCCTAGTGGTCCAGATTCCGAGATTTTCTATGATCGTGGACAAGAATTTAATAACGTAGCGGATGATGATCCTGAGAACTATCCAGGCGGTGAAAACGAGCGTTATCTTGAAATTTGGAATATTGTCTTCTCTGAATTCAATCACTTACCAGATGGTCGTTACGTTGAGCAGCCACATAAGAATATTGATACGGGCATGGGCTTAGAGCGTGTCGTTTCGGTGTTGCAACACGCACCAACTAACTTCGAGACCGATTTATTTTTACCATTGATCCATCAGACCGAAGAACTTAGCGGTCAGTTCAAATACGGTCAGGACAAAAAGACGGATATCGCCTTCAAAATTATCGCGGATCACGCGCGTGCAGTTAGCTTCGCCATTGGTGATGGGGCATTGCCATCAAATGAGGGTCGTGGCTACGTGCTTCGCCGCTTGATTCGGCGGGCGGTGCTGAATGGCCGCCGTTTGGGGATCAAGCAATCGTTCCTGTACAAATTGGTGGCAACGGTTGGCCAAATCATGTCTAGCTATTATCCAGAAGTTGCCGAACAAGAGGCATTTATCGCCAAAATCATCAAGTCTGAAGAGGAACGTTTTAGTGAAACGTTGACAGATGGTCTCTCATTATTAAATGATTTGATTGCGAAGCAAAAGCAATCGAATGATCACGTCATCAATGGCCGGGATGCTTTTAAATTGTTCGATACTTATGGTTTCCCCATCGAATTAACGGTCGAATATGCTGCAGATGAAGGCTTGACGGTTAACCAGAATGAATTTGATGAAGCGATGGCCGAACAGAAGAATCGGGCACGTGCAGCTCGTGGTAATCGTCAATCTATGGGTTCGCAGAATGAAACTTTGATGGAAATCAAAGCAGCAAGTCAATTCGACGGCTATGAGCATCTGACAATTTCCGATGCAAAGTTAGTGGTGTTATTGGCAAATGACCAAGAAGTTGACCAAGTTGCGGATGGGGATGCTGAGTTGATTTTTGACCGGACGCCTTTCTATGCAGAAATGGGTGGACAGGTTGCTGATCAAGGTTGGATCTATGACCAAGCAGGCCAAGAAATCGCGACGGTGAAGGACGTTCAACATGCGCCTAACGGACAGAATTTACACACGGCCGCGGTTAACGGCACGTTAAAAGTTGGCGAGACTTACAAATTAGTGGTTGATCGTGATTTCCGAATGAAAGTTCGTCGTAATCACACGGCAACGCATTTGTTGGATCAAGCCTTGCGTGATGTACTTGGAGAACATACACATCAGGCAGGATCACTCGTGGAACCAACTTACTTGCGTTTTGACTTTAACAATATGGTTCAAGTGACGCCTGAACAACTCGCTCAGATCGAACAAATCGTCAACGAGAAAATCTGGGCTGAGATTCCGGTGACAACGACGGAAATGGCACTCGAAGATGCGAAGAAACTTGGCGCGATCGCCTTATTTAGCGAGAAATATGGCAAGCGCGTTCGTGTTGTCCGCGTCGGTGATTATTCGATGGAACTTTGTGGCGGAACTCATGTCAATAACACGGCCGAAATTGGCTTATTCAAGATTATTTCCGAATCCGCAACGGGTGCGGGTGTTCGCCGGATCGAAGCCGTTACTGCTAAAGAAGCCTTTGATTATTTGAATCACGAGGATCAAATGTTACATCAATTAGCCGCGGATCTTAAAGTCACACAACTGAAAGAGTTGCCAACCAAGACGGCGCATCTGCAACAAGAATTGAAAGAAAGCCAGCGAGACTTGCAGAATTTGAAGGCTAAAGTTGCTCAAGAGCAGGCGAGTGATGCCCTCAAAACCGAAGCAGCTGGTGACTGGCAACTGACGAGTGCTTTGGTGCCTAACGTGACGATGAATGAATTGCGTCAGTTAGCAGATAATTGGCGTAACAAACCGGCCGGTGATGTGCTTGTCTTGGGAACTTCATCAGAAGGCAAGGCGAACTTATTAGTGGCTGTCACACCAGAAGCCGTTAAGAAAGGTCTGAAGGCGGGAGCGTTGATCAAAGCCATTGCGCCAGTCATTGGTGGTGGCGGTGGTGGCCGCCCCGACATGGCGCAAGCAGGCGGTAAGTTACCCGATCAATTACCTGCCGCATTAAAAGAGGCTCAAATTTTCTTAAGCAAGCAATAATCAAAGCAGACGCAGTCTAACTGAACTGATTTTAATCGTTGGTTATGACGGATTGAGCGCGAATGAACTTCGGCCGAGGTTCGCTATGTTGCAAAATTGGTTGTAACGTAACCGTAAGATTACGTCTTGATAACAAACATTGTTTTTTTGTGATATTTCAGGTATCATCAGTTTAGAGTGAGGTGACGGTCATGAGCGAATTGGATAAGACGATGTCCTTTTCTTTTAATGATAATGAGTCAAGAAAGAATGTTAAAGATACACTTGAGAGCGTTTATCATTCTCTAGAAGAGAAGGGTTACAATCCGATCAACCAAATTGTCGGCTATTTACTTTCGGGCGATCCGGCTTATATCCCACGGCACAATGATGCTCGTAACTTACTACTCAAACATGAACGCGATGAGATCATCGAAGAACTTGTGCGTTCGTATCTCAATAAGGAACGCTAAGATGCGATTAATGGGTCTTGACGTTGGTTCTAAAACTGTTGGAGTTGCTATCAGTGATGAGTTGGGATGGACAGCACAAGGTATCGAGATCATCCCCATTGATGAATCCCAAGAGAATTTAGGATTAAAACGTGTGAAACAACTTGTGGAAGATTATCAGGTGACCGGCTTTGTTCTGGGCTTGCCTAAGAACATGAATAATACGCTGGGACCACGTGCAGCGCGCTCGCAATACTATGGTAAGCGTTTGAAGCATAAGTTTGGGTTACCCGTTGATTTTCAAGACGAACGATTGACGACGGTTCAAGCAGAACGCATGTTGATTGAAGAAGCCAATATTTCACGGGAAAAGCGTAAACAAGTCATTGATAAACTCGCAAGTGTTGTCATTTTACAAAACTATTTAGACGCGAAGGGTAAGTTGACCCAACAATAGGAGGACCTATGGCAGATCAAGATAAAAACATCGTCGATTTCAGCGACTTTGCAGACGAACAACGACAAATTTCTTTGGTCGATGATCAAGGAAATGAAGAATTATATGAGATTCTATTTACCTTCGATTCAGAAGATTATGACCGCTCATATGTCCTGCTGATTCCTGCCGGTGCACAAGATAACGAGCAAGTCGATATCTATCCCTTTGCTTATACACCCGACGAGAATGGCGATGCCACGTCAGGTGACTTGATGCCGATTGAGGATGATGCGGAGTGGGACATGGTTCAAGGTGTTCTCGACGTTTTCCTCAACGATGAAAATCTAAATGATGACCAAGAATAAGTGAAACTAAGGAGAATGGAACGTAGTGGTTTCATTCTCTTTTTATTGTCTGAGGGCGCAATCAGGCGAGACTGGTGACCCAATCGTAAAAGTGCTAGAATATTGCTATTCCGAATGAGGTATTTCCGCCTTGAAACTTTTGGGGCGCATAACAATCATCGAGGCAAAACGATTCGGCTTCGAATGAATTGGTTGTTTGTTTCTCCCGGTCAAGAAGATGACCAATCACTTTTTAAATTAGATATTGACGAGGTTCTTATGCTAAGTTTATTGATTATTATCATTTTTGCTTATAACTTATATCTGAGTGCTCGACGTGGGCTATGGTTGCAGTTATTTTACACAGCCGGCTATAGCCTCACACTATTGGTTGCTGCGCTGTTATATCGTTCCTTTGCAACAAAATTAGACCTGTTGATTCCGTATCCTTCAGCGTCCTTGGATAGCCATTTTGTCTTCTTTACGACGACTGTCGGTCTCGGATTAGACCACGCTTTTTATGCAGGCTGCGCCTTTCTAATTATTTTATTGATTGGCTGGGCATTGACCCACCTTGCTGCATTTTTCTTGCATGGATTGATCTTCAACCAGCTCGACCCTGTCGTCAATCTGGGTGGCAGTCTCTTTTTGTCGTTTTTCGTGACTTATGTGGCGATATTTTTTATGCTGTATTTATTAGCGCTGATTCCACTCGATGGCATTCAGCGCCTATTGGATAAATCTTGGTTGGCGACGCTAATGGTTCGCTATTCGCCAGTGTTGACACATTGGACAACACAAATGTGGATCGTGAAGTAATTCAGTTGATCGTCAATCCGAGAGATTGAGGTGAAGCAAGAATGAATCCAAAAGTTTTAAAGACGCTTGAATTTAAAAAAATTAAACAACAAATCCAGCCATTTCTGAAAACTGAGATGGGTGAACAACTTTTAAATGAATTAGAACCAATTGCAGATCAAACAGCCGTCCAGCTTTTGCTTGATCAGACCAAAGACGGTGCGGATCTATTGCGGGTGAAGGGTGGGTTACCAATCGCCCAGCTGCAGACGATCGGTCCAGCCTTGAAACGTTTAGAAATCGGCGCGAGTTTGAATGGCGTCGAGCTCGCTGCCATTAGTCGTAATTTACAGGCAACAAGTGCGTTGATCCGCTTTTTCCGTGACTTAGAATTATCGTTTGAATTGCGCAACTTGCCTGATTTGATTGCCCAATTGGTGGCGTTGCCTGAGCAAGCGCAACAATTGCGACGTAGCATTGACTCTGACGGAACAGTTTTGGATGAAGCATCTGCCAAGTTGGCCGCAATTCGCAAGACGATTCACGCCACAGAAGGTCAAGTCAGAAGTAAGATGGATGACTACACGCGTGGGAGTAGTGCGAAGTATTTATCTGAGCCTTTGGTGACGATTCGCGATGATCGCTACGTGATCCCTGTACGTGCCGAGTACAAGAATCAGTTCGGTGGAATCATCCATGACCAAAGCGCGAGTGGCCAGACAGTTTATGTCGAGCCCCAGAGTGTCTTGACGCTAAACAACAAGCTGCGTCAAGATCAGCTAGCAGAAAAACAGGAGATTGAGCGAATCTTCGCCGAGCTTTCTGAGATGATCGCACCGTTTACGAACGAGTTGCGTCAAAATCAGTATTTAGTGGGACAACTCGATTTCATTAATGCCAAGGCGCATTATGCGGCAAAAATCAAAGCGACTGAACCGATGATCGATGATCAAAATCATGTCGTCTTGCGTCAAGCACGACATCCTTTGATCGATCCTAAAAAGGTTGTGAGCAACGATATTGTGATTGGCGCCGATTATCAAACGATTGTGGTCACCGGGCCGAATACCGGTGGGAAGACGATCACCTTAAAGACACTTGGGCTCATTCAATTGATGGCACAAGCGGGGCTCTTTATTCCGGCACGTGAGGAAAGTCGTATCGGTATCTTTGGTGAGATTTTTGCAGATATTGGCGATGAACAATCGATTGAGCAGAATCTGAGTACTTTTTCTGCACATATGGAAAATATTATTCGCATTCTTGACGTCGTGACCGATCGTGATCTGGTCTTGCTCGATGAGTTGGGTGCTGGAACCGACCCACAAGAGGGTGCCAGCTTGGCAATTGCAATTCTCGATTATCTCGGTGGTGTGGGGACAGACGTGATTGCTTCGACGCACTATCCAGAGTTGAAGCTTTATGGCTACGAGCGTCCTGGCACCATCAATGCCAGCATGGAATTTGACGTGGAGACATTGCAGCCGACCTATCAACTGTTGATCGGTGTGCCCGGGCGTTCGAATGCTTTCGACATTTCGAGACGGCTGGGAATGCCCGATTCCATTGTCGAGGCGGCCAAGGCGTTAATGAACGATTCAAGTCAAGATTTAAATAATATGATCACCGATCTGGAAAAGCAGCGCAAGCAAACCGAAGAAGCGGGGGCTGCGTTGCAACAACAACTAGATGATGCGACACGACTGCATGAAGAACTCGCAACAGCTTGGCAGACTTTCAATGCCCAACGAGATCAGCAGATGGACAAGGCACGTGATAAGGCCGACGAGTTGGTCAATGGTGCACAGAAAAAGGCCGATCAAATCATCGACGAACTACGACAAATGCGGTTGACCGGTCGAACGGATGTCAAAGAGAATCAATTGATCGATGCCAAGGGTCAGTTGAACGCCTTGCATCCTGATCGCCCATTGGCCCATAATCGCGTCTTACAGCGTGCGAAGAAGAAGCAGGCTCTCCAGGCTGGAGATGATGTCAAAGTGCTCACATATGGTCAAAATGGCGTAATTACGCAAAAATTAAGTGAACATGAATTTGAAGTTCAAGTTGGTATTATCAAGATGAAGTTGCGGGATCGTGACTTGGAGAAGATCAAACCAGAGCCTCAGCAAAATCAACGCCAAATTGTGACCGTTCGCGGGAGCAGTTCCCACGTTTCAACACAGCTCGATCTCAGGGGGCAACGCTATGAAGAAGCGCTGGCAAACTTAGATCAGTATATTGATGCAGCCTTGCTCGCTGGCTATGAGTCGGTGACCATCGTTCATGGTAAAGGGACGGGCGCGATTCGCAAAGGTGTTCAAGACTACCTCAAGGGGAATCGTCGTATCAAGAAGTATGAGTATGCGCCAGCCTCCGCTGGTGGTAACGGTGCAACAATCGTTTACTTCAAGTAACTAGCTTCCATTTAGCCAAAAGGTGACAGAAAAAATGATTAGTTATTTTTAGTAAGCAAACTAATTGTAATTACGTCATATTATGCGATAATAAGGATATGCAAAATGATGGAGGTCTTAATAATGGTTAAAGTAATTACTGATAAAACATTCTCCCAAGAAACTGATCACGGTGTCGTCCTGACCGACTTCTGGGCAACTTGGTGTGGTCCTTGTCGGATGCAATCTCCAGTCATTGAGAAATTGGAAGAGGAGCTCGATGACGTGAAATTTACGAAGATGGATGTCGATGAAAATCCTGATACGCCGAAGTCATTCGGTATCATGGCGATTCCAACCTTGATCATCAAAAAAGATGGCGAAGTCGTTGAGAAAGTTGTTGGCTATCACAGCAAAGAACAATTACAAGAAACACTTGCAAAATATACGGCTTAATTAAAATTAGCGCGCAACCTATGATCAGATTGTGCGAGAAGCGATGACTGGCGAATGCTGGTGGTCGCTTTTTTTATTCGCGTATTTGACGGCGTGATGTCATTGCGCGCACAGTTATCTTGCAGGTTACCAGACACAAAAGACGGCACGTCTAACTTAAGGATTGAGTTAGACGTGCCGTCTGCATTTGATTTATTTGGATTGATCGTCTGAAGCAGGTTTGAACTGAATAAAATCAGGAGGCAAGTTGGTCAAAGGGTCTTTAAGATCTGACCGCAACGTCACTTGTACACGCTGCGTCTCAGCCTGATAGGTGCCTTCGGTAAGAAAGCCATTTTGTTGCTGATAAGTTTCGGAAAGGAACCCCGTCTCTAAGTTGAAACCACCATTTTTACCTAGTGAGATTCTGGCTTCAACGGGTTCGCCTGCTAAGCTGAGCGTCGTGGTGCCTTTCTGATGCCCACTCAGTGATAAATCACCCCAGCCCACCAAATTGAAGAATCGGCGCACGTCTTCAAAATCCTTAAGGGGGAATCGACGTGCGACTTCTTTACCTAACCAGTAGGTGAGATCCTCCGTATCTTCGCCGAGGAGAATCGGAAGCAGGACCTCGCGGTTGAAGATGGCGTTAAAGATATCGGGTGTTTCAGTAAGCTGCTGTTGTAATTGTGCTAAATTCATGGTTATCCTCGACTTCACATCATGATTGTTCTGAATTGTTATTTCGTCATCAAGCGATCACTTAACTATTAAATATTATAGCGGTTTAAGGCGCCACTGACAAAACAAAAATGTGTTTCAAAGCTGATTCTTACGAAATGCGGCCAACTCCTAAAGAATCTTAGCAATCTGACCGGTGTGACTTGAATAATTACCCTAAAAAAGCGACAATATAGTTTAATGAAATTTCGGAAGGAACAAAAAAATGGAAAATCAACCTATTGGTTTTTTGGATTCAGGCGTTGGTGGATTGACCGTTGTGAAAGAAGCAATGCGCCAGTTACCACACGAAGATATTGTCTTTATTGGCGATCAGGCACGCTTGCCATATGGACCACGGCCAACCGATCAGGTCCAAGAATTTACTTGGCAAATGACAAACTTCTTGCTCAAGAAGAACATTAAGATGTTAGTCTTTGCCTGCAACACAGCGACTGCAGAGGCCTTGTCCGTGATCAAGCCACATCTATCGATCCCGGTGGTTGGCGTTATTTTACCCGGCACGCGAGCTGCAATCAAAGCAACACATAATCAACGTATTGGGGTTATCTCAACCGAAGGTACCCACAAGTCGCAAGCTTACGTTGAAGCTATTCATGCCCGCAATCCCGACTTGGAAGTGATGAGCATGGCGGCGCCGAAGTTTGTCCCTTTGGTCGAGAGCAATCAATTTGACACGCCGCTTGCCAGAAAAGTTGTTGAAGAGACACTCGCACCGTTCAAAAACAGTGGAATTGATACTTTGATCTTGGGGTGTACCCACTATCCATTACTACGACCGTTGATCCAGTCATATTTAGGTGAGGATGTTCAGTTGATCGACTCAGGGGCAGAAGCGGTTTCTGAAGTCTCAGTATTGTTAGATTATTTCAACTTAACGAATTCAGATACACAGCATGTCGGCATCAAGCAATTCTATACGACAGCTGCACCGGAAATGTTCGATTTAATTGCAACACAATGGTTGGGATTAACCTCATTGCGTGCACAACAAGTTCATATTAGTGGAGATCAATCATGGAAAAGAAATTAGTTATTGCAACCCAAAATAATGGTAAGGCCCGTGAATTTCGTGCGGTTTTTGAACCGGCAGGTTGGCAAGTCTTGACATTAAATGATTTCGATCATTTAGCACAAGTCAATGAAACCGGCCGCACTTTTGAAGAGAACGCAAGATTGAAGGCAGATTTCTTTGCGGCTAAATTGCATTGCCCAGTGCTTGCAGACGATTCTGGGCTACAGGTCACTTTTTTACATGGTCAACCTGGAATTTATTCGGCTCGTTATGCCGGCGTTGCGCACGATGATGCGGCCAATAATGCCCGGTTGCTCGCTGAGTTGGGTGGTGTGCCTGCTGAACAGCGACAGGCTAATTTTCACACGACGCTGGTGTTGGCATGGCCACAGCGTCCGGAGCAAGATTTAGTTGTGAATGGCGATGTTAAGGGAGAAATCTTGAGTGTGCCACGTGGCGAAGATGGCTTCGGCTATGATCCACTATTCTATCTAGCAGACTTAGACAAGACCTTCGCAGAATTGAATGCGATTGATAAAAATAAATACAGTCACCGTGGCGCTGCTATTCAGAATTTATTACCTGTCTGGCAACAATGGTGGCAAGAACAGGAGCAACAAGGATGAGAGCTTTAGTCGTAAGTGATAGTCATGGTGACGACGCGATCTTGCAACAGTTGGTGGCACGTTATCAGCATCAAGTAGATGTCATGATTCATTGCGGCGATTCTGAATTAAGTGATCAAGATCCATTACGTCAACAGTTTTTGATTGTCCAAGGCAATATGGATTTTGACCAACAATTTCCGCTGCAAATCGTGACACAAGTTGCGGGTGAATCGGTTTTGATCGTGCACGGGCATCGAGTAGGCGTCAACATGGGTCTGGATCGATTGTCATTATTGGCGCAAGAGCAGCAAGCCCAATTTGTGTGCTATGGTCACACGCATCAATTAGCTTGTGAATTTGTCGATGGCCGACTGTTTCTCAACCCGGGGTCGATCAGCCAACCACGTGGCGAATATATTGGCCTTCATGGCACGTATGCCATCGTTGAGAGCACGCCTGAAACTATAAATGTCCAATATTACCAACGTCATTTTGAACCAGTTGACACACTCGCTCTGAGTTTTAAACGATAGGCACGAACGGTCAGTGACTAACTGCAGCTGACACCATGTTTAGATTGATGACGTGCCTCACCACGCTCAAAAGAATCCGACTAAAAAAGCGTCCCAGCCTCATGAAATTCATGACTTGCTGGGACGCTTTTAACTTGTCTTAAGGGTGCTTATTCAAATTGTCGGTCCTTCGTCGCATTGTTAAATGATTGAAGCAATGTTACTTTAGACTTAGTAAAACGTTTGCTATGATAGAGAGGGACGGCTACATGAAAATGCTTTTATACGTAAAGGCGGCGATGATACCGGCGGTGATTGGTGCAACGATGGGTATCCAAGCGTAACGCCAGTCAGACTTACCTTTGTTCTTCAATGGTAACAGGAAATGCAAGAGACGTGGTGAGAAGTCACGCGCCGGATTTAATGCCGGGCCAGTTGGTCCACCTAACGAGGCAACCAGTGTCATGACCAAGAAACCTAATGCCAGATGTGCAGTGCCAAGATTATGACCGAAGAACGGCGCCTTAGTGATGCCCAAAGCAGAAAAGACAAGAATAAAGGTGCCAACGAACTCGTTGATGAATCCATTGAAGCGACTCGATGTCGCGTCGATGGTTGCAAAAGTGCCCAAGATACGTTGTGGATTGGTCGTCATGTTGTAATGTGGCTTGTAAGCTAAAACAACGATGGCTTGTCCAACGAACGCTCCGAGTAGTTGTACGGCAATGTAAGGCAAGACTTCCGACCATGGAAAAAGGCCAGAGAAGGCTAATCCAAGCGTGAAAGCTGGATTAATATGGTTGCCAGAAATACCACCGAAAATCAATGCTGGAATCATCACACCGGCACCATAACCAAGTGAGATCAATACCCAGCCGCCATGTTCGCCTTTCGTCCCCGTTAAATCGACGTTGGCAACCGCGCCGTTACCAAGAATTACCATGATTGCAGTTCCGATAAATTCGGCCGCTAATCGTGTTACAAGTGAATATGTCATTTTCATCCTCCAAATATAATACTGTTGAAAATTATACAGATATTGTCGGGTGGAAACAATGCAAAATGTTTAAGATTTGTTAAGAAAACCTGAAAATTCGAAAGGATCAAGACTAAATGATTGCAAAATCCATTGAAGAAATGTTATTGACAAAGCAAAATAGCTTCTTAATTCCTGGTGATAAGGTTGCCTCGGTGCAGGAGGATAATCCGTTGACGCACGCCTTTCTTTTATTGACTAAGGTACGTTATTCTAAAATCCCAGTTCTAGATGGCGAATCGCATTTACTGGGTCTGCTGACCATGCCGATGATCACTGACCGGATGATTGAGCTGATGGATCTCAGTTTCGACCCGTTGAAGGACTTGACGGTGAAAGATGTCATGCAGACAGAATTCGATACCCTCAAAACAACTGCAGACATGGATCTTGCCTTACATTTACTGGTTGACAATCCTTTTGTGCCCGTTGTCGATGAACAGAATGTGTTCCGTGGTATTCTGACCCGACGTGAGATGATGAAGGCTTTCAATTATATTGCGCATAATATTGAAAATGATTACGAAATTACTGAAAAAGCGTCCCGGCACCACATTTCAAAATTAGCTGGAACAGAAATTAAACATGCCTAACTTGATCATCAATCCCGCCTAACGTCGATGACCAATCAGGATAACCGCTTGAAACGATTGGACGATTTTGGTCGGATGTTGATCGACTTTCATCCACATCTCAAAAAACGCCAGCGCGGTTCTCAAAATATTTGAGAAAGCGATGGCGTTTTTTCACGAAATCTATGATTGATCAACCTTGTAAGTTTAGCGTGTTAGAGGGAAGAGTGATCCCAATTTTCTTGAGCTCGGGCAGGTAGTGACTGACCAACAAGCGCTGCATGGCAATCTCCGCGCCTTGCTGAGGGGTCACCTTGATTTGATAAACCAGATTCCCATTTGCAAGCACATTGACGCCGAGTAACTCTGGCTCGATAAGCAATTCATCCGTTGATTCGAACAGTTGTTGGTTCACCGTGCGTAAGACGTCTTCAAGCTTAGGAATATTGGTATCAGCGGCAACACGCAAATTAACGATTTGTTGACGATGACCGCGGGAGAAATTGGCAACGATCGAAATATTGCGATTTGGGATATAGTGCAACGTCCCGTCGGCGGAACGCACCTGAGTGGTTCGCAATCCTAGTGCGACCACGGTGCCGTTAATACCGCTGACGGTGACCAGATCGCCAACTTCAAATTGTTGTTCAACTAAGATGAAGAATCCAGTGACCACATCATTCACGAATCCCTGAGCGCCCAAGCCAATCGCTAAACTAGCGATTCCGGCACTCGCGACTAACGTTCCCACAGGCACGCCCAAGACGGTTAGAATCGTGTAGACATAAAAAATCAACAAGGTGTAAAGTAGGATGTTTTTTAACAAAGAACGAATGGTTGAAACACGATTGTTCGAAGTCGATTCCTTGTTCAAATAGTGGGTGGTTGTCTTGTTGATCAGCTTCTGACCAAAGAGATTCAACAAATAAAATAAGGCAGTCAGTAAAACGACCTGAACCACATGGGTCAACACATCGGCACCGATCTGATCCCAATCAAACTTTTCAAATAGACTCAATTTAGACAATATGAGAACTCCTTTAACTAAAATCTTGATGCTTGAAATAGACGATAACTTTAGTGTAACAAATAATGATGGTGATGAGCTACTTGGACTCATCAAAAATCTAGCACATTTTTTAAAAACGCCTTCATTTAGATGTAGATATCAATTGCGATAGGTGGGGCATGGTGTTATTCTTAAGTAGAAAGTTTAGTTTGATGAGGAGGTTGTTTATGACAGGCGGAGAAATAGCCGGTTTGATCGCTGCGATTGCATTATTGATTTTCGTAATTTTCGTATCGATCTTCTTGATTCGGGTCACAAAGGTCATGAAGCATGTTGAAAAGACAGTTGATAGTGTGGATGAGTCTTTGCAGACAGTCACCAAAGATGTCGATGCATTATCAAATGAAGTTGAAGGCTTGTTAGCAAAGAGTAATACTTTGCTAAACGATGTCAATGGCAAAGTGGCCACCTTAGACCCAGTCTTTCAGGCAATGGGCGATTTAGGTGAGACGGTTTCTGATTTGAACCAGTCATCGCGCAACCTGGCAACTAAGTTAACGAGTGCAAAGACAAGTAAGGTTGGTCTCGCAGCACAAGTTGTCCGTAGTTTTTTTAAGAAGAACAAACAATAATTCAAAAATGATTGGAGCGATGTAGATGTCTAAAGGACACTTTTTCCTAGGGTTAGTTTTGGGTGGCGCGGCTGCAATTGGCGCAGCGTTATTTTTAACACCGGAAACCGCAGAAGAGATCAAGAAGAGTGCTTCTGCAAATAGTCGTAAACTTAAGAATCGTGCGACAGAATTATATGAAATCGCAGACGATGCAACTGCTGACTGGCGTGAAGATGCAGCCAGAAAAGTGAATCGCGTTCTGAACGAGCATGAAGGATTACACTTTGCAGTCGACACATCGAGTAAAGCCGTTCAACAATTTAAAGAAACATTCCAAGATGCGACAGAACAAATGAAATCGCAATTTGGCGACGTTTCGAATCAATTGAAGAGCAGCTTCGAAGAAACTAAAGATGAAGTTGACCAACTTCATTTTGATGACATCGTCCTGGATAGCCAATCTGCATTCCAAGAAGCCAAAGACGAAGCTATCGATGCAGCCGCAGAAGTTAAGACTGACGTTGAAGAAATGACTGCCGATGTCGAAGAAGCCGCTGAGAAAGTTGACACCGATGTTAAAGCGGGTGCCGCGGAAGTCAAAGATGACGCGAAAGAGGTTGTAGACGCCAGCAAGAAAGTTGCGGACGATCAAAAATAGGCATTTTGTTTTTAAAAGTTCAAAAGACCAGACCAGGTGAATGTACCTGGTCTTTTTTTGTCGAAGTTGCTGCAGACAATGGGTATGCTTGCATGTGGTATACGTCGAACCGAAGTTGCTACAGACAATGGGCATGCTAGCCTGTGGGGCCGGCTGCAGCTCTTTAGAAGCAAGCTTCTAAAGTAGCTTTCGCCTAAAACTTGTAGCTTTTGTTGCACAAAATCTAAAGTTTTGCCCGTGTTATAAGCTCGAAACACGTTTCGAGCTTATAGCACTGTCACTGCAATCATGCCCATTGTCTTCCGCAACTTCTAGTTTAGTCGGTAACTCAAAATAACTGGGTGTGATTTACTAGCAGTCTATTTCTTCGAATATTAAATCATAATCGCATTTAAAAATCGTGATTGCTTCAAATGGCAAAATTTAGATACGATAAATATTCAAATTCACGCCAAAAACTTGCTTATTTTACTTGAAATGTGCAAGTATTTTGGCGTTAATATTTGTATTAGTCGTGTGTCTAGAATGACAAATTGAGAAAATCAAATTTTTTAACTTCTGTTGTCCGAAGTTGCTGCGGAAAACGGTTGTTCCTGCTGTGGGGCCGTCTACAGCTCTTTTAGCAAGCTAAAAGTAGCTTGCGACTAAAATTGGAGCCTTCAAAGTTCGAAGTCTCCAAGTTACCCGTTTTGGAAGTCTGCGAAAGGCGTGCAGACCAACAAAACTTTCACAGCATCACAACCATTTTCCTCCGCAACTTCTAGTTTAGTCTTA
>NZ_AZFX01000040.1:40349-57087 GCF_001435835.1 Lapidilactobacillus concavus DSM 17758
ATAGAGTATGGAACACGTTTGCGAAGGCTAATGTTTAAGGCGGAAGATTTATTCGCCGAGTGCGAAGCGCGAGCCGAATAAACCTGCAGCCGGCCCCACAGCAAAAGCAACAACTTTCCACGCAGAGGACTGACGGGTCCAACGTGCAAACTGAAAGATCCAAACAAATCAATAAAAAAGTCCCGAATCAAATAAGATTCAGGACCTCCTCAATAATGACTAAAATACTAATGAACAGGAATATGATTTAATTTTTTATTAGTATGTGTGAACGCTTTGCAACCATCTTCGGTGACGTGAACACAGTCCTCAATTCTAACACCCGCGAAACCAGGAATGTAAATGCCTGGTTCGATAGAGAAGCACATGCCTGGCTCAAGTACCATCTCATTACCTTCCATGATAGATGGAAACTCGTGAGTTGACGTGCCGATCCCATGGCCTAGGCGATGAATGAAGTACTCGCCATAGCCAGCTTTTGTGATGATATCGCGGGCGATTTTATCTAATTCTGCTGCCGTTAAACCGGGCTTAACAGCGTCTTGCGCAGCGAGCTGCGCTTCTAGGCAGACATCGTAAATGTCACGTTGCTTGTCGCTTAATTGACCAAAAGCGACTGTCCGGCTGGCGTCGCTCATATAGCCGTGATGGGCAGTTCCTAGGTCGAACAGAATGAGTTGGTTTGGTTCGATGGCATTCTTTTCAGGTCCACCGTGCGGATTGGCAGCATTTGCCCCCGCTTGAACGATGGTGTCAAAGCTCATTTCCATGATGCCTTGTTTCATTAGGCCATATTCGATTTCTGCAACGACTTCTTGCTCGGTGCGGCCTTCTTGGATGGCATTAAAGCCAATTGAAAATGCTAAGTCAGCTTCCTCACCGGCTTCTTCCATTAACTTGATTTCTTCAGGTGTTTTGAAAAGTTTCATATGTTCGACGAATCGAGAAACATTTCCAGGAAAAGTCGCGTCAGGAAATTCTGCACGAACAGCTTCAAATCGCTGAACAGGGAGACTGTCTTTTTCTAGGCCCCATTTGGCATAGTGTGAGGTGCGTGCCTTGATTAAATCGGCAATCATCGCGAAAGGATGTTGATGATCGAGATAGCCGTGAATTTCGCCTGACCAGCCGGCTTTCTGAGCAGAACCCACTGAAAGTTCTGGTGCGAAGAGGAATGGCTCAGCGTCTGCAAAGACGAATAGGCCTAAGATGCGCTCGTGGGGGTCGGAGATGAAATTGGTGAAGTAACCGACACTGTTCGGATCACTAATGTAAACGACGTCCAGGTGTTGTGCTTGGACCCAATTTTGTAATGACTCAAGTTTTGTCATGGGAAGACTTCCTTTCATTGTAGAACTCAATGTCAGTATACCATATGTAGAAAACATTTCTATGAAAGATTATTGAAAGTATGATATACTGAAAACGATTTATTTTCACTGAATTTTTATAAAACGTTTGCAATTATCTTTAAATAGTGATAAATTAGTCTAGAAATCTATGAAAACCGTAGGGAGATTTATAACGTGGAAAAACAATCGATTACAATTTATGATGTTGCCCGTGAGGCAAGTGTGTCGATGGCAACGGTTTCTCGTGTCGTCAATGGTAACCCAAATGTGCGTCCAGATACGCGTGAAAAAGTTTTAAAAGTGATTGAGAAATTGGATTATCGTCCTAACGCCGTGGCGCGTGGTTTAGCTAGTCATCGGACAACAACCGTTGGGGTCCTGATCCCTGATATCACTAATATTTTTTACGCTTCACTTGCACGCGGTATCAATGACGTTGCCACGATGTACAAATATAATATCATCTTGGCGAGTGCCGATGAAGGAAAACACAAGACAGATGCTGTTTTACAAAGTATCATGGCTAAACAAGTCGATGGTTTGATTTTCATGGGTCAGCATGTTGAAGATTCAACTCGTAAAGAATTGGAACGCGGTAAGACACCCGTCGTTCTTGCTGGCACGGTTGATCCGCAGGACAAATTTGGGAGTGTCAATATTGATTACGTGGCGGCTGTTAAAGAAGCGACTGCACGATTAATTGCTTCAGGTAATCAGCGAATTGCTTTTGTCACGGGTTCATTAAGTGATCCAATCAATGGCCAATTCCGTTTGAAAGGCTACCAAGAAGCCCTCAGCGAAGCTAAAATTGCTTATGATGAGAGCTATGTTTTCGAAACAGAATATAGCTATCGTGCTGGCGAGGCTGTTTGGGATGCAGTCAAGCGTGCAGGCGCAACTGCCGCAATCGTTACGGATGATGAATTAGCCGTTGGATTCTTGAACGGTGCCCGTGATGCCCAAGTCAAGATTCCAGAAGACTTCGAAATCATTACCAGCAACAACACGATGCTAACCGAAATCGTGCGTCCAAAGCTGACATCGATCGCACAACCACTCTATGATATCGGTGCCGTTGCCATGCGTTTGTTGACGAAGATGATGAACAAAGAAGAAATCGATCAAAATACGATTCTCTTGCCACATAGCATCATTACCCGTAACTCAACCAAATAAGTAAGCAAAGATCGTTGCTGTGAAGACACACTGATTATTCGGTGTGTCTTTTTGAATGCAGTGGAATTTTTAAATTAAAAACAGGCACACGTCTAGATTCTAACGTGTGCCCGTTTCTGTTCTTAACTGATGTTAAATGGTTTAACGGGTGGTGCCGGTCGTTTGCGTCGTGTCATCTGTTGTATCTGGCGTGGTGCCAGTTCCTGTTGTCGTGTCAGCTGCAGGTGTGATGGTCGAGGCAACAGAACTGCTGGAGCTGCTGGATGCAGAAGACGAGGAACTTGTCGCCGAGCGACTTGTTTGATTGGCAATCACGTTGGTCGTTGGATTTGTCGTCGACGTCGTTGTCGTGGAACTTGTGGTATTGTCATCTTCATTGACAATATTGCCGTTACCGTCGATCACATTTCCTTTAGCATCCATGTTGAGACGAACACCGTAATTATTGTGTTTGCCCATGAAATTATCCCAGAAGAGTTGATAATTTTTGTCGGTACCACCAATTGCAAATTTCTCGCTTGGTGCGGTAGGGTTACTGTCATTGAAGAGGGCAGTCACAAGATTACCTTTCAAGTCGAAACTTTGATTGTTGACGGTGAGGTTACCCTCGGCAGTGCCGGTACTGGATAAGACTTGGTGGGACTTAACGCCGCTAGGCCTTGCCATGGCGTGGTCGAGTTTTAACAGACTAGGCTGTTGTGAATAAATGAGATTTGCCATCTGTGACCAGTAAGTCAGGTTGGCTGAGCTGGCCGATGAATTGAGGGTATGCTGATTACCGTAGAAGTTATCGTAACCCATCCAGCTGGCAAGTGTCATCCCAGGCGTTGAACCAACGAACCAAATATCTTTGTTGTCGTTGGTGGTCCCGGTTTTGCCCCAGACGTGATCGGTGTTGAAGTTCAAACGCCATTTTAATGATGAGGCGGTTCCTTCAGTGACCACGTTATGGAGCATGTGTTGGATGATGTAAGCCGTGTTTTTGCTGAAAACGGTCGTCTTAGCTTCTTTATGATGATAAATCACCGAGCCATTTGGTGCAGTGATTTTAGTGATCACATAAGGTTGAACGCGCTCGCCTTGATTGGCAAACGTGGAGAAGGCACTCGCGTTTTGTTTAACGGAGATACCTTCAGAGGTCCCACCTAAGGCAATCCCCAATTCGGAGCTTTCCTTAGCGGTTAGATTGATCCCCATTTTTTTCATGTAATTCGATGGATTGACGGATGTTTTGTTTAAGAGGTAGTTATATAGATTAACGGTTGGTAAATTGTACGAGTGCTCTAAAGCGTCGCTGGCAGAGACAAACTTGTTGAGGGAGGTTTGTCCGTAGTCAGAAGGCTTGTAGCCATTGAAATCCTGAGGAAAATCGGCGAGTTGGGTTTGAGTGTTGATAACTTTGTTTTCAACAGCAGGGCCATAAACCATCAATGGTTTCATCGTCGATCCTGGGGAACGCAGCGTGTTAAAGGCATGATTGACTTGGCTCTCATCATAATCGCGGCCACCGACAAATGCCAGCACCTTACCCGAGTTATTATCAAGTAGAATACTGCCGACTTGTACGGGCTCGGTAATCGTCACCGTCTTTTGAAGGTTGTTGTCGTAGGCGGTCTCGGTGTAACTAGGACCAAAATTGGCACTCGCTTCCGAGGTGGCATCTTGGAGCCCATCGTAGAGCGTCTTATTGATCGTGCTATCAACACGATAACCTTTTTGGCGCAATAGTGTGTCTGCAGAATCGTAATAGGTTTGATACAGTGCCTTGTCTTTTTCAACCTGTGCGACCTTGCGACCATCTTGTTGGATCAGCTGTTTGATTAGGATGGTTCGCGCTTGGCCCAAGACGAGGTTATAAACGTAACCATATTTGACATTCTGCTGTGCAGCGGTTCCTTTTTGTAAAAATTGCTTAGCGAGATCAACCTTTTTAGCATCATCGTACTGTTGTTGAGTGATATCGCCGTTACGCAACATTCGGAATAAAACGACGTTCTTACGTTTCAGTCCGAGTGAATAATCTTTCTTGAGCGTACCAGTCTGTGTGAAAGGCGTGTAGATTGAGGGACTCTGTGGTAATCCGGCGATGAAAGCCGCCTGCGGTAAGCTGAGATTCTTAGCAGTCACCCCAAAAATACCCTTAGCAGCAGCCTGAACGCCAGCAATGTTTTGTCCGGCATTATTACGCCCAAACGTTGCGACATTTAAATATGAACTCAAGATTTGTTCTTTGCTGAAATACTTGTTGACACGTAGCGCAAGCATCACTTCGATGGCTTTACGTTTCCAAGTGGTCTCAGAGGAAAGGAGTTGCATCTTAACGAGTTGTTGTGTCAGTGTCGAACCACCAGTCTGTGTGCCCATGCCAGTCACGTCAGCAAGAACGGCACGGATCAGTGACTTCGGAACCACGCCATCGTGCTCGTAGAAGTCACTATCCTCGGTCGCAACGATGGCAGCTTTTAGATAGGGAGAAATTTGATCAGCGGTGACTTTCGTTCGGATCAAGTCACTCTTGACATTCGCTAATTTGACATTGTCTGCAAAATAGAGCTCAGAAGACTGCTTCATGTCACTGATTTGTCGTTTCATACTCGTATAGCTGGGCACATCTTCGTGACTCATCAAGCCACTGAAATAACCGATGCCTAATCCAACACCAAGTCCACCTAATACAAGCAGAAACGCAACACCGTAGAGTACCAGCGTCCGAATCGTACTCATGACCACATTGAATTTAAACTGCCAATCCTGTGGGTTCTGAGAATTTTGATTTTGTTGCTTAATGAATCGTTGTAATTTTTTAAAGAGTTGCTGTAGTAGACGACCAAAGTTGCGACTCCATTTTTGCAATTGGAGTCGCAACTTTGCCCACCATTCTTGGGGCTCGTTCACAAATAACGCCACCTTTTCATAAGTTACACTCTTGAATTATATAACATTTTCAAACAACGATGGTTATTTCGTCAAGACTGTTAACAGATTGTTAACTTTCTGTGATTGAAAGATGACAATCCACGGTTTACTGGTTAAGAAGTGTGACAGTACGGTAATTGGTGCGTGTCGCCCGTAGATGCCCTGATTGATAATCAGTCGACAGTTGAGTTTTCAATCAAAAAAAGATAGACTAAACTTAAGTTTAGAAAGGTCGGGTGACCATGACTAGTTTAGCAATTCCAACTTACTGGGAGCAATTCACGGCAACTCATCCAGACGCAGGTGATCAATATTCGGCGTGGTCGTTCGGCGACACACCTGAGCTTGCAGATGAATTGTTGGCACTGGTGCTTGCAGGGAAAAAGACCGCAACGACTTCGCTCTATCAATTATATCGTTGGACCAATGAGCCGTTGCCTAAGGTTGGGGACTACAGTATTATACTCGATGGTCGTCAACAGCCGCGCGCTGTCATTCAAACGACTAAGGTCGAAGTGATGCCATATGACGAAGTTTCGGCTGAGCACGCTGCAAGAGAAGGCGAGGGTGATTTGAGCCTTGAACAATGGCGTGAAAAGCATTACGATTTTTTCAGTGCGGAAGCTAAAGCAGCTAACTTTCAATTCTCGGAACAAGATCCGGTCGTCTGCGAGAGTTTTGTGCGTTGTGACTAACGGGTTGGCCTTCAAAAAGTTGGGTTGGCACCAGATGAGATCAGATGGCAAGCTTAATTTTGAATGGCGTTGGTGATAGACACTGCATTTATGACTTTGGTACCTTGTTTGACCATGCAATCGCCGGTATAGTGGGTTACATCAAGATTGTTTCGTCACGAGAAAGAAGGAAACGCATGACAGGATTAACCAATAGCTTGATGAGTGATCCACTGCGAACGATAGGCATTATTTTAGCCGCACTTGGTGTTTTGATTTTTCCTTCGGGCGTAAATGGTTTGTCTTCCGCTGGATTTTCGGAGATCGTCGTATGTTCTCACAATTATTCTGGGGATTGGTCATCTTTGCCATCGGTGCAATGCTCTTGTATTTTACGATGAGTTAATTGGATCATTAAAATTAAATAAGTTAACGACCTGCCACCGGGTGGGTTAGAAGCATGTTTCAGACACCGTTAGGTCATGGTCGGTGTCTTGAAGGTGCTTTATTTTTTTCGACAAGAATTGAACGATTGGAGACGATAGACTTGGCAGAAATCACGTTAAAAAAAGCAACCACAGCAGATGTTGATTGCTTGCGCGAAATTAGCATCACAACATTTACGGATACATTTGGTGATCAGAATTCACCGGAAGACTTGGCAAATTATTTGAAACAAGCGTATAGCGTTGAGCAATTAACCGCAGAATTGGTAGCGCCATTGAGTGTCTTTTATTTTGCCTATTTAGAGGGGGAACTCGCAGGCTATCTCAAATTAAATCAGGGTGCTGCGCAAACGGAAGACGTCGGCGAGAACGCGTTGGAAGTTGAGCGTATTTATATTCTTCCGACATTTAAACGCCACGGATTGGGCAGCCGCTTGATTGCCCAAGCAGAACAAGTTGCGCATCAGTTGAATAAATCAGAAGTTTGGCTGGGTGTTTGGGAAAAGAATTTTGCCGCGCAGCACTTCTATGAACATCTTGGCTTTCACAAAATCGGTGAACACACCTTTATGATGGGAACCGACCCACAAACAGATTTGATGATGATGAAGACAATTGCATAAACAGTGATTCTGAAGTTAATTGGAATCTCAAAAAAAGCAAGTCCATGAGACTCATGGACTTGCTTTTGTGTACTCTGAAGTCAAGGTCGAGTTCGATTTACTTAATTAGCTCATAGATTGCCTCGGCATAAATCGCGGTGGCGGTAATGATATCTTCGACTGGCATGTACTCATTGGCTTGGTGCATGACGTTTTCGCGACCTGGGAATTGTGCCCCGAAGGCGACGCCACGGTCTAAAATTCGGCCATAGGTTCCACCACCGATAATTTGTTCTTGTCCCTTTTCTCCGGTCTGTCTTTCATAAACATCGAGCAGCGTTTGGACGAGCGGGTCGTTCGCAGGAACATAGTGTGGTATTTCAACGCGACCAAAAGTTTTAGCGTTAATCGTGGGTTGTGCAATTGCGAGTGTCATTTGTTGGCTAATTTCATCCGCGGTGATTCCTTGTGGGAAACGGACATTAACGATGATATCGCTGATTTGGCCAGGTTTATAGTGGAAAATATCAGGACTTGCGGTTAATTCACCCATCAAAGGATCTGTTTTTTGGATCCCCAGCTTTTCGCCACGGGAGTCAAGATGCAGATGTTCGTGGATGACGTGGACAAATTGTTGCCCGGCAGGATCAAGTGTCAGGCCGTCCAAGAAGGTTGCAAGATAAGTTGCAGCATTAATGCCAGCACGTGGTTCTAAGGCGTGAGCACCTTTGCCTGTTAATTCTAGAACATATTGGTGGTCTTCAACTTGAGCATCTGCGATCAGACCATTTTCGGAGGCAAATGAGATAAAATCAGCACTCAAGTTGTCGAGGTCGTCGCCTTCAACGATGGCGGTTGCCGTTTGCGGAATCATGTTATCACGCAAGCCGCTGTCGAATTGGCGTAGACGAACTTGACCCTGAGTTGATAATCCGGGTTCAAATTGAATCAGAAAAGAAGCAATTCCTTTTTCGCCGTTGATGATTGGGAATTCCGCGTCAGGTGAGAAACCGAAATCTGGTGTAGGCTCGACTTCGAGGTAGCGGGTGATACCGGCCCATTCACTTTCTTCATCGGTACCTAAAATGAAGTGAACTCGTTTAGAAACGGGAAGGTCCAGTGCCTTAATAATCTTCAACGCGTAGTATGCCGCCATCAGTGGGCCTTTGTCATCGGCGCTGCCACGCGCATAAAGTTTGCCGTCGATAATTTGTGGTTCGAACGGGTCGGTTTTCCAGCCGGCACCTGCAGGAACTTCATCGACATGGGCGAGGATGCCCAGCGTTTCGTCGCCAGCACCGAATTCAATCCGACCCGCCACGTTTTCCACGTTCTTGGTCTTGAAGCCGTCTTTTTCAGCTAAGCTCAGGACATATTTAAGCGCTTGGGCCGGGCCTTCACCTAAAGGAAATTCTGTGGAATTATGTTCAATATCACGCTCACTATCGATTCGTAGTAAACCAAATAAATCTGTCAGCAGTTCTTCTGAACGTTTTTGTGCTTCTTCTTGCCAATTAATCATGATATAGCCTCATTTCTTTTTTATTATCGGAGTTGGCTTCGTTAACGGTAACGACGAGACATTTGGGTTGAATTATTCGTTCAAATGTTCGATGACTTGCTTGAAGATCGTCATCACGTGGCCGTCAGCTAACGAATAATAGACTTCTTTGCCGGCCTTACGGTTCTTGACCAGCTTGGCTTGCTTCAGCAGCCGGAGTTGATGTGAAACACTGGATTGAGAAAGTTCCAAGATCGCTACGATATCATAGACGCGTAATTCAGATTCGAATAGTGCGTATAAAATCTTGGCCCGAGTTGGGTCGCCTAGAATCTTGAAGAGGGCAGAAATTGCCTCGGTAGATTCAGCAGGTGGTAATGTGGCCTTGACATCCTTGATGAGTTGCTCGTGGTCGATCTCGTTGGGTGTCTCATCCTCATCCCATAATTCATTTTTTCTCATGGTGACACCTCATTGTAGAATCGTTTTGATAATAAGTTGATTATAATGGAAGTTGGGCATCATTTGCCAATGTTTTTGATTATTTGTTGATAAATGTATTCGGTCAAATTTAATGAGGGCGGGAATCGCGAGTTTTTGTTGGGCGGGTAGTTGCTGATACTGCGACCAGTTGCTGCTGTTCGGATCGAATTGGATTCGAACATCTGCAGCTTTCAGCCAACCTTTCTGAGTTTCAAACCAAAGTTGGCTGTCGTGATACTGAATCGTTAAAATTTGCAGGGTCTGTGTAGGTAACAGATAGTCACGGGTTGTTTTTGGGGCGAACGGACTATCATAGAAATGAGCCAGTGTGAGCTGTGGCTTCAGATCCAGTTGCTGGCCAAGATAAGGACTGAGTCGTTTCAGATTGGTCACTTTATTGAATCCAAGAGCGGAGATAAAACGATTGGTCGCAATTTGATAGTAAGGCTGGCCTTGGCTGATAATGAAACGGTCCACGTCATAGATTGAAAATGGTTTGATCGGCGTTTTTTTAGTCGATAAATTATACGGATTTTCGTAACTTGTTTCCTGTTTCAAACTTGTCAGGGCACCGGTGAAAGTTACTTTTTTATCGATTGCTTTAGTCTTAGCTTCCTGATATTGTTTCCCGGTCGCTGGGTAATTCGTGACGACACCGTCGATTGGCAAGTTAACCAGCCAATTCCATTGATCCGTGTTCTCGTTCATCTGATCCCAGACGTAGACTTTTTGCTTCGCGGCGTGGAGCTGCTTGATGATCTGTTCATTGACCAGGTTTGACGAAATATTAACGCCGGTGGCATATTGAAAGACTTCGAAGTTTATTTTTTTAAGACTCCCCGCAATGAAAATACGCGGCACTTGCGGGAGTAACTTTTGCAGATTTTGCAGACTGATCAATGAAAAGGAATGAAACATAATTCTTGAAGCCATGTGATATTTTTGGACGCTTTGCGCAATTAAAGCTTCCATATTTTGTGGATTTCCTTTTTTGGTCTTCTTCGTTTCGATCAAGAATTTGGCGTTTGGACGATTTTGGTAATACGCGAAGAGTTCATCGAGCGAATGCATGGGTTCACCGTTTTTCTGCTTGAGCGTGTGTAATGTGGCCCAAGGTGTCTGAGAAACAATGACGTTTTGACCGGTCACGCGTTGTAAATTGCGGTCATGCGAAATGACAAGCACGTTATCTTTCGACACGTGCAGATCGAGTTCAACGTACTCAGCACCCTCGGCAAAAGCCTGATTAAAACTCGCAAAAGTTTCTTCGGGTTGATTGATAGGATCGCCACGATGACCGACAACGGTGAAACCAGTTAGGCTAAACCAAATCATCAGCAATGAGAGACCAAGACTAATTTTTTTGAATTGCAAGAGAATGCCTACTTTCTATAACTTTTTCAGTTGGCGGTTGTGGCTGAGCTGAATTGTGTGAGGACTGGTCGCACTCTTTTTATAAAAATGTTACACTTATACTTGTTTGGAGGGTTCAAAATGGCTGAAAAATATCAGACATTAGATTTAATTGAGCAGATCACTCGTAACGATGGCAGTCAGTATGTTGAAATTGCCAATATGTTTATGAATGGTCGTGCCGAATTAGCCGCCGTGCGCGGGTTGATCAAAGAAGTTCGCATCTTGGAATTAAATATTCCTCATTCTAATGCGGTGCAAACTTATGAAACCTACATTAATGAAAAGTATACCATGCCACCAGAAAATTTCACGGAATGGGTCGAATGGGAAAAGCCAGCAGGTAAGATTGCCGATGCGGTCAAGGAAATCTTACGTGCCAATCACATCGGTTAACCTAATGAGTTTACGGCTTTCAAGTCGTCTTATCCGCGCCGATTTTATTTTAACGTGGCATCGAATCGGCAGACAATCAGTCAACGGACTTAATTGTCTGAAACGTTTTGGCGAGTGCTGACTTAGTGAAGCTGGCGAACGATGCTCAGTTTGAAGTGGGAATAATGCCTAACCAATTTGAAAATTAATTTTTAATCGTTGTGCCTATCGCATTCATTGTGCTTCGACGGATGGTGTGAAGTTGTTGAATTAACTGTCGGTCAGCGGGGATGAATGTGTGAATAAGGAGCTTAGAACATGACAACAAGTTTGACAGAACTGACACCGGATCGCCAAGACAGTTTGGCGGTAAAGCCAGGTGTTTTCAATGTAAAGCACGATGAAGATGAAAATTATCGTGGAACAGTTGTGAAAGTGACTGATGCGAGTCACATCCTAGTGGGAAACCACGAATACACGCTTGTTCAGAACTATCATGATGGATTCGATCCAGAGCGCTTGGGACAGCGATTCGAATCCATCCTCAATAAATATAATTATATCGTTGGTGATTGGGGATTTGAGCAGTTGCGTTTACGTGGCTTTTACGATGATCGCAATCATTCTGCCAATCGAGATCAAACCATTTCTACCTTACAGGATTATTTATTCGAATTCTGTAACTTTGGTTGTGCTTTTTTTGTCCTCGAAAGTCACGAGCAGAATGTCGTTCGTACTTCAAATCGGCGACATAATTCGCAACGTGGCAATTCAGGCACGTCCAAGAAGACAGCGAAGTCAACGCAACAAACGACGGTAGCGAGTCAAGACAACCGGCCACATCCAAAGTCAAATCAAAATCGCAAGCCGGCTAACAGTTCGCGTCGTCAGGGGGATGCGGCTTATTCGAATCATCGTTCACCGGCGCCAGTTGCAAAAGCGGAGAACCAGCACTGCTCGCAAAACATGGTTGTGAAACCTACTGGACGAACCGACCAGAATCAGCGTCATACTGGGCGTCAAGCAGCGCCAAGTCGTGAAACTCGCGACACAACTTCAAGAAGACAGGATCAGCATCAGTCTCACACCAAGAAGCCAGTGAATTCACGAGAAAAAACGGCAGGCGTTCATTCACGGCAAACTGTGAAGCCAAAATCATCCGTAAAAACTCAAGCGGCATCGCCAAAAAGCGGAACCACATCCTCAACAGCACCGAAGAAGAAGCCGATGCCACGGTCACACGAGTTCCATATTCGTAAGCTTGAGCCTTAGCAACAATTATCAGTACGATGCCGTGAAATAAACTTCATGGCATAGATTAAAACATCATTGGAGCGTAAATTTTGAAATCATATTCAGCCTATTTAATCGATCTCGATGGCACGATCTATCGAGGACGCGAAAAGATTCCTGCAGCACGTCGCTTTGTTCAACGTCTGCAAGAGAAGCAAATTCCTTTTCTTTTTTTAACCAATAACACGACTAAGACACCAGAAGCCGTCGCCGAAAACTTAGCAAACAACCACGATATCCATGTTCGACCTGATCAGATTTATACACCTTCATTGGCAACGGTTAGTTACCTCAAGGCGAAGAATCATGGCGATCTCCATGGTAAGACGGTTTTTGTGATCGGTGAAATTGGCCTCTTATCGGCATTATTAGGTGCAGGGATGACACTCGAGGTTGAGCATCCAGATTATGTTGTCGTTGGTTTGGATTATGATGTGACCTATCATAAATTTGAATTAGCGACACTTGCAGTTCGCTCAGGATCGACTTTCATCGGCACAAATGCGGACAAGAATCTTCCCAATGAACGTGGCTTGGTTCCTGGAGCGGGATCAGTCATCTCATTGGTCGAACACGCCACACAACAACGCGCCACTTATATTGGTAAACCAGAGTCGATCATTGTCCACGCTGCATTAGCCGTCTTAGGCAAAGAAGCAGAAGACGTTTTAATTGTGGGCGATAATTATGATACCGATATTCGCGCTGGCATCAATGCAAAGACGGATACACTATTAGTTTATACCGGCGTCAGCAAGCCCGAAGTCGTTGCTCAAGAAGAAGTTCAACCCACTTATGAAATCAATTCACTGGACGAGTGGACACTATGATTGCCCGTCGTATCAAAGCTGGCGGGCAATGGCTGTCATTAGCCGGTTTCTGTCTCAGCTTTGCGATTATCCTGACTTTTTTGTTAAGTTATGCGTTATTTCCAATTGACGCTGAATTTTATCAAGTCCGTCACCTCTATCCGGTCACGGCTGGACAACTCTATCATAATTATGTTGAGCTGATGGCTTACCTCCAATTGCCTTGGGTGAATCCACTACGACTGTCTGATTTTCCAGTTTCTGTGAGTGGGGCGACTCATTTCGCTGATGTGAAGAAGCTATTCATCTTGACTTGGGTGATTTTCATCATCTCAACCCCATTCGCCGTTCGCTTTTTACATCAATTAAAAGTGAGACGACAACGTTATCGACTCTTATGGCCGGCACAAATCGGCTTGGTTGTCCCAGTTATCCTTGCAGTCATTGCCTCAATCAATTTTGACCAGTTCTTCATTGCCTTTCACCAGTTATTCTTTCGTAACCAAGATTGGTTATTCGATCCGGCAACAGATCCAATTATTCTCGTGCTGCCCGAAGAATTCTTCATGCATTGTTTCGTGTTGGCGTTTCTATTGTTTGAAACACTGATGGTTCTTGGAATCGTTCATGCAAAGAAAAGCTTGAAGCTAGGGGACTGAACGGTGCGCGTCACAATATAAAGAGATTTGTTTCAAATAAAATGCCCACTAATGGTTAGACGATGAGTCTAGTCATTAGTGGGCATTATTGAAATGAGTCTCTTTTGTGTTTCAATGTTGATTAGGCTTTTTTAAGCCGATTCTGTAGACTGATCACACCGACGGGAATCAAGGAAACAAATACGATTCCTAGGGCGACTAAAGTGAAATGTTCACTGACAAAGCTGATGTTACCGAAGAAGTAGCCACCAACGAGACACAAGGTGACCCAAGCAAGGCCGCCAATAAAGTTGAATAATAGAAAGTGATGGTAATTCATTTTACTGCCACCGGATACAAAGGGGGCAAAAGTGCGGATAAACGGGACGAAACGTGCAAGTGCGATGGTCTTACCGCCGTGCTTTTCGAAGAAACGCTCGGCTGCGGCCATTTTATCTTGATTGATCATCTTAGAAAAGAAGCTGTTTTTGCTTGCGGAAAGGCCAACCTTAATGCCAATATGATAATTCATGGTATCGCCGAGCACCGCACCACTCAGGAAAATCACGAATAGGACGAAGATATTCAGATTAACTTTACCTGTCGCTGCGAGTGCTGCTGCAGCGAATAACAAGGAATCACCAGGCAGGAAAGGAAAAATCACGACACCGGTTTCGATAAAAATCATAATAAACAGAATGAGATAACTCCAACCGCCGAATTGGTTGACAAGATTGAAGAGATGTTGGTCGATGTGCAAAAAAAAGTCAATAAATGGCAATGGTGATTCTCCTTTGATCGTATCTTATTTTGAACGGGTCGGGTGCATGCTTAATCGGTATAGACGTCTTGATCATCTTCAAGCTCGGGATGAGCGTGGGCGAGTCGGCTGGCTGCTGCGGCAGCGGTCGCGCCAACCAAATCATCGAGAAAAGTATGAATGATGCCAGGCTCGTGAGCGTTTAATTTCGCTAGAACACCAGGTTTGACCTTATCGATGTAACCGTAATTCGTAAATCCAATTGAACCATAAACGTTGACGATACTCAACGCCATGATCTCATCGATGCCATAGAGACCGGAATCTTTCTCAAGAATCTCCTGTAGTGGTTGTTCAAGCTGATGTTTCTCAGCCAGAATGTCGAGTTGAATACCCGTAATCATAGCATTTTGGACCTCGCGCTTTTGCAAGACGATTTTGACACTCTCTGCGGCTTGCTCATGCGTTAATCCACGAATATAATCCTTCTGTAAAAAAATAACGAGGTCGGCAATATCGTCGACAGACACACCACGCAGCTTTAACAATGCAATGACGTGGTCAAACAACATTTGATGATTTGGCATCATTGTTTCGCATCCTCACTTTATTTAAATTTAGATTCAATTATCGAATATCATTAATTAAAGAGACTTGTGCTGTGTACAGGCTGGATCTTGTTCGGATAGATGGTCTGCAAAGCGGTCGTGACGGCAATCGGTGCTTCACCATAGCCGGTCGCGATCAGATCGAGCTTACCTTCGTAGTCTACGGCGTCACCAATCGCGTAAATCTTGGGTCGATTGGTCTCCATCTTTGTATTCACCTTAACCTTGACACCCTTCAATTCTAACCCCCATTGACGCAAAATGCGACTATCTGCTGTGAATCCATAGTTGACAATTAATTTATCAACCAAGATGGTCTGTAGTTCATCCGATTTAACGCGCTTAAGTGTGACCGCAAGTTGATGATCCTGCTCGTGAAGTTGATTGAGCAAGAAAGGCGTTTTAATTTGAACACGGGAGTTCTCCATTTTGGTCACGCTAGATTCAAGACCGCGGAATTGATCTCGACGATGAATAATTGTCACCTGATCTGCGATTGGTTCCAGCGCCAGTGCACAATCAACGGCCGAGTCACCACCACCAGCAATGGCAATTTTTTGTCCGCGACAGGTGTCGAGATCAGAAATGAAATAGTCGACCATCCCATTGTGTTCAAGTTCAGGATCGTAATCGAAAGCGAGTTTTCGTGGCGCAAAAGCCCCATTACCAATTGCAATAATGATACTCCGGGCGAGAATCACACCTTGATTCGTGATCAAGGAATAATCACCATCGCCATTTTCTTCTATCGATTGCACTGAAGTCTCGAGAAAAACTTCGGGTTGAAATGCTTCGAGCTGAGTTAGTTGATTTTTAACCAGATCCTTTGCTTTGATACCGGGGATACCGCCGACATCATAGATGTTTTTCTCAGGGAATAGCGCGGAAACTTGTCCGCCAAGCTGAGGTAGACTTTCAACGACGGCAACATCGGCACTACGCATGCCAGCAAAATAAGCTGCAAAGAGTCCGACCGGTCCGCCACCTATCACGACTAAATCATATTTATGTTCCAAAGTTTGGTCACTTCCTAAATCGATTCATAAATTAGTTGTTTACTATATAGTGTGTTTTGAGTCGCAATCGAAAATCATCATTAATCGACACTGGTTTGCTAAAAACTCAGTGAACTTACTTTAACATAAAATAGGACGGGGATGTAGTCACTTTAACCATAATGATACTGATCGATGAGCGACCGTTTTAGTTTCACTCTTGCACAGCAACTGGTAGAATAGAGCTAGTCAGTTATTTGATAAAAAAGTAGGTGAATCTAACGAATTACAGAATTGGCGATATTTTAACCGGAACAGTCACCGGTGTACAGCCTTATGGTGTTTTTGTGTTGCTGGATGATCAAGTTCAGGGGTTGATCCATATTTCTGAATGTACTTCTGGTTACGTTGATGATCTGAATAAGGTTGTGCATCTAGGAGATCAGGTTCAAGTGATGGTATTGGACATTGATGAATATTCGCAGAAGTTAAGTTTGTCTCTGCGGACTTTGGCGAATGAGCCAACATCAACCATGCCAGCACACAAAAAATTCTTTTGGACGAATCAACATTTAACCGCTGGATACCGTGCTATAGCTGAAGTTAAGGATGATTGGATCTCCGAAGCGTTGTCCTTTTTTGATTGAAAATTAAAATTAGTTGTTGACGACAGAAAAACAAGTTGGTAAGATAGTTG
>NZ_AZFX01000005.1 GCF_001435835.1 Lapidilactobacillus concavus DSM 17758
ACAAAAAGTGCCTCACAATCATTAGACTGTTTGTCTAACAATTATGAAGCACTTCAGATAGGTCAAAAGCTTTTAAGGAGGTGGGGTCTATTTCTTAATAAAGTTTGCCTTGACCCAGGCCAACAGCGGTTGGTCTAAAGCAACCATCGGAACTAATAAGCATGAGCTTAATACGATCAGCAATAAGGGACTGAACCATGCGCCGATCGCAAAGCCGATTAAGGTGAGCAACAAATTGGCGAAAAACGTCAACTTCTTGGCGGAAAATCCGCCGATGGCCAAGCGCCAGTAATCCCAATATGGGAAGGTGAAGTTGGCATTGATCATCCAGACTGCGGTTTGCAACAGCAATAATAATAAAGCAATGACGAACAGCAGCGGGATCAACACGAACAACCACCGGTTACTTGCAGACAAAACGCCTTGGCTATATGCCCAAAGCGGTAAGCTGAAAATCCAAGTTGGCAGCCACAGCCGTAGTGCTTCGCTACCATGTTGGCGCATGAATCGCCAAGCATCTAAGTATAATCCTGGGGTTTGCGTTCGCAGAAAACGACCAGCAATGGCAATTGCTGTCGTTGCTACCGGACCGACTGGTAACAAAAATAACCAGACCAATAATACTTTGAGCCAGCTCGTTTTTAACAGTAACAAGGCGGCTAGTAATGGGGCTTCTACTGTGATCGTGAATAAGCCTAAAACCGTGATCGGGTAAAGCCAATTGACAATGTTTTGAGCCAGTGGGGTTTGTGGTTGATGTTTGGACATATTGAACCTCCGAAAATGAGTTATCTTCATTTTAGCATAGGTGATTTGTGAAAGGGCGTCAGGAACTTATTACGTTAAGCTTTGGCGTAGCATTATATATAAATAATATTCTGGTGCCATCATATTTTATAGGGTAAAATTTCTGATAGCGGTAACAGCCGATTTTTAGGCGTTTAGCACTTGTGTGTTACGCATCGGCCAGGTATGATAATAAATGTAAGCGCTTCGTAAGAGAGGATGAGAAAGATGTTAGGGATAAAGCATAAGTTAGTGAAAAGTGTCATCGTTGGGGCCGCATTGCTTGGCAGTGCAATGACAATGACAGCTTGCTCCAGCAGCTCGAGCAAAACGACTACCGTTGATTTCTACAACATGAAAGTTGAATTTAAAGATCAACTGAATGCTGCGGCAGCTACTTATAACAAGACGCACAAAGGGGTTAAGGTCAAGGTCACTTCTGTTGGTGGTGGGACTGATTATCAAGCCGCTTTGAAAGCTAAGATGCAATCTGGTAAGACGCCAGACATCTTCGCTTTGGAAGGCCCACAACAACTGCAGACCTATAAGAAGTATTTGTCTGATGTATCTGCTGGCAAGGCCATCAAGAAAGCCTTACCTGGCACGCTAAACACGGTAAAGTCTGGTAGCCAAGTCTTAGGCTACCCAGTGCTGCAAGAAGCAATTGGGATCGTTTATAACAAGACGATTTTCCAAAAGGCTGGCATTGATGCTTCAAAGATCACCACGATGGCTGCCTATGAAAATGCATTGAAGACGTTAAACGATAAGAAGTCTGAATTAGGCATTCAAGCTGCTACCGCCTTTCCAATGAAAGAATGGTGGGTCATTGGCCAACATGCTGTCGATCCATTCTTATCCCAAGAATTCAACGGCTCTGTCACCAAAGCTTATAACGCCAAGACGATTTCTTGGAAGAACTCTGATTACTTCAAGCAATACATTGATGCCACAACGAAGTACTCCGCACAACCAGTGCAAAGTATGGATTATTCCACCCAAATTGAAAAATTGTTCTCCACTGGCAAAGTCGCTATGGCAGAACAAGGCACTTGGGTTTACCCAACCATTGAATCTGTTGATAAGAACTTGGCCAAAGACATTGGTATTATCCCAATTCCAGTCAACAGCAAATCTGCTGGCAAACTGCCAGTCGGTGTGACCCAATGGTGGGCCGTCAACAAGCAAGCAGACACCAAGACGCAAAAGGCTTCACGTGATTTCTTGGATTGGTTATTCACTTCCAAGACTGGGAAGAACATTGTGTTGACCAAGCTCAAAGTCGTTCCTGCATACTCTGGCTTTGATTCTTCCAAGATCTCTGATCCTTTAGGTAAAGATGCCTACTCTTATATCAGCGACAAGCAAACGCAAGGCTTAGTCTTTGGTGGGTTTGCCACTGGCTGGGCTCAAAACGGCATGGCACCAGAACTGCAAAAGTATGTGTCCGGCAAAGAAAGCTGGAACACTGCAATCAAGAACTCTCAAGCAGCCTGGGAGACAGCCCGCGCAGGCCAGTAAGTTTTATGATGGAGGGAGAGGAGACATTCTCTCCTTCTTGTTTTTCCAAATCTGATTTAGGTGCGGGATGCCGCATCTCGCCATTATTTGATTCATGAGTCCCATGTGCGCATCAACGTGCACAAGGCAGCCGTTTGGCAGATGCACGTAGATGTTTGATACTATTTTCAAGGGGGTTACTTGATGTCCAAGAAAAAAACCTGGTTTTACCTGTTTTCGGCACCAGTACTGATTGCATTGTTCCTAGTGGTATTGTTGCCATTCTTTTATGGAATCTTTTATTCCTTCACCAATTGGGACGGGGTTTCTCAAAGTGCGTTTGTGGGGATCTCTAACTACATCAATGCCTTAAAAGACCCGACTTACTTGGCATCACTGTGGTTCACCATTAAATTCTCAGTGATCGCCATTGTGTTGATCAACGTGATCGGCTTAGGCTTGGCGGTGTTAGTGACCAACAAGTTCAAAGGCGCCAATATTTTGCGGACGATCTTCTTCATGCCGAACTTGATCGGTGGGTTGATCTTAGGGTTCATTTGGCAGTTCATCTTTGTTGAAGCTTTCTCCGCTTTTGGCAAATTGACTGGTATTCCTGGTCTTGGCAGCTGGTTGGCCACGACGAACACCGGCTTTTGGGCTTTGGTGATCGTGATGGTTTGGCAATATTCTGGCTACATCATGGTGATTTACATTTCTTATTTGCAAGGAATCGATCAATCCTTGCTGGAAGCTGCTGACTTAGATGGGGCTTCAGCGACGCAAAAGTTTTGGCAGATCAAGTTCCCATTGATCATGCCAGGGTTCACGGTTTCCTTGTTCATGACGTTGTCCAACTGCTTCAAGTTGTATGATCAAAACTTGTCCTTAACGGCAGGTGGCCCTTACAACTCGACGCAAATGGTTGCCATGAACATTTACAACACCGCCTTTTCCATGAACAAAATGGGCTTTGCTCAAGCTAAAGCGGTTATCTTCTTCGTCTTTGTGGCGATCATTTCCTTGACTCAGGTTTACCTCACTTCTAGAAAGGAGATCGAAGCCTAATGCATGCAGAAAAAAATACCAAAAAAATTTGGATGATCATTGTCGGCTGTATTTTAGGCGTGATCTGGATCTCCCCATTTTATCTGATGTTGACCAACTCCTTTAAAACCAAAAAGGAATTGTTCAGTGATACCTTGGGTTTGCCGAAGCATTTAAACTTCGACAACTATGTGAACTCAGCTAAAGACCTCAACGTTGTGTCCACGTTTATGAACTCGTTGGTGATCACCGTGGTGTCTGTCGCGATCATTATCTTGTTTTCATCGCTGGCCGCTTATGCGATCCAACGGACGAAAAGTAAGTGGAGCGGTTTCTTCTACATGTTGTTTGTTGCCGCAATGCTGGTACCATTCCAATCCGTTATGATCCCGTTGGTTTCAGTATTTGGGCGGGTCAACATGTTGAATCGGCCAGGTTTGGTCTTCATGTACTTGGGATTTGGGGCTAGCATGTCAGTGTTCTTATACAACGGTGCGATGAAAGGGATCCCGCAAGCCCTTGATGAAGCGGCGATCATCGATGGCGCTAGTCGCTGGCAGATTTTTACTAAAGTGATTTTCCCAATGCTTCAACCAACAACTGTTACTGTGGCGTTGCTGAATGTGATGTGGATCTGGAACGACTACCTACTGCCAAGTTTGGTCATCAACCAACCAGGATCACAAACCATTCCACTGACGATGTTTGATTTCTTTGGTCAGTTTACCAAGCAATGGCATTTGGCGATGGCTGGGTTGACGATTGCGATCATTCCAGTGATCATTTTCTACTTCGTGATGCAAAAGCAGATCATCGCCGGGGTTTCTGAAGGTGCTGTGAAATAAGACAAACAATGGGTCAAGGCTGAAGGGCCTTGGCCCATTTTGTTAGGAGGATAATAGTAAGCACCCAATCAAATGACGGATTTTCATCAACAATTTAGCGCGCTACACTTACCTCATCAATTCAAATTTGGTGAGGCATTTGTATGGAAGATAAACCTGATGTTGTTCACTTTCAAATGGATCAGACTAAGTCTAGGCTGTCGGAGGCAACCAAAGCATTACAGATCAAAATAAGCAATGAGAAGACCGTTATTGTCTATAACCGCGTTAACAGCTATATTCTTGACGCACTTTTAAAGGCGGTGTTCTAAATGTTACTTGACCTTAAGCGTATCGCTCAAGTCTATTTGGTTTGCGGTCGTACCGACTTGAGTCGAGGAATCGATGGTCTAGCGGGAATTGTCCAAGAACAATATGACCTGGATCCCTGCTCCTATGTCAATAAATGGCACATCTTTTTCTAAACACTCGTTCTAATTCTG
>NZ_AZFX01000041.1:0-9792 GCF_001435835.1 Lapidilactobacillus concavus DSM 17758
CAGAATTAGAACGAGTGTTTAGAAAAAGATGTGCCATTTATTGACATAGGAGCAGGTTTTTTATGTTAAGGAATAATCACAATAATTACTTTGGAGAGACTAAAACGCATTATAAATTATATAAATGCGGTAAGAATTGGGCTGTTATGGGGATTTCAGTATTTTCGCTGGGATTAGGGATGCTAGTTACAAGTCGGCCAGTGTCAGCTTATGCGGCAGCTACCAGTACCTCAAGTAGTGCAGTAAGGGCTGAAACGACCAATGCAAGTAGTAGCAGTGCAACGAAGACCGATTCAACCAGTGCAAGTAGCAGCAGTGCAGTAAAGACTGAAACGACCAGTGCAAGTAGTAGCCGTCCCCCTGGTTATCACCTGCCGGAACATCATTTTTCCAGTTGACGTCAAACTTCTTTAGAATGCCTTCCTGTTGTAACTTCGTAAAACCGAATTGGGAAGACTCGTAAACGACGTCGGCGACCGGCTTATTTTTTCCGACACCAACCGGTTGATCACGTCGCCACCACCTAAACTGACCGGGGTAATGTTGAAGCCGGCCTTCGCCGCCTCCTTCTTCAACCACGCGCCCCGACCACTAGACAGTGAATTAGAATACAACACGATTTTAGCCGCTTTACTTGCTTTGGCACCGTGCTGGCTTTGCTGGGAACAGCCCGCAAATAACACGACCATTGAACATAACGCTAACCACCGTAATCCGAATCTCGTCCGTTTACCCATCTTCATGACACTCAACAGCTCCTTCAAAATTAGTTAAGCTACAAAAGCATTATTTCACTCGGCTTATTGATCAATAATCACGGAAAAGTAAATAGTTGGTAAATAATACGTAAAACTCGAATTTGCGCTAGCAGTTTTTTTATGCCGACTCGAACTAACCGGTACCGTTCGGCTTAAATCAGCCACAAAAAAGGGCTAGTCAAGCATTCAAGCCGACTAGCCCTTCTTCATTAGTTGAATTATAACTAAAGTTGAAAACCGCGTTGCTTTAAATTTAAAAACTTAATTCCGTTTCCGTTGCGGTTTTACCAAACTCATCAAGCCGGCTAACATGATTCCCAGTAAGCCTAGCAAGCTTGCGGATTGACCCGCCCGCTCATCAGTTTGTGGTAAACCGGTTGCCGCGGCCCGACCAGCTTTGGCAGCGGTCGTTGGCGTCAACTTGGCCTTAGTAGCTGACGACGTCGCCTGATTAGCGGTTGTGGTCGGTGTGGTTGGGTTTTCCACTTCACCAGCAAGCTGGTCTTCAGCAGTCGTCGTGGTTGATCCGCCACCCGGTTGCGTGGTCGCGCCGGTCTGACCATTTTCTTTGCCATGGTGATCACCAGTCTGACCGTTACCACCACTAGGTTGTCCTCCGGGTTGGCCGTTATCAGTTGTCATATTCGCAACCAGTACCGTAACAATTCGCGCCGTGCCGTCGTTATCAAAGTCGTAGCTAACCGTCGTCTGGTCACCGGTCAAATGGTACCCAGCTGGCGCCGTCAGTGTGTAAGCCGTGCCAGCCGCGGTCAACGTTACGGTCGTCGTTTTAACCAGTTGACCGTTGTCATCCTGGTAATTGATCGTCACGGTCTGCGGCAAGTCTTCGCGCACGACTAACGTACTGAGAGCGGCCAGGTTAGTGTCCGTTCCGAGGGTGACCGCATCGCTGCCGAGCAGCACCCGGCCGTTGGTCAAGTTGACGGCGTCAAAGGCTTGGGCGCTGTCGTTCACGTTAAAGAGCACGTATAACTTGTGGCCGCCCGCTAAATATTCGAAGGCGAAGACGCCGTTTTTACCGTCCTGTAAGACCTTGACCGTCTTGTCGATGTCAGCGTAGTTCGTCAGCCGGAACGCACTTTCGTCCTTGCGTAATTGAACCAGCTGCTTAAAGTAGTCGACCAGTTCCTGATTATCCTGAACGCGGTCCCAGTCGATCTGGTTGACCGCATCCGGTGACTGGTAACTGTTCTCGTCGCCGCCCTTGGTCCGCAGGGATTCCTGTCCACCGTAAACGAACGGGACCCCCTCGGCCAAGAAGGCCATCGAGGTTGCCAGCTTGTCACGCTTGATCAGGTTAGCCTGGGACTCGTTCGGCATCAAAGCCGTTAACATGTCGTAGAGCGTCCGGTTATCGTGGCAAGCCACGTAGTTCAGCGTCTGACTCGGCGACTGGTACGGGTGAGCCGTGGCTGCATTAGCGTAATCCTGACCACCGAGGAAACCGGCAATAAACGCCTGGGCGTGCTGGTCGTAGTCGTCTTCCTGGGCGTTTCCTTCGACCAGCCCCTTACTGATGCCGCCAAACTCGGCCCCCCTGATGGCGTTGCGAATATCATCACTGAAGAAACCAACGTGCTGATCAAGTTTGTCAGCGTTATACTGTCCCGCACCAATGTCGTGGTTGGTAGCGCGCATGTCCCAGCCTTCGCCGTAAACCAAGATACCGGGGTCGATAGCGTTCAATTCGGCGCGAATCGCGTTCATCGTGTCGACGTCCAAAATGCCCATTAAATCAAAGCGGAAACCGTCGATGTTGTACTCGGTCGCCCAGTACTTCACCGAATCCAGAATGTACTTGCGAACCATCCTGCGCTCACTGGCGACGTCGTTTCCGACCCCGCTACCGCTGGTTGGGTGGCCACCTTGATCATACTGGAAGTAGTAACCCGGCACGACCTTTTGAAAGGCCTGTTCGTCCATTGAGTAGACGTGATTATAAACCACGTCCATCACCACGCGAATCCCGGCCTTGTGGTAGCCGTTGACCATTTCCTTCATTTCCAGCACCCGCGCAGTCGGGTCGCTGGCGTCGCTAGAATAAGTCCCCTCCGGAACGTTATAGTTCTTCGGGTCGTAACCCCAGTTATAACTCGGGTCGGCGCTGGTTTCATCAATGCTGGCAAAGTCGTACATCGGCATGAGTTGTACGTGGGTCACCCCGAGGTCCTTCAGGTAATCCAACCCGGTCGCTTGACCGGATGCGGTGTGGGTGCCGGATTCGACCATGCCGGTAAACTTCCCCTTGGCCGTCACACCGGAATTCGGGTCCTTGGTGAAGTCGCGGACACTAGTTTCATAAATCACGGCGTCGGTTGGATCACTAAAGCTCGGTAACCGGTCAAAGTCGGCTGGCTTGACCGCATCAACGTCGGCAATCACACTGCGGTTGCCATTAACGGTGACCGCCTTGCTATAAGGGTCCTCAGTGGTGGTCACGCTACCGTCACCGAAGTGGAGCTGATAGTCGTAGGCCCAGCCCTGATAATCGCCGGGAAGCACCGCCGTCCAAACGCCCTTGGCGCCCCGCTGCATGGCAATCGTCTTGGTCACCGCGGCGTCGGCGGTATGTTGCTGATAAAGGCGTAGTTCGATTTGATTGACGGTCGGGGCCCACAACTTGATTTGCGTCCGCTGCTTGCTGTAGGTCACACCTAGGTCGTCGCCGTCGTAATAGTATTCGTTATCGAACGCTTGTGAGCGGACGTAATCGCCGATGTCCATAACCTTAGCGTTACCGTTGAAGCTGACGCTGTTAGTGGTCATAATGTCGAGGTCGGTAGTGGTCGTCAACTTGAACTGCTTGCTCCGTCCGGTTGCGTCCGGTGCAATTGCCGTCACGTCCTTAACGGTATGTCCGGCCACGCTCAGTTGTTGGCGGGCCTCCGCCGCCGTCAGGGCCTTGCCGATTGTCACGGTAACTTCCGTCGGCGTTTGCATGGCCGCGCTAGTCACCATTTCCTGTTGCAGCGCAAAACTAGCGGTGTAATACGGCTGCTGATCCCCGGCCACGACGTAAATGTCGGTCGCGGCGTCACTAGCTACCGGCGTGAAGGCCCGCGTCAATTCATCAGCACCGACCGGTTGGACGTAAACGGTCGTAAAGTCGGCGGCCGTCAACTGCACGGTGCCGAGCAAATTGCCGTTGGCGTCGGTTTGGTTCAAATCAACCGTTTGTGCCCCTGCCTCACCGGCCTTGTCGGTCCACACGCGGTAGCGATTAACGGCCGACTGATTCTTGTCATGATAATGCACGTTGATGGTGGTGTCGTGGTAAGTCGGCGTCACGTCCTGAGCGTCGTCACTGCCCGCACGGTACCAGACTTCGCCCTTCCCGTTATCGTCGACGGTAACGGTCCGGTTGGCGCCATTGCCGTCCTTATCCCAACTATCGACACCCTTGATCAGCACGCCGAGTTGTTGGTAATTTTGATCCATGTCGATTTCGGCGTAGGCACCAAAATCATCGGTTCCGGTCCAGTCGTACTGCTGACCATTACCGTTAGGTTTCAGTCCCCAAACGTACGGCGCCCACTTACTACTGTCACCCTGATAGTGAATAATCACCTTGGTCGTGTCCTTAACGGGGACCGGTGCCGTCATTTCAGTCTTCGTGTCAACTTGGACCGAGACACTGACTGGTTGGGTGACCGGCGCCGGTGTCTCAACTTGACTGGTTTTCGGTGTGGCGGTTTTGGCCTTTTCGCTAGTGACCACCGGATTAGTCTTCGCTACTTCCGGTACGGCAACCGACTTAGTTGAAGAAGTTGACTGATTAGTCTTCGTTTCAAGTGACGATTGCAGGTCTTTTTCACCCGTTAGCGTGCTGGTCGCTGCCGGCGTTTGGGATATCGCCACGTCGGTTTTCGTCGGCTGGTCAGCAGCTGGGTCGATGCTTGGCACCTGGTCCGTTTCGGCAACGGTTCCCGATTGTTCCGCGTTGGTTGTACCAGTTGTCGTTGTCGTTGCCGGTTTCGCAACCGATTGCACGGCCGTCGTGGTTGTTTGAGTATTTGACAGCGTATCCGCTTGCACTGTCGTGGTCGACAACCCCATACCGATTCCCATGGCTAAGACCGCACTTGACGCATACCGCCACTGTTTCCCGTGTTTCCACATCCGCCAATTTTCCTGAACAACATCCTGATTATGCATATTCTGCAACCCCCTAATAACATTCTGTTCGCCCTTGAATCTAAACCTAGACCAATTGGTGTTCATACCACTAGGTTAATGCAAGCGCTTCAATAACGCAAGCATTTTTCAAATGTTAACGTTATCATTATTAGGTGCTATAAATAATTGACAGTGGTCAACGCTGTACTAAAAAACTGACCGAATCACGAACGTTGCGCAACTAATGACCAGTGCCGATGGTTAACTTAGGTTGGTTAAGTCAGCTACCCAATCAAAAACTCGGGATGGTAGTGGCCACCCCGAGTTGTGTTAATTATTATGAACTTCATCACCGAATTGGTACGTCTGTAGGTTGGCGACATTTAAGTCCTGATTACTGGCAATGGTTTACGCTTTTTCCGTCACAATCTTGGCAAAACCGGCTTGCAACTCGCTGTTTTGGCTGGTGCGAACGTATAAATCATCACCGTTAGTTGTTCCGGTTACGAAAACTACCGGTTGCTGATTGTGTAAGCAAAAAAAGTAGGTCGTTAAAAAGCCATGCTGATTATCCATCGTTGCCGCTTCCACCACTTGAAACGGTGCCGACTGTTCACCGTCCTCCGACCAGCGCAACTGAATTCGCTGATTAGCCAAAATCACGCGATTATCAAGTTGTCCAGATTCAATTGCATTCGGAAAAGTAAATCCATAATGATCCGGGCGTTCACCGTCATAGGTTCCCACGTAGGTCTGCCCCCATTCGTTGCTGCCACGCGTGCATAAACTTAACCAGTTGCCAGCGTTTAGTTGCATTCCAACGGGTCGCCGTGACCGTCTCCTTAGCGTCACGACTTTTTTGAGCCGTCCCAGTGGTAGAACTTGCCCGGTCAGTACTTGCCTGTTTTGATTTTGCCCGCTGCTGACTAGTTTGCAATGCTTCTTGATTGGTGGGCGTTTCAGTAACTTTAACCTGGTCGTCCCCACAGCCACTCAGTAATAATACCCCTGCAAATAAGACTCCCCAGCCTTTGCGCATCCGCCTGTGCCTCCCTTTAATTATTAATATATTTATATTAAATGTTACTAAAACTGGCCGGAAAAGCAACTTAAAAAACGGCCCGCAACCGCGACCGTTTTTTCAACCTTAGGCACTTAAATTTTTTCCGTCGGCGGCACCAGCACAAACCGCTGGTGGTGATCACGCCCCTGCTCCAGGGCGGCGTGTACTTCCGCAGCGGCCACAAACGGCTGGCACTTGAGGTCGTCTTCGAGTAACGCACCCGCGGCAAACTGCGGATTTAACCACTTTGCCGCCCGCGCTAGTTGGTCGTCGGTAGCGTGGCTGATGACGAAGCCGCTAATTTGCTTTTGGGCCATGTAAAACTGGCGGACGTCGAAGGTAAAATGATTATCCGCCGGCGCCGTGATCAGCGTGACCTGGCCGCCCTGATTGAGCGCCGCCAAGTTAGCCTGCAATGGCACCTTACCGGACGTATCAATGATGTGATCAAACTGCCGGTCGCACTGGGACGCCACCGGTTCGTGGTAATCCAACGTTAACTCGCTTCCCAATTGCCGACAGCGGTCAAAGTCGCGCGCTGCGGAAGTCGTCGTCACGACCGCCCCTAACTGGTGCGCTAGCTGAATAAACTTACGGCCGACGTTCCCGGCCGCCCCCTCGATTAGGATGGCCTGCCCGCGGGTTAGTTGCATGACGTCTTGCAACACAATCACGGCCGTCGCGGCCGAATGGACCGCCGCCACCATTTCGGCGGTCTCCCCATCCGCCCGTCGTAACCGGCAGAGTTGGTCCAAACCAAATCACCGACCGCGAAGTTAGTCACGCCGGCCGCCACCCGCAGTACCGTGCCGACCAAATCACGGCCGACAACGTGCGGCGTGGCCAGTGCCGTTTGAAACGCCCCACTACGAACAAAGGTATCGACGTGGTCGACCGCCACGGCCTGCACTCGGACCAGTACCTGATTGGCCCGTAGTTGCGGTTCGTCAATTTCCCGCAATCGTAACGCTCCCGGCCCACCGAGTTGCTCGAAAGTCACTGCCTGCATCTAAAAAAACTCCTCTCATCATTTTAATTATATCTGTCCTTAATTTTAACGAAACTGGGCGAGAACGCAAAGGTGGCTCGGTTTTCCAAATCTTCTAATTATCGTCACTGAACCAATATTTCCACTAAAAAAGTCGGCAACTACTTGCCGACTCCCGTCCCCTATTTCACTTCCACAAACTTACTCGTTGCGTCGTCGTACTTTGCTAAGATATCATTCTTTTTATCGTAGCGATAAGTATCAACTAGCTTATCGCTGTCTTCATCGTATAACTTGATTTCGGTCACGTTATCCCACGGCTCACTTTCAACGTACGTGTAGTCGTCGGCGTCCCGGTCTTCTTTGTTAGCCATGACGGAAACCGCGGTCGCCGCGTCACTTTCTAAGTCATGGGTTTGCGCGACAATTGCAAGCTGTTTGAAGAGGTCATTTTCAATCGCTTGAAATCTTTTAAAATTATTCGAAGCTTGGCTGATCCACTGATGATTTGCTTTTTCGACGACTTCCTCACCGTACTGCTCGCGAATCTCTTCGCCATACTTTTCCTCATTCTCTTGTAGACTAGCCTCTTTAAACGCCTGGAATTTTTCTTCGTCTGTCATTTCTAAATCTCCTTTCTGATAACGAATCGTGTCATCAATCAGTTGCAACATTTGATCCAATTGCGCACGCTGCTGCTCGAGCGCAGAACGTTGCTGCTGTAAAGTTGCCACGATTTCATAGTCGGAAGCCAGCATCATTTTTTTCACCTGCGAGATAGGTAACCCTAATTGCCGATAAAAAAGAATCTGTTGTAGCCGATCAACTTGATCGGTGCCAAAATAACGATATTGATTTTGCGGATCGCGCTGCGCAACCAACAGTCCCTCATTCTCGTAAAAACGAATTGTGCGCTGACTGACACCGGCCAACTTTGCTAATTCACTCGTCCGGTAATTCATGAACTGACCTCCCAACTTCTTGAGTATAAAGGCTGACGTGACGTCAGGGTCAAGCATTTTTTTAATTCAAACTATCGATTAACACGACGCGGCCAACTCGGTGATGCATGCAACTTACCATTGTTCATGGTTCCATATTCTGCCGTCTAGCTCACCCTCCGCATTCATTCGGCGTTGTTTTAAGTCATCTTGATAACATAGGACGGCGCTGAGCAATGCGCGTTCGGTGTAGTCGCTCTCGCTTTTCAACTCTGCTGTGATTCGGACTAACCAATCTTCTGCCATTAATCTTTCTCTCCCTGCTTGATCTGTGAGACTTGCCAAATGAGATCGCGATATTGTTCCAATTGCGTGGTCAGCTGCTCTGAAACCAGTGACACGTTAGCGGCCTGCGTCGGATGCGCCGTCGCCATTTTTTCCAGCTGTGCCACCAGCCAGTCGCCTTGTGCAGCAAAGTTCGTCGGGTCATCCATCGTCAAGAATTGTTGATAACGAATCAACAACGCTTGCTTTTCCACCTCGGTCGAGTAGGCAAAATGACTGATCAAAAGCGGTGCCCGATAATGCCAACCCAACTTATCCGCGAATGCCTGATAGGGACGCAATAATTCACTCATCGCATAATGTTCAGAGCCGCCAGATTGATAACGCGCCAAGCTCTGACCCAGCGAGACAACCAGTGCCAATTGCTTACCCGCTAAAAATTGATACTGCCCCTGCTCACCACCAAAAACTTCATCCTGCCATTTTTTGAGAATAAACGGCGCACTGTACCAATAGAACGGAAATTGAAAAATAATTCGGTCTGCCTGCGCCAATAAATGCAATTCTCGCTGACGATCAAACTGCCCCTCTGATGATAAGTCGTGCCAAATCACATCGGCATCTGGCAAACTTGCCTTCAAGAATTGTTGCGTGGGCGAATCCGCAATATTAGGATGGGCAACCACGATTAAAGTTTGCAATTTTAAACCTTCTTTCTCAAACACGCTGAATGATTCCAGCAGCTAATAATAAAAGTTGTGTTGTCGTCGGCCCGATAAATTTAAACCCTCGTTTTTTCATATCTTTTGCAACTGTCGTGCCTAAACTCGAGGGTTGATTTAGTGGTACGTCCGGTTCAACCGACTTCCGCCAAACTTCTTGCTCGGTAAAATGCCATAGATAAGTTGCAAAATCTGAAAATTCTGGCGGTAATTGGCAAATTGCACGTGCATTAGAGACAATGGCACGAATCTTGCGGGGATTCCGAATCATTTCCGGGTTTTGCATGAGTTTTTCAATCTCTGGTTCATCAAAGGCTGCAACTCGTGAGATCTCGAAGTTCGCAAACACGCGACGGAAAACGGGTAACTTGCCAGCAGCCACGCGCCAGCTCAAGCCAGCTTGAAAAACCGCGACCACTAAAAGCTCAAACAATTGCTGATCATCATGAGTTGCTTGTCCAAACAAGCGCTGATACTCTCGAATTCCCTCTCTAGAATTCTCTGACAAAAAATCACCACCAAACTTTGATGTCAGTTTAACATAAAAATAACAGCGAGTGGTATCAGTGAAAACTTACTGACACGACTTGCTGTGGTATGCGTTGAACCGAAGTTGCTGCGGAAAATGGGCATACTTGCATGTGGATTGTCGAACCGAAGTTGCCACGGAAAACGGTTGTTCCTGCTGTGGCATGCGTTGGACCGAAGTTGCTACAGACAATGGGCATGCTAGCCTGTGGGGCCGGCTGCAGCTCTTTAGAAGCAAGCTTCTAAAGGAGCTTTCGCCTAAAACTTGTAGCTTTTGTTGCACAAAATCTAAAGTTTTGCCCGTGTTGTAAGCCTACTCACGTGTTGCACACGTTCGTCAGCTAACACCACTGTCACTGCAATCATGCCC
>NZ_AZFX01000041.1:9802-39908 GCF_001435835.1 Lapidilactobacillus concavus DSM 17758
TAACAATTGAATAACTGGTTCAGTGATCTATGATAATTTCTACTTCTTAATTTCACAACCCAGTTTGGCCTTCACCTCCGAGTCAGGGAACGGAGTGGACTGACGGGTCTGAAGGCAAACCAAGATTCGGACCTTTATCCTATTAATCCTCGATAACTAACCGCCTTGAATCACACTCTAAACGTGTTCCGCAAGGCAGCAGTCTGCGCTTAACAACAATTTCTAAACGATCCGCAAGCGTATCATTCAGAAATTATCGTTAATGCTCAACTGCTAACCGACTTGCTCCACACTCTAAATACTAATCAGTCGTACTTGGTACATGTGATCAAACTGCGAGAGGTCTTCCACTATTTTCGTGTAATCAAGATGCTTCGGAATTTCAATGGCATAAATATTAGTGTAAATCTTCTTTTCGTCAATGGTCTCCGCTTTGAAACTGACATTTGCAACGTGAATTTTCTGCTTTTTAAAATATTGATCGATGAGTTCTTTCGAATCAGCTTTATGTGAATATTTGATTTCCACGCGTTTATACGTGTGGACTTTGATCACTTTTTTCAGGAGGCTCAAGACGAGAATCACGACGATGGCGCTCAGGAATGCAATTCGATAATATCCCATACCAATTGCAAGCCCCAAACCGGCAGTCGCCCACAATGATGCCGCCGTAGTCAATCCAGTGACGGCGTGTCGAGTAATGACAATGGTTCCTGCGCCAAGAAATCCGATTCCACTGACAACTTGAGCAATTAGACGTGCCTCGTCGGAACGGACAACACCCGAGAACTGCGGGTAAGCTTTGGCAAATACAATCGACTGGAAGCCAATCTCCTGTTGAATCATCGCGATGACACAAGCACCGACGCAAACTAAGATATGCGTGCGGATGCCAGCGGGATGATTTTTTTGTTCCCGATCATAGCCAATCAGACCGGCAATGAAGACGGTCGTCAGGAGTCGCACTAAAATTTCAGTTGTCGTGACGGTTAATGTCATAAAAAAGTTCCTTTCAAAAATTCGTTTAGAATCTACTATACCATTTTTTACACGTGTGTGATGATGATTTTTAAATAAAAGATAAAAAGTGATTCCAAGATAAGTAATCATTGATAACAGCTCATAAATTCACAAGTGTAAGCGTTGACACTTACTGCGAAACATGTAAAATCAAGTTGGGCTATATTTTCTTAATTGATTCTTGGAGGGACTATCATGAAAGTTATCGTTATTGGCTGTACGCATGCCGGAACGTTTGCAACACAACAAATTCTCACTGAACATCCAGATTGGCAAGTGACTGTTTACGAACGCAACAACAATTTATCATTCTTATCTTGTGGGATCGCGCTCTGGATCGGTGACCATGTTTCAGATCCAAACAAGATGTTTTATTCGAGTCCAGAGGCCCTAGCAGAACTAGGCGCCACCATGAAAATGAAACATGATGTGCTTTCCGTTGACACGAAAACAAAAACAATTCGCGTGAAAGATTTGGTTTCTGGTGAAGAAGCTTCTGATACTTATGACAAACTCGTCGTCACCACAGGTTCAGCTGCTGTTATTCCACCAATTCCAGGTGTTGATCATCCAAAGTTAAAGCTTTGCAAGAATTGGGATGACGCAAAAGCTCTGAAAGAACTTGCACCATCATTGAAATCGGTGATTGTGATTGGTGCAGGTTATATCGGTGCAGAATTAGCCGAACAATTTGCTTTGACCGGCAAAAAAGTGACCTTGATCGATGCTTTACCTCGCGTTCTTGCGAAGAATTTCGATCAAACGATTACGGATCGCGTTGAACAAGATTATCGTGATCACGGTGTCACACTGGCCTTCGGTGAAAAAGTCGTTGGTTTTTCGGGTGATCAGGAAATTACTGTTAAAACCGATAAGAACGCCTATACTGCCGATATCGCCGTCATGGCTGTTGGCTTCCGGCCACACACCGAATTACTGAAGGGCCAAGTTGAGATGCTTGGTAATGGCGCCATTGTAACGAATGAATACATGCAAAGTAGTGATCCCGATGTTTATGCGGCCGGCGATTCCTCAGTTGTTCATTACAATCCAACTGGCAAAAATGATTACATCCCACTGGCAACCAATGCCGTTCGTCAAGGGATTCTCGTTGGTAAAAACATTGAAAAACCAACCGAGAAGTATCTAGGAACTCAAGCATCCTCTGCAGTGGCACTCTTTGATAAAACACTCGCTTCTTCAGGATTGACTGTTGATGGTGCCAAGGCGCGCGGTGTTGAAGTCGACAGTGTCACACTTGAACAAGATTATCGTCCAGCATTCATGTTGAGCACCGAACCGATCCTAATGGAACTAACTTGGGATCCTCAAACGCGGCAGGTCAAAGGTGGTGCATTCTTCAGTCGCTATGACTGTGCACAATCCGCAAATGTCATCTCACTCGCCATTCAAGCAAAAATGACGATTGATGACCTCGCGATGGTTGATATGTTCTTCCAGCCAAACTTCGACCAACCGATTAACTATGTCAACGCACTCGCGGGTGCGGCAGTCGCTAAAAGTGCCAAAGCTTAACTAGCCCAACATAAAAGCAGAGATTTTTAGATCTCTGCTTTTTTATTTGCCGCTGTTTATTTTGCGTCGTTATCTGATGATTCCTCACCCATTGTAAGTCATAAATCCCAAGAGCGTTCGTTTCTTCTGCTTCCGTTTTACTGGGGCAGGCGGCAACTGCACCTGCCCCAATGTAGCTTCGGTGTGATAAGCCACGTCCTGACAAAATGCCATCAGTTGTTCGTCAAGCTGTTTCAAATCGCCATGGCGCATTAATAGGCGTGCATCAATCGCAGTCGTGAGCACGCCTGCTTGTCGGAATTGTTGTCGTAATTTTGGCAACGCGTCTGCAGGCCGGTCGCTAAAAACGATCAGTCCATCGATTCGACGACTGATTCGCACAAAGTCTGCTGGGACTAACTGTTGAACCGCGCCGAACAACCATCTGAACTCGAAGTCCTCGTGTGGTTCAAATCGATAAAGGCCCTCTAGTGTATATGATTCCCTCAACACACGAATCCCTTGATCCTGACGCCATTGTTCAAAAAGCGTCGTGAGTTGGCGATTGCGATGATCGGCATTGATGACGAGAATCTCAACATCCTTGTCGCCATATTTTCCAGATTGCTGGCTACTCGATTGATAGCCGCGACGCCAATCCAGATTGATCAATTCTCCGCGTAATTCTGCAAAGGCTTTTCGACCATCCATTGTGCCGAAAACCTTGCTGGGAATATCTTCAACGACTGTGGGGAATCGTACCATGATTTCCTGCTTTTTCCCCGTCAAGTAACGCACTTGTGGCGCCACCATAATCACATCGAATAATTGTCCGAAGTCGAAGGCACTGTATGCCCGAACGGCATCGATGCTGCCATAAGCGAACATCAAGTCACACTTGCCAATTGCCGTGGTGGGATCACCAAGAACCGTCTGAACATCCGCAAATGCCGCGCGCAAGTTAGGATCCGTCTCGTTAATGGCTTGCGCGATTCGCTGACAGAACATGCTTGAGGTGCCACCGCCCGCACATCCGACAAAAATAAACATAAAGCGCCTCCGTACTTAGTGAGTTATCAACATTATATCACTAAGTCAGAAGGCGCTTTTTTAATGATGATTCAAATGAAAATAATGACCCACTAATCGGCTGCAATGACCTGATGAATAAACCGATCAAAAGCCGCCTGACCTGCGCTAGTTTGCTTGAACACACCAGCATCTTCTAAGACACGCGCAAAAATTTGGCCGACGGATCGACGCACAATTTGTTGCACATTCTCTGCAGTTAACTTGTCCGCAAATTCCGTCTTTAACTGGTCTGCCCATGGACGATGTATCTCGGCGATTTTATTCGGTTGATCCAATAAATAATGTTGCACTTCTTGAAGTTCTGGCAGCAAGCGACCAGGTAGGATTGCTAGACCCATCACTTCGATCAAGCCAATATTCTCTTTCTTGATATGCTGAACATCTTGATGTGGGTGGAAAATACCGTCTGGATATTGAGCCGACGTTTGATTATCTCGCAGCACAAGGTCTAGGCGATAATTGCCCTGATCAGTTAAGTTCGCAATTGGCGTGATCGTATGATGCAAGGTGCCATCTTCATCACGTGCAAGAATCGACTGGCTAGGATCAGAATAATTTTGCCAGGCGGTTAAGATTTCAGTCGCGCTGTTAATCAATTCAGCTTGATTGCTGCCCTCTAATCTCAGGACCGACATTGGCCACTTCACGACGCCCATCTTGACGCTAGGATATTTCGACCAGGTGAATTCACGTTGAATCTGCGCACGCGTCATCGGAAATTCATGTCGGCCACCTTGATAATGTTCGTGGCTCAGCATCGAACCCCCAACAATCGGTAAGTCCGCATTACTTCCCACAAAATAGTGTGGGAATTGCGTGATAATCGCAAACAAATTGGCAAACGTCTGACGATTAATATGCATTGGCTCATGTACGGCGTCTAAGAAAATACAATGCTCATTGAAATAAGCATAGGGCGAATACTGAAAGCCCCATGTTTGGCCGTTAAGATCAAACCGAATGATTCGATGATTGCTGCGAGCCGGATAATTCATTCGTCCCAAATAACCTTCGTTGGTCATGCAGAGCTGACAAGCCGGATAACTTGAAGGTGCAGCTTTCGCAGCTGCCGCAATCAGCTTAGGATCTTTCTCAGGCTTAGATAAATTGATGGTAATCTCAAGGTCACCGTAATCGGTGGCAACTGGATATTTAATATTCTTGGCGATTTGAGCCGTCTTGACATAGTCATTCGCCTTTGATAATTGATAAAAATAGGCCGTTGCTGCTTCCGGAGATTCTTGATAGAGATGCCAGAAATGTTGATTGACGATGCTTGGTAACGGTGTGATCAAACTCAGTAATTGTGCCTCCAGAATATCTCGGGCAGCTTGGTTATCGTCGATTGTCTGTTGTTGCACGGCAAAATCAACGAGCTGGTTAGCCATCGCAATCGGCGAGCTTTCGATTGGACCGGTGACTTCCGCCACGTCCGGCGCACCCACCAACGCCAAGATTTGATTCTGTAAGAATAACCGATCCAGGTCTTGAAACTGTGGATTATTTTTCAAGATTTCTGTGATGAACGGTTCCACTAAGTTTGTTTCAAACATTTTAAAGCTCCTACTAGTAAATTCGTCTTTCAGTCCTGATTTACCTTTTTAATTTGCCAAAGATTAAAGTCAAAATAATTATTCAATTTCTAAATCAACGGTCATATTCAATCGATGCGGGCCATCCGCAATCTTTGCTCGGTAAAAGCTGGCCGCATATCCAACGGCGGCTTGATAAGCTTGCCCAACATTCGCGATGAAGGCGGGAATATCGGCGGATTTCACGACGGCAATCGCGCAACCACCAAAGCCCGCACCAGTCATACGTGCACCTAAGACGCCTGTTTGAGCCCAAGCAGCGTGCGCTAACGTGTCTAACTCCAGCCCGGTCACTTGATAGTCATATTCCAACGAAACGTGTGAGGCATTGATTAAACGCCCAAATCGAGCTAAATCACCATCACTCAATGCCTGTGCTGCCTTAATGGTCCGCTGGTTTTCAAAAACCGCATGACGTGCTCGCTTCAATAAAGTTTCGTCGCCAATTGCATAAGCATACTCATCGAAATCAGCGATATTCAAGTCGCCTAAACTTTGAATGTCGACGACTTTTTGAAGACGTGCCAAGACGGTCTCACATTCTGAGCGGCGTTCATTGTACTTACTATCGCTCAATGCCCGCGGTTTGTTCGTGTTCATGATGACAATTTCATAATCGTCCAACGCGATTGGATAATATTGATAGTCAAGCGTGTTCGTATCGAGAAAAATCGCCTGATCCTTCTTACCCATTCCGATGGCAAATTGATCCATGATTCCCGAGTTAACGCCGATATATTCATTCTCCACTTGCTGACCCAACTTAATTAACGTTAAGGCTGATTGGTCGAGCGCATAAGTCTCATTAATAATGGTTCCCGTCAATAATTCGATTGAACTCGATGAAGAAAGCCCTGAAGCAGCCGGTAAGTTGCCATAGAAATAAATATTTAAACCATGTTCAAAAGTCACGCCACGCTGTTGTAATAGCGCAAACTCACCTTTGACGAAATTTGTCCAGCCGTCAGCTTTTGCAAAGGCCAAGTTTGACAACGCGATCTCACGCACACCTTCATCCGGAAAATTTGCGGAATACAAGTGTAGTTGTTGATCCGCAGTTGTGCTGACCGCCGCATAGGTGCCTAAGCTGATTGCTGCTGGAAAAACATGACCGCCATTATAGTCAGTGTGCTCACCAATTAAGTTGATGCGGCCTGGTGCAAAATAATTTGCAGTTGCAGCGACACCAAAAACTTGTTCAAACCCTTGATTGATTTCTGATAATTGCATCCCGTTCTCCTCTATTTCTCATAACCATTAGGATGTTGTTGCGTCCAAGTCCACGCCGTTGCGATAATACTTTCCATATCATCATAATTTGGCTTCCAACCCAAGACTTCACGTGCCTTTTCTGAAGAAGCAACTAGCGTACTAGGATCACCGGGTCGACGATCGGCAATTTCGTAAGGGATGGGTTGTTTCGTCACCTTGCGTGCTGCTTCAACGATTTCTAAGTTAGAAAAACCATTGGCAGAGCCTAAGTTAAACGCGCTCGAATCATTTCCTTCGGACAAATAATTCAAGGCTTCGATATGGGCATCCGCCAGGTCGATGACATGAACATAATCACGAACATTTGTGCCATCTTTTGTTGCATAGTCGCCACCAAAAATCTGCAACTTCTCGCGCTTACCACTGGCCACCTGGAGAACGATTGGAATCAAGTGAGTTTCCGGATGATGATCTTCTCCGATCGAGCCATCTGATTTAGCCCCGGCAACGTTGAAATAACGAAGTGCCACCCATTTCAAATCATGCGCAACATCTGCCCAATGCGCAAATTTTTCCATGGTTAACTTGCTTTCCCCATATGGATTCGTGGGAACTTGTGGTGTCGTTTCTGTAATCGGTATTTCCTTTGCTTCGCCATAAGTTGCTGCAGTCGACGAGAAGACCAGCTTCTTGACATCAAATTTAACCATTGTTTCCAGCAACACAATGAAGCCATAATCATTATTATCGAAGTATTTGAGTGGATCTTTCATCGATTCACCCACCAGTGAGTTAGCAGCGAAATGAACGACGCCATCAATCTTTTCCTTGGTGAAGACGCCTTCGAGAAAGTCGCGATCGCGCACATCACCTTCATAAAATCTGGCCTTTGGATTAATGGCCGCACGATGGCCCGTCAATAAATTATCAACGACGATCACGTCTGTACCTTGTTCGATTAAACGATCTGTTGTATGTGAGCCAATATAGCCAGCACCACCGGTTACTAAAATTGTCATTTGATTACCTCTCTTTTTAGTAAAACTTATTTTTATTTACTAAATATCTATAAACTTGTTATACCACGACAAACAGCTGAAAGTCAATCTCGTTTTGAAAAACAAAAAATTGAAAAGTTTACTAAATCAATCTATAATTGAAACATTCGGTTGTGATTAGCAGTCAGCTAAGCAACTATTCGATTTTCTGGAGGAACACATGGCAACCATTAAAGATATTGCAAAAAAAGCAGGCGTTTCACCTGCAACGGTTTCTCGCGTCCTGAATTATGACCAGGACCTGTCTGTCACCGATAAAACTAAGAAGCGTGTTTTTGAGGCGGCCGAGCTACTTAACTATCAGCCTAAAAAGAAATCACAGAAAACCGCTCAAAAGATTGCCATTTTAACTTGGTACAATGAGCAAGAAGAATTAGACGACATCTATTACCTCTCGATTCGCCTTGGCGCAGAAAAGAAAATCCAAGAAATTGGTTATGAGCCTCAACAATTCAGCAATCAACAAGCCTTACCAACACCGCCAGAATACGTCGGCATGATCGCCATTGGTAAATTTAGTCCCGAACAGATGACGATGATTGCGGATACGGAATTGCCCACCGTTTTCGTGGATTTGAATACGCTAGACGATGGCTTCGACAGTGTAACAACCAATTTCCACTATCCGGTCAAACAAATCGTTGACCATTTTCAAAGTGTGGGCATTAACGATATCGGCATGCTCGCCGGTCAAGAATTGACGAGTGATCAAAAATTGGAACTGAGTGATCAACGTTACTTGACGTTCCGAAATATCATGCGTGATCGTCAATTACTGAATCCTAATTTAGTTCGCACAGGTAATTTCACCGTCAAATCCGGCCACGACATGATGCTTGAGATGATCGACCAACTTGACTTTCAACTGCCACACGCCATCTTTGCTGCCAACGATGCACTGGCAATCGGCGCGCTGCATGCACTCAAAGAACGCAACATTGCGGTGCCAGCTCGCGTCAGCATCATCGGATTTAACGACAGCACTGTCGCAAAATATTTCTCCCCACAACTCAGCTCAGTCAAAGTCGATACGGAATTAATGGGACAAAAAAGTGTTGAGCTGCTCCTTGACCGGCTCGAAACCGAACGAACCGTACCGATCAACTTGAACATCGGTACAGAATTAATTTTACGAGAGAGTTCTAAATAATTTAGGCCCGTTGTTGAGATCAGTCGCTAATCTACACCTTGATCCAACCGGAGTTAGGAATGATCGTTAATTCTGAATTCAAAAAAGCGTCAATCTGTTAATTGGTGAGTCGAAAAAAAACAACCAATCTGCAAATTGACGCTATTTATTTGGTTTTCAGCTGAATGACTACAACTGACTGAGCTTCTGAATCGATTCTTGAATGCCATTTCCAAAAACATAGGAACCAGCCACCAGAACATTGGCACCACTGTTAACGCATTGCCGGCCAGTCTGCGCATTGATGCCGCCATCAACTTCGATATCGAAATGAGCATGTTTTTCTGCACGCCATTTTTTGACTTCTGCAATTTTTGGCAACATCGCCTCAATGAATTGTTGTCCACCAAAGCCTGGACTAACTGTCATCACCAGCACTTGATCAACAATTGGAAGTAAATCTTCATATGCCGAGATGCCTAAGGCCGGATCAAACGCGATACCCGCCTTCTTACCTAGCTTGTGAATTTCTTCGATCAGCCGATAAGCGTGGCGCGTCGTTTCCGGATGAAAAGTTAAAATATCGCCACCCGCTTTGGCCACATCAAAAACAACTTGCTCTGGATTTTCCACCATGATGTGGCAGTCCAAAGTTAAGTCAGTCTGTGCACGCACTTCGCGCACGAATTTGTCGCCAAAATTAATGTTGGGAACATAATGACCATCCATAATATCCACGTGTAAATATGCTGCGGGACTAGCCTCGATGGTTTTCAGCTGGTCGGAAAGTTTGAATAAATCGGCGCTCAGTAAAGAAGGAGCCACAATGATCATAATTCCACCTCAAGTCTTTGTTCACTACTTCTAAATTATAACGTTGTCACGCTAAAAACGAAAGCCAGCTCCCGCGTGACTTCATGTGCCGAGATCTTTCCAAACAGCTTTACGATTGAAAGTTACCGTTTTGGCGATCAAACACCTTTTGAGACTGTGGATTACTTCTTGTTTAAATGTTTGATGATCAAATACAAGAACCAGATCATCAAGGCAAAAAATAGAACGACAATAATCGAAGGTGCTATCGACCAAAATCTCAACCACCACATAGAAAAACCTCCTTAGACAGACTGATTAATCAAATGCCAGTGCAGCATGATCAACTGCATCAACATATTTCATCACAATTATTTTTTAACCATCATTTACATTTCGTTCATGTCAACGCGACGAATGCGTGAACTTGTCTGGCACCTCTCTACTATTGCGAGATAATAAATTGATGCTTTGCTTCTCCAATCGAGCAAAGCAAATCATTTGTTCTTGATCATCCTTTCCTAAGATAAGCTCAGGATATCATTAATCACCTGAGAGGCCACCCTTTGTCCATTTTTTTAGACGCTCATTTAAAGGATTTTAACGAGAAGCCCTCATTGCACGACCTTGGTTGCGGCAAGTGCGTGTTGGTTTTCCAATGCACCGCTGGTTTCCTATTCTGCACGCTAGACGTGTTCATCAGGGCAAAAGATAAACACAAAAAGACGAAGGTAGGAAAAATCCTATCTTCGTCCTCTTTTTGAAGGGTGATGCTACCTCTTCTTCACTGTCGTGAGCTGATTTGTTCAGTTCAATAATGCTTATTTATTTCAAAGGTTCCCATTGCCATTCAGTAACTTCTGGCATGTCGTCACCATATTCGCGGATATAAGCGTTGTGATAAGCAACCTTGTCATCCATCTTTTGTGCAAATTGGGCAGCCTTCGTGCCATAAACATCAAGCGCAGCTTCTTTAGAAAGATTGAAGCGGTCCAATTGATTCAAGACACGCATGTCGAATGGGGTCGTAATGTCACCATTTTCGCGATAACCATGCACATGAAGATTGTGGTTGTGACGATCAAAGAAGATGTCACGAATCAAGCCTTCAAAGCCGTGGAAAGCGAAGATAACTGGTTTATCTGTCGTGAAGTAATTGTCGAATTCTTCATCGCTTAACCCACGAGGATTAATACGTTGTGATTGCAACTTCAGCAAGTCGACCACGTTGATGAATCGAATCTTCATGTCAGGATATTGTTTGTGCAAAATCGAGATTGCAGCGAGGCTTTCCCAGTTAGGTTCTGTCCCTGCAGCAGCAAAGACAACATCTGGTTCAGCATCCTGATCTGTACTTGCCCAATCAATGATCTTCAACCCATTGTTTACTAATACATCAGCTTCATCAGCAGTATACCATTGTGGACGTGGATGTTTCGAAGCAACGATCAAGTTAATCTTCTCTTGGCTTGCGAACGCCTTGTTAGCGACTGCCAAAAGTGTATTCGCATCAGCTGGCAAGTATTCACGAATGTATTCAGGCTTCTTATCTGCCAAATGACCTAAGATACCAGGATCTTGGTGAGTATAACCATTATGATCTTGCTGGAATGAAGTTGAAGTATCCACAATATTTAATGATGGGTACTTGCGACGCCATGGTTGTTCATTGGCTTTACGCAACCACTTGAAGTGTTGTGTCAACATTGAATCAACGACACGCAAGAAGGCTTCGTAGCTTGAGAAGAATCCATGACGACCGGTTAAGACATAGCCTTCTAACCAGCCTTCAGCTTGATGCTCAGATAATTGAGAGTCAAGAATTCGGCCAGCTGGTGCAACAAACTCGTCATTAGGTTTCTTGATGGGTTCCAACCATTGACGTTCACTTGCTTCAAAGATTGGTCCTAAGCGATTAGACATCGTTTCATCGGGGCCGAAGACACGGAAGTTATCTGGGTTGTCCACAATCACATCACGTGTCCATTTACCAAAGACAGTCATGTCTTGTGCTTCGATCTTGCCATGTTCCGAATTGTCTAAAGCATATTTACGCCAATCTGGTAATTTTAGTGGTCGAGGGTCCAAACCACCATTCGTGATTGGGTTGGCTGCCATCCGGTGAATACCTTCAGGAGTTGTGGCCTTGATTTCAGGCTTCAATGCACCCTTCTCATCGAATAATTCGTCAGGTTGGTATGACTTCATCCAGTCGACTAAACGATCTGCGTGTTCCATATCGTTCTGGTCAACAGGAATTGGAATCTGATGGGCACGGAATGAGTTCTCGATTGGTTGACCATCCCATTCTTTAGGACCCGTCCAGCCTTTAGGAGCGCGGAAGATAATCATTGGCCAAACAGGACGTGTTGGGTCATTGTTCTCGCGTGCATGCTTTTGAATTGCCTTGATGGATTCGATAGCTTTATCGACTGCCTTCTCCATGACAGGGTGCATCTTCTTAGGATCGTCACCTTCAACAAAGATTGGCTCCCAGCCCATACCTTCGAAGTACTTCGTTAATTCTTCATTGCTCTTGCGTGAAAGAATTGTTGGGTTAGAAATCTTAAAGCCGTTCAAGTTTAAAATTGGTAAAACAGCACCATCAGTGATTGGGTTGATAAACGTTGTCGATTGCCATGAAGTTGCTAATGGGCCAGTTTCGGCTTCACCATCACCTACAACAGAAGCAGCAATGACGTCAGGGTTATCAAAAATAGCACCAACACCATGAGAAATTGAGTAGCCAAGCTCGCCACCTTCGTGGATTGAACCTGGTGTTTCAGGAGCCGCGTGGGAAGCCACACCACCTGGGAACGAGAATTGTTTGAACAGCTTGGCCATACCCTTCTCGTCTTCAGTGATACTTGGATAAATTTCAGTATAAGAACCATCTAGATATGAATTAGAAACCATCACTTGGCCACCATGACCTGGGCCTTCGATGTAGAACATATTCAGATCGTATTTTTTAATGGCACGATTCAAATGTGTGTAGATAAAGTTCTGACCTGAGATGGTTCCCCAGTGGCCAATCGGATGAACTTTCACATCCGAAGCCTTCAAAGGTTCTCTCAAGAGTGGATTTGACTTTAAATAGAGTTGTCCGACCGAAACGTAGTTAGCGGCACGCCAATATTTGTCCATTAATTCAAGATATTCTGGTGAGTCGTAATCGACTTTATTCTTTACTGTATCCATAATTGCCTCCTGTTTACATTAAGAGTAATTAGTTCATTCAACACCTTTATTCTACCAAAAAAAGAAAGGATGTCAACCATTTTATTAATTGGAACGCACCAATTTTAAAAATGCGATTGTTATCAGTCATGAAGCGATTACAATTTAACACAGATTAGCATGTGAAGCCATTTTTTTGATTGGCCTCACTCGACCCACACAAAAAAGCCACAACAAGTTAAACTTGCTGCAGCTTTGATCATGCTCTGCCTTAATTCTCCCCGAGTGTCACCGAGGTATTATATTTCATGTATTGATAATGCAGACGCATCCGCGAATATTCGAACGGTGTCCCGTCATCCAAGAAGAAGACACCAGCCATCACACCTACCGGCTCGTTGGGCTGCAGGTGTAATTCGGTTTGATCCTCCACAGTCGACGGTTCCGCAGAAATCGTTAAGAAAGATTTCGTGACCGTCTGATTTTTTTCATCCTGGAGATAATTGAAAATTGAACCGGAGACGATCTCGCGGGAAAGTTCGGGGACGATCTTAATTGGAATGTAGCCCGTCTCAATCATAAACGGCTGTTTATCAAAAAGGCGCAGACGTTTGATCTGATAAACAAAGTCATCCGGATTCAGAAACAAATCGCGGCGAAGCTCGTCATCCGGCCGGATCACCTCAAAGTCTAGCAATTTGATGCCAGGCTTACGGCCATCCATCTGAAAACTATCGGTAACCCCTAAATTGGAGCCGTTATGATAATGAAAGACGGATTGATTCTTCAAATATAGTGGATTGATAAACGTTCCAGAACCACGTTTTTTGAACACCACGCCCTGATCGGCCAAGATGTTGAGTGCACGTTTCACGGTACTGCGGCTCACCTGATATTGCTCGCTCAAAGAACGTTCATCTGGAAGTTTCATCGTCGGATATTTCTTCGCGATAATATTATCTCGTAGTGTTGTAAAAAGTTGCTGATAAACTAAATCGGCCATCATAAGCATCCTTTATCTTAAGTGAATTTGTTGAATAAACTAAGATAAGTTTTGTCGTGCCTCACAGCACGTCATACTGCCTAATCTTACTTAATTTTCAAGCAGATTGCAAAAATGACGTTTTTTTAACATTGACTCAGCCAGCAGCATCCGCCATTAATCGTTAACTAAGCGTCCTTCTTGTTTCAACTGTCGCAACCGCCTATCCTATAATTGTAGGAAAAATCAAGGAGGTTGCCATGTTTAAGAAGTTAACACTGACAATTTTACTCTTTTCAACGCTCGCGCTAACAGCGTGCCAGCCCTCAACTCAACCCGATTCCTCATCGAGTGCCACGAGCACTTCAAAGTCAACCTCGTCATCGACTAGCAGTTCAGATCCAAGCGAAGATGGCGCCGCGATGAGTGCTCGGGCAACATTAACAACCGACGCTAGTGATGATAACCAAAACAAGTTGCTCAGCCGCGCAATCGAATGGGATTATTTCGTTGTCGATGGCCTAAAAGGTGAGATCGACGACGGCAACTTAGAATTAGATCTCGATTGGACAAACAAGAACGATGCCGCGGCGAGTTTCACCGAACTTGGAAAGATTCAAGTCTTTCAAGATGATCAAGAATTGACCATGTTAACTGAAGACGACGATGATTTTAATGAGCGTGTTGCACCTGGAAAACACGAAGATGGCGACGTCAGCTTTGAATTGCTGAACACGACGTCGCCAATCGTCATTAAACTCGCGACAAAAAATGGCGACGAACCGCATGTCATCAATGTCGACTTAAACTAGCACCAATAGAGATCTAGTCTTTCAACAGCGCAACGATTAGACCACCTCCCCCAAAAAAATCAAAACACCTCGTCATCAACAGGCGATTGACAAGACGTCTGTTGATGACGAGGTGTTTTTCTATACGGCTGATTTGCAAAAATGCAACTCATCCACTGAAGAAGCAGTCTTGATTCGCAAAGAACCATCGCCAACAGACCTAGAGGCATGCTATAATGTCGAATGACAGCGGTATCAATCGCAAAAGATCTCATTCATCCAGTGATGAAGTCTACTCGCAGCACAGCTTTCACCACTCAATCTCAACTAGAGGAGTCCTCCTTTATGACTGCAACTTATATCATGGCTATCGACGAAGGTACAACAAGCACGCGTGCGATCATTTTTGACCATCAAGGCATTAAAATTGCCGAGGAACAACAAGAATTTCCCCAGTATTTCCCGCATCCAGGCTGGGTCGAACATAATGCAAACGAAATTTGGAATGCCGTTTTATCGACCATCGCAAGTGTCTTCATTCATTCTGGTGTTCAACCCGATCAGATTGCCGGCATTGGTATCACCAATCAACGTGAAACAACGGTCATTTGGGATAAAAAAACTGGCCTACCAATTCACAACGCCATTGTTTGGCAATCACGACAAACGAGTGAAATCGCTGAGCAACTGAAGCAAGCTGGCTACAATCAACTGATTCATGAGAAAACCGGGTTGCTGATTGACGCCTACTTTTCCGCGACTAAAATTCGTTGGTTGCTCGATCAGGTGCCTGGCGCTCAAGAACGTGCTGAAAATGGCGAGCTACTATTTGGTACCATTGATACTTGGCTACTCTGGAAACTGACGGGCGGTCAAGCGCACATCACAGATTACACCAATGCCAGCCGCACGATGCTTTTCAATATTCACCAGCTTCAATGGGATCAAGAGATTCTCGATTTGCTACGAATCCCTCGTCAGCTATTACCGCAAGTGGCCTCCAATTCAGAAGTTTATGGTCACACAATTCCCTATCATTTTTATGGCGGTGAAGTCCCAATTTGTGGGATGGCTGGTGATCAACAAGCCTCGCTCTTTGGACAACTGGCGCTGGAAGAGGGCATGGTCAAAAATACTTACGGTACCGGCGCGTTTATCGTGATGAATACGGGTACCAAGCCGGCATTATCCCATCATCAGTTGTTGACAACCATTGGCTACGGTCTCAATGGCGAGATCCATTACGCCTTGGAGGGATCCGTCTTCGTTGCCGGCTCTGCGATCCAATGGTTGCGTGATGGCATGCAACTATTACAGACCGCCCCTGAGTCAGAAGCAGCTGCGCGCCAATCAACCAGTCAGAATGAAGTTTATGTCGTGCCAGCCTTCACTGGCTTAGGTGCGCCCTACTGGGATAGTGAAACACGCGGCGCTGTCTTCGGCCTCACTCGGGGAACCACACGCAATGACTTTATCAAAGCAACGCTGCAATCGCTGGCCTATCAAACCCGCGATGTGATTGACACCATGAACCAAGACACCGCAATGCGCATTCCCAGCTTACGTGTGGATGGTGGCGCCTCGAAAAATGATTATCTGATCCAATTTCAAGCAGACATCCTCAACATGCCAATCGAACGCGCCGAGAATCTAGAAACAACTGCATTGGGTGCCGCGTTCCTCGCTGGACTCGCTGTTGGCTATTGGCAAGATATCGATGAACTGAAGCAAATTTATCGCATCGGCCAAACTTTCGAGCCACTCATGAAACACGAGACAAGGCAAAAACTCTACACCGGCTGGCAACGTGCAGTCAACGCAGCCAGAACCTTTGAATAAAAGCGTCATTTAAAAAACACCTTAACCCAAATAGCCATCAGATTGAAATCAAGCTTCTCAATCTGATGGCTATTGTTGATTAGTGGCAACAAAGTGTCCTCGTCAAAACTCAGGATAATCGTTGTTGAAATACAAATATTACCCACATGAGATTATTCAAACAACTGTTGATAGCGTAAATCTAAATCGGTGTCCTGATCATTTTGGTCATAAATGAATTGATGTTGGTGGAGGAAAAAATTGGCCTGACTCTCACGAGCTAACTCCGTTAAATCATGGGAGGCAATCATAACGACACGCTGCGCTGCGGCAATATTGGTTGCCAGATAAAAGGCATCCCCCAATCATTAGACTTCAAGCCCAACAACTAGGGGATGCTCCAATTTTGCGATGCCCTTTAAACTTAATTCCTTCAATCAGTCATTCGCACTAAATTGCGCTTGATAGATTGATCAATCATCTTACCTGTTACCAAAAAGAACAGACTCGGCGCAACAATCAAACCTAAAATTAGATTGAGATAGGCAACCAAGACGACAGCAATCAGACAAGCTAGGATTGACAGACTGACCCATCCATGCTTAATACCAAAAGCAAGTGCCTCAAAATAAGGATGTGTGGTTTCAGAATTAACGTTCAGTTGATACGCAAGAATCGTTAAATAAGTAGCGACTATTAAACTCGCAAACATTGCAATAACCAAGATCAATAGCTGAACTGGTACCATTTTACTGGTGAGCTTCAGTAAAACTGCACTGATAACCATCAAAAAGGTTAATGTAAATGACGCTAAATAGTGTTGTCTTAATCTGAATGGATGTGATCGAATTAAGTATTTGATGGATTCACCCTGCTCTCCTGAATGCATCAGATAAGCAAAGGTATAATATCCTGCGGGCAACCAGCCATAGACAAGGCCATACCGAAATAACACTGTCCAAAAGCGAATCGTTGCTTTGACTAAGACATAGAATTTATCGACAACTCTAACTAACCGTGATTTCTTCAACTTCATCCATCCTTCTTTTACTTGACGGAACCTGCAATCCCATTATAAATATACTTCTGTAAGAATAAGAAGACTAACAAAATTGGGATGATCACGATGATTACACCCGCCAGAATGACAGGCCAATTGGTACCATAAGGACCTTTGAAGGCAAATAAAGCTGTCGAGATGACCTTCAAATTTGAATCTGGCATGTATAGAAATGGATTGTAGAAGTCATTATAGATGTTCACACCACTAATAATCAGAATCGTGACCATTGGTGCCTTCAAGTTCGGCAAAATGATTTTGTAAAAAATCTGAAAATAATTCGCACCATCTAAGAATGCTGATTCATCTAGAGAAACAGGAATTTCTTCCAAAAATTGCATAAAGATATAAATTGAAATAACATCTGTCCCTAAGTTTAGAACAATGACTGACCAAATTGTATTGAAAAGTCCCATTTTGTTGATAATTTGAAATGTTGCAACCTGGCTGGTAATTGCCGGAATCAACATGGCAACCATAAATAATGCCATGATGAGTTTTTTCAGCTTGAAGTCAAAGCGATTAATTGCATAGGCAAATGCTGAACCAAGAAGCAGCTTACCTGCCATACTGACAACAAAGATGATAAATGTGTTCTTAAATCCAACCAACATTTGTCCATTGACAAATGCCGTTTTGTAATTTGAAAAGTCAATGTGTTTAGGTAGACTCAAGACACCACTGGACAAGAATTCGTTATTCGATTTAAAAGATCCAATGAAAACCACTAGAATTGGGATAATGGCGACTAGCGCGCCAAGCACTAAACAGAAATACTTGAAAGCAGACCCTGCTGTTACTTTGCGTACACAATCGTCATTATCCAGCGACTATCATAGCGCTTACATTAACTGATGCCTATCCAAAAATCATAGCGTTTTCTACACTAATTATAGAATCAATGATGAATCGCCATCTTTTCCATGAGGACATTGCGTGCCGCAGGGCCACTTAACTTGAGTTAACCAATCTCGACGGCACCATCAAAAAACATCGACCTCGAATTCGAGTCGATGTTTTAAGTCTGGTTGTTTATTTTTAACAAACTTGGATGCCTTGACCCACTGCGCTAAAGTTTTTGTGCGAGCATACCTGCGAAGTAATCTGTCAATTCAGGAACGGACTTCGTTTGAATGAAATTCAGGATTTTCAGCGGCTCTTGCGGATGGGCACGAACATCATCAAGCACTTGGCGTTTCAACTCATACGGAATCTGCATGGCCTGCAAGTCAGTCTGAGTCTGTTCAACGATTCCTTTGGCCGGAGTCAACTGCGTCGTCGATAACTCATAACCAGTCTGATTCTTGATCACAAGCTGATCGATGTCGAGGGTTGCGATTTCAATTTGGCGATTCCCCGGAATAATACCATCCTTATCCTCAACCGTCAGATTCAACTCGCCTTCTGCCGTTAATGTGAACGTCGTTTTTGCAATTGATTGTCCTTGATGTTCATACATTTCGTAAGTATTTGCAGCTTGACCAAAGATCTGAACGGTTAATTTTTCAGGTAAATTATCTAGATTGTCTTCAACCACCGGCGTCAATGGCAAAATACCCCCTTGCTTTACTAAAACAGGATAATCGGCCAGCGTGCGATAAAGATTCAATATCTGCTCGCCTTCATAAACCTGATGCGTGAAGAAATCATACCAAGTACCTTCTGGTAACAACGTTTTAGCACGACTCTGCTGCAATTGCGTGTCGCGCGGCTCAACGATTGCTGAAATCAAGAGTTCGGACCCGAAGAAATATTCATCATGATACTCGTAATAAGTCGGCATCTCCGGATAATGGTAATAAATTGGCTGAACAAGTGGCACACCATGCAAATGCGTTTTGATATTTTCACTATCCAAATACGGAATCAATTGATGCCGCAAACGCAAGAACCGATCCATCACACGACGATTTTCAGCCGGATAATTCCACGGTTCCTTACCAGAAAATGGATTATCCGAACTATGCAGCCGATTGATTGGACTGAAGACGCCATATTGCAGCCAGCGCGTCTGTAGCTCAGGATCATAACTGCCCATCATATGCCCGCCAATATCGTGACTCCACCAAGTGTAACCAATGTTGCTAGCCGTTGCTGTGAAATAGGGTTGAAATTTCAATGACGCCCAACTGATCCAAGTATCGCCGGAAAAACCAAGCGGATATCGCTGACTACCTGGCCCCGCGTACCGGGATAAAATTAACCCTGCACCGGGATGACGCTGCTCATTATCCAAGTAATGATAATGATTCAACGCCTTCAGAATATCGTAGCCTTCCGTATCGAAGTAGCGATCTTGCTGCCAATCGAGCCACCAGAAATCAACGCCTTCATCTTCTAACGGATGATGCACGTCCTCAAAATAACTCCGCCGAAAATTTGCATCTCGCAGATTAAACACCGCAGGTTCTTTCGTGACTGGATCCAAATGCAACCGCTGTGCCACCTGCAGATAAGCTTGTTCAAATGACCGAATACCTGCCGCAGGGTGAACATTTAGCGTCACCTTTAACCCACGTTGATGAAGTTCACTCAGAAGTTGCCGATGATCTGGAAAACGCCGTTGATTCCACGTATAGCCAGTCCACCCACTACCCTCCTCTGCCGGCACCTCAGTCTCGTGCCAATCCATATCTAGCACCGCCACAGAAAACGGAATCTGCTCATGCTCGAAGCGATCAAACAGCGCGAGATAACTGGCCTGTGTATAGGGATAGAATCGGCTCCACCAATTACCCAGTGCAAAGCGAGGTAACATCGGTGGCGTCCCCGACAGCTTGAAATAATCACGAATTTCTTCTTGATAACGTCGACCATAGCAAAAATAGTAAAGATCCACTTGATCACGATTCTGTGGTCCGATTTCTTGATCGGGCAAAATAACATTATTCTCGGCATCGTCGATCAACGCGTAGCCATGACGTGAAATCACACCATTCTCCAACGGAATCTCACCATCCGCCTCATCAAGCGTGCGCGCCGTACCGAATAAGTTCCCGCCAACAGGCTCGCGCCCAAACAACCAACGACTGAAGTGTGACTCATAATTCGTCTTCGCATCGATCCACAGCGTCTTCGATGAAAAAGCACCCCCCTCGTAATAAAGGTGGAACGCCGCCGTTTCAATTTCAAGCTCATGATGTTGCCGCCCACGGAACACTCGCGCCGTTGACGGTGTTCCAAAATCTCGATCCTGTGCAAAGTAAGTCGGCCGCGTTTCAAACTGGCCATCATCCGACCATTCGATTCGCAACAGACTATCCGTAATCACGGTAAAACGATAATGCTGATCTTCAATAATTCTTGCAGACATCTTGACACTCCTTAATACTGGTTTTGGGAAGGGTTGAATAAAAGTTAACAGACAAATTGTACCAGTCTGTCATTTTTCGTCAACCGCTTACACTGTTTTTTGTTAATACTAATTCAAATCCGTGATCAAAAAAATTATTAAAATAGTCCTTCAAAAACTGGTCACGTTCAAACCAGTGAAGGACTATCAAAAAGTCTTAAAAACTATGCTAATGTAATTGTCTGCAGTGCGACATAACCATCTAAGGCTTTTATCTGAACACGGTCAGTTTCAAAACTACCGTTCAGTGTAACCTCAACTGTCGAAGTTAGCCCTGAAATCACTTGTGTCAACTGATGATTCTCAATAATCTCCAGCCGTGCATCCTTTTGAGTATCTTCTATATCAATCGTTAATATCAGTTTCTCGTTCTGTGAAACATCCTCAAACGAATAAGTCACGTATTCTTGATCATTCAGCCGAACACGATACTCATCTAAATAAACGTCGAATGAAAAATGAGATGGTTTCTGTTCTTTTGGTGCAAGTATCTCAATGTTGGTCCCTTGTCGGAACCGTTTAAAATTATTCCGGATTGTCGTGGCATGATAATCTTGATCATCAAACGCAGTCGCGGAATAACTAAATGGTGCTTTTCTAAGAATGTGATGATCAACATCCTGGTTTTGTTGACAGTTTTTAAACTGACAGTTTTCCAAATATTGATCAAGCAATTCATCGACGGTATTTCGGCCCGGTTTGATGCCTTTTTCTACATAGTCAGTCAGCGCATCCCAATTATCAGGTGTTTTGATTGTTAGACTACCATTATTTTTACCTAACTTTTTATATGGCCAGAAATGATAGCTAACCTCATATTCTTCGCACAACTTACTCATTCCTGAAAACCAGGTATTAATATTCTCTCCCGTTTCACCCAACCAAAGTGGCACATTAAATTGCTCGGATACTTTTAGAAAATCTTCAAATGTTTCATTGGTCGGTAAAACACCATAACGATGAAAATGAATGACAAAATTATCGTCATATTGTTTGACGAATACACTAGGGTCACTTGCCCAATGATAACCTTCCAACGAGAACATATGCTTCTGATCCACTTCACGAATCGCTGCGATTGTTTCAGTATAGAATTGACTAAGTTTTGGTAACAGGTAATCAAAATTCTGTAGGGCTGCCGTTTCAGGGCGAATGGGCTCATTCAGCAGATCATAACCTGCAACTGCAGGCTCGTCATGATAACGTTCCGCAATAAATCGCCAGAGTTTTATCGCTTGTTGCCAATATGATTGAACCATGAATAGATTGGGAATATCATCAGTAGAATCATCTATATTAGCACCTGTTTGACCACCAGGAGCGCCATGCATATCAAGCCAAACATATAAATCATGTTTCTTTGCCCACTCGATAAAACGATCGATGAGATAGAAGTTTGTTTCATCAATTTCACCTGATTCAGTTAAGAATAATGCAGCATTAAATGGCAAGCGAATCGAGTTATAACCTTGAGCCTGGATATAGTTAATATCGTCCTCATTCATATATTGATTCCGAAATTCTTGCCAAAAGTGCGCTGCAGATTCATGTCCAACTAGTTCCTCAATCGTACGTTCAATTCGCCTTGGACGATCAAACTTTTGACCATGCATTCCCCACATATAGCCTTCTTGCAACAGCCAATTCCCAATTCCCCATCCCTTCATCAGAATGGGCTGATTAGATTCATCGACAATCTGCCGACCATGAGTATGCAAAAAAGATTGTATCATTCCTTTACACCCCTAATTTTTATGAAATATTTGGTAGACCGCACCAATCAGCCCGGCATTATTGAGTAATTTTGCCGGTTTAACTGGTGCAATTGCTGTCTCTTTGACCGCATGGATGCTCTGATGGCGTGTTTCTAGATCATCAACCGCATACTGAAGATTTTCAATAAACTCTGAGTTGGCACTAATTCCACCACCGACTAAAATTAATTCCGGGTCAAAACTAGCTGTTAAATCAACAATTCCCGTTGCTAGATTATAATAAAATTGATTTAAAATCATCTGTGCAAGTTTCTCACCTTCATGAGCAGCCCTAAAAATAATTCTTGCATCCTTGATTGTTTTAAGATCTGGCTGAACTTGTTTCTTAGCTTGACTATACTGATAACATAAACCACCAACAACGGCACTCGTCACATTAAGCGACTTTTTTTCAATGTCTTCCGTAAAATCAAGATCCTTAGTTAGCATCCATCCAAATTCACCAGCCATTCCGTGGCCGCCACGATAGATCTGACCATTGATAACAATGCCACCGCCGAAGCCCGTACCGACAACTAGACAAAGGTAGTTATCAATACCAATCGCTGCACCAAGCCAGTGTTCTGCAATCGCTGCGGCATTAGCATCATTTTCGACAGTGACCGTCAATCCAACTCGATTTTCGAGTTCGTGCTTTAAATTCACACCATAAAGACATTTTATCGCGCCCGCAGTTAACAAATAGCCATCTTTTTGAACGATACCTGGCGAGCAAACGCCAACCGCCTCAATCTGGTAATCATGCTGATAATCGCGAATGATATCAGCCAATTCAGTAATGAATTCATCGCGCTGTTCAGGCGTTTCAGTGGCGGATTGAACAATAATTTGGCCTTTCTCATCAACAACACCATGTTTTATTGTTGTTCCCCCAATATCAAAACCAACGTAATATTTCATATTTACCTACTCCTTAACTGATTCATCATATTTATCAAACACGTATTTGAAGATATAACTATTAATTAACACAGTTGCCGCAAACGCTGTCGCCAACCAAAGTAAAAACAATTTTGGAATGAAAACCGGCAGAAACACCAACAAAGCAACGTCAACGACAAAAATTATAATGCTATATGCTGAGTGTTGAAAACTTAAATTAATTGCGTTCCGAAGATACCCTGTTCTGGTATTTTCGTATCGTGCAATCAATGGGAATAAGTACTCTGCAGCTAGAATTGCGATGGTTCCAGTCCCAAACATGATCCAAAGTCCAATCAAAAACCTTACCTGCTGAAAATAGTAAGTTCCTAAGAAAAGTATCAAAGCGACGATTAACATTGCTAACCAAATAATTGTCGAAACTTTAAGATTTTGCTTAAACGCTCGTTTAAAGTCAACATATAAGTCAACAGGTTCATGATAGGCAATCTTCAGACAACAACTGTATAATGCCGTGACTGCTGCACCAGTTGTGACAATCCAAATTCCAGAAATAATAAAAAATAGATTTAATGCCAGAATTTGGTAAACAGTCGTCATCGCTGAGAACACGCTGCCGTTCATATCAAATATTTTTTTCATTAGCCTGTCTCCTTAATCCTTAGCTTTTATTAAATAACCATTTTGACTCTTAAATGAATATAGCCAGAGTATAAATACCTCTGGCTAGTCCATTGTCAGAAAAATGGAACAGGATCTTTATCAAAATTTGCCTAATCCATGCCTAACTTCTTCATGTTCGCTTTGATATTGCTATCCCGAACCTTGTTGATTGCTGAAATACTATTGTCCTTCTGGAATTGCTTGTATTTCTTCAACGTTGCCTCAAAGGTTGCTTTATCCTTTGCACGAATCAAGCTAACCATCGTTGTACGCCAGTTTGTTTGAATAGCTCCAAGTGCACGTGCTTCTTGAGTCCCTGCATTAGGTGAAATATTCTCGATTTGGAATTGAGGTTTCAGATACTTAGCGCCCCATTCCTGCATTTGCCAAACAGCTTTAACATATGAATCCTTGTTTAAGGCTTTGTAACGGTCATGACCGAACAAGATAAATTCGCCAATACGATATTTTTTTTGCCATGCAGTTGTATCGTTGTCTTGAATATTCTTGGCAAACTTAGTCCATTTAACCATACCATCTGCGTCTTGTGTGTACATTTGACCTTTTTGGCCAAAGTTCGTTAACATTTGTCCCTTATCGCTTAACAAATATTCAAAGACTTGAATAGCTTTTGCAGGATGTTTTGTCTTATTTGACACATAATTGATTAACCAACCCGAAATACCTGCTTGCGATAATGTTGGCTTTCTACCCTTAGTACTTTGGATACCGTTAATCGCAATATAAGCTGACTTAGGATTCTTGGAAGCAAAGTCCTGTAGGTTAGTCCCGTGATTAACATCTGAACCCATCATCATTGTTGCATACTTACCTGAAGAAACCTTTTCGTTGAACGTATCGGCATCATCAGTGAAACTATCATCAGTAATGTTTCCAGCAGCATGAACTTGGCGGAATGCATCAAGCCACTTGATATAGTCTGAATCCAGATCACGATCATAGTACTTATTGTCTTTGGTTGTGATTGGAACCCCTAACATATCCTGAACAACATTTTCTAACGAACTATTTCCACCACTAAAATCATTAAATCCAAACGGTGTCAACTTAGGAAATTTCTCTTTAATGGCTGCCATTCCCTTCACAAAACCTTCTGGCGTCGTGAAATCCTGATCACCAATTGCGTCTAAAACATCTTTCCGAATAATAAACGCATCACGTGGTAAAATCTTGCCACTCTTGTAATCGGCAGCAGTATTAGAATAGTTTGGATAGCCATACGACTTCCCATCAATCTTATACCAATTTAACGTATCTTTACTTGCAACTTTGTAGAAGTATGGATCGTATTTATTAGCTAAATCCTGTAACGGATATGCCCAATCTTTTGCCGTTCTCGCAACTTTTGAGTTTGGATCACCAATAGTGACTAAGTCCGGCATGTTACCGCTTGCAAAATAGGTATTAAGTTTTGTGTCATCGCCCGTGACAAACTTGATATTAACATTTAAATCTTTTTTGATCTGCTTAGTGATTTCGTCCTTGCCGAAGTCCTTATTCCACCAATCAGCGTTAACATACCAGGTTAATGTTGTCATCTTGGACTTGTCGGATTTCCATGCAGGTGTCGACTTGGAAATCTTATATGAGGCCTTCGGTAAATTAGAGTTATCCGATGAACTCTTATCAGAGGACCCACCATTGCCACAGGCGGTCAGAATAACTGCAGAGCTTAATGCAACTAATGCTGTTGTAAATATCTTGAGTGATTTATGCTGCTTCATAGTAATGCAACTCTCCCTTTCGTTTCTAGAATTCTCCAAAAAACTGAAATGAAACTTACAAACAACGTACCCGCTTAATTACTCCTTGACAGCGCCAAGCATTGTCCCTGTTACAAAATACTTTTGCAAAAACGGATACAAAATTAAAATTGGAAGCATTGTAACGACGATTGTAGCTAATTGCACCCCCTTTGAAGTTGTTGCAATTGAAACTTGGGCGTTTAACCCATTTGATGCCGCAGCTTGTGCCTGAACAATGATGTCATACAGGCGCATTTGTAGTGGATACAAAGCTTCGTTGGTGACGTAAAGCTTTGTCGTCATAAAGTCATTCCATTGCCAAACACCGTGGAATAACCCGATGGTTGCCAATGCTGGTTTTGAGAGTGGCACAATGATCGAGAAGAAGACTCGCCAATCACTTGCACCATCAATCTTTGCTGATTCCTCCAAAGAATCTGGAATATCTCGGAAGAAATTCATTAAAATCACCATGTCATAATAACTAAACATCGCCGGCAAAATATAGACCCAGAACGAATTCAGTAGTCCTAAAGATTTAATCAATAAGTAAGTCGGAATCATGCCACCCGAGAAAAACATCGTGACAATTCCCATCGCAGAGTACAATTTACGTCCTTTTAAATCACGCTTGCTCAACGCATACGCTACAATCGAGCAGAGAAAGAGGTGAAAGACGACACCCACAACTGTCTTAGCAACTGATATAAACATTGATTGCCAAATACTGTTGTCACTAAAAACGCGAATATAATTGGCAATTGACACTTCTTTCGGCCAGAACACGAAGGTGCCCGCATTTTTACCTGCGAATGAAGAGATGACAACATTCCACATCGGAATGATAATAATCAATGCAAAGAGAGTCATCAAGATCACATTCACAACATCGAATACTCTGTTACCCTTGCTTTCTTTGACACGTGCGCGAGGCCGTTCATGATTTGTTTTTTTGGCATCCGTCATTATGCTGTGTCCTCCTTATAGCACTGATTTATTATCATTTAATTTCTTAGTTACTGTATTGGTAATGATTAATAAAACAACCGATATAATTGAAACGCCAAGACCAACAGCAGTCGCATACGAGAAATCACCTTGAGTTAAACCCACACGGTAAACGTATGAATTAATGACCTCAGCTTTAGGCTGATTTTGTGAATTCATTAATACTAAAGTTTGATCTAAGTTTGAGTTAAACAATCCAGATACTGATAAAATCAAGTTAAGCGAGATAATACTACTCATTTCTGGAATCGTGATACTCCAAATCTGCCTCAGTTTGGAAGCACCATCCATTTCTGCTGCCTCATAATAAGTCGGATCAATCTTAGACATCGTTGCTAAGTAAAGGATTGTTCCCCAACCAGCTTCTTTCCAAACATCTGAGAGAGATGCAATTCCCCAATAACTGTTCGCGTTCAAGATATGATTGTCTTTTGTTGCAATTCCAATTAAGTTCAGCAATTGGTTTAACATCCCATTCGAAGACAACCAAGTGATCAACATACCACCAAGAATTATCCAAGATAAAAAGTGAGGTAGATAAGTAATTGTTTGAACCACTTTCTTAAAAGGTGTCCATTTTAATTCAAAAATCATAATTGCGATAATAATCGGTAAGAAAAACTCAATAGTTAACTTAATTGCACTAATACCAATCGTATTTTGAACCGATTCCCAAAAATATTTATCGTTAATAATAATTTTAAAGTTTTCCAACCCTACCCAAGGTGCACTCGCCATCGTACTAGTTACGGTATAGCTTCTAAATGCGAGGCTTAATCCATAAATCGGGATAAAGTTGAAAATAATCATTGCAATGATTCCAGGTAACACCATTGTTTGTAGTTGCCACTGACGAGCCCAAGCCCGGCACCAATCTTTAATCCTGACCCCCGTTGAACGTTTGTTTGCTTTCTCCATTTCCACAACAGTCCTTTCAAAAAAATAAAAACGTTTTTATTTTAGCTAATACCAAAAGCCCGCGATATTTCTCATAGGCTTTTTGCTGACTGACGCATCTTTAATTCGCCTTCAAGAACTTTGCTTGGAATGTCATGTTCGCCGTCCATTAGTCGAACCAACATCTCTACCGCAGCTCTAGCTTGGGCGACAATCGGATTATGAATCGTCGTTAGTGGCGGATTGAAATATTCAGAGACATCGATATCATCAAATCCCACTACGCTAATATCATCAGGAACCATCAATCCCTCATGTTTTAATGCTTTAATCGCACCGATTGCAGAGATATCATTACCTGCGACAAACGCTGTCGGTAACTCGTAAGATTGAACTCGACTTGAGCGCAAGAAGGATAACACAGCGTTATATGCGGCTTCCTGCTCGAACATACCTTCGAGACGATAATATGGTGGAAAAGATAAGCCGTGCTCAAACAATGCCTGCTTGACTCCTAATAAGCGCTGCTCACTATCATAAACGCCCTTATACCCCGCTATGTAAGCAATCTGTTTATGCCCAAGATTGATTAAATAATTAGTGATGTCGTACCCTGCTTTGAATGAGTCAAAGACGACACTTGTTGTATTAAGGTGTGAAGTTTTGCGATCTAAGAAAACACTGGAGATGTGTTCAGAATTCAAAAACTCGATATCTTCATTCGCAACAACAGTATCAAATAACAAGGCACCGTCGACTAAACGACCACGAATTGTATTGATGATTTTCTCTCTATCACTGGAAATAAAAACGTTTAGTTCATAGCCATGTTTTTCACTGAAATTAGCCAATGCATCGATCAACATTGAAAAATATGGTCCAGTAACACTAGAAGTAAAAAGACCAATCGTTTGTGTTGAACCTGATTTTAATTGTTTACCAATCAAATTCGGTGAATAATCAAGTTTCTTAACTGCATCAAGAATTCGCTGCTTTGTTGAGGGTTTGACAACATTGACATTGTTTAATGCCTTCGAAACTGTCGCTATGGAAACACCCGCTTCACGCGCGACATCTCTAATTGTTACCTTCGCCATGTTATCACTTCTTTCGAATCGGACTCTTGAATAAATTAAAGATAACACAACTTATTTTTCAATGCAAGGGTTTTCAAAAAACGTTTTTATTTTATTTTTAAAAAAAGTTGATCTCTATTTTTGTTTAGTTTTATTTAAACAATGATCAACTAAATTATACATTTACTCCGATTTTTTCTTCTGTTCCCAGATTTGATCGTACAGTCTTGCACTGGCAATCGTGAGCTGATGGGGAACAATTGGACTTTCTAGCTTATTCTGGTACACACAATTGATGACCTCTTTAATTTCATAGGTAAATCCATTTTGGGTCGCTTCGTCTTGATAATGTTCAACCAATTGATTATTGCCATCATACAAGAATGCCTCTTTGCAATCATTTGCATTAGGAATCACAATTTTACCGGCATCACCATAAATGACCAACTGATTCCCCAGCGCGGCGACAAAACTGGTGGTCATCGTCGCCAGCGAATGATCATAATGTAAAACCACATGATCGGTCACATCGACGTTATAGCGCCAGTCCGTTGCCACATCAATTTGATTAAATTCATGTCCTAATAGCATTGTCGTCAAATCATAGGTATAAACGGTTAAATCAAAGGAGACGCCACCACCGAGTTCTGGATTAAAAAACCGATTTTGCGGATCATTGGTCACTAAATTTCCAAATTGATAGTCGCTAGTCGTAATTTCCCCAATCTTTCCTTCAGTCAACCAGCCTAGAACCTGACGATAAGTCGGTAAGAATTTACTCCACATTGCCTCCATGACAAAAACCTTTTTATCATGTGCTTGGTTCAGCGTCGTGATGGCCTCTTCACTAGTCATAAACATGGCCTTCTCGCACAAAACTGGGACCTGATATTTCAAGCACAACTGTGTGAGTCGGTAATGAACATCCATCGTCGTTGCGATGTAGACGGCATCCAACGATTCTTGTTTGAGCATTTCTTCGAAATCGTCATAGACATGGTCAACCGCGTACTTATCTGCAAATTGCTGTGCTTTGACCATAGTACGATTCGCAACGGCCGTAATCTCGCATTGATCAATTAGTTTAACTGCGTCCGCAAATTTATGAGCGATGCCGCCCGTTCCCATGATGCCAAATCTAAAAGTCGCCATAATATTCCGATTACTCCTTTGATAGGTTATTCGCGTTGATTGTATTTTCCAAATCAATCATAACCTAATTCCGCGGAAATGTATGCGCTTTTTATCAAAAATAATGATGTCATTGCAGTTATTTTATCTGGATTTCAAGTGCTTAAGTCTGCTCATCAGGCCCGGCAGTCCTCTGCTTGTCAGTCGAGTTGTCAAACCCGTCAGTCCACTGCGTGGAAAGTTGTTGTTAAGCACAGATAGTTGCCTTGTGGAGCACGTTTTTGAAGGCTCCAA
>NZ_AZFX01000042.1 GCF_001435835.1 Lapidilactobacillus concavus DSM 17758
CTATACCAATTGATAAGAATAGATCAGTAGTGTTGCACTTGATTTGACAATTCGGGAACTAATTGTAAAGTACAAGCTTTACAGGATTAATCTTCATAATACGATTTGGCTAAATCGGTAATTCTCCCGCTATCATTCGATAGCGGGTATTATTTAATAACTTTTGCTTGAAGTACCATATTATAAACTGTTTTAGCAAAATAATCTTTTAAACCTGTAAAGTACTTTTTTAAAAAAATCAATATCACATATTTGAATAACTTCGGGTTCAAAAATATAGAAATTTTAAAATATAATTAATTTTTGGAAGTGTGCTATGCCCTTAGGTGCTTACGAAAAGGTTTATCAATTAAATAATTTCATGGAACTATATCCGACAATATATGAAGATTCTAAGGTTGTCAAAGTTATTCCGCACGAAAATCTAACGTTATCACTTTGGTTCAAAAAGAATCCAGCGCAGGAATATTTCTTGAATTTCAAAGTGCTGATAGATGAGAATAAGTTCTTTGAGCCGCTTAACAACGTTGACCTATTCATGCAAGCACATATAATGGGTGAAAGTATTGGCTGGAACGATCTACTTGATATTGGTGCAGAATGGCTTTATATGGATTCCGATCCTGTAAACCACAGTAATCAGTAAAAAATCGATTTATTTACGTTTTCAACTATACGTGGTATACTGTGTGTATAGGATAAAAGGTTTCAAAAGAATCACTTCCATATTCCGATCTAGTCAATCGGGACACGGCGCGCCGCTATCAACTCGATAGCGGTTTTTTGATACTAAAAAAACAGCAATTAGTCAGACTGCTGTCCTGTTCTTCTTTTTAACGTTTGCTAATTCGCCTAATTAGCTCACTGATTAAATCAGAGCACACGTTAATGGCTATCGGAAGAATGACCATCAGGATAAAGGGCTTCGTAAGATCACCCCCTCGGTTACATGCTGGGCGTCCACATGTACCATGACGACAATTATATCATAGAAGTTTATGACTTCTCATCTAAACATTAAGCTTACCAGACCAATGACGACCGCCCCTAAATGCTGTACCCAAAAAGTACCAATTACTTTGAGAATGACTATTTCTAATCCACCTCAATCAACGTGAAACTCTATCCTACCAACCATTACAGTGAGAAGTATTATTTAAATGTATCTCTTAATCCGTGGGTCCAGGGTTCGATCCCCTGGCCACCCATTTACTGATATTAACCAGTAATCACGCAGCGTTAAAACGCCGTGGTTGCTGGTTTTTTGTTCCCCCTCGATATCATTGATTCTCAGAAATCACCACCAGATGACCGTCAATTTGACCGTCACGAAATCAGAAATCAAGATAATGCGCTAACTTATTTGCGACCTCTTTATTTTGATTTTTGGTGACGTGCGTATAAATATTTAACGTCGTTGCCACATCCGCATGACCGAGTCTCATCTGAACTTCCTTGATCGTTGCACCTGCAGAAAATAGCGCCGAACAATGCGAATGCCTAAAACCATGCACAGTCACTTTGGTCAAGTTATGTGCGACCCGAATTGACTTAAGCCACTTTGCCGGTGTATTCAAAGACTTATAACCATTTTTGTTATTTGCAAAGATCAATTGATTAGGCTGGAGTGTGTTAAATCCTAACATCAAATATTTACGTTTCTGAATCGTCTTCCATTCTTTAAGATCATTGAGCGTTTTAGGATCTAAATCAATGGTACGCCTTGAATTTCTCGTCTTCGGCGCCTGAATGATCTGTCTACCCTTTTCGCCTTGTGTCAGCGTCTTATTGATCCGCATCGTACTGTCTTTAAATGAGATATCATTCCATGTCAACGCTAGAGCTTCGCCACGACGCACGCCACAGAAGGCGTATACTCTAAATAAGGTGTACTTCTCCATTTCCAACGTTGGATCAAGATAACTAAAAAATTCAGCCAACTGGTCTTTGTCCCAGAAATTTTCAAACTTATCTCCTGCAGACTCACGTTTCTTTGGTACTGTAATCAGTTTGGCAACATTCTTTTCAAGATAGCCATGCTTGATGGCAAATTCGAAAACATCGACGACATAATTGTACCAACGCTTGTAGTTGCGCGCCGCAATTTTAAACCAATCATTGACTGCCCTTTGTATTTGTGCAATTGTGATTGTTCTGATTCGATATTTCCCTAAGGCCGGTAAGATATGATTATCAAACATACCCGCCGTTCTATTCCAAGTACTCTCACCGACCGTATTTACATAGGCTTGATACCATTGCTCATAGACCGTCTGAAAACTAATATTGTTATCTTTCACGATAGCGCCACGCGAGGCCTCTAATTCCAATCTAGACGCCGCAAGCGAGGCTTCTTTTTTTGTGTTGAAACCTCTGCGAACAGTATGCTTAGGTTTCCCAGTTTGCAGATCAGTTCCTAAATAAATATCAAATTTCCAGAGCTTTTTACCTTGCTTCGTTTCATATTGCTTATATGATGCCATATCTATCAACCTTCCATAGCTAAAGCGCTGTCGAGGCGTGCTATGTATAGAAAGGTAGGTTTAATAACGTTTCAAAAAAATTAAATCATAATTTATTTTCTTCGATGAATTTCTTTGTATCAAGCGTCATTGATGTTAATCTCGAGAAACCCGCTTGTTGAAACCATATCTCTTTAAGAATCTCTTTTTGAAACAGAAAGCTCAGAGGTAGTTCCTCACCAAAGTGTTCTTCAAGTTCTTCTGCCTCTTTTAAGCAATCGTACTTTTTGGTCGTTGTATTAAAAAAGAAAAAACGTTCATTCATCCGACTATTTTTCGTCATATCATAAGCAATCAGATGAAGTGGTGCCTTCATATTCACATTTATGTCTGGTAAATGTTCATTGAAGGCTTCAACTATTGCAGGATCAGTTGTAATTAATTTGATAAACAAATTAAGATCAAATGGTTGAAATGTAAAGGGCATAATATGAACAATATTTCGTTTAACATCAACTGATAAAAAATAATCTATCTGTTTTTCATATCTGGACATAGAAATATAAGTGCTGTGCAAACTAGTCTTCAAATAAAAAATCGGTTCAACCTTTGAATTTAATGTCTCAATATATTTAGTGATTTGTAAAACGGTATACAAATCATTTTCATAACTAAAATCATTGGAGATTATCGCTTCTGTAAGTTCCCTGTATTGTTTGCTCGTTAGTTCAACGTTGGGAAAATGCAATCCTACTAGTTTCTTAATATATTCCTTTGGAGATCCATAGAGAATCTCGTCTATCGAAACTTTCCCTAAAAGTGCAATTTTCTTTAGCATATTCTCTTTTGGAATTGCTAGCCCACGTTCCCAACTATTTACTGTACTCTTCTTTGAATCAATCAAAATGCTAAAGTCGTTCATACTGTAATTGAGTTTCTCACGAATGGCACGAATGCGATTACCTACCTCAATCTTATCAACGTTCATTAGTATCCTCCTTCCTACAAACGTAACGTGTTAATTATTGACTATTATAGCATAGCATTCTGTTTAATCATACAAAACAGAAAATAATGATCGTATTAAGAAATGAGTTATTTTGCTTGACAATCTTTATTATCCCGATGTAAAATAAAAATGTTAATAATCGTGTTATTTTAAAGTGAATTAACCGATACATCAGGGATTATTTGTTAATACTAAAAGTATTAATTTATACACACAGGGGGGATGATCCAAATGGCCAGCGAGATGAAATTTGCACTTCCAGATGAAGTACAAGCAGAAATTAGTTTGATGTTCATCAAATCAGCACAACAAGCGTTCCAAGCTTTGATCCAGCAACAAGCTTATCCGCAGTACCTGAACCAGAAACAAGCGGCAGATTACCTAAGCATTTCCGTGACCAGTTTTAAAAAACTCAATATTCCTAGAGTGTCTCTAGAAAATATTGAGCGGTATGACAAAGCAACATTAGATCAGTATTGTAAAGCACACGAGTTCTAAAAATAAGCAAAGCGCTGTCGAGGCGAGCAATGCAAGCAACACCTATCTTAATTATCGTTTGATTCAGCGGTTGATCGCCAGCGTTCAATTGTTGAGCTGAGACGGTAAGTCCTTAGTCTCAATCGATCTTTGACAACTAAATAAAAAAGGCATTTAAGCCGAATTGACGACTCAAACACCTAGGATAATAACTGACACTATCATTCTAGTCGATACTGAGAATTAGTCAAGACGCATTCGCCGCGGGTTGCGAGTACCATTAAGAAAAACGTAGAGTTCAGGGTGTTTAGTACACACACTGGCCGTGCTGTATAAAAAACTGCATGCTATACCGTTGAAACGGTTGATCGGTTAAGACACCTACATCTATGAATAAGATCCATCTACATAGACGAAGCGCGATGATATGAGCGGAGCGATTCATCAATTCAGAGCAAGAAAGAAGCGAGGTTATGGATTTTGATACGGTAAAATTTAATGTTGAAAAAACATTGGGAAAACTCACTTTTCGCAATGCCACCCCAGCATTAGATCAATACGATAATCAGTCTGAACGCGGACGATCAATCAAAATTTTAAAATATCGATGTTACGAACTCGGATCAGAAGTACAAGCAGGTGCCACTCACGTTTTTATCTCAAATCGCGCGAATAAAATTAGTGATCTCAACTTTGATAAGCCGTGTGAACTTGTCAATCCAACAATACAAGTTAGATCATTGATTGATCGTTATCAAAGCGAAGACGGCGATACTTGCTATAAAGCTAAATCGCTATTGATCATCATTGCCAATGATCTCAAGTTTACGGAGGAAAGCTAATGACAACCACCTTTGGGATTGATCCAAAAAAGTTTTATCCAGAGATTGATGAAACGCTTGGAAGAATAGAATTTCAGAAAGTGCTTACCGAGTATCACCCTGAAGATTTGACTGGTGACATCGACCCAGATGAAGTTGAGTCAACACGAATTGAATTATATAGTCAGAACTTTCATGGTGCCGTGATCGTCACCCTCGTTGGTAGATTAGAAGGCAACTTTGTTTTCGGAGATGAAGTGACCTTGATCGGCGCTGAGTTTAATCCTTTTTCTATCCTCCCTGATCCGACTAGAAAAGAAGTCGATAACTTCTTTCAAATCAAAATCACTGGCTTAAGAAAAGTGGACGGCCAAGAAAAAAGCTAGTGGCGCGTAACACAGACGGGAGCAGGTATCCTGCGGACAGTGCCGGCGGTAGCTTAAGGCACGTGTCGGTGTAGTGGACGGAAATGTATCATTTTCGGGAGCGTTAGCGACTCGGCGGCGAATGCCGCCGCCTTCAACCCCCAACTGTAACACGGGGGTTGAAATCAAGAAAAGCAAGTAAAATTGACGTATAAATACCGTTATATCAACGTTAATCGCTGTCACAAAAACAATTAAAAAATGTGTCAAGCAAAGCTAAAAAATCAAAGAAAGCGAAGTGCCAACAATGAGAGAACTCGAAAATATCCCCCTGAATCAAGCACTAAAAACCTATCGTAAACGCAACCGCCTTTCACAACAGGCTTTAGCAGATATTCTTAATATTGAACGTTCAACATTATCCCGTTACGAAAAAGGCACTCGCCTACCAACTGGAGAGGTCTTAAAAAAAATCACACAGTTCATGCCCTGGTTGATCAATCATGGTAACCCACTAGACTCAATCTTTGACTACATCAAAGTTCGCTTTAATAATCTACAGCCGGACGAAGTGATCAAGAAGATTTTAAATTTGCGACCGAAATTCTTTGTCGCCGAAGAATATGGAATGCCTTTCTATCCACAGATACTTAGTTATGGGAGTATCAGAGTGTTATCTGATCCAAATAAAGCCTCACAAGGTGTGATTATTGAGCTAACTGGACAAGGTTGTCGCGAATATGAGCAAGTATTCGGTGAAGATGGTTTAGAATGGACGAGTTTCTTCGCGGTCTGCTTGCACAACAACGGTGTTTTCAAACGGATCGATATCGCCATCAATGATTATCTGCCGATCCTTAATATCCCCGATGTGATCAAACGTGTTAAACAAGGAAATTTCAGTAGTCAGTTTAAAAAATATAGTGGCAACTTCTCTGGATTTACGCCAAGTGATGATAATGATGACATTGCCTACACCGCTGGCGAAACTATTTACTTCGGCACACCAAAATCAAACCTTCGTATTGTCTTTTATGAAAAAGATCAGGAGCAGGCGAATAAATATAATCAGTTGCCCGAAGATGAAGCCATCAAGAATCGCTATGAAGTTCGTTTCAAAAATGATTATGCGGAAGATATTGCGGTTAAGTTCTTAGAATGTGCAGATAACATGTGGTTAGTCCTCGGCGTGATCGACCATTACCTCACCCTATTGGATCGGCCGAAACAAACTAATATTCCTAGAAGTGAATGGCAAGCTTCGCAGGACTGGTTGGATCTCCTTAACGACGCAGAAGAAGTTAAACTCGTTCTGAAGCCACGAGAATATAATTATCAAAGATCGTTTAACGCGTTGACGCATCAATTCAGCTCAACAATCGCAACGACACGTGAAGCCGATAAAGCAACAGGCACCGTCTTATTAGATACTTTGGTCAACAAATCAGAGATGAAGCCACGACAAAAGAAGATGCTCGCGGCAATGTTAGCAACACGCGATGAAGTCATTGAAGATAAGGATTGGCACGTAAAAGAAAACTAGTTGTGATTATTACGTCCGTACGACAAAATGAAAAGATATGTTTTCGATAAATAGAAGTTAAGTGTTAAACGGAATCAAAAAATCACATTCATCAATTTGAATGTGATTACATAAATCTCCCTAATCTTATTCAGTTATTCGCAGACCGATTCAAGGACTGGTAGAAACAGTCTAAAAGCAAGCCGCACCAACAGAAAATATTTGAGACTTATCAGGGAAAACACATAGATAATTCCATTGATGTGAATCTCCGATAACGCTTTACATATCCTGCTTAAAAAGGTCACTCACATCAATATCAATTTCTTTCAAATAACGCTCAGCTTTACTCAAAGCGACATCGTCACCATTAAATTTCGCAAATGTGTAAGCCTGCAATAAATGGAGACTGGCTGGTGCAGTCCACTTACTAGCCTGATTTTTGATCTATGCAGCTAGGGCTACAGAGATGGACGGAAATAAGGCGATGTGAATTAGACTAACTCGTCTCAAAAAGTAACCAACGTCCAGCCTATGAGGACAACCTTGAGGCACAACAAAGGCTCCTAGCTAAATCATGAAAGTTCATATTAGCCTTAATCCCATGTCGCCGTAAGTTATTTTTACCCAAAATTAAACACAAGCAACTACTTGAAGTATACTTGAGTCGTCTAAACCACAAATACAACAAGGAGTGCTTGTGCTATGGCTAGTATACCTCAAGATCAAACGAAAAAACGCGGGTTTAAAATTATTCGCAAATTGCAATAGTAAGTTAGCCAGTGCCGATAAAGCACACAGACGAAAGGGCT
>NZ_AZFX01000043.1 GCF_001435835.1 Lapidilactobacillus concavus DSM 17758
CAAATACTTCTTACCAAAAAGTTATGCAACTTAAACGTTATAAAGAAGAAATCGATAAGCACAAAGATGATTTAGATGATTTGGCATTGACTATATCAACTATCAAAAATACAAGATTGATTGCTGACTATAATCGTCTAGGTCTCAAAGACAATGAAAACATCTATCATTACGTAACTCGTGACCGAGGAACCCTAAAACTATCTGAAACTAGCTACCCCTTAGTCGACATAAATCATCTCGAGCCACAATCACTAAAAAGTAATTCCTTTAACTTCACTGACGGCTTAAAGGAATATAAATACACCTTTGGTGACAGCCAGGTCTTTATGAAATTTGGTGAAACTCTACCAAACACTGATCTGTTAAAAAAAATCGACATTGAAATACTAGAAGATCCATTCGAATTCATAAAACAATCATTTAAAAAGTTTTACAGTACTGGTGGCGTTCTAGTACCAGAAAAAACACGTGATTATCTATATCTTCCACTCTACTCATACAGAGACCATAAAGTATCAGAAAGTAGTGGTTTAAATGCTTGGAACGGACTACCAAAATCAGCTGGCAGTACTGTACTACGCCCAGAAGGAGAAGCCTACATTCCAATTCCAAAAGCCCTTTGGAAGAAACACCCTTATTGGATAAATCCAACGATAAACATGAGTAATTATGCTGAATACCACCAATCCACTGGTAAATCGAGCTATCCTATCCACTTACACATGCCGGACGGAACCACATTCGACGCTATCTTTGCACAAGAAGGCTTCAAAGCACTACAAACTAACCCTCAAAACATCTTAGGAAAATGGATTCTTAATGCCTTAGGAATTAAAAAACCACAAAGACAAAGATACGATATACCAGCTACCAATATCGTTACAATGGATCGCTTAAAACAAATCGGATACGACAGCGTAAAACTATGGCGAGAAGACCCTGCTAAGCCAGACGATATTTGGATCGACTTCGCAGAATACGGGTCATTCGAACGATTCATGAACGACGAAACACAGACCACAGAAGAAGATTAAAACTCCTCTTAAACCCCAACCAAAAGGGTTGAGCCGTGCCGGCTCTCTCAAGACACTTTCCCTATCAATGAGAAAATGTCATTGATTTTGCTTTCTTTTGACACCTGTATTGATGATTCAGCATTAGATTCACGCTCTAAAGCTCAATCATCAATTACAGCAACCGTTTAAACGCAACTAGCCCTTGTCCCTGGTCATCTCGTTTTATCGTGACGTAGCACGTATGCTTTTGTCTTATCTGAGTGCATATGAACTCAATTTGATTACAGGGTGGTTGATTCCATTTCCTAGTGATCCGCTCACGTCTTTTGCGGTGTATCTCCGCAGGGTTTAGCATACCCATGTTGTAAACTACAAGCGGGGTCACAAGCCGCGCTCACGAGTGATTCGAACAATCAATTGACAGGGAACTACCCAAACGTCTTTTAGTTGGGTGATCAACTCCAACCATTCCGTTTTCGCATGAAAAAAAGTGGGCTCAAACTAAGTTTTAACCTAGTTTGAGCCCACTTTTCTAAATTTCAGATTAGTTGACTGTTGATTTTCCTTCAACCATGTTATAATATTGGTTGAAATCAGTTGGGTTAGTGTCTCAGCTGAATGAAAATCTTACTAGGTAGAGTAGTAAGTCGCCATCTCCGGGAACGCCAATTCCGCGGAGTATTTTTTTTGCGCTTAATATGTAATTGTTAACATCATCATACACATCTATAATAGTAATAGCAATCGAATTTCGAAAAATGTTCCGACAAAAAAATAAAATGAGTGATTTCAATGCCAAAAACAATTCTTGAATTATCAAAAGAATTAAATGTGTCAAAAACAGCGATCAATAAGTTGCTGACGCCAGACAAGCGCAAACGCTACGTGAGCAAAAAAGGAAATCGGTTTTTGATCTCAGACGATGGTGTGAATGCTATCAAGGCGCACTTTGAGGGTAATATCGATAACCAAACCGACAACATCGAAAACAACGCAAACAAAACTGCACAAAACGATAACCAAACCGCAAACCAAGTTGGCGATATCAATCAAGAATTGGTTGACGCTCTCAAAGCAGAATTGGTAGAGAAAAACAAGCAGTTAGCCGCGAAAGATGATCAGATAAATACTGTCCACACATTGCTAGATCAACAACAGAAACTAACGCTACAAGCTAATCAACAGATCAGCAAGTTGGAATCTCAAGTTAAGCAATTGCAACTTGCGGAATCATCTGAAAGTACTGATACGATTGATGTTGAACCAGAATCGAAAACAGCACCACTCAAACCGACAACTTCGGAAACTGAATCGAAAACTTCGAAAACTGAATCGAAAACTAAGAATCATAAGAAACATTGGTGGAATCCATGGAGTTAATAGCAATTATTATCTTCTTTATCGTTGGTCTGTTTATCGTGCCGATTATTAATATCATTCTTGGGCTCATTAATATGAGCTTATCGCTATCTTTCTTTGTATGTAAAAAGCGCCCAAAAAGGCGCTTTTTGTCTACCTAATTCGCAATCGATCTCCTGGGTGAATAACAGCCTTAATCGTTGCCCCATTTAGCTCAGCCAAATGGTTCATATTAAGCCCGTATTTATGCGCGATTCCCCACCAGCTTTCACCAGGCAACACGATATGATATTGTGCTGAGCTCGGCTTTTTGCGACATTCCCCGGTGTAAAAATTGAAAAAATCATACGACATATCAACCTTCATGCCCATGTAGTTATTCGTGAATTGCCAAGTCCCAGTGTTGTTGACACCAGGCTTGCTGACGCCATAATTGGCAATCCAAAAGTTATTTGGAATCAATTGATACTGATCAAGTCTTCGTTCCCAATACCAAGATGCACTGGAGTAGACGTCCACATTCGGATAGCCGTGTTTTTGCACCTGCTTGAGAAACGCATTTACTGGCACCGTAGCGTCATTTGGGATCTCCTTCGACTCAACGTCCACGACCATCGCTGAATTGTCTCTCAGGCCTTGTTTTTTGACGTTTTTTAAGAACCAATCTGCTTCCAGAACCGCGTCCGCATTGTTGCGAAATCTCGCAAAATGATAAGCATGAACCTTCATACCAACCGATTTGGCATTTTTGATTTGCTTTGCTGCTTTGGGATTCGCATATGCGGTCCCAGGATTAGATCCTTCCGTTAACTTGATAATGACGGCTTTAACGCCAACATCAGAAAGCTGTCTAAAAAAACTCAATGAATCCGGATTGTGGCTCGATAAGTCAGCCACTAGATTGTAATTTACCAATTATCTCCTCCTAATTGTTCTGATACTGATTAATTGCGTCGACGTGCTTGCTCTTCATATGGCTCATGCCGTGATGAATCGTCCGATACACCCACGATAGATCACCATCATAAGCCATCATCAACGTACTCAACGTTGGTGCAATTTGCTTGTCGACCCATTCTTGCATCTGTTCGACAGTGCGCTCCAATGGCAATATCGTCAATTTTAATTTACCCACATCGCCTAACAGCTCCTGCCACCAATCTGCAGTCGGCCAACGAGCCTTGTTTGTGTCTGATTTCTTGGGATTATCCAGAAATCTAATATAGTTATTGAGTGTCTCCCGCAACACTAAACCAATGTCATCGCCATTTGTAAGGTGTTTTGCCAATAACTGTGCACGATCTTTCTTGAAAACGACCTCTAATCGCGTCCATGCACATAAATTTTCGGCGTTTTCGCCATTATTAGCCATTCTCTCGAGTTTCTTGTCGTAAATTCGCATGAAAATATCTGATTTTTGGGATCCAAAATACATTGTGCGTCCCAAATATGCGCCGTTCGTACAACTCCGACTATTAAGCTCGTCCCACTTGCTCCACCTGCTGGTAAACATATTATTCAACGCCGCGGATTGTATCCGGTCGTAATTGATCAGCTTATCCTGGTGATCGTCTATGGCCAGATCAATTCGCGTAAATTTGCTTTCTGGAACTTGGTCAATCACCATGATCAATAACTCGCGAATTCCTCGAGTTTGCTCATAGACTCTGCACCCAGTCCCCGTGATGATCACGTGCATTCCCATCTTGTCGTCCTCGATCGGTCGCTCAGATTTTCCAGAGTTAAACAGCACAAAAACATTTCCTTCCGACCATTTCCATTGACTGTTATATCCAAATCTTCCAGTAGTTAGAGCCTTAAATTCCTCCTCATTGAGTCTTAAAACGCTGGTAATCAAGTATTTAAGCTCAACTTTATGAACGGTAAATTCAAGCCAATCAAAAGCGGTAGTAAGATATGTTCCAGGCATTATCGACCACCTCATTCCAACCTTGTATTTACTACCCCCCTATTAGTAGTGGGGGGTCAATACAGGAATTCGCTCGAAACCCTTAACACTCGCCGTTTGGCAGGTCAAAAAAATGTTGGAACCTTTTTTTGAAACCTTTTAAGTGTTTATTGTTTAGGCAGTCAAGCACAATCTGCGCTTATGCTCCCTCACTACGTTCAGTCCGCTATGCAGATTCTGTTTGACTACCAGCCGTTTGCGGTCTCTGCAGGAATTCGATCGACTCAGAAATTACAGAATAATAAATCTGACTATCTCGTGACTCTGGATTGATCTTCTGTGAGACTTCCAAGCGTCCGTTAACGAGCACCTGACGTCCTTTCACGCAATACTGCGTCAACGACTCAGCAAGCTTATCAAACGCCACACATCGCACAAAATCAGCCTTGCTATGGTCTGAATGTCTAGGAACGGCAACCGTAAACCACACATATGACCGCTTACTACTATCCGACGTTCTCAATTCTGGATCTGCTGCTAATCGCCCTAATATCTTGATATCATTCATGTTGTGTACCTCTCTCTTGAAATATTGATGGTGTGATCTGTGACACATCAATCACTGCAGACTGCGTATAATGAGCAGTCATATTGAGATTCTTGTGGCCTAACAAGAATTGAATCGTTGTAATCGGCACACCTTGCTCCAGCAACCGCGCTGCAAACGTATGTCTGAGTAGATGGCAATGGAATTCAATGCCGGTTAAATCGTGATACTGCGTCGCATACGTCTGTAGCGTCCGCCGCGACACACGAAATAGTGGTCGATTGGACACCTCACAAGATTCTCGATACTGCCACACAATACGCGCTGACTCCTGGTCAATAACCGGAATACAGCGATCACTGCCCCATTTCGCTTCCGTAATGTTGATATAGACCTTTGCATGACGTAGCTGGATATCTCCATATGTCAGCTTGGACACCTCGCCAACTCGAGCTCCAGAGCCATACATCAGCATAAATGCCGCGCGAACATTATCCTGAAGTGTATTGACCCAGCTCAGAAAGTTAGTTAAATCATCATCACTCAAACGTGTAACTTTTGGTATCTCTGTCTGCAAATGCACACCTTCTGGCACCGGATTGCGGTCAATCAGACCCTCTAACTCCGCCCACTTGTAATATACGCAAACAGTTGAGATAACCCCGTTGATCGTCCGGTGACTTAACTCTTGCCTTAATAATTCACGCTGAAAGCCCATAATGTCGGCTCTTGTGACGCTGTAGACATCTAAAATGCCCTGAAATTGAAGATAATCATCAAAGATTTTAAGACGCCTACTATACTGATCAATCGTTGATTTACGCTTGTTTTCGAGATTTAGCTGGTTTAGAAATTCTTCGAATATTTTTGGCACCCTCTTTTTTCAAGTCAACTTTTTTGGCGTGAATTTGAAAATTTGTCGTATCTAAATTTTCCCGAATTTCATTTTCACGATTTTTTAAATCGTCCTTTTTTTCTTCGCCTTCTTTAAATATGTTGACTGAAATTAATTCAGATAAGTGATTGATCGACGTGGTTAATTCGTCCATGCGTCGGTCAACGCGCATGATTAATATCAGCGCGATTACAATCCCTGACGATTGCTCCACTAGATATTGCAGGAATTCAGTTGTCAAAGCTAAAGTCTGTCACCACGCTTTCTGTTGAAGTCTCTTGGTTAAGTATTGTTCCAAAATTCTGGCCGCATTCTTTGCAAAGTTCGAACGATCCGACGAGCATTTTGGCGGTGTCTGCATCATAAATATTCGCTCTGAAATAGATGTCGCGTACTCTGCTGCAGCATTCGCATTTGTGATATGCCGTTTGTGCGAATGTTTCCAGTTTGATATAGTGATTGATCATTTAAAATCTCCTTTAAAAAAAGGCCTAGGCTCTTTAGCCCAAGCCTTTCTTTAGTTATTCTGCCGTAATGTCGTAACTATCTGTTACTGTCTTAACGACTTTTGCGCTTTTCGGCGTTACGCCGTCCCAGATAAACTTGCTATCTGAAACAACGTCCATTGCGTCTTTGATTTCTGCTCCGGTGAGATCTTCACGCGGATTTGGAATGCGGAGGCGACGGTCTTTATCTTCCTTCAAGTCACGGAATGTGAGCACTAGGACTTCTGTTAGTTTTGCTTCTTGATCTGCCATCTATTACGCCTCCTCTTCTACCTGGTGTGATTCTGCGGACAATTGCGTTGCAACTGTTTCTTTATACTTATCAATACTATATTTCTGGAGTCCGTAGACTTTGTTGGCAATGCTGATTAATTCTTTGTCATCAGCGATCATTGTGCTGATGCCAGTTAACGTGATATTATGCGCGGTTTTGCCGTCTTCTGTGAGACTTTGGCCAACCAAGTTACGCTTGACAGTATCACGTTTGACGCTGTCGATAATGTTTACCACTGTGTTTCTCCCCCTTGTTTTTTGGTGACTATCGCTTGATCAGAGCTTTGGTCAATTTTTATGCAAAAAAATAGAATGCCGGCGTTCTGCAGGTATTCCACGTTATATTCCACTCAGTTTTATATTCCGAATACGCTTTCATTTTAACGCTGATGGCTCTTTTTAGCAAGCTATTTTAAAAATGGGTTATCTTTCATCATGATCTCGTCGTTGAAATAATTATATTGCTTGCTTGTTTCTTCCAAAGCAACGATCATTTTCTTTTGTAGCGTCAAAATCGTCAAGGCTGAGGCATAGATCACATTATTATCGGTCAACTCCTTATTGATGCCAGATATCGTGATCTTTCCGTCTCCGTCGTCGTCGAATACTGTCGCTGTGATACTTCTTCTTTTGCCACTTATATTGATTTCCAACTCAAGTTCATCAGGTTCTATTCGCATTTCGATTCCTCCTTTTTTTTTTTTGCAAAAAAATAGAATACCGGCATTCTGGTTCTGCTAGTATTCGCATCGTGATTTTTCCTTAGCTGATCTTTATCATGAATACAGTTTCATTGTACGTGGTATAGCTTTTTTTAGCAACTTGAGGTTTGAAGTCATCTATTTTTTACCTTGAAATAACAAACATATGTTCGTATAATCTGTTTGAGGTGATATTATGGAAATGCGTGAAACACATAGTGCGCCGTATGACGTGCCTAGGGATCAGTGGCTTTACAACGATCGGTGTATGGCCAAGTGGCAGGGGTGGATTCTTTCAGATCACTCCGCTGATATGGAATTCCACGAAAAAAACGATCAATTTGTACCAGTCAAACCGCAGATGTCTGATCAGGATATTAGCAGTATTCTAAACCACGCTTGGGAGCAAAATCATCAAGTTTCTATTCAAATCAACGATTTATACGACAATAATTTTCAACGCGACATTATTGGTTGGATTGGTGGTTTTGATGAGGGTCAAATCACCGTCATTAATGCGGTTGGCAAGTATCAGCGAGTTGATGTAGCTGATATTCGCAGTGTTAGCGAGGAGCTTCCGAAGAAATGGTGGCTTCAATAATAATACTCTGTTTAATTTTGAGCCAACGGGTGTGGGCAAGGCCCACGGTCTGTGAACCGATTTGTGTGCTATGCTGGCACGTTTTGGCAATCAGATTCAGCTGCTTCTGTTTAATTTATCGCCAACACTTTTATCCGTGCACACAAAAAACCACGTGTCAGGGCTGGTTTGTGCCTTGACACGTGGTTTAGGTTCGGGTCTTTAGTCTCGATTGTCAGCCAGTCGCAGACGTGTGCAGAGCGCGCGGCTGTGTCTGGCGAATATCGCGCCTTGACGCTATTCCTAGCAGTGCTCAATTCGGCGTCAGCGAAGTGAAGGAATGAAAAATCCTGCAGGGATTATTCATTCCTTCATGTCCTCTTCCCCTAGGTGTCTCAGCTACAATGGCGTCCTCTTCGTTGAGGCGCAAGCCGAAACAGCAAGGTGATGGGGTGAGGAAGAGTCTGAGAAACCTAGGGGAAGAGGACAGTCTTCGCGAAGCCAATGTGACCACTAAGCCGAAGTCGGGTCTCACGAAGGATAGATTGGGGTCACCTTAGGGCTAGAAGCCCGGTGGCACGCGAATCCGAGCGGAGACCGGACTTCGGCTGCCTTGAAGAGAAGATTGGTACTAACCGAATCGGAAGCCACAATGTTAGCCATATTTTTTACTGTAAAATAAAAAGCCTGCTAACACTTATGTTAAACAGGCAATTTAATTTAGAGACTAGAAAAAAGCTTCAAATTAGTTCCCTTTTGAGGTCTTCTACTTTATACTTGAACTGTAATGCTAGAACAGCATAGAAAAAGTTACATGGACTTGTAAAGTTACATTGATAATAATATGCAATGTAATTCCAAGTCCAGCAAGATTAGTAATTGCAGTTACCAATCTCACATTTAAAAGATGCTTTTCAAAGCGTCTTTTTTTTGGCGTTTTTTTCATTAATTCACCCCCAAATAACATTTATTAACGATAATTTATTGCTAAATTTATAATAACATCTGAAGAATAAAACACAATATCTAGGTAAACCAGCTGAAGAATAAAACACAATATCTTGGTAAATGTGATATCAAATTCTATTCTTCTAACAATGCCTATATATATCGGCATTTAACTCGATAATAAATAGGAAAAAATTTTTAATCAAAATTGATATTGTCTAAAATTGTCTCTCGACTGGCCTGATCTAAACCTAAATAAGCTAGTGTCATTGCTTCACTTGAATGATTTAGCAATTTCATGACTAACCCAATATTATAATTTGTTTGTGTATAAACCCGATAGGCGCCAGTTTTGCGCATCGTATGGGTCCCTAGATAATTAATGTTTAACAGATTGCCTACTTTGTCCATAACCTTATAGAATTGCTTCTCTGTAATATGACGTTCTGGTTTTGTCGTCGATGGAAATAGCCATTCTGAATCTATCTGATGTTCTTGTAACCACTCTTGATAAAGTTTCAGATCATGCCTAACCGGTTTGAGATAAAGTGTATTTGCCTTTCCTGTCTTCTTATCATGGATAAAAGCATTTTGCTTCACTTCTCCTTTAACATCAAATACATCTGAATACTTCAATCTCATTACATCACTTACTCTTAGAAGTGTCGCTTTACCCACTTGAAAGATCGTATAGTTACGTCTGCCTGCTTTGAAATTGTGTAATAAAGTGTCTTGAACTTCATTCAAGACGTTTGAATCTTTGATTGGAAGAACTATCTGCTTCATCATAAGCCTCCGTTTAGGGGCTATTTAACTTGATATAAAATAAATAAGCCCTGTAACAACTAGCATAAAATAAAAACACTATTGTATCAATGATTAAGAAGGGCTATTTGCTAGAAATAGCCCCTTTTAACATAGATATACGAAATCTAACTTTATGGGCAGCGAAATCTTCTTATCTGCGGTATAATTTGTTTTACTGCAATTGATTCTAATTGCAATAAAACACAAAAACTGAAAAGAGGGAATTTAGATGACAAATTCTGTAAGTTCTACTAACGAGCAAGAATTTAGTATTGATGCATTCTTTGCTGGCGTCGGTGGAATTGAGCTTGGTTTCGAGCAAACCGGCAAGTTCAGAGTTGCCTATGCGAATGAGTTCGATCAGAATGCACGCAAAACTTATTCTTTAAACAACCCAGATACACACCTAGATGGCCGTGATATTCACGATGTTGATCCTAAGGAAATTCCAAACAGCGATCTTATCGTCGGAGGATTCCCATGCCAGGCATTCTCGATAGCTGGCTATCGTAAGGGATTTGAAGATGGCCGTGGTGATTTATTCTTCGAAATGTTGAAGATGATCAAAGCAAAAAAACCAAAGGCTGTCTTCATCGAAAATGTTAAGAACTTGGTCACTCATGATCATGGTAATACATTCAAAGTCATTCGAGAGGCTCTTGTCGAAAATGGTTATTTTATCCAATGGAAAGTGCTAAACGGAAAAGATTTTGGTAATGTTCCTCAAAATCGCGAACGTATCTATGTTGTCGGCTTTAAAAATAAAACAGCCTTTGACAATTTTGAGTTTCCTGAACCAATTAAATTAACAAAAACTATTCATGATGTCATCGATTTTCATAACGATAAGAACGAAAAGTATTATTATCGCAAGGGCGTTCAGCCATTCTATGATCAATTAGTACCAGAAATTACGAGCCAAGACACTATTTATCAATGGCGTCGACAATACGTACGTGAGAATAAGACTGGTGTTATTCCGACATTAACAGCCAATATGGGCACTGGTGGCCATAATGTTCCGCTAATTCTTACTGACTCTGGTGAAATTAGAAAACTGACACCTAAAGAAACCTTCTATGCTCAAGGTTATCCTAAAGACTTCAAACTACCAGAAATATCCAACGGCCAACTTTACAAACAAGCAGGTAATTCTGTTGTTGTACCGGTAATCAATAGAATCGCAAAAAATGTTTATTTTGCTCTAAATTCCGTTAAAGATAACAATGAATTAGAACAAAATCATGATAAATATGCTCTAATATACTCTGATATTAACAGTCGATTTGAAGGAAAGAGCTATGTAAAAAAATATAGTTCATCAATTGATGAACTAAAAAAATTTGTTGAAGCATCTGGTGTTCAATTACTAAATGATGCTGATTATATAAGACTTGTTCAAAAGAAGAAACAAGCAACATTCTACATGATAGAAGAATCCTAAATTATTCAAACGAAGCTGAACCTTTAGCTTCGTTTCTTTGTATAATCAAGTTATCAAATAAAATATGGAGCATAAGCTATGACAGTATGGAGTCGTTACTCAAAAGAACAAAAGACTGAATACGAAGAATATCTAAAAATGTATAGTGCACTTTCTGCACTATTTAATCAAAAATCATCTGAAACCGGCGCACCTTATTTAGACTCCAAATTTCAAGAAACAATCTACGCTCGTAGTTTCGATTCTGAAGACGTTGATATTGGAAATACACCTCACGATATCAGATCAACATTCGCAAATGACGACAAGATTGGTATTGGGATAAAGACCTGGTTAAACTCAAATACTTCTTACCAAAAAGTTATGCAACTTAAACGTTATAAAGAAGAAATCGAT
>NZ_AZFX01000044.1:0-7388 GCF_001435835.1 Lapidilactobacillus concavus DSM 17758
CCCCTAGGATTCACACTTTTATTATTTAAAGTGTAAACCCTAAGGGGTATTGTACGCTCAAGCATGAAAGCGGTTTTTGAAATAATGGTTAACTATGTTACGATAACAGCAAGTCTATCAATTGATCTGACGATTGATGCGTTGATCTCTTTTCGTCGAGATTGATCTGGAGGTGCTGTCGTGGCTGAATTCGAGTTGTTTGCAGGGTTGGATGTTTATCAGTATTTTGAAATTAAGGAAGAATGCTTGATTCATGAAATCGATGATTTAACAGCTGCTGAGTTGGCTGGCCGTACTGTGGCGACATGGCAGGCAGATTTATTGGCGAAATATCGGATCGAGCCGGTACGTTTCTATCCATACGACGCACAGTTTACCTGTGAGGAAGCAATGGTCGCGCCAATTTCGCTAGCGGATTGGGTGCCAGATGTTGATCCACATAAAGATGACCCGCCTGAACCGGGTTATTTGGTGATGGCGACATTTCCTTTCTCTGGCGACGAAGTGATGCTATACGTGAGGCCGAGTGAGTTTGCCTACAAGCCCTATCTGGCGACGTCGGTCACTGCGCCGACGACCGATCAACTGGGGACGATCACGATCAAACGTGAGTTTCAGATCGGGCGAGTCGCGCCGGATCAGGTCGAGTGGGAGGCCGATCGTCTGGTCACGGAGCTGGGATATCACTTCTTCAAGCTGTTTAAGATCAGTGCGCATGATACCCAGCAATACAACGCCAGTTTACCTGCCTTGATCGAGGAGGAAATGATTAAACGACTGTCAAAGCCATCTACAAACGAACCATAGTCGACTGTGGATTGGAATCTTGGTTCGAAGTCATCGCTTGAATCAATTCGTCGAATCAATCAGTCGCAGCTACACGCGGGTCATTGACGTTGATGGCACTTTTCATTTTTTTCAGTGACGGCTCCTGGAGAGTGACGCACGATTGTTTGAAGATTCCTTAAATTCCTTCTATTAATAACCGTTTAATGGTAAAATTAGACCCGTAATCGATTTTTGATTTTGTTTTTTTGTGGTAGTTAAATTGACTTTCGGAGGTATTTTCATGAAAGGTATTATTCTAGCAGGTGGTTCTGGCACGCGTCTTTATCCGATTACTCGTGCAATCTCGAAGCAATTGATTCCAATCTATGACAAACCAATGATTTACTATCCCATGTCAACATTGATGCTGGCCGGGATTCAAGACATCTTGATCATTTCGACGCCGAAGGATCTCCCTCGTTTCGAAGAGCTGTTCAGTGACGGCTCCGATTTGGGATTGAATATTTCTTACAAGGTTCAAGATCATCCAAATGGGTTGGCCGAAGCCTTTATCTTAGGCGCTGATTTTATTGGTGATGATTCGGTTTGCTTGATTTTGGGCGACAATATTTTTTACGGTGGTGGCCTTTCGAAGTTGTTGCAGGAATCTGCTGCTAAGGAAAGTGGCGCGACTGTCTTTGGCTATCACGTCAACGATCCTGAACGTTTCGGCGTGGTCGACTTCGACGAGAACATGCATGCCAAGTCTATCGTTGAGAAGCCAGAACATCCGGCCAGCAATTACGCTGTCACGGGGCTCTATTTCTATGATAACGAAGTGGTTGAGATTGCGAAGAATATCAAGCCTTCAGCTCGTGGTGAGTTAGAAATTACCGATATTAACCAGGAATACTTGCGTCGTGGTCAATTGGATGTTCAATTGTTGGGACGTGGTTTTGCTTGGCTGGACACCGGGACTCACGAATCTCTGCAGAAGGCTTCGAGCTTCATCGAATCTATCGAACATCGCCAGAATCTGCAGATTTCCTGCCTAGAAGAGATTGCTTATCGCATGGGCTACATTACCCTCGAGAAGATGGTCGAACTGGCACAACCGCTTAAGAAGACGGAATACGGTCAGTATCTGTTGAACTTAGCAAAACAACAAGCTGGTAAATAAGACAGCTGCCATTTTAAAGATCAATGCGCGTGCTGCTTGTTTGTCAAGCGTCACGCCATAATTTTCATCGTCTATAGGAGGTTCTTTCCATATGAAAAATATCATCGTCACAGGTGGTGCTGGCTTCATCGGCAGTAACTTCGTTCATTATGTCGTGAAGTTTCATCCCGAGGTTCACGTGACTGTTCTAGATAAATTGACATACGCCGGCAACCGCGCCAACTTGGCTGGCTTGCCTGAAGATCGCGTCGAGTTAGTCGTCGGCGATATTTGCGACGCCGAATTGGTTGATCGTCTCGTTAGCAAGGCCGACGCTGTCGTTCATTACGCTGCAGAAAGCCACAATGACAACTCGTTGAATGACCCCGCACCATTTATTCAGACAAATATTGTCGGGACTTACACGTTGATCCAAGCTTGCCGCAAATATGACGTCCGTTATCACCATGTTTCAACGGATGAAGTGTATGGCGACTTGCCACTTCGCGAAGATTTACCCGGCCATGGCGAAGGTCCTGGTGAGAAATTCACCCCAGAATCACGCTATAACCCAAGTAGTCCCTACTCATCTTCGAAGGCTAGCTCAGACATGCTCGTTCGCGCTTGGGAACGTTCATTCGGGTTACGCGCCACGATTTCGAACTGCTCGAACAATTATGGCCCTTACCAACATATTGAAAAGTTCATTCCTCGTCAGATTACGAACATCCTCTGCGGCATTCGTCCCAAACTTTATGGTAGCGGCAAAAACGTTCGCGACTGGATTCACACGAATGATCATTCTCGTGCCGTGTGGTTGATCCTGACCGAAGGCAAGATCGGCGAAACTTACTTGATTGGTGCCGATGGCGAAAAGGATAACGTCACTGTTTTGGAAATGATCTTGGAAGCCATGGGTCAACCTAAAGATGCCTATGACTTGGTCAAAGACCGTCCAGGCCACGACTTGCGCTATGCCATCGATTCCACCAAATTACGCACGGAGCTCGGTTGGAAGCCTGAATTTACTGACTTCAGAACCGGCCTCCAACACACGATCGATTGGTATACTGAGCATGAAGACTGGTGGAAAGCTGAGAAAGACGCCGTTGAAGCTAAGTATGCCAAGAACGGTCAATAATCACGGGCGATCCGCACCAATTACCAAACACGACATCAATAATCGCGCCTGATCAGCCTATCAATAGCAGGATCATTTTCTGTTGCAGTTGAGATTGCTGAAATGTCGTGATCTCTCGTGAAGTCATCATTAAGGAGCAAATCAATTCATGGAAATTTTAATTACCGGCGCAAATGGCCAATTAGGTACGGAATTACGTCACCTCTTAGATGAGCGTGGCAAGGCGTATACGGGCACGGACACACATGAGCTAGACATTACCGACGAAGCTGCAGTTAACGCTTATTTCGAAGCTAACCAGCCTAAAATCGTCTATCATTGCGCAGCTTATACTGCAGTGGATGCTGCAGAAGAAGAACCTGGCAAGCACATCGACGAACAGGTCAACGTTGTTGGAACGACCAACATTGCCAAGGCTGCTGCTAAAGTCGGCGCAACCCTAATCTACATCAGCACTGACTACGTTTTTGATGGCACCAATCCCGGCATGTACACTGAGAATGACCAACCCGCACCAAAGAACGAGTACGGCCGCACGAAATTTCTCGGCGAACAAGCAGTTGCCAAATACGCAGAGAAATATTACATCATCCGCACCTCATGGGTCTTCGGACTTTACGGCCACAACTTCGTCTACACGATGTTGAAACTTGCCGAAACGCATGACAAATTGACCGTCGTCGACGATCAATTCGGCCGCCCAACCTGGACCCGCACACTCGCGGAATTCATGGACTACGCCGTCGAAAAGAACCTCGATTACGGCCTATACCAACTTTCCAACGAGAACTCATGCAACTGGTATGAATTTGCCAAAGAAATTCTCAAAGACACGAAGACGACAGTTACCCCAGTCACTTCGGAACAATACCCACAGAAAGCTTACCGACCACGCCACTCCATCATGGACCTAAGCAAAGTCGAAGCAACAGGTTTCAAGATCCCAACCTGGCAAGAAGCCTTAGCAGCATTCAAAGCCAAGATGTAACAAAATACAATAGCCGCTTTCTGAGCGTGAAACTCGGGGGACGGCTATTTTTGGTTCTTCGTCAACTGAAGTTGGATGTAAGCTGATTCCTGAGACAACTTTTAAGAGAGGGTATAATGAATAAATCGTCTCTCTGCGACCAACAGCTGTTTTCCCCTCATTAACTTTTTTACCTTCCGAGGTCCGTTTTCACAGTTGTCAAACGTTATCTATAGTGTAAGCCAATCAGAACTAAGCCGGCCGGCGGACTTACAAGTACGCACTGATGAGGAGGAAGCAAGATGGAGAAGAAATGGGAAAGCACGAGTTTAGCGTATACCTTGATGGGGGATAGCTATCCTGAAGGCAAAAAAATTCGGAAATTTAGCAATGCGGCTGAATCGCCAACCGAAGAACAATTAGGACGATTCGGAGACGCGATTGCCAAGCTGGGTCTCGGTGATACAGCCATGATGGTGGAATTGACCACGAAGAAGCGGATGGCGTTGTAAGCTGAAGCTGAGACGATCAGCGTGAATGAATCAATTAATTTTAAATGGTAGTCAGTCAATATCAGCACGACCTAATCGAATCATGTTCCTAGTTCAATCAACAAATCAATCACTAGAAATGGAGAAATGACCATGAAAAAACTACAAATGCGCTACAAAGGATCTACTGGTAAGAAACATACCTTGTCGATGAGCGACATCAATGAGCAGCTCGATGATCAGACTGTTCGCGAACAAATGACGGCAATCGCGACAGTGGGTCTGTTCGAAAAAGATAAAGAATTACTCTATGCTCAGCCGCTTGCGGCGAATTATTCCGAGACGATCATCACACCAATTTTCAACGATGAGGAGTTGGTGGATGAGGCAGGGGTAGCAGGAGCGGACACGTCGCAAGCGGCGGCAGATGCCACGACTGATCTTGAGGATCCAGCGACCACGCCAGAAGATACAGTCCCCCAGAATTAACAATAGCTGATTTAACGCTGCTTTCAACGGCGGTCCACGGGAAAGTGAGTGCTCAATCAACGGCTTCGCATTTCCAAAGCAGCCAGGTTCAATTGCCACATCTGAAATTTCAACGACTCCCTAATTTCAGATGACGTCCGCATTCGACATTGGGTAAGTCTTCACCTGAAAGGCCACAATCGTCTGGGTCATCGCCACTTTTTAGAGAAAAAACTCGATGATCCAGACTTGGTCCTTCGGTCAACCCGCGCGTTTTTGCATGGAAAAATGTCGAGTCAAGTCATTTCTTAAAAAATAATGACGGTTATTGAAGAATGTCATCAAAATGTAACATTTTAAGATTAAATTAAGAAATAGGGGTTTCAAGCGGTTTGTTCCCTGTTAATAATCGGTATTTCTTATTGTAAGATACGAATGATAAGCTTGTCATCTAAACGTTTACGCAGTGTCACAATTCTGTAACATGATAGTTGTAACATGTCAGTCATAAGTCATAATTAACTTCAGTCTAAAGTTTTAGAGAAACTGGCTTTTTACTAATAAAGAGGGGTTTTACTTTATGAAGCAGAATAAAAAAGTGGCATCATTAATGATTGGTATGGGCGTATTAGCAGCAGGCGCAATCGCAACTCAACAGACCAATGAAGCACAAGCCGCAACAACAACTCGTAAAGTTGCTTATACAGCGGGTGCAACAACTGTATGGACTAGCCCTGAGGTTGGTCAGAAAGTTAAACGTTACGTTTTACCACATCAACAACTTGAATTCGTCGCAAGCAAAAAAGTTTATAGCACAACTTGGTTACAAACCACAGATGGTGGCTGGGTACCCGATGTTTATTTGGATATTGAAGCAGCAACAGCTGTTGCCGCACCAGTCGCTTCAACAACCTCGCCAGTGGCTCCTGTAACTTCATCAAACACAACTGCAGCAACAACTGCCGCACCAGCAGCTGCTGGCAAAGTGACTGCCGCTTATCATGGCGGTGCAACCACAGTTTGGGCAGATCCTTCTTCATTGCAAGTTAAGAGCTATCTGTCTGAAGGCCAGTCAGCAAGTTACGTGGCAACACGCCAAGCTGGCAGTTCAACCTGGTATCAATTACAAAATGGTGGCTGGGTTCACAGCAGCTATGTCACGACTGGTTCACGTTCACAAGCGACTGCCGTAGTCACAACACCAGCAGCAACAACTAACAAAACGACAACGACGACCACAGCCACACAGCCAGTCGCTTCAACACCAGCAACACCTTCGACTTCTACTGCTAGTCAAACAACCACTGTTGCCAAACCTGCCGTAACCGCACCAGCAGCTACGCCAGCCGCACCAGCAGTACCATCGACGGTTTTAGGATCAGTGACAGCTAACTATGCCGGTGGTGCAACGACTGTTTGGACAGATGTTAATGCATCAAGTGTCAAGGGTTATATTGGCGAAGGTCAGACTGTAAGCTATGTCGCAACGAAGACAGTCAATGGCACCACTTGGTATCAAATCAAGAATGGTGGCTGGATCAACGGTGCTTATGTTGGCACTCAAGGCGCAACCTCGAATGCTTCGAATAGTTCGTCTACAAACTCATCATCAACGAGTTCAAATAGCTCGAACGCTTCAACAAGCACTTCAACACCATCAACTTCAACTGGCTCAAACAGTTCATCTAACAGCTCAAGTGTAACTACACCCGTTGTTAACAAGCCTGTTGTCAATAAACCAGTCGTTAACAAACTAGTCGTTAACAAACGAGTTGTTACAACACCATCAACACCTTCAAACGGCATCAGCTCAGCTGCATTAATTGCCTACGCTAAAAAATTCAGAGGCACACCATACCAATGGGGTGGTAAAGGGCCAGCAACCTTTGATTGCTCTGGCTTTACATCTTATGTCTTTAACCATTTTGGTAAGTCAATTGGTGGCTGGACTGTCCCTCAAGAGAGCGCTGGTACAGTTAAGTCAGTGAGCGCTGCTAAACCCGGAGACTTGATCTTCTGGGGTGCACGTGGCAACACTTACCACGTTGCAATCTATATTGGCGGTGGCCAATATATTGCTGCGCCAAAACCAGGTGATGCTGTTAAGATTTCAAACATTAGCAGTTACTTCGCACCAAGCTTCGCTGTTAGCGTCCCAGGTGTATACTAGAATTAAGATCTAATTGAATTGATTGTTAGAAAGCCGCTTGTTCTTGGAGCGGCTTTTTTGTGTTCTGATGTGATTTAGATCCGTCAGTCCACTGTATATCTGACTTCAAACCCGTCAGTCCACTCCGTTCCCTGACTCAGATGGGAAGGCAGCGTTGAGCTTTAAATTGAGAAGTAGAAACTAACTTGTATTGCTAACCCAGTTATTCAATTGGTTAGACTAAA
>NZ_AZFX01000044.1:7471-10753 GCF_001435835.1 Lapidilactobacillus concavus DSM 17758
GGTTAAGCGCAGGCTGCTGCCTTGCGGAACGCGTTTCGAGCTTACAGCACGGGCAAAACTTTAGATTTTGTGCAACAAAAGCTACAAGTTTTAGGCGAAAGCTCCTTTAGAAGCCTGCTTCTAAAGAGCTGCAGCCGGCCCCACATGCAAGTATGCCCATTGTCTGTAGCAACTTCGGTTCAACGCATGCCACAGCAAGAACAATCATTTTCCGTAGCTACTTCGACGAGCAGAAATAAAAATTAACCATAAAATATACAAACAATGCTATCTCCAAAAATAAATATCGATCGATTTTCTCTACATAATCTCTTTTATCCAATCAGGACAAAGTGTCACAATGCCGCTTGTGTATACGCTTACAACAATATAAACTAAAGGTATCAGATTGGAGTGAGTAAGTGCGGAAAGTCAATAGTTACGAATTGATGCAATTATGCGCACGGGCAGGTGTGATCGACCAATCGGCTTTATTCAAGTCGACTTTGCGGCGGCAATTGCCTATTCATCATGCGGTTGAATTTGTCAGTGAATTCGATGTTTTGATCAACTATCCGGTCAAAAATCCACAGAAGATTAAAACACTGGTGATCACATCTGAGGAGGTGTTTTTTACAACGGCGACGACAAAAAGCTTGTTACATTATCGTATGCGGCATGCGGTCTTCGATGTGTCGATGGTTCGTTGCCTGAAGGAGACAATCGGCTTGCCTGTGAATTGCGAATTGTCGCTTTGTTTTGGTAACTGGGTGGCCATGCATCTTTCGGGTGTTTCAAGTTCGAAGTGTTCAGATTGGGTCGCGTTGCACCGCGTGGTTAGGATTACGAAAAATCAAGAACGACGTCGTCTCTTTATTTTTCGTGATCAACTACGTTTAACATTAGCTGTCCAGGAAGATTTCAATCGGCGTTTCGAGAAAGTTTGTTTGATGAGCACGATCGAACTCGAGGCGCTACATTGCCTGTATCACGAAGCTGGCGTCGACGATCATGAATTGCTCATTTGCGCCAATATACTTCGGCAAAATGATTATCGATTTACGCGTGCTTGTGAATTAGTCCGGGCACATCAGGTGGGCGAGTTTCTAGAATTATTTGACTTAGTCGCGATACGCCAGATTTGTCATCACCCAGAGTATGAGGTGATTTCAAGCACCTTTGAGGATTCTGAAAACTATTTTGTTTCGAGATTGAGACGGAAACGTAGCTTCAGTTAGCAATAAACTTTTTGATTCGGAGCAAAATGTGGATGGCCTGTCTGACGCCACTTAATCGATAGGTGAAGTTTTTTAAAGACGTTGCTTGTTGCTGTGACAAGGTTTGCGCTCCGAGGTGTTGACTTAAGCTGGACTTGTTAAGCTAGAGTCACCACAAGCGCTTGTGGAATTCTGTTAAGGAGTTTCACAATGAAAAATGAAAACAATGAACCAACAGCACGCAATTTTACCATGGGTTTACAAGCGGCATTACGACAGCAGAGATTGTTGCATGGTGCGGTTAAGAAGGCGGGGATTTGGCGCCAAAATCAGGATTACGATGATTTTTTGCAGGAAGCTTTTTTAGCGTTCGCGCAAGCTTATGTGAATTATCCAGCCGACCCAGAAGTCGACGAATGTTTCTTGGGCTACGCGTATCAGCACATCGTCTGGCGACTGACCGACCTCTTACGCAAGCAACGATATCGGCAGGCGGCACCATTGTCAGATTGGGAAAGCTGGCACCATGTCAGTGACGACACGGAGATGGAGTTAATGATTACACTGCAGGAATTGGCGTACGATCGTAATTCAATCGATCAGCTGATCATTCGTGATCACTTCATCAAGGGACAATCGCTGACTACCATTGCCTGCAAGGCACAGCTCAGTCCTAGAACGCTGCGCAAACACCGGACGCAATTGCGAGAACAACTCGCTGCAATCTTGGATGACACCAAACACTAGGATGATGTAAAAGGGGGCCAACAATCTTTACGTTGTTGGCCCTCTTTTTTGATTTTTCGCTTCCGGTTAACACAATTGAGACTCGAATCAAAAAACGATTCGGGTCTCAATCATATTAATCCTCGAATTCACCCATGAGCCTTCACACTAAAACGTGCTCAGGCTCATTGAATTTTCCGGTTAACACAATTGAGACTCGAATCGAAAAACGATTCGGGTCTCAATCATATTAATCCTCGAATTCACCCATGAGCCTTCACACTCTAAACGTGTTCCGTAAGGCAGCTTTCTGCGTTTAACAACAATTTCTAAACAATTCGCTGTACGAATTATTCAGAAATCATCGTTAATCCTCGACAGCAGACCGCCTTACTTCACACTCTGTGTTGCCCAGAATGATGGGATATTTAATTCGTGTAGGTAGCCTTCTCCGTTCGTGTCTTCATACACATCGACGAGGGTGAATCCTGCCTTGAGTTGGCCGCGGATCTGTTCTTCAATCGTGTGCGAGAACTGGATGCCGGAATCAGCAATGTCTAAGCTTGCCATTAATTCTGGTTGCTTCAATGGATTATACGGTAGCGAGTTAACGATTTGGTGTTCATCGTCAGACACGATGTAATTGATGCCGTTATCTAACCCTGCAATTAAGCGACCGCCTGGTTTTAAAATCCGGTAACATTCTTTCCAGATTGGCTCGACTTCTTCAACGTAACAATTTGAAACAGGGTGGACGATGAAGTCGAACGTGTTGTCGGCAAATGGGAGTGGTTTGGTCATGTCGCCACGAATAATAGTGATGTCATAATTTTCTCGCTCGGCGACTTTACGCTCGCTTTCGAGTTGTGCAGGCGAATAATCAAGCACGGTACACTCTGCACCCAACGCCGTCAGCAATGGCATTTGTTGACCACCACCAGCTGCAAGTCCGAACACTTTTTTGCCGTGAAAATCGTCCAAGAACCAATCGCGCGGTACCGATTTGGTGGGTGTGAGTAGCATCTGCCAATCGCCATTTTGCGCCGCAATGAACGTTTCGTGAGTCATTGGAACGCCCCATTGCCAGCCTTCCTTGACCCAACCATCGACGGTTTTGGCATTGATATCTGTGTAGTTTTCAGTCATTATTTACTCCATTCTCGAATCTCGATTGATTATATTATAGCAAGATTTGGTGATTCGTAGGTGTTTTGTTGAAAAATCGTATTGTGTGAGTGAAACATGGTGACATTGAACCGAAGTTGCTACGGGAAATGGTTATTCCTGCTGTGGCATTGCGTTGAACCGAAGTTGCTACAGACAATGGGCATGCTTGCATGTGGGGCCGGCTGCAGCTCTT
>NZ_AZFX01000045.1 GCF_001435835.1 Lapidilactobacillus concavus DSM 17758
CTCTTTACAATTATATATTAGCATGAGTTGTAACCGGTTGCAAGTATTAACACTCAGACCTTTTTATAGCTATTGTAAAGGTGAACGCGGATTGCAAAACGCGGCACTGAACGATTTTCAGACTGAACTATCTCAAATAATCAATGCAAAAAAGCTATCTATCAATCGATCACACATCAATTGATAGATAGCTTTTCTAAGTTATTGGCGGTCCCAACCGGATTTGAACCGGTGATCTCCTGCGTGACAGGCAGGCGTGATAACCCCTACACCATGGGACCGAATCAACAACCAATCCTATTGACAATTCAAATCTGATTGATCGCTTGAGTAAAAAAATGGAGGTTACAGGGCTCGAACCTGTGACCCTCTGCTTGTAAGGCAGACGCTCTCCCAGCTGAGCTAAACCTCCAAAGTGGTGCCATGACCCGTACGGGATTTGAACCCATGTTACCGCCGTGAAAGGGCGGTGTCTTAACCACTTGACCAACGGGCCACTTAATAAGCAATAACTAGTATATCGAGAAAATAAGATTTGGTCAATACTTTTGTTTAAATTATTTGCTTATTTTTTTGAATTTCTACTTCATTGCTCAAAGACGATTTCATCCGGAATAAGTCTTGCATTCAAACTCAATTTGCATGGACTTCAAAATTTTGAATTGTGGTCGGATTTTTGAAATTGAAACCATTAGTCGCATTTAACTGATTCTGACGTGTCGTCTCATTATTGACTGTTTCTTTTTCAAGGCCCAGTTCAGTTCGAATCTTATCGGAAACACGTTGCAACTCGGTGGTTGCAGCAATTTGAACTGCTGCCTTGCCCCAGTACGCACCGATTCCCTGAACGTGATCACTTTCAACCGTTTTTGCGGCGCCGCGATAGCCTTTGAAAATCGCCACCATTTGGTCGAAGGTTAAATTCGTTCGTACATTATTTGAAATAGAATCAAGCAGCTTCTGGAAGTTAGCTAAAGTTCCGGTCGAAGCAGCACTCTTAATAATTGATTCAATAATGTCACGCTGACGTTCCTGGCGACCATAATCGCCACGTGGATCTGTATAACGCATCCGCGCATAATTCAGAGCCTGTTGACCATTAAGATGCATCTTGCCTTTAGTAAAGGTTGAACCACCATATGAGAAGGCAAAAGTGACATCCACGTCGACGCCTCCTACAGCGTCTACAATCTGTTGTAAGCCACCCATGTTGATGCTGACATAATTAGTCAGAGGGACGTTTAAAAGCTTAGAAACAGAGTTTAAGGCCATTTTAGGACCACCACGAAGGTTGGCCGAGTTTATTTTTTCAAAATCATAATTAGTTGTCCCAACAATTTGCCCCATGGTGTCACGTGGCACACTAGTCAGCGTCGTCCGCTTTGTCTTCGGATTAATCGTTGCGACAATAATCGTATCAGAATTTCCATTCACATCTTTGCGTCCGAAGGCGCCAGTATCAGTTCCTAATAACAAGATAGAAATTGGATCTTTTGCAACCACAACTTTGGAAACTTTAGCTTCTTTTGCCTTGTCAACAGACGAATAGGTTTTATCAATGGCGTTTCGCGTCTGCTGAAGTAAATGAACGCCGTAAGCTGCGCCAACCAGCAAGACAGCAGCCAGGACCAACAAGATAATTTTTAAAATCGGTTTCTTTTTCTTCGTTCGTTGCTTAATCGGTTTTAGCGGTTTCTGCGATCCAGGTTCCTCACCCTTAGCTTCCTGATGCTGCAAGCGATCAGTTCTTGCATGTTCAGACATAGGCGCCCCTCATTCCCCACGTGATTTCACACATTATAGCATATTATTTTTGTAAAAAATAACAACTTGAATTAAATGTTTTATTAAGAATGAAATGGTTATTCGAAATGATTGCCTTAACTGCGATTCAAACACAACGGTCGACTTCAAACATTTACGCAAAAAAGCAAGATAGCTGAGATTCGAACCTCACTATCTTGCCCTTTTAGTCATAAAGTCAATCATGCTAAAAATTATTCTTGATGACTCGACGCATTTCGCGATCTTGTTCGCGCCGCTTAATTGTTTCGCGCTTGTCATATTCATGTTTACCCGTGGCCACACCAATCAGGACCTTAGCAAATCCATGTTTCAAGTAAACTTTTAAGGGCACGATCGTAATTCCCTTATCCTTGACGACACCGCTTAGTTTGGCAAGCTCGTGTTTATGGAGCAGGAGCTTGCGTCGCCGCAACGGATCATGATTGAACTGATTACCAGCATCATACGGACTAATATGCACATTCTCCAGCCATAACTCGCCTTGACGGATCTGTGCGTAACCATCCTTCAAGTTGATTTTACCTGCACGAACCGACTTGATTTCGGTCCCTGTCAACATCATACCAGCCTCATAAGTATCCGAGATTGCATAGTCATGTCGAGCTTTACGATTAGTAGCGAGTTGATTCTTAGGTTTCTCTGGATGTTTCTTCGCCATCATGATCACCTACTTCATTTGAAAATTCGGAAAACTAGCAAATAATAATTCAAAATTTGAATGACTTAGCGTTTTCGTGACCCTTGACGCCCACTTGACTGACGTTCATACTTACCGCGTCGATTAGGTTGATGATCCTGATTCTGAGCGGGCTTTTTTGCAAATGCTGGCCGTTTCTCAGTAGGTGCGGGATCTTGACCAGCGATAATGAAATCGATCTGACCTTGATCCGGATCAGCACGCAAAACCCTGATGCGGACTTCTTGGCCGATTCGATAAACATTATGCGTCTTCGCACCTGTCAAAGTCATTTGTTTCTCGTCATAATCATAGTAATCATCACGCATATTCGAAATATGAATTAAACCTTCAACTGTGTTTTCAAGCGAAATAAACATCCCGAATTTTGTCACGGATGAAATGACACCAGGGTACTCTTGTCCAACCTTGTCCATCATGTATTGAGCTTTCTTCAAGTCATCAACGTCACGTTCGGTATCAATTGATCGGCGTTCCTGTTCAGATGTATGAACCGCAACATCAGGTAATTTTCCCGCCCATTTCTCTTTGACTTTATCGCCCATGCCCAAACTTGCATAAGTGTGGATCAAACGGTGGACCATCAAGTCAGGATAACGACGGATCGGTGACGTGAAGTGCGTGTAGTATTCCGCACCAAGGCCAAAATGACCAAGTGGGTCGACAGAATAATGAGCTTGCTTCATGCTCCGCAATAACATCGTTGTGACAACCATTTCTTCAGGCGTATCCACAACCTTTGCGAGTGCTTTTTGTAATTCAATCGGCTTAATGTCGTCTGCTTTACCATGTCCAACGATACCGAATGCAGAAACAAATTCGAAGAATGATTTGATCTTCTCGCCATCTGGTGTTTCGTGAACACGATATAAGAACGGCACGTGGCTACGATTGAAATGCTCAGCAACTGTTTCATTGGCTGCCAACATAAAGGATTCGATCATCTTTTCGGAAGTGCCGCGATCACGCAACACAATATCGATTGGCCAACCCTTTTCATCGACTTTGATTTTGGCCTCGGTCTCCTCAAAATCGATGGCGCCACGATCATGACGTCGTTTAAACAAGATGGCGTGCAATTCGGCCATATCTTCAAACATTGGCACCAATTGTTGATAGCGCTGAATTAGTTCCGGATCATGATCTTCAATAATCTTATTAACGTTATTGTAGGTCATCCGTGCCTTTGAACGAATCACACTTGGGAAAATTTCATGATTTAAAATCGTCCCATTCTGGTCAATTTCCATTTCACAGGTTAGTGTTAAACGATTCTCGCCTGGATTCAATGAGCAGATGCCGTTAGACAAGCGGAAGGGCAACATTGGGATCACCCGATCTGTCAGGTAAGTACTCGTTCCACGCTCGTACGCCTCTTTATCTAAAGGTGAACCTTCAGTGACATAATGACTCACATCAGCAATGTGCACGCCTAAATAGAAATTGCCGTTTGGCAGCCGCGTTAATCCAACGGCGTCATCAAAGTCTTTCGAGTCATCGCCATCAATTGTCACAACAACTTGATCCGTCAAATCCTTGCGGTTCACCCAATCATTAGGTTGAAGCTCATCTGGGATTTCTTGCGATTGAAGTTTAGCATCATCTGGGAATTCAGTTCTAACGCCATGTGAATAAACAAGAGACATGATGTCTACGCCTGGGTCGTTTTTATTCCCTAACGTCGTGATTGCTAGTCCAAGCATTCGAGTTGGGAACGCATCGCTTGGATATTCAGTGACTTCAACCTGGACCATATCACCCATCTGGGGATGAATCCCGGTATCTTTAATATAGACCGGATAGTTAGCAAGCTTCTTGTCATGACTACGAACATAGCCAATTAATCCCGTCTTAGCGACTTGCGTATCACTATATGGCTGGAACTCACCAACCAACTTGGTCATGCCGTGTTCAATGATCTCGATAACTTCGCCTTCGGGTCCCTTGCCATTCCAAGGATTAGCCTTTTTGACAATACGCACACGCACGCGATCACCTTGTAACGCATGTGCAGTGCTCTGCTTAGGCACAAAAACATCCGGAATTTCTTCCTTACTAGTCTCATCGGCTTCAACTCGAACGAAACCAAAGCCCTTATCATTGGCGGCAAACTTCCCAATCACTTCTTCAGAAGTCGGTGTTAACTTGAAACGACCGCCTTCATTGACCGTAATTGAGCCTTCACCCTCTAAAGTGGCTAGAATCTTGACCAACCGTTTAAAAGCGGTCGCACCTTTTAATTTCAAAATATCATTAATATCCTGGACGCCATATTTACGTTCAGGGTTTTGACGAAAGATTTCTAATACTTCTGCTGTTAAATAATCTTGCTCTGCCATTTATTGCCTCACTATTTCTATTATTATTTGTCATTCGACTGCCATTAAAGTTGATTTATTGATCATCGTTAAACATCATTGCAAAATTTTGAATGATCAGACTTCATCATTCCGATTTGGCAACGATGCTTAACATCTAAAGACGCCATCCACTATAAAAAAAGCCCCTGCGATTGCAGGAGCGCATTTCCAAGTGTTAATGTGATGATAAATAAACCAAGATAATCGCCAACACAAAGAAAATAACGCCCAAAACCGCAGTTACTTTCTCCATGACTGCTTCAAAGCCACGTTTCTTCGTCTGACCGAATAATTCACCGCCACCACCAGAAAGGGCGTTCAAAGCATCTTGTTGTTTAGTAGGTTGCATCATAACCGCGATAATAATAACAACCGAGTCAATGATGAGTAACGTTTGAATAATATCGTACAATGACTTGACCTCCGAAAACGTAACTACGAAATTCTTACTCATAAAACAATATCATAGTTTTCACTTTTTTTCCAGTATTGTGTTAAAATCTGTTCAATTTTCCGGTAAAACTAGTCTCCTTTTTTGATGGTCGTAGCTTTCCCTGCGACCATCAAAAAGAGCCACAAAAAGGTAACCCTTTTTTGTGGCTCTTAATATAGAACGTAGAATTGAAACAGTCATAATTGCCTAAGCAACTAGGCTTATTTCAATTATTTACCTAAGTTGTAGAAGCTGTGAACACCTTTGTATTTAGCAGCATCGCCAAGTTGGTCTTCGATCCGCATTAATTGATTGTATTTAGCAATACGATCTGTACGGCTCATTGAACCTGTCTTGATTTGGCCAGCGTTCGTTGCAACAACTAAGTCAGCAATGGTTGTATCTTCTGTTTCACCAGAACGATGTGAAACGATAGCTGTATAACCAGCTTCTTTAGCCATTTCAATAGCTTCAAAAGTTTCTGTCAAAGTACCAATTTGGTTAACTTTGATTAAGATTGAGTTTGCAGCGCCCATCTTGATCCCTTTTTCAAGGTATTGTGTGTTGGTAACGAAGAAGTCATCACCAACAAGTTGAACTTTCTTGCCGAGTGCTTTAGTAATCTCAGCCCAGTCTTCCCAGTTGTTCTCATCGATAGGATCTTCGATCGAGATGATTGGGTACTTGTCAGCTAAGTCTTCAAGATACTTAACGAAGTCAGGTGTGCTGAATTCTTCACCAGTTGACCAACGTAACTTGTAAGTCTTGTCTTCTTCATTCCATAATTCAGAAGCAGCAACGTCGATGGCAATAGCGATATCTTCACCAGGTTTGTAGCCAGCTTTTTCAATCGCATTGATCAAGTATTGTAAAGGCTCTTCGTTGTTAGCAAAGTCAGGTGCAAAACCACCTTCGTCACCAACTGAAGTTGCTTTACCATCAGCAGATAATAAGCTCTTCAAAGCTTGGAAAGTTTCTGAACCCATACGAACAGCTTCGTGAACTGATTTTGCACCAACAGGCATGATCATGAATTCTTGGAAGTCAACTTTGTTGTCAGAGTGTGCACCACCATTGATAACGTTCATCATTGGTGTTGGTAAAACGTGGGCATTTGGGCCGCCAAGATATTCGTACAATGGTTGGCCTAATTCGTCAGCAGCAGCGCGTGCAGCAGCCAAAGAAACACCAAGAATTGCATTAGCGCCTAATTTACCTTTGTTAGGTGTACCATCTAAGTCGATCATCGCTTGGTCAATGGCACGTTGGTCAGTAACGTCCATGCCAACAACTTCTTTAGCAAGCTTGTCGTTCACGTTAGCAACAGCTTTTAAAACGCCTTTGCCACCGAAACGGCTCTTGTCGCCATCACGTAATTCAACAGCTTCGTGTTCACCAGTAGAAGCACCTGATGGAACGATAGCACGGCCAAAGCCACCTAATTCAGTATAAACTTCAACTTCAACAGTTGGGTTACCGCGTGAATCTAAAACTTCGCGGCCTAAAACATCAGTAATAACAGACATGTTTTTTGCTCCTTTTTAACTTTTTACCGATTAACTCGGCATACAATTTTATTTTACCAAACAACCAGACAAAATAACAAAGAAATTGCGATTAATCTTGGTAATTAACTAAGGCTAAGAATGATTCTGGATCAAGACTGGCACCACCGACTAAACCGCCGTCGATATCAGGCTTTGCCATTAATTCTTTAACATTAGCAGGTTTAACTGAACCACCGTATTGAATGCGAACATTCTCTGCAGTTTGTTCATTGTAGAGGCCTTTAACTGTCTCACGGATAACTTGGCAAACTTCTTGTGCTTGTTCACTTGAAGCAGTCTTGCCAGTACCGATTGCCCAGATTGGCTCATAAGCAATCACCAAGCTAGAAACTTGATCAGCACTTAAGCCTTCGAGAGCAGCCTTAACTTGGCCAGAAACCCAGTTATTTGTTTCGCCAGCTTCACGTTGTTCGAGCGTCTCACCACAGCAGATGATTGGTGTGATGCCGTTGTTGAACAATGCTTTAGCTTTTTTGTTAATGTCTTCGTCTGTTTCATGGAAATATTGACGACGTTCGGAATGACCGATAATCGTGTAATCAATACCCATTTCTTTCAAAACTTTAGGACTTGTTTCGCCAGTGAATGCACCTGCATCTTCGAAGTAGGCATTCTCAGCAGAAGTCTTCAAGTTTGAACCCTTTGCGCTAGCAAGTAATGCTGACAAGTCAACGGCTGGAGCAGCGATAACAGCTTCAACTTTGTCACTTGCAGGTAATTGATCTTTGACTGCATTAACGAATGCAGTGGTCTCTTCAGGGTTCTGGTTCATTTTCCAGTTACCAGCAATAATTGGTGTTCTCAAAATTAATTCACCTCAAAATTATTTTTCGGAAATAGCAGCGATACCAGGTAATTCCTTACCTTCAAGATACTCAAGTGATGCGCCACCACCAGTAGAAATATGGCTGATCTTGTCAGCAATTCCTAATTGGATTGCAGCAGCAGCTGAGTCGCCACCACCGATAATTGTTGAAGCATCTTTCAAATCGCCAAGTGCACGGCCGACTTCGAGTGTTCCTTCAGCATAGTTGCTCATTTCAAATGCACCCATTGGACCATTCCAAACAACTGTCTTAGCATCTTTAAGGATGTCTTTGAACAAAGTGATGGTCTTAGGACCGATATCCAAGCCCATTTCACCGTCAGGAATATCAACGCCGACAACTTCATGCTTAGCATCATTTGAAAATTCTGCAGCAGCAACATTATCAACAGGTAAAACTAATTTGTCGCCAGCTTTTGCAAGCAGGTCTTTAGCTAATTCAACTTTATCAGCTTCAAACAATGACTTACCAATCTTGTGGCCTTGTGCAGCTAAGAAAGTATAAGCCATCCCACCACCGATTAAGATGTGGTCTGATTTAGGAATCAAGTTTTCGATAACACCAATCTTGTCAGAAACCTTTGCGCCACCAAGAATTGTCACGAAAGGATGTACAGGATTATCAACGGCATTGCCTAAGTACTTGATTTCTTTTTCCATCAAGTAGCCAGCAGCTGCTGGTTTGTTAGCAGCTTTCATAGCTGTTGCGATACCCACGTTTGACGCATGGGCACGGTGAGCTGTACCAAAGGCATCGTTAACATAAACGTCGCCCAATGAAGCCCAGTATTCGCCTAATTTAGGATCGTTCTTGCTTTCGCGTTTGCCGAAATCATTGTCGATATCTTGGAAACGAGTGTTTTCCATTAAGATAACGTCGCCATCATTCATATCATTGATAGCTGATTCTAATTCAGCACCTTCGTTAGTTGGCACGAATTTAACTTCTTTGCCAAGTAATTCAGATAAGCGAGCAGCAACGGGACGTAAGCTCAAGGCTTTCTTATCTTCGTCGCTCTTAATACGGCCTAAATGAGAAAGTAAAATGGCTTTACCACCATTTTCAACTACATATTTGATGGTTGGTAAGGCAGCAACGATACGGTTATCATTGCCGATCACACCATCTTTGATAGGAACATTAAAGTCAACACGGATCAAGACTTTTTTATTCTTAACATCAACATCAGAAACGATTAATTTTGCCATTGATGGACAACCTCCAAGACTATTTTTCAAAAATAAAAGGCGAAAGGAGTCGACCTCCCTCCGCCTTAAAATCAGCATATTAGATTTGTTGTGCTGAAAGTTTTAATTAAAGAGTTGCAAATTTGAGTAAAGTACGAACCATTTGGCAAGTGAAGCCGTATTCGTTGTCATACCAAGCAACAGCCTTAACTAATTGGTGATCCCCAGCAGTTGTAACTTCTGTTTGTGTTGGGTCAAAGATTGAGCCGTAAGTAGTGCCAATGATGTCACTAGATACAACACTGTCTTCGTTGTAACCAAATGAAGGGTTGTCAATCGTGTATTTCTTGATTGCAGCATTAACTTCATCAGCATCTTTAACTTTTTTGCTTAAGATAGATACTAATTCAGTAACTGAACCATCAGGAACACCGACACGTTGTGCATGACCTTGTAACTTGCCTTTCAATTCTGGTAATACCAAGCCAATAGCTTTAGCAGCACCAGTTGAGTGAGGAATTGTGTTGATTGCAGCAGCACGTGCAGCACGAACATTACCTTTACGCTCGGGGCCGTCAAGTAACATTTGTGTTGAAGTGTAAGCATGGATAGTTGTCATTGTACCAACTTCGATACCAAACTCATTTTGTAATGCTTGTGCAAATGGAGCAAGTGAGTTAGTTGTGCAAGAGCCAGCTGAAACGATTGTGTCTTCAGCAGTCAAAGTGTCATCATTTACAGAGTAAACGATTGTCTTAAGGTCGCTACCAGCAGGAGCGGAGATCAAGACACGCTTTGCACCAGCATCCAAGTGAGCTTGTGCTTTTGCTTTTGAAGTGTAGAAACCAGTACATTCAAGTACGAAGTCAACACCGTCATTCTTAACCCAAGGAATATTTTGTGCTTGTGGTTCTGCATATACATGATATGATTTACCATTAACGACGATTGAATCTTCAGTTGCGCTGACTTCGGCATCCAAAGTACCATGAGTTGAATCATATTTAAGCAAGTGAGCAAGCATAGCAGGTGAAGTTAAATCGTTAATTGCAACGACTTCGATTTCACTTGATTTTGCACCAAGTTCCAAAATACGACGGAATGCCAAACGTCCAATACGTCCGAAACCGTTAATACCAATCTTTACAGTCATACAAAATTTCCTCCTTCAGGAAATAAAAATTTAAAAATTTTCTTTAAAAGGTTGCCCCTTTTAAAAGCGAGTTAGCAGCAGCCTCATCCGTGATAAACCATGTCTGATGAGGTGCATTATGCATGTATGCGCGAATGGCTTTAGCTTTCTTAGCACCAGCCGCAACGGCAAATACATACGGTATATCGTTAAGATCCCGGATCTGTAATCCAACCCGTGGTATCTTGTAAACCACTTGACCAGTTTCATCGAAGAAATAACCGAAAGCTTCCGCAACAGCTTGCTTAGCTTTTAAGGCTTCGATGACATCGGCGGGCATTTGTCGCCGACTGGCCATGGTCATTGCATCACCAATGCTGTGAATCACCACATTGGCGTGCGCGATTAAATCCAAAACAGGTTTAATCGAGGGTTCCTTGAGTAGCGGTTCATAGGTGCGCTCACTGACATTCTCGGGAACATACAAACTACGATGCTCACCACCAGTGTTCTGCGCCATCTGAGAACAAATCGCGTTGGCCTGAATATCAACCAACTCACCAATGCCCCCACGAGCCGGAACAAACAACAACTGACGTTCACGTGACAGTAAAGGTGTTAGTTCTTTAGCAACAGCCGCCATCGTCGTGCCACCCATCGCCGCAACAACATTGCGACCATCTGGCAATAACATCGAAAGCGTGTTGTTCAAGAGTTGCCCTAAGCGTCTAAGCACTGGTGGTTGTTGATCACTGTCCCCGGAAACGATAAGGACATGATCAATACCAAGGATGCTTGCCAGCTGCTTCTCTTTCTTGGGAAACCCAAGTAGATCAGACATCAAACCGTCAAGTTTCACGAGAATTTCATGACCAGCCTCAGTTAACACCATACCCGATTTCGACGATAATATCAATCCCGAAGACTTTAGGAAGTCGGTCTCTGTCCGCAAAACACGTTCACTTAAATCAAGCTCTAGCGAGAGTGTGCGGCGACCAACTGGCTCCATCCACTGAATCCGTTGCAAAATCAAGTAGCGCTGTCTGATCGTATTCAGAAAATCTGGGGCGATCATTTCAATCCACGCCAAATCATTTTGCATAACTCACAGACCCTTCCGTGGGACAAATATTGTCCATCGGTGTCATTTTAAGACCCATCTTGTCAAAAAATAAAAGAGATCACACTGACGTGGACACCCCTTATCAAGAACATATTTATTATAACAACCCCGATTTAAGTTTGCAAGAACTTGCCTCGTTTTTTTCACAAATTAGCGAGTCACTTTTTTGAGCAACGTCCATAACGTGATTCTATTGCGGTTTAACTCGATAAAAAAGCCGTCGATCTGACCATCGACGGCTTCAATAACTGTCCCTATAAGCAGCATACACAAAGTGAGCATACTACCTCTAAAACGTTATTTATCTTGCATGTTAACCATGATTTTGTCGATCAAGCCATAGTTCTTAGCTTCTTCGGCACTCATGTAATTATCACGTTCAGTATCTTTTTGAATAGTTTCAATAGACTGACCCGTTGCATCTGCTAAGATCTTATTCATCTTTTTGCGTGTCTTCAAGATTTCTTCGGCAGCAATTTCAATTTCTGTCGCCTGACCTTGAGCGCCACCCAACGGTTGATGAATCAACACGGTTGAATTGGGTAAGGCAAACCGTTTGCCCTTCGTCCCTGTTGCTAAGAGGACACTAGCCATTGAAGCAGCCATACCGATAGCAATCGTCTGAACATCTGACTTGATAAAGTTCATCGTATCCATGATTGCTAATCCAGAAGTGATCACACCACCGGGTGAATTAATATAGATAGAAATATCTTTATTGGAATCTTGAGCATCTAAAAAGAGTAATTGTGCAATGATCGAGTTAGCCGTTTGGTCGTTGATTTCGCCAGACAACATAATGATCCGATCTTTCAGCAAACGAGAATAAATATCATAGGCACGTTCGCCGCGGGATGTTTGTTCAATAACTGTTGGCACTAACATGGTATTGCCTCCTTGAATTTCATTTCTTAAGAACTAATTAGCACTCTCAATGCTACTTTGCTAATTTACCACAATAGTCAAACTAGGTCAAACATTCGATCTCTTCCAACCCAGTCGTGGTCAAGCATGATTATTATAATTTTTATAGGTGCTAAATACAATTGAAAGGCTGCAAAATTGATCATCACTTAAAGGAAAGTCATTGTGATTAGATTTTGTCAGAAGATGACTTGACCGAAGAAATTAATAGCTTATCGTAAATTTATCAGATTAAAGTATGATGAGATGTACCGATAACTGATAATCTAAGGTTCACTGACGATTATCTTGGCGTAATGTCAACCAAAATTAAGAAAAGCAGTTATTCATCTCATGAACTACCCATATTTATTTTAAGAAGGTAAAAGGCATGACTAAAATTTCAACACAATTAATTCAAGGCGCTAACGGAAGCGACGATGAAAAAACTGGAGCTGTTTCTGCACCACTTTACTTTTCGACGACGTTTCGGCATCCTGGTCTCGGCCAGTCAACGGGCTACGACTATTCACGATTAGCGACGCCGACACGTGAGCTTTTAGAATCGCAACTCGCCCAGAGTGAGCAAGGTCAACAAGCGTTCGCAGTAAGTTCAGGAATGAGTGCGATCGATCTTGTCTTCTCGAGATTTCTGAAGACTGGGGATCACTTCATTGCCAGTGATGACCTGTATGGCGGCACCTTTCGCTATTTCGACACGCAAAAAGCGCATCACCAGATCGATTACACAACTTGGAATGGCCAAAGTTGCGAACAATTTATTGACTTGATTCAATCAAATACCAAGTTGATTTGGTTAGAGACTCCCTCCAACCCGACGATGAAAATCATCGACATTCAAAAAGTAGCCACTGTAATCCACCAACAGCATCCTGAAATCTTGATTGCGGTTGATAATACCTTTTTAACACCAATTTATTAGCAGCCATTAACTGAAGGTGCTGATATCGTCGTTCATTCTGCCACTAAATATCTTGGGGGCCACAACGACATTTTAGCCGGCGCAGTCGTTGTCAAAACAGCCGAACTTGGTGAACAACTAGCCACGCAACTTGTTACGGCCGGTCAGACACTCGATCCATTTGATGCTTGGTTGCTTTTGCGCTCACTCAAAACACTGAGCGTTCGCATGCATGCACATGCCGCAAATGCTCAGTTTCTTGCCGAACAACTGGCACAACTTGATGGCATCGATCGTGTTCTCTACGCCGGCGTTGGTGGTATGATCAGCTTCTATCTGAACGACCAATACGATGTCAACACCTTTCTCCAAGGATTGCGTGTCTGTTCGTTCGCAGAGAGTCTTGGTGGTGTTGAAAGCCTCGTGACTGTTCCCGATGTTCAAACCCATCACGACATGCCGATTACTAATCGACGCGCGCTTGGCATCACCCCCAACCTAATTCGCTTGTCTGTCGGCTTGGAAGATCAAGACAATCTCCTTGAAGACTTGCAACAAGCCATTGCCCATGCAAAGAAAAGTGAGGATTAACCCATGAACGATTGGACCAAAATTATTAAAGTCACGACAGTAAAAGATAAAGAAAGCGGCGCAATCAACACCCCAATCCATCTCAGCTCAACCTTTCAACAGGATGACTTCGATCATTTCGGTGAATTCGATTATGCTCGCAGTGGCAACCCCACACGCAAAGTTGGTGAAAATGCCGTCGCCCAATTAGAAAACGGTCAATATGGTTATCTTTTCAGTACAGGTATGGCTGCTATTTCTTCTGTACTCGAAACGTTCAGTCAAGGCGATCATCTAATCGTCTCAAAGTTTGTTTATGGTGGGACGTTTCGTATTCTGACTGAAGTTCTTAATCGATTCGGCATTAGCCACACCTTCGTCGATCTACGCGACCTGAAGCAAGTCGAGGCTGCCATTCAGACAAATACCAAGGCAATCTACATCGAAACACCTTCCAATCCTGTGATGAATGTGACTGACATTCCCGCAATGGTCAAAATCGCGAAGGCACACCATCTGATCACAATCGCTGACAACACTTTTATGTCGCCGGTGCTGCAAAAGCCATTAGATCTTGGTGTTGATATCGTCGTTCACTCGGCGACCAAGTTTTTGTCCGGCCATTCTGACATCATCGCCGGTGCTGCAATCACCAATAACCCTGAACTTGCTGATAAAATTTACTTCATCCAAAACGCTGTCGGCGCCACGCTTGGTGTCACAGATACTTGGTTATTATTGAGAGGAATCAAAACTTTAGGCATCCGTATGGCGCAATCTTCTACTGCAGCTTTAAAAATTGCTAAATGGTTACAACAGCAGCCTGAGGTGACCAGAGTTTGCTATCCAGGTCTTGAAAGCGATCCTGGTTATCGGATCCAAATGAGACAGGCACGAAACGGTGGTGCCGTCTTAAGTTTTGATGTTGGCAGTGAAGATAACGCACGCATTCTGGCGGAAAATGTTCAGATCCCTGAATTTTCCGTCTCACTAGGTGGGGTCGAGTCGATTCTTTCCTACCCACCAAAAATGAGCCACGCGGAATTGAGCCCAGCCGAACAAGCAGATTGTGGCATCACCCCTGGCTTGCTGCGCTTTTCCGTCGGCATCGAGGATCCAGACGATTTGATTACCGATCTCAAACAAGCATTTGAAAAGATGACACCAGCCAAATAAGGCATACTTGTCGAATTGTAAGGGTTTGATTGATCATCAAAACGAAGACCTCTCAAAAGTTGATCTCGAATTCTTTCGGATCGGCTTTTTTATTGATGTCCATTTTGTCCACAGCACATGTCCCATCCATTGACTTATCTCAGTCGTTTGACTGATTTCGAGCGGTGGCATCGTCGCGTTATGATTGACACCAGAGTGTTTGAATGGCATCATTAGCCAATCAGACGACTGAAAAAGTGGAGGAAAACTATGAGCAACCTATTAAGTGTCCAACAATTGGACATTGCCTTTGGGAAACATCAGGTCTTGCATCAGGTCAGTTTTGACGTTGCTGCAGGCCATATTGTCGCACTAGTTGGTCCGAATGGTGCAGGCAAAAGTACGATTATGAAAGCCGTTCTAGGACTGATTTCGATTGATCATGGGCATTTGACAATTGATTCGCATCCAGTTTCAATGACGAGCCACGAAGCGTTAAAACAAGTGGGTGCACTGATCGAGTATCCGGGGATCTATCCATTTCTCACTGGGCGCCAGCATCTCGAATTGTTCGCTGATAAAGAGAACCGCGAGGCCAATATTGAGCAGGTGATCAAAGCTTTACATATGACTGACTACATCGATCATAAGGCAAAGTTGTATTCCCTAGGGATGAAACAGAAGTTGGGGATTGCCCAAGCCCTAGTCGACCGGCCTAAACTGGTTATCCTCGACGAACCTATGAACGGTCTCGATCCAGAAGCAGTTAAGCAGCTTCGTGATTACATTCGTCAGCTTGCCAGTGAAGGTACCAGTTTCCTGATTTCCAGCCACATCCTCAGTGAACTTGAAAAATTGGCAGATGATGTCCTATTTCTGGATCAAGGCCACATCATTCGACAAACGAGCATGGCCGAATTGGTCACTTCTGGTGGCACATCGTATCACATCACCACTGCAGATGACGCTGATGCCAAGAGCCGCCTAATTGCCTTAGGATTACCAGTGCTCACTGACGACACTGATCCTGAAAAGATCATCTTACTTCAAAAAACCCCACAGACCTTAAATCAAGCGTTGCATACCCTATTGACAGCGAACATCGAAATTGTTGACATCGTCAAGGTGCAACACGATCTAGAAGAGTCCTTCTTGGATATGGTTAATCATCAACAGGAGGTCAAATAATCATGGGAACACTAATTAAACAAGAAATTTACAAATTGACGCATAAAAAGGGAACTTGGTTCGCCATCGGTCTAATGATCTTAGTTCAAGTTGCTTTTGCACTGATGCAACATTCAAATCCAAAATTGTATGGGCTTGAGTCTTTAGTTAATAACGACTATCTCGGCGGTGGGATCTATCTTTTCATTATGATTGCTAGTGCAGCCAGCATCATCGCAATGGAATTTCAATACGGCACGATCAAGCAACTTTTATACCGCCAATATTACCGTAGTCAAATTTTCATCAGCAAATTAATCGTACTCTTCATGCAGCTCGTGGTATTACAGGTGATTGCCTCGCTTGTGAGCTTCATGTTGACGGCAATCTTCTCGCCTAACTTCGATTGGATGCAAAAGGTCGGCAGCAATACCTTCCTACATCAATATCTAGTGGGTATCTTAGGCAATGGTTTAGTGAACTGCTTATTGCTGAGTGTTGTAATCTTGATTGCCACGTTGTTAAAAACAAATGCAGCGGCGATCACCTCCGGCTTCATCGGCTACTTTGTTTCGATGGCAGCTTCAGGAATCATTCTGGTGCTAATCAATAAGTGGCACTGGCTCCGTTTCAATCCCTTCACGATGTTAATGACCAGTTCACAGCTCTTGACACCTTCAATGAGCAAGGTCACCCTGATGAGTACGCCATTAATGGTCAGTTTGACGATTGGTTACGCGGTTCTGTTCACCGTGATCGCTTACCTTAGCTTCCGGAAACGCCACGTCTAAAAAAGCCAAATCAAAAAAGTTCAACGCTTTCCAGCTTCTGATGCAGTGAAGTCCCAATATTAGACCAGAAATCTAACATTTGTGGGTTGCTCACGCCTCAGCTGGTAACGCTGAACTTTTTATTTTGGCAAATTCTCAATTTTAACGGTTCCCAGATTGAATAATCATTCGAGTCACCGTGATTATCTCGTGAGGTGTCGATTATTTTTTACGCTGACACAAACTCCGACACGCACACTGTTGATCATCCAAAATGTGGCACTGACATTGCCCGTGATAGCCCGCGCAACGACAACCTTCATGGCAAGTCATACCTGCGTGACAACTTGGATTTTCTGCTTGCATTCGATCAACCATCCATTTCTCAAACCTTTAGTGACTAAGAGACAAACGCTAACGCACTTTCATTAAGAAATGTCTTAGCGTTTGGTTGAAGCGCTCAGGGACTTCCGCCATGATGTCATGGCCGCAATCCGCAATCAAGACCTGGCTGGCCGCTGAATTCTGCGCTGCGACCCAGGCACCATACCCCGGACGATAATACGGACTTTGTTTGGCAGAAACAAATAAGACTGGTTGCTGCTCATGACACGCCGTCGTGCGCCAATCGGCTTGGAAATGATTCTTTAACAAGGGTAAGCCCAATTCACGTGAAAATGGCGCATTCGTCTGAGCGACGCTAAATGGTCGAAAAATTTGATTCACAAACCCGTGTAATGTTTCGCGAACTTTAGGTTTTTGAGCATACGTCGTCAACCAATTTTCCGAATTAACGCCTATAAAACCATAGGGCCAGTCTGGCGTGCTGATCATCTTTGGTGGCTGGTCCACAAAAACAATCGCCTTCACATGAACTTCTGGATGACGATGGCGCATGTTCCAGATCACGCCGCAACCCATGGAATGACCAACCAGAATCGGCGGTCGATCGAAATCGAGTGTTTCGATCAACCCTTTCAGATCATCACCCAAATCATCGAGTGTCTGTGCATATTGGCCGGCTGATTCACCTTGACCACGAAAATCATAACGAATCACTCGATACGGTAATTGTGCCAGCATCTCTAATTGTCCAGTCCAAATTTCCTTATAACTCCCGAAACCATTCACAAATATCAGGGGCTGATCTGTCAGCTGACCCTGCTGGACGACAGCGAGCCTTTGTCCGTTTGCGAGTTTGAGCAGTTTCATTTTGTCTCATCCATTTCTACACTTAATTGCCAAGGATCCCGACATAAGATGGGGCCTTGTGCCGTTTTAACTAAAATTTCTGACGTCGTCGCCAAGGCATATTCTTCGAGTGAAAATCCATATTGACCGAAAACAACTTGAATATCCGCATGCGCTCCCGCAATCTGATGCAACCGCTCAATCAAAACGCGTGCTGCGAAGCGAGTGATTGGGATTTCGGGCAAGGCCATGATGATATCGACACCGCTATCTTCTCTAGCCATCTCGATACCCGTCACGAGCTGGTATTCTAAGGAACCACCAACCCCCCATTGATAATCTTTTAGGAGGGGCTGAATGGTCACTAGCGTTTGAAAGGATTTTAACTGACGTCTCTTCGCAGAGAGTTGTGATAACTGCGTCAATGCTTGTTGAGGCGTGACTGCTAGTTCACAATTCGACGGCGCGATCCAAGTGCCGAAACGTTGGTTCTTTTGAAAACCTCGAATGCCCACGGGAATTCGATCCGATTATTCACCCCGTCGAACGATGACGTACGGCGTTAATTGTAACATTTTTTGCGTCCACAGTGGTTATCGGCTTGATCTCTGCACTGGCACTGTATCAAATCGAACGGCGCCTACCTTTCACTAATTTCGTTCATAAATTCGCAGGATTTGCGTACATAGCATATCTTTCGAATGTCTTCTTGGCACAACTATTGTGGTTGTCATTTGGTAAAACTTTGATGCAACACTCAACCTTGTGGGGCATCATCCTCATCTACGTCCTGACCTGGTGTCTCGCCTTTGCCTCAGCATTTGGATTGCATGCCATCTGGTCACGCGTCAAACCACATCTGACTTTCGGCAAAACTGCCTAATTCGATTATTTCAACTTTAAACTCGAGCATGCGAATTCGCATGCTTTTTTCGTCCACCCAAATTCAGGCATTCTCCGGGAAAATTTCACTTTCAATCCGCTCAATTTAAGCTTCTAATTATCGGCTTAGACACCTTGATATGAGTGTCAATTTTTTTGACAATCAATTGGAATTGTCCATTGGATTTTTTGTTAACCGTTTTAAGATGGAGTTGTTCAAAGAAAAGGAGTGACAAAGGATGAAGAAGCATATTTTCCGCCTGAGTTTAACGATTGGAGCTGTCGTTTTAGGTGTTGCCTACGTTGCCAAAAAGACTGGCTTTTTTGAAGATGATCGTCACTTATACGACGAGTTTGAGTCACGTTAATTTTTTAAGCGTTTGCATTGATTCTGTATTAAGAATGGAGAATGTCTTATGAGAAAGAATAAAGCCATTATGATTGGTGCCGGGCTGTCTAACATGGCGGCCGCTGTTTACCTGATCCAGGAAGGCAAGTGGCAAGGCAATCAGATTACTTTTTATTCACTAGATGACCATGGTGCGAATGATGGCGCACCAACCCACGACGTTACCGATGACTATTGGAACAAGAACCATCCGCTCGAGAACACTAAGGGTTATGTCGCTCGTGGTGGTCGTATGCTTAATTACCGGACTTATGTTGACCTGATGGACTTACTGAATCGCATTCCTTCTGCCACAGAGCCAGAAATGACGGCGGCCGAAGATACGCGTGACTTTGATGCCAAGCACCGCACGTTCGACAAAGCTCGTTTACTGCAAGGCGGCCAAGGAATTATCGACGGTGGTCATCTTGGGTTTAACAACCAGGACCGCCTTCTCTTGACGAAATTAATCGCGATGCCTGATTCCGAAGAAGAAAAATTAGACAACGTTTCAATTGCTGACTATTTCAAAGATGATCCACACTTCTTCGGTACTAATTTCTGGTATATGTGGGAAACAACCTTCGCCTTTCGTCTTCAGAGTTCAGCTCAAGAATTACGTCGCTATATGCACCAAATGATTTATGAATTCACACAGATCGAGCACTTAGTCGGGGTCAATCGGACTAGATATAATCAGTTTGAAAGCATCATGTTGCCACTGATCAATTATTTAAAAGATCAAGGTGTGAAAATCGTGCTCAACCGGCGCGTCATCGATTGGGACTTCAAAGACACCACCATGCAAGACGAAATCACCGTGACTGGCTTAGAAATGATCAACACCACGACGAACGAGAAAGAACACGTCGCAGTTGATGATGATACAGCAGTTATCTTTACGAATGGGTCAATTACCGACTCGGCCACATTAGGTGATTTTGATCATCCTGCAGCTGAGAACATGGATTACGGTGCAGCTTCCAGCCTCTGGAAAAAAGCCAGTGAGCGTTTCTACAACCTCGGCAATCCGGACAAATTCTTTGCCGACCGCGACGCCAGCGAATGGGTCAGTTTTACACTGACGACAAAAGATCACCTCTTGCTAAATGAGATTACTCGAATCACGACACAAGTTCCGGGGAACGCCCTCAATTCCTTCCTCTCGACGTCGCCGATTACATTGCTCGGACAAAAGGATGTCAATATGTCGATTGTCGTTCATCACCAACCTCATTTTACCTCACAAAAGCCAAATGAAACTGTCATCTGGGGCTACTTCCTTTATCCACGCCGCCACGGTGAATTCGTGGATAAGCCCTATATCAAGATGACGGGTAAAGAAATGGTTGAAGAACTGATCGGCCAATTGTCGAAGGTGGATCCCGGTCCTGGTAACATTCGCGATAAATCAAAGCAAATCATGGCTAGTGTCATCAACAATATCCCTGTTTATATGCCATACGCATCTGCGCTATTTAACAATCGTGCCAAAACAGATCGACCAAAAGTTATTCCAGAACATGCAACAAACCTCGCCTTCACCGGTGAATTTGTTGAACAGCCATACCAGATGATTTTCACCGAACAAAGTGCCGTTCGTTCCGGTGAGATTGCCGCCTATCACTTTGCAGGTATCCCAATGTCCCATCTCGTTAAAACACCTCGTTACGACAAAGATTTGAAGACATTGGCACGAGCTGCGAAGAAAATGTTTGATTAATTAAAGACGATGCGTCGATTTGGATTGGATCATTATTCACCAAATTCAAAACCCTTCGCTGTTTAAACCTTACCGAAACTCCCCCCCTGCTAATCAATTTCGGTAGTCATGTAAAAAGGAGTGCCAACATTTTTCGATGTTGACACTCCTTTTGTCTGAGTTCAAAACGCTTTTAAGTAATCATTAGACTGGGATGCAGACACTAATAGGCTACATCATTATCCAATTCCGCACCATTCGTTGCAATCACGCGTTGGTACCAATTGAAAGATTTCTTCTTTGAACGTGCCATGGTGCCATGACCTTGGTCATCTTGATCGACGTAGATGAAACCATAGCGCTTCGACATTTCACCCGTCGAAGCACTCACAAGATCAATGCAACCCCATGGCGTATAGCCCATCACAGGCACACCGTCTTGAATCGCCTCACCAATCGCCTGGATATGCGACTTAAGATAATTGATTCGATAATCATCGAAGATGCGGCCATCGGTTTCAACCTGATCTTTAGCACCGAGTCCATTTTCGACAATGAATAGTGGCACACGATAACGGCCGTACAATTCGTTCAAGGCAATTCTGAGACCGGTTGGGTCAATCTGCCAACCCCATTCGCTGGATTCAAGATAAGGATTCTTAGTGCCGCCAAGGAGATTACCTTGAGCTTGTTCATGATTCTTCTCGGTGACTTCCGTCGTGGTCGACATGTAGTAACTGAACGAAATAAAATCGACGTGATATTGCTTAATCAACGCTAATTCTTCATCGGTGATGGACAAGTCGCTCCACTGGACACCTTTGCTTGCCATGTAGCGATTCGTGTAGGCAGGATACTCACCACGCACTTGAACATCTGCACAATAGAAGTTGAAGTCTTGGTTATACGCCAAGTTTGCCATTTGATTGACGGGGTTTGCGTTATACGCATAGCTCGTAGAATAGATAATCATATTACCAACTTTGATTGCCGGGTCAAATTCATGAGCAATTTTGACCGCTTGGGCACTGGCAACGAATTGATTATGCCAGGCTTGGAATAAATTCTTAGGATCATCCGCGCCGGTCAAATGCGTCAAACCTTGACTGAGTACCGGAAGATGAGCAGCCGAATTAATTTCGTTAAAGGTAAGGAACAACTTGACGCGATCCCCATAACGCCCAATGATCGTTTCGGTAAAGCGGCGGAAAAACTCAATCAACTTTTTATTTTTCCAGCCACCATAATGTTTCGCCAAATATAATGGCATTTCATAATGATGCAAGGTGATCAGCGGTTGAATCTGATGACGCAAGCATTCGTCAATCACATGGTCGTAGAAGCGCAGTCCCTCTTCGTTCGGTTCTGTTTCGTCACCTTGTGGGAAAATACGACTCCATGAAATCGAGAAACGATAAACTTTGAAGCCCATCTCAGCAAACAATGCGATGTCTTCTTTATAATGATGATAGAAGTCGATTCCCTTATGATTCGGATAGACATATTTTTGCGTGTCAATCGTCCAATCGAAATCTGGCGAAGAAACCACCGCCATCCGTTGCTTACCACCAGGCAAAGCGTCGTCGATCGATGGACCACGACCACCTTCTAAATAACCACCTTCGAGTTGGTTGGCCGCCGTGGCGCCACCCCAGAGAAAATCCTTCGGAAAAACCATCTTTGTTTGCAAATTCAGAGACCTCCTTGATTTAATCATGATGAAAGCTGTTTCTAAACTCAATTATACCATTCGTGAGGTAGACGTGTAACAGCGAAATCAATGGTTTAATGGATTGGGTCAGCCTTGCAAGCAACCACCATCAGACGCAGTCACTCTCCCAGCCGACAAAAAAACGCCATCGATGAGGTTTAACAATCATCAATGACGCGATTAAATCAAGTTTTAGTTCGTTTCATCGGTCGTAATTAAATTACAGCCGCGGCCTTTCGACAAGTAAAGCATCCGGTCGGCCCGTTCAAATAAGTGATTCGAACAACCGTCTGATTCTCTTAACTTAGCAATACCAATCGACGCCGTGAACGTGATCATCTGGCCGTGATAATTCACTTCGAGTGCCGCAATCCGTTCCGCCAAATCTTGGGCAACGACTTGCGCCTCTTCGACGTTTTTGCCAGCCATTAATAAGCTGAACTCCTCGCCACCTGTTCGGTAACACTCGGCATCCTCCATCTCATCTGTAATCGACTTTAGCGTCGCACCGACGACCGTTAAGACATCATTGCCCGCGAGGTGTCCATAAGTATCGTTGATGCTTTTGAAACGATCGATATCCATTTCGATCATGGTGAAATCCACATCGGTCTGCTTGGCACGATCGAAAATCACCGGAAATTCTTTATGAAACATGTTGTAATTCTTGAGCTTGGTCAAAGCATCCGTTGTGGCTTGCAAGGTCACACTAATCAATTGCTGGTTATCTGCGAATAAAATCGAGAGTCCGAAGTACAAAACGGTCTCCATAATCAAGAAGCTGACGATATTGAACCACATTTCGCGAACGGTGACGCGACCGATGCCGACAATGTCGTAATAGTGCATGACAATCCACATTATCGTCGTTAAGCCCTGTGCGGCCGGAATAATCCAAACCGGCTGCGATTCTCGTTTTCGAATTAAGAAAATTGAAAACTCGAGGATCAACAACAAGACAATCAGGAACGCCGCGTGATAAAGTGTGAGGACTGTGAACCGATAGAAAACCAAATGTGCTAAAATATCGATCAACACAATTTCAAAACTCGAATGGAAGCCTAAGAACACGACGATAAAAATAAGGAGTAGTAATCGAAAATTCATAAACCCGGCGTAGTTATGGACCATCGCCGATTTATATTCAAAAAGTATCGCTAATACAGAAAAATAAATCACACTGAGTAACTTCAATCGACCGACGAAAAAGTCGACTTTGCTGACGTTTTGCGTATGACGCGTCGTATAATTCAAGACCAAACGTACTAACAACTGAAAGAAAAGGATAATACCCAGCGAGAAGAAAACTCCTGTGAACAGCGGTTTCACCAACCAATATTGTTCTGTCAAAATCATCATTCCTCTTGTTAAATCTAAGTATGACACGCATTTACCCACCACAATAGAGACTAGCAATCAGCACCCGTAGGCCTAATCACTAATATCATCGTCGCGACCTAAATGACATGCTTATTCGGCATTTTTTCTTTCCTGTTCAATTGCTAATTGTGCCACGAGATTTAAATAATTGAAGGGCTCATCGTAATTGGGTTGGAAAAGCATATCCACGTACGCTAAATCGTCAATAGTGTTCTTGTTCTGAATGCAAACAGAGATCGTATTTGCAGACTGTGCGATCTCATGCTTGCTATAGAGTTGCGCGCCTAAGATTCGACGATCATCGCGATTATAGACCAATACAATCGTTAACATTTCTGTCGATGGCATATAGGCAGGACGATAATTATCATGATAGGTCACTGAAGCCGCGTTGAGACCGGCACTCTGAGCTTGTTTGAGTGTTAATCCTGTTGAAGCCAAGGTATGATCAAACAAAGCCATTGCAGAAGTTCCCTGAGTCCCCATATATTTCTGTGTATTACCGAAAATATTAATCGCGGCTAAACGGCCCTGACGAACCGCATTACTTGCCAGCGGAATATATGCAGTGCGACCAGTTGGATTATACTGAACGACACAGGCATCGCCAGCTGCATAAATATCGGGCTCAGAAGTTTGCGTATATTCGTTGATCAATAATGCACCACGACGGTCGGTCTCAACTTGTCCCCGCAATAAATCGGTGTTGGTGACAAAACCGGTACAGACAATCACTAAATCAGCAATATGTTCGGCCTGATCTGTCTCGATGATAACTTCATCCTTACCGCTAAAGCCTGGACACGTTCGTTCAAGAAAACTTGAACCCCATGATCCGTCAAACGCTTTGCAATATCATTCGCTAAATGTTCATCGACATAATTATTCAAAAGTTGCTTAGGTCTCTGTAGCAGGATCACTTCATGGTCGGTCGTGGCGTAACTTTCAGCCAATTCAACACCGACATAACCACGACCGACGATTGCAACGCGTTTATGATTTTGCGCTGTCTCGTAAATGGCCTGAGCTTGAGCATAGTCCTTGCACAAGAGGACTCGTGAATGATCAACCCCCATAATTGGTGGTACTTTGACATAAGACCCAGTCGTCATGATCAACTTATCGTACGTATCGGTAAAGACTTCATTCGTTTCCAAATTCTCGCAGACCAACTGCTTGCTCTTCGCATCGATCCTTAGAACATCATGCTTCATCCGAAAATCCGCACCTAATTCACGCAACGCTTCAGGACTGGAGTAAAACATATCTTGCAAATGCTTCACTTGGCCACCTAAGTACAACGAGATACCGCAAGATAGAAACGAAATATTATCGTGACGCTCGTAAACCGTCACTTGGGTTTCAGGATGATCTTTTAAGATCTCCTCTGCTGCGATGGTTCCTGCGTGCGTACATCTAACAATAACAACCTTCATTTAATTTACTCTTCATTAGTTGCGATCAACAATAACGATCACTTTGAAATCACACGTTTAAAAAAGTCTATTCATATTTAGTTATAATACAAAGTGTGATTAAATGTTCATTTAATTTGAAGACCAGCGATCCCTTCAATTTTTTTATGACAAAAAACGCTGATTTGACGACCGTCATCGGTCATTTTCTGTAAATATACGGCAAAATAGGCAGTTCTTATTTCCATTTTTTCGAAAAATTTTTTAGAATAGATGTAAGCAAGTATTGAAGGGAGGCACATCGGTGATTACTACGGACGAAAAAGTTTATCGTTATTTTATCCAGCCTCAGTTGGATAAGATCAACAATACCTTAGTCGGCTACGAGCTACTCATGAAATATTACACGCCAGAAGGTTGGCGTCCCCCCGTTCATTCTCTGATATTCCTCCAAAAGTTCTTGCGGACACACTTGTTGCAACCGTGAGGCAACTTGAGCTGAAGATTGGTTCAGTCTCAGTCAATTTGAATCGGACGCAATTAATGGATCCTCAGATCGATGATGCGATCATCAAGTCGCAATCGATTCTGCGACCCCTGAAGTTGATCGTTGAGTTGACCGAAGAAACCAGCGATGAGGCATATGAGCTGTCAGATATTCTTGCCATGATCAAGCGATTCACTTATCGCGGCATGGAGCTCAGCCTTGATGATGTTGGTATCGACGATAATAACCTCGATCACATTGCACCTCTGATTCTTTATGCGACTGAAATGAAGTTTGCCTTGCAAGATCTGAAGACATCTTTCCAAGATTCCGAAACCCAAAACAAGTGAGATTTTGGCAACGTGTTGCCAAGAAACATAACTTACGCTTTGTGCTTGAGGGCATTGAAGATGAAGACGATGATGCAACGGCGGATGACTTGGATATTGATTTACGCCAGGGTTACTATTATGGTAAACCGCATTTGTTAAAGATCCATTCTGACGATCCCGATCAATAAAGTGATTAACACAAAAGCCATGAATTCATTTTCATGGCTTTTTTAGTTGGGTTAATCAATCGTCAGCGGGACATGAAGTCCTTTAGATACCGCTTTAACCAGGGATGTTTAGGGTGCCCGAAGAAAAGAATTAATTGACATTTATACTCATGGTGTTATATTAAATAAGGATTTGAAAAGGCGTTTAATTAACTTTCAGAAAACTTGCAAAGGTGGGTTGCGTATTTATCACTTTTTACCGTTCGATTCGAACCGTTTCCTTTAGATAAATGCGTGATGATCGCCCGACAACAGATTTACGGAGTTAACCAAATACTTGTTCATCCCAGATGTCTCAGAATGATCGTTTTATAGATCACCTGAATTTCTAAACCAATAGAAAAGAGGGCAATACCAATGAATAATATTGAACCAACCAACAAGAGTCTAGATGAGGTCAATGGTAGCGTCGAGGTGCCACAAGGTGTCGGCTTCTGGCGAACACTGATGGCTTACACAGGACCAGGAATCCTGATTGCCGTGGGCTACATGGATCCCGGTAACTGGATCACATCAATCGCCGGGGGTGCCCAATTCAAGTACACCCTGTTATCAGTGATTCTGATTTCTAGTTTGATTGCGATGTTGCTGCAAGCCATGTCTGCCAAGCTGGGAATTGTCACTGGTAAAGATCTTGCCCAACTCACACGCGAGCATACGTCTAAAGGTATGGGTATTTTCCTTTGGGTCGTCGCCGAGCTGGCAATCATGGCCACCGATATCGCAGAAATTATCGGTTCCGGTATTGCCATCAAGTTACTATTTAATATTCCATTAATTGTTGGCATCTTAATTACAGCAGCCGATGTTTTGATCTTATTAGTCCTAATGAAGTTAGGCTTTAGAAAGATCGAAGCAATCGTTGCCACGTTAGTCTCCGTCATCTTGATCGTTTTTGCTTACGAGGTTTCGCTGTCGAATCCTAGTATCGCCGGCATCATTAAGGGCTACTTACCTTCTAGCCAAATCATCACCAATCATTCCATGTTATATCTGTCGCTTGGAATCGTCGGTGCAACCGTAATGCCCCATGATTTGTACCTTGGATCGTCTATCTCACAAACACGAAAACTCGATCGTAGTAAACCAGATGACATTGCTAAAGCAATTAAATTTTCAACAATTGATTCGAATATTCAACTGATTATTGCCTTTGTTGTAAACAGTCTGTTACTGATTCTTGGCGCTGCATTATTCTATGGCACCAACAGTTCACTCGGCCGTTTCGTTGACTTGTTCAACGCGCTCAACAATCGTCAGATCGTCGGTGCAATTGCCAGTCCAATGTTGAGTATGCTCTTCGCAGTTGCCCTACTCTCTTCTGGACAGAGTTCTACGATTACCGGAACGCTCTCTGGTCAGATCATCATGGAAGGCTTCATTCGTTTAAGAATGCCACTATGGGCGCAACGGTTACTCACACGTTTACTGTCCGTCACACCAGTCCTCGCCTTTGCCTTCTACTATCACGGTGACGAAGGTAAAATCGAGAACTTACTAACCTTCTCGCAGGTTTTCCTGAGTGTGGCTCTCCCATTCGCGGTTATCCCACTGGTCATGTACACCAGCAGTAAAAAACTAATGGGACAGTTTGCTAACCGGGCATGGGTCAAGTACAGCGCCTGGACCGCCACAATCGTCTTAATCGGCTTAAATGTTTATCTGATCTTACAGACACTTAGCCAGCTTTAATACAGCCAAATATCATCAAGAAAGCCACGAATGAAAAAATTCATTCGTGGCTTTTTAAATACTGTAGTGATTCACTTGAATGGCTGTTTAAGGGCGCATTATTGAGGCTGTTTGTTTTACCTTGATTATTTGTGCCGCTATAGACCCGTTACTAACGTGTCAGGTATAAATAGTCTTGCAACAGTGTCAGCCAATCTTGCAACTTTAGCAAGTTAGCGAGTTGCGTGCAAACTAGCATCTCAGCGGCAAACAACGTGTCATCGTGATGAAGCGTCAATTGATCCACTGCGCGGAAAAATTTGGTTAATAAAAAGGTGGTGCAACTCTCGTCAGTATCCGCAATTCGATAGAGCTCTCTCTTAAAAACATCGATTAACTCCAAATCTCCACGTTTAATGCCTAAACCAATGCCATTCTGGACTAACGCAGCGATATTTTGGCTGAAATAGATGGTTCCTTGATACTGCTCCGTCAACGGCAACACGTTTTTGATGACTTGAATGATGTACTCAGAATCAAAATAGACATGGTATTTAGGAAAAGGACAATCTCAAAATGTCCCCAGGTTTCAATTCGATTTAAATAAGTCTTAATATGACTCACTAAATCCTCAAAATCAGTCGTAAAAATCTGGCTAAACCAACGATAATTCAAGAGTTCTCTTTGCGCATAAAGATAATAAAAATATTGATCGTTTGTCTGCTGATATTTATCGCGTAAAATCTGCGTATAGACTCGCGCCTGAGCTTCATCAACGCGTTTTAAGTAACGCAGATATTGATGCTGTTCTCGCTCAACCGTATTCTGCAGCAAGAACTCGTACTCACTAAGCGTGACATTGAGCCGGTTCAGATAGTTGATGGCGTGTTCTAAACTCAATTCAGTCTTTCGAACCTCGAAAGATGAGAGCGTCGTCCTCGTCGTGATCCCATTTGCTAATTCCTGCTGAGAAAGATGACGTTCGATCCGTTATTTTCTAATTAATTCAGCATTTTCCATACGGATTTACTCTCAATATTTTTTAATGTGACGCAATACACATCATACTATGCTGTAATTGTTCATTATGGTTATGATAGAATCAAAATTTGTGAAGTAGATTCAAAGAGTGACATAAAAAAAAGCAAATCGATGATTCATAATATTGAACTGAACCCCCGATGTTGGACCGAATCCAATACCGGGGGTTCAGTTCACGATGGTACGCTGAACAAAAAGTTAGCCAACGGTCGTGGCGAATACGTCATCACCAATGCCGATGCACACTCCTGGCCTGAGGTTTATTCCCCAACCTATGGCTGGCTCCCCTTCGAACCCACGCCAGGCTTCTATAATGAAGATCAACCGTAACTCGACACGAATCGAACAACGACCGCCGCCAACACTAGCACCAGCTCTCAAGCCAGTTCGAGTGTGACCAGCTCATCGGCCAGGACATCCAGCAGGCGCTCAAGCCAAACCACCGAATCGAAAACGACCACAAAATCAGCGACTGCCATACCGCGCTGGCTACAAATGACGCTTAACCTCATCGGCGTACTCGCACTACTCAGCAGCCTACCGTGGCTGGGACTGTTCGTCTTCCAAAGCGCGAGCCGCCGCCTAACGCCAGCAAAATATCCCCGATTTTATCGACAGTTGTTGTGGTTACTCCGAGTTGTCATCAAGCGGCCACCAGCCCAACCTCTAATTGACTATGCCGCAGATGTAGATGCACGGCTAGGCTTAACGAACGTCTTCACCGCGCTTACGATTGCTTACGAGGCGCAGGAGTTTGGGGGGCGGTTAATGATGCCGGATGTTGGGAAGATTGATCTGTTGCTAGGGCGACTGCGGGTTTGGGTTCTTAGACGTGGGCATATCTAAATTTCGTTTGGAGTTTGGAGACTATAGACTCTTTAGACCCGTCAAGCCCGTCAGTCCACTGCGTATCGGTCAGGTCTTCAAACCCGTCAGTCCACTGCGTGGAAAGTTGTTGTCTTTGCTATGGGGCCGGCTTCAGGTTTATTCGGCTCGTGCTTCGCACTCGGCGAATAAATCTTCCGCCTTAAACATTAGCCTTCGTTTCTCGAAGTCTAATGTTTGTCCCATGTTGTAAGATCCGCATGGCCCACGCGGATTAACAACATTTTCACAGCACGGCAACAACTCTCCACTCCGTTCCCTGACTCAGATATGAAGGCGGAACTGTGGCTTTGAAATTTAGAACAGGAAATTAGTATGTATTTCTAACCCAGTTCGTAAATCTTTAAGACTAAACTAGAAGTTGCGGAGGAA
>NZ_AZFX01000046.1 GCF_001435835.1 Lapidilactobacillus concavus DSM 17758
ACCTTTCCGCCAGCTGTCTTCGCCTGCGCTGGCTAACTTGCACTTGCAATTTGCGAAATAATCAATCAACCCTCAACCCTAATTAAAAAATGCACTTCTGGCATAAATTTCCAGAAGTGCATTTTTTTCGGCATAATTGACTCAGTTCCCTCACTGATGACGTTCATCGTCACCTTCACGGTAGATAAGGCATAATTTCTGATAATTGCTGAACCTGTATCGTGGCCATTGGGGCATCGTTAAGTTGGTCAACATTGAAGTAGATCGTCGCAATCTTAGCATTGTCCCCTGCCTCGATATCTAATCTGCGATCACCTATCATCACAGTCTCAGCCGGATCAAGGTGGTACTCGGCAATCAAACCGAGAATAGCGCCGGGATCAGGTTTTCGTGGGTAAGTTTGATCGGCATCAATACCACCTGAAAAATAAGACTCGAAACCAGCATCTTTTAAGTATCGATAGACACTCTGATCACGATGCGTGTCCAAAAAGTTATGCCCACCGCGTGCCATCACCATTTCGAGAACCTTCTTTGCGCCCGGATACGGTTGTGGGTCGACTTGCATGGCTTGCTCGAGTTCATGATAACGCGCCGTTAATTCAGACGCCGAGAAGTGATGTGAGGCCGCAAATGCGTGCTCGACGAAACGAACTGATTTCAACTTAGTCGTCTGATAGAGGGATTCGGGATCAATAGATGTGACACCAAATTCAGTTAAAGCTTGAACCAATGCCTTTAGCATCACAGGATACGTATCGAAGAGCGTTCCATCGAAATCCCAAATTAAATTTTTAAATGGCTTCTGAGTCATCTGTTGAATAGTTGTCAATGAACAATTCACTCACTTTCTCGACAATTAATTGATTGGTTGATGATTCGATCATAACATAAAAAACGGCATGGAATCTATTGAATTACCAACTGAATCATTGACTGACAGCTGGTCGCCAACATCTTCATCTTAACGCCTATTTAAGCTGAACAAAAAAAGAATTGTAAGGATTACAATTCTTTTTTACCTTCAGTTGTTCAGGCTAAATCGGAGGCGTTTATTTCCAGATTGATCGTCACCGGTCCGTCGTTCAACGCGTTGATTTGCATATCCGCACCAAACTCGCCAGTCGCAATGGATTGACCAAGTTGCGTTTCTAATTCACGGTTGAACTGTTGGTAGCGTTGATTTGCCAGTTCTGGTTTCGCAGCATCTTGGAAGCTTGGTCGATTCCCACGATGAGTGTCTGCATAGAGCGTGAATTGTGAGATAGATAGAAGACGTCCTTCAACTTGCTGAATATTCAGATTCATCTTTGCTTGTTCATCCTCAAAAATGCGGAGATTAACAACTTTGTGAGCCATTTTTTGTAAGACGGCGTCGTTATCCGTCGGACTAATTCCAACGAATAGAAGCAATCCCTGGCCAATTCTGCCGATCTCACGACCCTCGACACGAACATCGGCGGACCGCACACGCTGTAATGTGATTCTCATGATAACAATATCAAACTCCTCATTCAATCATTAACAAATCGTTTAACTTAAAACTGAGTGACGCCGAAATTAACCGCGTGCACGTTTGACTTCATAAACATCTGGTATGTTCTTCAAACTCTCAATAATCTTCTCGAGATGGGCATGATTAGCCACCCCGACCGAGACATAAATATTAGCCATTTTATTGTGATCGACTCGCCCATTGACGTTATTCAAATGTTTGCTTTGTGCATTTAGCGTCTGCAACACATCGTTCAATAAGCCATTTCGGTTGTAACCGAAGATCTCCAAATTGGCAAAGTAAGATTGATTCACATCTTCAACTTGATCCCAGCTGACTTCAATCAGACGTGCTTCATCCTGTTCATTAGTGATATTTGGACAATCAGCACGATGAATCGTTACGCCACGTCCCTTGGTCACATAGCCGACAATTTCATCACCGGGAACTGGGTTGCAGCATTTCGCCATGTGTATCAACAAATTGTCTACGCCTTGGATAACCACACCATTGTCGTGTTGCAGCTTAGTTTTATCATTCTGCTTGGGCTGCTTGGTTGCTGGCTTTTGTGGTTGATTAAGAATCGCCTCTTCGCGCTGACGTTGTTCGTCATCTGCCTTCTCTTTGCGAGCACGCTCGGTCAGACGGTTGCTGACAATCAATGCAGAAATCTCGCCATAGCCAACACCGCTAAGCAACTCCTCTTCTGTATTCAGATTGAAGCGTGCTAACGCAGCTTGCACGTGCTCTTTATCCAAAAATTCTCGAGGATTATAGCCTTGGTCCTGCAGCACTTTTTCAATGGCTGCCCGGCCACGTTCGATGTTAATATCTTTTTCTTCTTGCTTGAAGTACCGACGCACTTTGTTTCGAGCACGGCTCGTAAACGCAACATTAGCCCAATCTTTACTTGGTGAGGCTGATGATGAGGTCAGCATCTCGACAATATCGCCGTTCTTGAGTTGATAATTGAGTGGGACGATTTTGCCATTGACTTTCGCGCCGGTGGTATGATTCCCCACCTCGGTATGAACCAAGTAGCCGAAGTCAATTGGCACGGAGCCCTTCGGCAATTCAAAAACGTCACCTTGTGGGGTGAACACATAGACGCGATCGCTAAAGATATCGCCTTTGACACTTTCCATGAACTCTTTCGCGTCAGTAGACTCGTCTTGGATCTCCAAAATTTCACGGAAAATATCTAGCTTTTGGTCAGAATTATTGAGCTCAACTCGTTCCTTGATGCCTTCTTTATAAGCCCAGTGTGCGGCAACACCATATTCAGCGACTTGATGCATTTCCTGTGTCCGGATTTGCACTTCGAGTGGCTTGCCTTGTGGACCAATGACCGTCGTGTGCAAGGATTGATAGCCATTTGCTTTAGGCATGGCGATGTAATCTTTGAAGCGGCCAGGCAGTGGCTTCCATTTCGTATGAATGGCACCAAGTACGGCATAGCAGTCTTTAATAGAATCCACGACGACCCGGATAGCTAATAAATCATAGAGCTCACTAAATTGCTTGTGTTGATCGCGCATCTTTTTGTAAATCGAATAAATATGCTTGGGGCGACCGTAAATGTCGTAATTGACATTTAAATCAGAAATTGCCACTTTGATTTCCTTGATTGCTTCAGAAATATACCCTTCACGCTCGCCACGCTTCGAGTTCATCAAGTGAACAATGCGATAGTATTGTTGTGGGTTCAAGTAATGGAGCGAAATATCCTCGAGCTCCCACTTGATTTTACTAATACCTAAGCGATCAGCCAGTGGCGCATAAATTTCCAAAGTTTCATCCGCAATTCGGCGTTGTTTATCTGGACGTAAATGTTGCAATGTCCGCATGTTATGTAGACGATCAGCCAATTTAACCATGATGACACGAAGATCCTTGGCCATTGCCAACAGCATCTTACGATGATTCTCAGCCAATTGTTCTTGGTGTGATTTATATTTGATCTTTCCCAGCTTGGTCACGCCATCGACGATCACTGCCACGTCGTGTCCGAAAAGTTCTTCAACATCGCCTAACGTTACGTTCGTATCTTCAACGACATCATGCAAATAGCCGGAAGCGACTGTTTCCGGATCCATTCGTAGACTGGCCAAAATTCCCGCAACCTGAACAGGATGGATGATATAAGGTTCACCCGATTGACGTTTTTGATTCTTATGCACATATGAAGCGAAGTCATAGGCTTTCTGCACGAATGCGAGATGTTCGTCATTCATATATTCCTGACAAAGTTGATAGACTTCTTCTTGTGAGAGTTCTTTTTCTTGCGACATATTCCACATTCCTTATTTAAACGATCAAGATAGAAAACCAAGTCATCGATACTTGACTGCCATCAATGGACACTGAATGATCATCACGCAATTGTTAGTCTAACAACTAGTGATACATTAAGCGCGTGCTTGATGATTTTGAGGTGCCAATAGCAGATAACCGATCAAACTTAAAATCAAATATAGCCCGGCTAACCAATAATTGTATTTGGCAAGACGCCACCAAACACTGATTGCAAACATGACTGGAAATAAGAAAAGCCATAGAAAGCTGAGTTGCCAATGACGAATCATCCAGCTAATACTCAGCGCAACTAACGAATCAATCACCAAGAAGAGATACAAGATTCGATGTGCGACACTGACATGTAACCAACTAGAAATCAGTGGTAGAACAAAACAACTGATCAACACTAGGGCAATCAAAATAAAAATTGGTGAGGTTAACAACTTTTTAATCTTCTTCATCACTTATCCATTCTTACCTTTTAATAATTCAATAGCATAACTTAAACTGCTTAAAAAATAAAGCGGCGCGGTCTCTGTTCTCAAAATTCTTGGGCCCAGGCCAACCGCCTGTACTTGGCGATCCGCTAACCGTGCGACTTCTTGCTCAGTCAAACCACCCTCCGGCCCAAAAATCATACGGATCGTCGTATCTTCAGCTTGATTTTGAGTGTCCGAAACAGCGTGGTTAAGTTGCTGAAAGGCTGAAACCAACGCGAAATCTTCATGGGCTTTGACCACTTCCTCATAGGCAACTAAATTGAGACCTATTTCTGGTAATTTCGTCAAAAGTTGTGACCAATAAACGACTTGTGGTACTCGACGACGATGCGACTGCGCGGCGGCATCATGAGCAATTTGCTGCAACCGTTGTAATTTCTTATCGATCTGTTGCGGACGCCATTGAACGATTGAACGTTCAGCAGAGAAAAAAATGATCCGATTGGCACCTAATTCGGTCGCTTTCTGAACGATCCACTCGGCTTTATCACGCTTAGGTAACCCACAAATAATCTCTGCATCTAGCGGTAGCTCGGTATCTGGCAAGGCGACTCCCTCAGCTAATGCTTTAATCGACGACGTCGCCTCATCGATGGCCACAATTTTTGCAAGATATGCCGTCCCATCGCTTCCAACTGCGTGGATCTGCTCACCGACCTGCATCCGTAAGACCTGAACGGCATGTTTATAGTCGGACGTCGGTAATTCAAAAGCCGTGCCGGGTAAAATGACGTTTTCAATAAAGAATAATTGCATGTTAAAGGTTGCTCCTTGTTGAGAACTTAAACGATTGAGTTGATTCGCAACACTCAGTACGAGGTCGCCAAGCTGTGGTTAGGCTTCAGCGTGTTGTTTGAATCGATAGCAAACCCAATCGGATGATTGCAAAACTAAATCGATCGTGAAACCAGCAGACTCGATCAAACCGCGCATTTTTGCCGCTTGTGCCTGAATAATGCCGGTCATAATCACTTGTCCATCTGGAAATAAATGTGTGGCTAACTGAGGCAGAAGTGGCACTAGCGCCTCAGGAAGCATGTTTGCGAGGATCAAATCAGCTTTTTGACTAACCTGGTCTAGCAAGCTTCCCTGAACAAGCTCAACTTGATTGGTGATTTGATTCAGTTCAAAATTATGCTGTGTGAATTCGAGAGCCACGGAATCTAATTCCGTGGCAACCACCTTTTGCGCACCTAAAAAGGTCGCCGCAATGCTTAATATACCGGAACCCGTGCCCACATCAAAAACTGTTTCCTGGCCGTGCATGGTCAATTCCAGCATAGATACCGCCAGTTGTGTCGTTGGATGCATCCCAGTTCCGAAAGACTTTCCTGGTTCTAACGCGATCAACCTTTCAGCTGTTGATGTCGGTTCATAGACAGTCCCCTTAGGTACGACTGTGAGAAAGCGTGTCAATTGGATCGGCTGATAATAATCTCGCCAAGTTGTCGTCCAATTTGACTCGGAAACTTCTCGGGTTAACAGTCGTGGTGTCTGTTGAAGCAACGATGCCGCTTCGAGTTGACTCAGGCGACGGTGTAACTGTGCCACCATCTCAGATTGATTTCTGTCTGCAGTCAAAAAGGCACTAACAGCGACCTGACCTTTTTTTATTTCCGAATCGTACTGTGGATCATCACTGATTTGGACGCCACCACTCTCGAGATCATCAAAAACGTTCGCAATAATCTCGACATCTCCTGCATCCACGATCAGCTTAAGTTGTAACCATTCCATACTTGACTCCTTAATATTTCGGATAGCTTAAGAAATCAGTGATTCCTTGTTCTTCAGCCTGTTGAACATGTTGTGTAAAGGCAGTTTGATCCCAATCTAATTGGAAAGTTGCCACTGACATCTCAGGATCCAAAAAATCGAGAAAGTCGCTCATGCCATCATCTAAGAGGTCCTTCAAATAGGCAAACAAGCCCTGTGCAATTGCTCGTGACAAACCCTGGCGACCGTTAAACGCAATCGTGGTGAGGTAATTATCTGCGTATTCACGCCCATCGACTTTAGTTTCGTCATAAATCAAAATGGCATCATCGTACTGGACTTCATCATCCTTCAAGGCGCCTTCTTGGTCCTCGATTTCGAGCTGATTCGTCTGTCCTGTCATCAAAATCTCCAATTCGAATGAACGAATATCTTGATCCCAGTTTACATTCAAGTCACCTGCAAAATCTAAAGCCTCAATTTGTTCATCGAAATAACTCAGCATATCCATGGCCAATCCTCCTTTTGATATCTAAAAAGCCATTAAAGTGATGATCACTTTAATGGCGTCAGAACTGTCTGTCGTCATATGCCTATTATGACATATTTTTCATGTGGGGGCTACTATCCGAACGAGACCGTGACAATTTGCTGTAGCGCATCATTGATCCGTGATTTACACTCACGAATCTTTCCCTCGGCGAGTTGCACCTGATCGTGATGAATGCGTTCCGCTTCATCATCGATGGCATTAATCAATTGTCGCTGTGCATTGGCGTAGTCTTTGAGAATCTGATAAACAGACTCTTGGAAATCTTGATAATCTCGGCTTGGAACCGCAGGAATTTCGCTTTGAATGAAATAGTTGAAGCTATGAAAGTTGCGTTCCCAATCACATTTTAACGCTGGCAAATTTTCGGCGACCAAACAGTCTCCGGACTCGATACGCACACTGGTCTCAGCAAACTCACGGAACACTCGGTCGAAGATAAAGAAACGTGCTAAGAAATGATTAAACTTGATATAGTATTGACCAATATTGCCATTTTTAACTGGATGTGTCATCACTATCACCTTCACTTTCAAGGTGAGTATAACAAAGCTGTGTAAATAATCAATATTATTTAATGGCTTTTACAAGTAATACATGTGATTTAATCTAACTGTAATGATCCCGATGCTTGACTGACATTCAATTGTGATATTTAGGCCAGCTAACTTAAACCTCTGCAGGAGTCAATTTCAGGTTAATTGGCGTAAAGGTAATTTGGTCAACGGTAGAATCTAGTGTTTTACGAGTCATTGTTGGACAGGCGTAATCCTGAACATAGAGCTGTTGCGCATTAATGTCGTAGCCGCTCCAATATTGAGTATAGTCAGTTTCCTTCGGATTATCCGGTGAGATGCTGATTCCCTTAGTGCTCCTATGTCAATAAATGGCACATCTTTTTCTAAACACTCGTTCTAATTCTGTC
>NZ_AZFX01000047.1 GCF_001435835.1 Lapidilactobacillus concavus DSM 17758
TAAACGCGGTTCTGAATGTCTCTTAAAATCTGTCTCAAATATTGACTTCAATCCAAGTTATAATCATGCTATAATGTAGACAGAAAAAGGAAGCCCCGCTGGAACAGGACTTCCCATGTAGAGCCGTTAAAGACGGTGGCATAACTTAATACGATTAAATAACCGCTAGCTCTGCCAAGCTAAGGCGGTTATTTTTTTTGCTGACTTTTGATCAGCTCAACAATTAATACGATTAAGGCCACGATAAAAGTACCGAAAGCAAGCATTAATTGTAAAGCGTCCGACACGGACACTTAGGCTACTTCTTTCGTCAGGATTTATGGGCTTTAAAGGTTTAACACCATAAGCACCACCTCCGATTGGAAATAGCCACCGCCTTAACTTCTCTACTGGATCTATTATACAGGCAGCCTAGCTCTTTAACCAAATATAAAATTAAAGAATCAGTAAGAAAACTATATTTATATCTGTAAAAACAGTTTTTAACTGCTAGGTCATAATGTATAGATAAATAAAAGCAAGCACCTATGTAAAAAAGTGCCTGCTTTGATTAATTATCAAAAACATTCCAATCTATATTTATAAAGGGTTATCTTCCAAATTTAAATATTGATTAACTGATCTTCAATTCCTCAATTATTTACGTTCTAAGAAGCCTAATACAGATAAATTTGGCTAATTATCCATGTAATTTTTGTTGCAATGTATCACCAATGCCATCTACTTTCTTAGCAGCCAAGACGGTGCCGCCGATGAGGACACCACCTACAATGAGCGTAGAAGCGATCATAAACTTAAATACATTTTTCAAGACGTCCATAAAATTCCCCCCCTTACTTTTTACTGGTTCGACCAACAACTAATGAAACAATCAGAACTAAAATAATTGCACCAATGATCGATGGTATCAATGCCATGCCAGCTAACGAAGGGCCCCAAGTGCCAAGGAGCCCTTGACCAATCCACGCACCGATTAAACCAGCTACGATGTTTGCAATCCAGCCCATAGCAGCACCACGGTTAGTGATTGCGCCAGCAATGGCACCAATGATTGCCCCGACGATTAATGACCAAATAAGTCCCATATTTACTCACTCCCTTAGTTAACACGACTAGATTTATTGTCAGACGTTACTTTATCAACGCTGTCACCTAATGTTTCCTTCGATTTCTTTGCGCCCTTACTGATGGCTTCCTTCGTTTTGTCTGTGGCATCGCTCACGCGATCTTGCAGAGAAGTCGAATCTTTTTCATGTTGCTCCTTTGTCTTGACATCAACAACATTCACATTTACCTCAATTACTTCTAAGTCGGTCATATTCTTTACTTCCCGAACGATAACATTTTTGATCTTGTCATACAGTTTAGAAATATCAATGCCGTATTCAGCAACAATGTCGAGATCCACTGCAACCTGCTTTTTTCCAACCTCTACATCAATTCCTGATGTGACATCTGAAGTATTAACTAGTTTTTCAGCAACATTTGCGAAAAAGCCGCCATCTACGGTTAATAAGCCATCTACCTCAGAAAGTGCGATACCAATGATCTTTTGAATAACCTTATCATCAAATGTTAAATTGCCTTTAATACCAGACTTTTCGTTAGTTGTTGTTTTCTCACTTGGCGTTCCATTCTGCATAATTTTTCCTCCTTATAATTCAAACAGTTATTTAAAAACATTTGTTAAGATACCAGTTTTTTGAATATAATAACCCGCGGTAATCCCGATTGCCATAAAAATCAAAACAAAAAGCGTCTTGAAAAATCCAAAAGTGATGATAAGGACCGCTAAGAGCAATCCCATAATTCCACCAATTAGTGGCCAAAAATAGGCTTTAATGAGTTCGGTCACGTTATCACCTCCTAGACAACTCGAGATTGTTGCACATTAGCGTCCAACTCATTAAAATCAACGAGTCTGATTTTAATTTTTTTCTGTTCAGAAATTCCAAGACAAATACGCAAATCTTTTTTTAATTGATTGAGAAAATTTGCAGTCTGTTTCTTAGCATTGACTGAATTTAGTAGATCACCCGATATTTTAAGTGTGATCCCTTTTCGTGATAACTTAGCTGATACCTTGGGGTTGCCAATAAAGGGTTCATGTTGAAGTGCTGAAAGCGCAAAATGTTCAATAGCCTTCTTACTGACGGTCACTTGACCATCAGACTTTTGATGAAGATATAATGATTGTGACCGTGGCCAAAAAAGTGTGATAAGCAAAAAAATAATTAACAGTACCGCCAGAATTACTCCACTCCAAAAGAGGTATATCGGTTCGTACTGCTCCAACCAACCAAGCTTTAATAACATGGGTGTACTAGTACCAATAGCCGTTGACCAATTTTTAAAGACAAGAACTATGGATAAAGGAAATGCAAGGATAATAACAACTACTATTAATACCTTAAATATAAATCGCAAATCATCACCACCTTTACCATAATTATAACAGGACAGGTAGTGATGATGGAATTATATGCTCTTATAAGGAATCAATTAAGACTTTTGTTTGACTAAACCAATCTAGCCACTAGGGTATACCCTAGTGACTTGACTTATCTTCATGAACTGAGGATGCCTACAAAAGTTCAATAACATTGTCCAAATTATATGATGATTATCAATCAACTAGTAAGCAGAGACCCTTAAGAAATCTTAAGGGTCTCTGCTTACTAAACTTCAATGACTTCAGATGACGTATACCTTTAATGTTCCGAATAAAAAAAGGTGCCTAGCCGTTGCACGACTAAGCACCCATATAAAATTACCAACAACAGTTGACAGATAACCGGGTTATTCGTCGTTACAATTACTAACAGAATTATTGGCACAATAATCTGTTCAATGGTTGTCCCAGAAGATTGAACGAGCTATTTTAGTTTTGTATCCGAACCCAAAATCCTATTAAGTCAGTCAGGTAAAACTGCAAACGCCCTAACTGGAAAACCAGGAGCCTTTTTAGCCTTGGGAACAGAAATAAAAATATAACTACCAGTAGCAGGAACTAAATCCAAATTAGCTAATAATTCAACCTGATAATGATTATGGGAAAGAACATAATATTCACCCATCAAGCCATGTTCTTGCTTTACAGCAGTATCCGTATCAAAAGTTTCATGCCCATTTGCTGAGGCACCCCGTTGTTCATAGATGAATTTCAAAGCATCTAAATCCCATCCAGGATAATGAGCTTGCTTCTTGTCATCTAGGTTTTCAAATTTTCCTTGACTAGGCCAACGTTTTGACCAATAAGTTCGTAAAGCAACAAACGAATTTTCAGGAATTTTCCCATTCTTCTTTTCCCATTCTTTAATATCATTTACGGAAAGGAGAAGAATATGATTCACGTGATCACGATGACGAAACACGAACTGGTTGCTCTTGGGTATGGTGCCTCACGCGCACAGGACATTATTAGACGCGCTAAGCTGCTGATGGTACGCAAAGGTGTGCCCTACTACAAAAGCCCGAAGCTCGGACGCGTACCGTTAACTGCTGTTGAAGAAATACTGGGTCTCCAAATTAGCACGCGCACGTTGGCGGAACTCGCCAAAACCATGCACTCCGAAGCACCAAAGGAGAAATAAAACATGGCTACAACTAAAGACCCAATCAAAACACGCAAGAATGGTACTTTCTACTTCTGCGCCTACCTCGGTGTTGACCCTAAAACAGGTGAGAAGATCCAGAAGCAGGTTGGTGGCTTCACGACACGTCGTGATGCACGCAAAGCCTACAAGGAAATGGTCGGTGGCAGTGTAGAGAAAGTTGTCGCGAAACGTGACCAACAACACATTCAATTCAAACAATTCTGGGAAGAATTCTTTCTTCCGTGGTACAAGAACCAAGTGAAGCCGCAAACCTACGACAGTCGGCGTTCCAGTTTGAAGCACTTCAAGATGTTTGAGCACATGTACATGGACAAGATTAAGCCGGTGGTCATACAGAAATGGCAGAACCAAATGACCTGTCAAGTAAGTAAAAGTTACACTCGCTTAGTCCAATGCATGCTATCACGCGTCTTTCAACGAGCCATTGTACTCGGCTTCATGAATGAGAACCCCACCAAGACCGTCGGCAACGTTAAGAAAGTGAAGAACCAAGTGGACTTCTGGACGAAGGAAGAATTCGAGGCGGTCATTAAGACCTTCTATATCGAAGACTTCTACCAGCACTTCTGCTTCTTCACTCTCTGGTTTCTGTTTATGACTGGTATGCGCATTGGTGAAGCAACCGCCCTGCAATGGGACGACATCGACTTTGAGGAAGGCACAGTTCGGATCAACAAGACGCTGTGGTTACGCAGCTACACGAACTACTCCTTCTCCACACCGAAGACCAAAGCCAGCAATCGCACGATTCCACTGGATGCAAAAGCGCTTGAGCTTCTCTCCGATTGGAAGAAAGCACAAGCGCTTGAGTGTAAAACTGATTTTGTTCTATCGTTCAACGGCGTTCCTACTCGCCGGGATCTGGTCATGCGAATCATCAAGCGGCATGCAGCTCTGGCAGGAGTCCATCGCATCCGCGTTCATGCTTTACGGCATTCACATGCTTCGCTATTGATCAGTCTGGATGAGAACCCACTGGTGATTAAAGAACGCCTCGGCCACGAAGATATTCAGACGACGCTCGGAACTTACGGGCATTTATATCCGAATATGAACTTTGAGAACGCTAAACGGCTGAATGGTCTAGTCGAAATTTCGACCGCTAAATCAGACGCGGCGCAGGTTCAAAACAACGGTGTTACCGCTGGACTTGCACCAGAAGTTGCACGAGCGGGGTAGTCAGTCATCAAAACGTTGATATGTCAACGTTTATAAGCTAATTCTGTCTATTCCCACTCGAGGGTATCTTCAGCAGCGCTAACCTGCGTCACTACTGGTTTTCTATGCTTCAACTGCCGTTTTGGCGGGGAGTTTGGCGGGGCTTAGTTGATCGTACTTCACCGCCTGATTCCCCACGAATCGCACCTGATTCTGACCCGCCGTCTTGATCGTGATGTTGCCTGCAATCTGTTCGGCGATGTCAGCATCCAGCCCGCCCCACAAGTGCGAGTAGTGCTTGAGCGTAATCTCAGGTGACGAGTGGCCTAAGCGCTTTAACAACACCAGCACCGAGACGTTGAACTCATTGATGAGATACGACGCGTGACTGTGGCGCAGCCCTTTGCCTTCGACCGGGTGCACCTGCGCCAACTTGGCGTAGCGGTGGATAATCCGCGAAATCGTCGACTTGGTCATCGGCAAGCCGTCATAGGTCATGATGAAGTCATCAATCCCACCCAGCCCGAAACTCGTCTGTATCTCGCGCCATCGCCGCAGAATCGCCACAGTGTCATCATCGAGCGTCAAGATCCGCTTGCCGCTGTCCGTCTTCGTGTAGTCGTGGCGTTCCCAGTCATGCCGGTTCTTCATCACCAGCATGTGGTCAACGTGTAGCTGCTTCTTGGCGAGATCAACATCCCGCCACCACAGCGCAGTTCCTTCATTGACCCGCACGCCAGTCAGGAAGTACAGCCACAACATCACGAAGTTCAGGTGCCCGTATACATCATCAATGCAGATTTGCGCGATAACTTGTTCAAACTCAGCTTTCGTCCAAAACGGCACACTGCTCTTGGCCTTAGGAATCGCCTTAACTCGCTTTGACACATTGCTGGACAGGTACTGCATCTGCACCGCGTGGTCAAGGGACTTGCGGAAACAGCCGAACACTAATCCAGCATAGCCTTGCGAGTAGCCCGCACCATCGTCTTTCTCATCCGTGAGCAACCACGTGCGGAAGTTCTGCACGTCAGTGATGTCGATGTCGCGCAGTAACTGGTCGCCAAACCGTGCAATACAGATGTCAAAGCTGCGATTACGGACGGCAAAGGTGCTTTCCTCCACGTCAGTTTTGTACGCTGGGATATACGCGTCCTTCATGAATTGGCGGTAAGTCATGCGGAAGTTCGTAAACCCATGCGCCTCATGATATTCACGCTTCACCCGCGTCAGCTCCTTGCTCGCGGCAAACGCGGTATTGAATGGCATTCCTTGACTGTCCTTCCGCCCTTTCTTGCGAACGCGCTTGCCACTCATCTTGTCGGTGCCTAACTCGGTTTCATAGTAGAAGTTACCTTTTGAGCCGCCGATCGGTTGTGCTATGAAAATCCTGGCAACAGGAGGGCTTTCAAGCCGTGTGGGAGGACAACCAATTCATATCTATCCAAAATCCGAATGGATGAGACCGAAAGGGTCCCGAAGGCGCAGCTAGCCGGGGTGGAACTGGACGGTATGGGCATATCCCAGTAGAAATAGGACGCGCCTCTGGCAACGGAGGCGGGAGCGCCAACTCAGATCAGGGGTTGGCGCTCTTGGCGTGGGCAGAAAGTGCGGGGTACATCTTGTACGCAAGCTCGTTCTCCTGCGAATTAGTTGTTAGACTCGATAAAATATTTTGGTGATAACTAGGCTTCGAAGCTAGTCATGGAACGCTGAAAGAGAGATAATTAAAGAGTACTGGAAGTTACCAAAGAGATTTGATTCAGTTATATGATTATAAAAAATCGCGTTCGAGGTGGTGGCACTATGGATAACAAGCCTGACTATGACCAAATATTGAGTGAAGCACTAGATAAGGTCAAAGCTGATTTCAAAGCGTTGAAGAAAATCAACATTATTATTGCGGGTAAGAGCGGTGTGGGCAAATCTACATTGATTAATGCGGCTTTCGGTGCGGAACTAGCTCAGACAGGAATCGGTCGACCAGTGACGGACAAAATTTCACTGATTGAGACTGCTAGCTCACCAATCAGGATTTATGATACTGTTGGGTTGGAGTTGAATCCCTTGGCCCAGTGGAAGTCTCAACTGGCAATCAATAAGATAGTCAAGCAGTCCAGGAAGACTGAAACGATAGAGGACGATATTCACTGCCTCTGGTATTGCATTAACGCCACTGGTCGGCGAGTTGATGGTGAAGAGCTAAAGTTCATGAAACACTTTATGGATCTTCAGATTCCTGTGATTCTCGTCTTGACTAACGCGGCGTCTAAGCAGGATGCTCAAGATTTGTCGGTGGCAATTCATCAGGACTTACCGTCATTAACGATTGTTCCTGTGTTAGCCAAGAAGAACGAGTTCGTTGACGCGTATGGGCTGGAGACACTCGTTGAGAAGACCGGTGAGCTCTTACCTGAGGCACTTCAGAACTCATTTGCTAATGCTCAGAAACCTTCATTTGATCTAAAGCGTAAGCAGGCGGCAAAGGTGGTTAGGAATTCTGCAGCCGTAAATTTTGGCACCGGGTTCGTGCCAATCCCACTCGCCGACACCCCATTGATGATGGCGACGGAAAGCACGATGCTGGCCAAGATCACAACCATCTATGATGTCGATACTGATAAGTTCAAAGTAGAAACGGCCTTGGGCGCTGCCATGGGTATACTAGGTGCCATTGCTGCAGGCAAGTCTGTTTCTACCTCTTTATTCAAACTGGTACCCGGAGTTGGTACGCTTGTCGGGGGCTCAATATCAGGAACTGTGGGTGCAACAATCACTGTTACCCTAGGCTATGCCTACATGGAATTAATGGAGTTAGTTCTTGCTGGTAAAATCAATCTTAGCGAGGTAACGCCTGATGAGATTAGTGAAGTCATGGTGAATTTGGTGAATGACAAGATATCCAGCAAAACTACAGAGATAAAGCGTTCCTGATCTATCACTCTTATTTGCTGTCTCTATCTGTGGTCAAAGCTGGGCTAACTTTCAATCAAGAATCTCGGTACCATTGGAAAGGGCCATCGCTGCGTGTGCGGCGATGGTCCTTTTCGAGTCCCGGATAAGGGGTTGGCGCTTTTGGCGTGGGCAAAAATGATCAAGGTGGCGCTGGATGCTTTACCAACGGTTATCTGTGTTTAGACAACATCATGACTTACCAGGCGATGTCTCTTGATGGGGTGAGATGATTCGTGGTTTAAATCCACGTCTCTATTCCCGGGGGTTCTTATTAGGCGTAAAATTTATGCAGGAAGTGTGTCATGCGGTTTTAGACGCGCATTTTAGAATCAAGTTAGCCACTGTCTCAAAATTTTTTGGACAATAAAAAACATCAAGAACAGATATCCTGTATCATTGAAGTTCCTACACAAACAATGGAAGAGGATATTGTCTTGATGCAGAAACAGGATAGCACACACCGCCAAAAAGGTCAGCACTTAACATCACTCGAACGCGGAAAAGTGGCCGAATTCCGCCAAGCTGGGAAGTCCAATCGTTGGATTGCAGCTGAAATTGGCGTCTGCCCTCGGACTATTAATAATGAAATCAAGCGAGGTACAGTAGATCAGGTCAAGAAGAGTAATGGCAAGCGCGTCTACCATCGACAATACCTGCCAGAGGCTGCTCAGGCACTTTACGAGACTGCACGCTTGAGCTGCCATCGTCCTGACAAGTTCGCCAGCGTACAGGTCTTCTTAGCCTGGTACGTACAGCGAGCTAAGCAGGACAAATGGTCCCCGGATGCTTCAATCGGCTATGCCAAGCGACACAAGCTGTTTACTCCTGAAGAGCTTGTTTGTGCCTCGACTTTGTACCAGTACATTGACGACCAACGCCTAGAGATTCGAAATATCGACCTGTTGGAGAAGACTAAGCGGAAGACCTCTCACCAGCACCACACCAAGGCTAAGCGCCTGGCTGGCCGCAGTATCGAGGAACGGCCTAAGGTCGTTGAACGACGCAGGCAGTTCGGTCACTGGGAGATGGATACCATTGTCGGTAAACGCAATGGCAAGGAGAGCGTCATCTTGACTCTGATCGAGCGCAAGACCCGTTGCCAACTTCTCCGCTTTATCGAAGGACGAGATGCAGACTCTGTGAGCTATGCATTGCGTGGAATCAAGCGCGAATGGGGAGCTTGCATCAAGACCATCACAGCCGACAACGGACCCGAGTTCACCGCCTTAAATACTGCTTTTGCTGGGACGGAAACTGAGATCTTCTACGCCCATCCTTACACGTCCTGCGACCGTGGCACCAACGAGGCACATAACCGGATGATCCGCCAGGACTTCCCTAAGGGCATGTCCCTAGATGACATTAGCCTTAGTCAAGTGCAGGCCACGCAAGACCGCTTGAATCAGTTGCCTCGCAAACAACAGGGCTACTGCACACCCCAGCAAAACTTTGAGGCCGAAGCTCGGCGCGTTCGCCGCATGGCCCAGTAGTCTCTCTAGCGCCACAACTTCTATTTGATAACGGCCTGTTCTGGGATTGTCCTCAACAACGGCTAACTTGTTCTTGCAATTTGGGAATTTTGAATCTCGAGTTATCCATTTTCTAATCACTCTCAGTTTCGCCATAGTCTGCGTATTGCTCTGCCACCATATCCAACGTACTTAATGTGCCTTGTGCTTTCAACAATGCTGCCTGAAGCTCAGCGTCAACAGCATAGAGATAAAGACCGTGAACCCCTCGCGTCAGAAGAACGTTCAGCTCATTCTGCAGTAACTCTTGAGAAACATCGGCTGCTCGGCCATCCTGCAATGTGCGCTTGTTCTTGGCCCGAGGATTACAACTGAATTTGGCGTCAAACACAATTCGACCATTTCTCAATTTGACGGAAGGTCCAATGATGACTCCGGCATAGTTCAAATCGAAACCTTGAATCGTGAATGTTGAGCCGACTTCCGCGATAGTCTCAGGAATTTCCGCCCACGCTAACTGTGCTGAATGAGAATGCCGCTTTGCTCCGATGAGCGGTAATTGTTTATTCCAAGGCATGGACCAGTTACCAACTCTCACGTTCCAGTAATCGCCATCTTTATCACGCTTGTTCTGAACAAATGGCCAATCAAACGTGGCAAGCATACGCGACAAGCCGCTTTCTTGGTTTTTCGCTTTTTGCTTAATTGCGGTCTGCATCTCTGCCGGATCATCGAAGACACGAATCTCGTAACCACGTTTATCCTGCTGAGGGATGGGTAGAACCTGATGTTTATGAATAAGCGCATCTAACCAGCTTTCAACCTCAGGCCCGGCTTGGACGCGAAGTTGATGTTTGAGCTGCACGAGGTTGCCTTGGGCACGTGCTTTCCTTTCAAGCTCATCTAACAGCTGATGCTCCCAATAACCATTTGTGGCAATGATCTGATTACGGTCGAAAACTGCAATCACCACCCGCGCACGACGTAATAAATCGAGCAACTGATTTGATCCTCGGTAGGTCTGTTTCCCTTGTGTCCACAACAAGTGTGCCTCGTCGACAAGCACCACATCGACCGGTTTTTCTGGAGTGTGCTGAAGAATAAAGTGGGTCGGTTTCGTCACACTGTCAGTTTTTTTAGAGGCCACCTCCAGCTTATACATGATTTGCTCGTAGACCTTCAGCTGTTCGTCATGATTGACCAACAATGCCGCATCCAAGTGAGTTTCATCCTCAGACACGATTGGCCGTCCCTGCGAATTCAATGTCTGCATCATCTCGTAGAACATGCTACTCAACAAAACGGTTTTGCCCGAACCCGCCTCACCCTCAACTAGGATCAGCTGACCAACGGTTTGATTTTGAAGTGCCGTGGCGACCCGTTCCAGAATGAGCTGCCGGGCGTCCTGCTGTTCCGGAGTGAGTTCATGAAACGGTGAGGCCTTGAAAAGGGCCGAGTCCTTGATGACCTCTTCAACCGGGAATGCAGTTTTGTTCAGTTGATGTAGTTTGCGCCATATCTTGCTAAAAATGACGTTGCGCTCGTCTGAAGGATAGTACTTTCCTTGTGGATTCGTGCGTCGGTTGTTGAGGTGTTGAACGCCCCGACTCCCTGTCAAATACAGCATCAGGCGATCTTCAATATCCAAAGTCAGGGACTTATTAAAGTGTTCGTGCCCTATCACGATCATCTGGGCGTTTTGCTGCTTTTTAAGCGTCTTCCAGTCCTCGCGGTGCTCCGAGTCCGCATCCAAATGTTGCGCCGTTCGCCTGCGTATATCTGTGGTTTCGCCAACATAGGCCGTCAGCTCATTTTTCGATTCGGCATGCACAATGTAGACCGTTGGGTACTGGAAGACCAGTTCCCCCTCCCGGTTGCCCGACAGGTCTCGCTCAAGTTGGCCCAAGCTCGCTTCGTTGTAAGCGACCTCACACACTACTGGCGATGCAATCTGTTTACTCTCCATTTCTTATTCCTCGAATTTCCAGTGTCGTACTTTATTCTTGGCCAACTTTTCCTCGATGATTTGGTTTGGATCCACTCCAAGCTTCTCACACATATAGTACGTGTAGGTAAGAACATCGGCGAGCTCAAGCTTCAAGTCGTCCTTTTCCTGGTCCGACAGATCCGAATCAGAATGTTTCCACAAGAACACTTTTTCCACTTCAGAGGCTTCAATGCCCAGCGCTCGCGAAAGCGATTCTAGCGTGTGATAGTCCTGCCAACCGCGGTCATTACGGAAAGCGATGAGGTCCTCGATCACTTTTTTTGTTTCCATTGTTTAAAGTCTTCCTTCTATATGAATACCTCCATTATATCAGACTCCCTTGGCAGCTTTTTAGTTTCAACGGTAAAAAAGGGGCCTAAAATTCTTGGCGTTGATGACGATCAACACCGGAGATTATTGACCTTTTTTGGGTCTAAAATTTTTGGTGTTGATGATGATCAACGCCAGAGATTCTAGACTTTTTTTCTAACAAAACTGACTAACATTAGTGGTGAATCATAATTCGACGGAATTATGATTCACCACT
>NZ_AZFX01000006.1 GCF_001435835.1 Lapidilactobacillus concavus DSM 17758
TTCATAACGACTAACACGTTCAGTCAAGGTCATAATAGCGGGTTCACTGGCAACTCGTTTGCCTTTAACTAGATCACCTTCCCAATGGCCGATTTCAGTTCGGTTATTGGCTCCAAATGGTCGTTCTTCAATAGACTTGCCTAAGGTACGTTTATTCATACGCTGATGAGCTTTACGAACAGATCTCACCCGTCGACGTAGCTTCATGGGTAGTTCACTATTAGTTAGTTCTAAAAGGCCATTATCAATGTATCTGTAGACAGTTGGTGTTGACGGACAAGCTAGTTTTTGATGGTTCAGTTTGAACCAATGCACAAAGCTATCAATACTGTGGACTCTAGGTTTGCGACGAAGTTCAATGACCAGTTGTTGGAAGAACACAGGTGCCTTGACCAGCCAGCTAACGGCATGAGAATTAGCTTGATGATTTGCATGAATAGTTTGAGCAGTCTCTGCAAAGTAAGCTTCAAAGGGCTTGTGATTAGGGCCAATTTGACGAATTGTACCGTGCTTTAATTCCCGACTGATGGTACTTGGACTCCGATGAAGTTCACGCGCAATCTGACGGCAAGACCAACCGTCAGATTTACGAGCCATGATCAAGCCACGTTCATAAGGTTGAAGTTGTTGGTAATGACTAATCATGGTATTCTGGTTAAGGGTCATGAAGACATCTCTTTTCTTATTTGTTGTGGTAACTATAAGAATAGGTCTTCATGGCCTTTTTGGTCTAGTCATTTAGGTGTTGCACTT
>NZ_AZFX01000048.1 GCF_001435835.1 Lapidilactobacillus concavus DSM 17758
TTTTTGTCTACTCTGGTCTAGGTCACAGGGTGTTGCACTTGAATTGTAAACTCGGGTTGTTTTTAGAAATCACTAAAGGCTTACATCTAGAAAGATTTCCCTATCTTTACAATCCCAAATCGCTTAAATCAATCTTTGCAAAATTTAAATCGCCCTGCGTAACGCGTAAAATATTTCCAATAATAATGGATGCACCACCAAGGAGAATCGCATAACGAGAATTCTTCAAAAGCTCTACTTGCGTTTTATCCTTCGTAAGTGATGGAATATAATTACGAATGGTATCAAGTAATTCGGGAATATCAGCGATTAGATTTGAATTTAAGACCACTTTTTCAGGATCAAGCGCCACGATGGTATTATATACAATACTTGCAGTATAGAAGCAAAATTCGTCAATGATATTGCGCACAATTACATTGTCATCGTTATATAACTGCTTCAAATCATCGCGGTGTAAATTCTCAATAGCTGTACTGTCAGCGATTCGTTTTAAAATTGCATCTTCTGAGCAATAAGATTCGATGGACTTAGCTTCACCTTTTTTTTGACCTTTATCATAAATCAGCGAATGCCCGATTTCACCTGCTTCACCACGAATACCAGTGTAAAGGCGATTTTTGATAATAATTCCGGCACCAATACCCTTATGAATACTGATACACACAAGATTATCAACTTCAGACTGACTTTCAAAGTCGCGTTGATAAATTGCGGAAAGATTAGCCTCGTTTTGTAAAAGTACTGGTACTTGAAAACGTTCAGTTAAAACCTTAGCCACATCAATATCCTTAAAATCAATATAGGGTGTATATAACACCTGATTTTCGTGCACAATACCATGGATGGCTACCGAGACTCCTAGAAGGCCATGTCCAACTGGTGCCTGCGCGGTAAGTTGATGCCCGGTAATATCAATAAAGTCTAAGCGTTCTTCAATAGAAATTTCACCAACACGATGATGTGCAAAACTAATGATGCTGCCATCAATACGATTCATCATCACATCAATGTAGTTAAATCCCATATCAAAGCTTAAAACGTAACCAAAATTAGCATTAAGCATTAGCATAGTTGGTTTGCGACCACCTCGTGAGGAACTATCTCCACGTCCAAGCTCTTCGAATAATTCTTCATCGATTAATTCAGCAACAATTTCCGATACAGTTACTTTATTTAACTTTAAGTTTTTTGAGACCTGACTTCGTGAGATCGGCCCTTTGCTAAATACTTCTTCTAGAACACGTCGTCGATTTAACTCACGAACTAAGCTTTTACTCGTTTCCACCCCATCAATCCACCTATCTAACTGACTATGATTATATCTGATTTCATCATAGGTAAGTTAGCCTAACAAATCAACGTCAATTTGCACAAAGAAATGCTAACTTTTTAGGTTACTTTTGAAAGCGCTACATAAAATCACAATCTCATAATTAACGCGGTTTACGCGAGGTCAAAATCCCCGTTTTTACCTGTAAACGAGAAGTCAGTGACTTGTTCATCTTCATGAACTTTGACTGTAAAATCTTGTAAGCAATCGGAGGTAAGCTTAAAGGTTTGGCCCTTGCGAGTAACTTGAACATGACCAACAATTTGACCATAAGTATCTGTTAAGATACGTTCATGATCGCCATCTTCTAAGTTATAGAGATGGATAGTTGGTGCTTTGGTGTAGTCATAGTCAGTTGTGTTATCCTTTTGTCCTTGGATTAAAACTGTGTTTGGCCGTACCAATAATGGTAAATTCATATAATCGTAAGTTTCTTCATACCATTTACCGCCTTGATAAACTTTACCATCTAACAGACTAATCCAGTTACCCTTTGTATTAGGAACATAGAATTGGCCAAGACCTTCAGTATTAAAGATTGGTGCTACTAACAAGCTGTCACCCAACATGTATTGACGGTCCAAGTCCTCAGTAACTCGATCATTAGTGAATTCCAAAATCATTGAGCGCATCATTGGAACTCCTGTTTCATGTGTTTCGTGCGCTTGAGCCATCAAGTATGGTAATAATGATAGCTTTAATTTTGTGAATTTGCGCGATACTTCAACGGCTTCTTCACCATATAACCACGGAACCTTGTACTGATTACTGCCATGGTAACGGCTATGTGAAGATAATAAACCAAATTGTGTCCAGCGCTTGTAGATGTCAGGATCTGCTTCAGCTTCAAAGCCAGAAATATCATGAGCCCAGTAGCCAAATCCACTCATACCAAATGACAAGCCCGCACGTAATGATTCAGCCATGGATGGATAATTTGATGAATTATCGCCACCCCAATGAACTGGATACTTTTGTGAACCAACTGTCGCTGAACGTGCGAATACAACTGCTTCTTTTTCGCCTTTAACCTTAGCAATGACGTCATAAACTGCCTTATTGTAGAGCAAGGTGTAGTAGTTGTGCATCAATTCAGGATCAGAACCGTCGAAGTATTGAACACCTTCAGTTGGAATACGTTCGCCAAAATCAGTCTTAAAGCAGTCGACACCCATATTTAGGAGTGTTTCCATCTTGCCTTGATACCAAGCAGTTGCTTCTGGATTAGTAAAGTCCACGATAGCCATACCAGCTTGCCACTTGTCCCACTGCCAAACATCGCCGTTTGTCTTCTTGATGAAGTAGCCTTTAGCTTTGCCTTCTTCAAATAGCGGTGATTTTTGACCAATGTATGAGTTTAACCAAACACAGATTCTCAAGCCTTTAGCTTTCAAACGTTTTAACATTTTTTCTGGTTCTGGGAACTTGCGCTCATCCCAAACAAAATTGCACCATTCTAATTCGCGCATCCATAAGCAGTCAAAATGGAAAACAGATAACGGAATATCGCGTTCAATCATGCCGTCAACAAACTCATTGACCGTTTTTTCATCGTAATCGGTAGTAAATGAAGTGCTTAACCACAAGCCGAATGTCCAAGCTGGTGGCAAAGCAGGTTTGCCAGTTAGGCCGGTATAGTTTTCCAGCACACCTTTCATATCGGCACCACCGATAACCGAATAAGTTAATTCTTCTGCAGGTACGCTGAATTGCACCCGAGAAACTTTTTCGCTACCAATTTCATAGCTAACTTTTCCTGGTGTATCAACAAAAACACCATAGTTACGGTTACTAATATAAAACGGAATATTCTTGTAAGCTTGTTCTGTACCTGTTCCGCCATCGGCATTATAAATATCAACCGTCTGTCCATTTTTGATAAAGTTGGTAAACCGCTCACCTAGACCATAAATTTTTTCACCAACATTTAAGACTAATTGCTCACTAATGTGTGGTAATCCTTCAGGATCAGTCACCAAAGCTTTAGCCCGATCGGTAGATTCAGTCAAGAGTTTGCCATCATAGTAGTATTTAAAGTCGATTTGACGGCCACGGCTTACGACTAACTTGGTTTTACCACTAACGAAAGTACATGTATCGTCATTAACTTCAATTTCAGGCGTAACAGCCTGCGTGTTTAATTCAAAAGTAGGCCGCTTTTCTTGCTCACCATGATAATGGTACAGTTGTGTTGTAATCACATCTGGTCTTGGGCTGGTAACTTCAATTGTCATCAACCCACCATCAAGGGTGGCACCCATATTATCGATATAATTAAAAGGCGCATATAAAATCAACTTATTGCCTTTAACTTGGACATCATAAATATGCTGTGCATATTTGACATCATAGCCGTCCTTAACTAGCCAGCCACCATTTAAAAATTTCATCTTACTGCTCCTCACTATCTGCTGTAATTTGTGCACCATTTTGAGCAATTAATTGTTGATACCAGTAATAACTAGCTTTAGGAATACGTTTGAGATCTTTTTGACTGTCATCATCACGGTTCACATAAACAAAACCATAACGCTTCTTATAGCCATTCAACCAACTTAAGATATCTGAGAATGACCAAGCACAATAACCAATCATTTCAACACCATCGGTAATTGCTTCTTTCATGGTTTTGACGTGCTGGGCTAAATAATCAATTCGATATTGATCGTCTACTTTGCCATCGACGAGTTCATCAACTGCGCCCAACCCATTTTCAGTTACGAAAAGTGGCAAACGGTATTTCTCGTAGACTTGACGTAATGCTACCCTAAAGCCTACTGGATCAATTTCCCAACCCCAAGCTGTTTTGTCGAGATACGGATTCGAAACCGAATTGAACATTGGCACTTCTGGCGATTGTGCCTGATCAGCTTTAGGTTGCATTAAATAAGGATCCGTTGCTGAAAAGTCTTTTTGCTCAGCTTCTTTAACTGGTTTTTGGAGTCGATTTGTTTGTACAGTTCCACCATGATAATAGTTAATGCCTAGAAAATCAGGCTTTGCCGACTTCAATAATACTTGATCATCAGCAGTAATTTCAGGAGCAATACCAGCTTTTTGCAACTGTTTTAGCATGAAGTATGGATACTCACCCCGGCAATAGACATCTAGCCACCAATTGTTGTTAAAATCATTGGCATTAACCGCAGCAAGCACATCATTTGGATCTCCAGTCAGTGGATAAACTGGACCATAACCGAAGCTGGGACCAATTTGCCCATTTGGCACTAATTCATGAAATAAATTAATTGCGGTCGCATTGGCCAAGTTGATGATATGGTTAGCAGCATACATACGCTTGATATCAGTAACCTTCGGTGGATGCTGTGCCCAACGATAGCCCATAGAGGTAAAGACATTTTGTTCGTTGAACGTGACCCAATATTTAACATCATCTTTAAAGGCCGAAAACAATGTACGACAGTACTTTTCAAAGGCCGGAATAATTTCTCGTGATCCCCAACCGTTATACTTTTTTTGTAAGGCTAGAGGCAAATCCCAATGATAAATTGTCAAAACGGGTTCAATCTGATTTTGCTTGAGTAATGTAATCAGCTTGCGATAAAATGCCAATCCCGCTTCATTAACGTCACCTTCACCATCAGGAATAACACGAGACCAAGCTACCGAAAAACGATAGGCTTTTAGTCCCATTTTTGCCATTAAGGCGACATCTTCTTCGACACGATGATAATGATCAATTGCGACATCACCAGTCGTGCCTTTAAAGGTGTTACCAGGTTGATGTGCATACTCGTCCCAAATCGACAAGCCTTTTCCATCTTCTTGATAGGCACCTTCAATTTGATAAGCTGCTGAGGCTGCACCCCAGAGAAAATTTTTTTGAAATTCATCTAATTTTTGATAATACATGGGTTTACCTCCGCTTTAATGAATTTGTTGTGCTAAATATAATGCACCTAATAATCCAGAATCATTATGATGTGCGCACGTTTTGAGGTCACATTTAAAGTCAGACCAGAAACGAATTCGATTCAGTGCGGCATTGATAATTGGCAAAAGCTTATCGTTTTGACTAATTCCCCCACCGATTAAGATCCGTTCTGGCGCATTCGTGACAGAAAGGTTAAAAATAGCAATGGCCACATAGTTCGCCCATTGATCAACCAATGTTCTAGTTTGACTGTCCGTATCAACTTCAGCCATGATTTGTTCACCACTAACTGATTCAACAGGCAACCGCTTGGTTTGTGCATAAAGTTTAACCAATGCGCTAGTTGAAGCTAAATCATGTAAAGTTGCCTCACCATGTTCAGAATAATCTGTCAACATCATGCCAAACTCACCCGCACGATACTGATAGCCATGTAAAACATGATCATTGATTACAATACCGCCTCCGACGCCCGTTCCCAAGGTAACAACGGCAAAATCGTGAACATCTTGAGCGTTACCGTTCAGCTTTTCAGCCAGAGCCGCACAATTGGCATCATTTTCGATCACTACTAGTAGGGCAACGTTATTGAGATGGGTTTTCAGCTCATCAACTAAATTCAGACCATCTAACTGATATAACGCACCAGCACGAGTAGCTTCACCAGTGTTGGGATTTATAAATCCGGGAAAACTAATTCCAATTGCGTCTAAATCTGATTGCTCATTGGCGATTTTAGCTAAATCTGAAAAAAACTGGTTTGCATCAACAACTCGTGTTTTAAACTTACCTTTCGTAATGACGGTTGCATCCTCTGCATAAATGGCATATTTGACGAAGGTGCCACCCACGTCGTAACAAAGATATTTTTTCATCATTGACTCCAATCAGAAATTATTGTTGACCCAAGTTGCAAATAAATCCGCCCAAACGCTAATCGTCGGTTCATTCCCGTAACCATTGCTAGCGATAGCAGTTTGTGGTGTTGCAAGACTTAAGCCATGCCCACCTTTAGGAAAGAGATGCATTTCAAATGAAACGCCATGTGCTTTTAAGGCACTAGCAAACAGTAAGGAATTTTCAACAGGAACAACATCATCTGTCACAGTGTGCCACAAGAAAGTTGGTGGTGTTGTCGCTGTAACCTGTTTTTCAATTGAAACTTTGTCCATCAATGCTTTATCTCCGTATTTATCACCTAATAAATTCTTAAATGACTCGGCATGACCTTCTTTGCCATCGCTGATAACAGCGTAACCCAAGAATAAGCCATTGGGTTTAATTTCTGCTGCCTTAAAACCATGTTCGGTAACCAAATCACGATCCCAGCTTGTAGCAAAATTTGCTGCTAAATGACCACCTGCGGAAAAGCCGGCAATAATGACTTTATTTTCATCTACGTGCCATGCTTTTGCATTATCGCGGATAAGTTTCATTGCGGTTGCAGTTTCAACTAATGCGACCGGATAACGCGCTGGAGCGACGCTATAACGCAAAATAAATGCGTTATAACCACGTGCCAAGAAGTCTAAAGCAACTGGCTCAGCTTCACGATCAGAAGTCATTGAGTAGCCGCCGCCCGGGCAAATTAGAATCGTTGGACGAACACGGCTGGGCTCGATTTCCTCGGAATTATCAGGAATATAGCCATAAAATTCAGCAGTCTTCGAAAGCTCCGTTTTCAAAGTTTCTTTAATTAATTGCATTGTTCATTACTCCAATACTATTTTGAGTCCAACTGGTTGATCTTGCTCAGTTGGTTTAATCTTAACAACCATACCTTCTGGCTTAATTTGCCATGTTGTTTCACCAGCACCAAGTTGAGACACAGATTTGATGACCCAATGAAATGGTGGTTCATTTTTTTCATCAAACGCATGAAAAGCTTTCAGGGTTACTGCTGTCTTATGTTGTGGATTCAAAACATAAGCATAAACCGCACCGTGGTTAGCAGTATAGCGGATATCTTGGACACCGTATTGCAATTTTGAGGTATCTTGGAACATACCTTCTGAGATATTAGTTTCGCCTTCACGCACAATCTTCCATGGTCGACTACCATAGATACCTTCACCATTTACTTTTAGCCAAGCACCAATTGCGGTTAAAATGTCACGGTCAGTTTGAGCAAAAGAACCATCAGCTTTGGGACCAACGTTTAGTAACAAATTGTCATTCTTGCTGACAACATCAATCAATGTAATCAAAATTTCATTGATTGACTTGTATTCGAGTGATGTGGTGTAACTCCACGAGTTATTTGCAATTGCCGTATCAGTTTGCCAATAAAATGGCTTGGCTTCTGCGAAACCACCACGTTCAACATCTGGAATACCAGTATCAAAAGCCATGCCATCATATTTAAAGCAAATACCAGTTGGGTGGTGATGCTTTTGTCCATGATTGTAATAATAAGCTGCCATTTCTTGGAAGTAAGGTTTAAAAGCTTGATGTTGCACCCACCAGTCAAAATAAAGCAACTCGGGTTCATAGCGATCAATAATTTCAACCACACGCTCTAACCAATCTTCAAGATATTGCGTGGTCGGATATGGTTGGCTAAATAAATCTTGATTATTTGGTTCAGGCATCGCCGGCCAATAAAAATCACCGTTTTTAAGGAGTTCATGGACATCACTGTCAAACTCTTTACCATGGCTCATCAACCACCAATGCTCAGCACGATGATTTGAGGTACAAAAATGTAAATCATGTGTCAAAGCCGCCTGTTTTAGCTCACCAATAATGTCACGTTTAGGCACCATTTCATTGCTGGCGTTATCGTGTTGGAGGTGCTGCCACGACCAACTTCATTATTATTGGCAAAAAAGTGCTTTGGTGCTGCTGCAACTTTGACATAATGGCCGTCATCTTGCAGGCCTCTAATTAAGCCACCACTAACTTGCCCGGTTAGATACGGATCTTCTCCATAACCTTCTTCATTACGTCCCCAGTAAGGATCACGCTCCAAATCAATCGTTGGTGCCCAAGGCATTAGCCAATGTTGCTTACCCGTGGCATTATATAATCCTCGTGCTTCATCAGAGATCACATTGCCAACGCGCTTTAACAGCTCCGGACTCCAAGTTTGTGACAATGTTAAGGGGATTGGAAACGAAGTCGTATGAAATTTCTCCCGATCAACAATACCATGGGCTGCCTCGCCACCAATATTAAATTCAGGAATGTTTAAACGTGAAATCGCAACTTGATGTGTTGACAATAAGCCAACTTTCTCCGTCACGCTCATTTGATCAACCAAACGCTTTGCTTCTGTTCTTGCCCAATCCATTCTTATAACGCCTCGTTTTCATTGATATTATACCGACAAGAAAAATGACTAAATGTTGCAAATGTTTCTTTAGAGTCAGTTGCAAACAAACCAATCATAACACCAGTAAAGTTGTCAGCGACCTCGCTTGATAGATATTTCGTTTCAGCATCGCCAAACTGATAATTTTCATGATCAATTGTCGCCGCAAACTGATAATGGTAAGCGTCACCAGCAATTTTTAGCGTAATCATTGCTTCAGGTTTTGCAGTGACCCGCTTTACAAATTGTTCTTGGTCCGCTGCACCCAGACGAATGCGGCGAAATAATGCATAACCACCCGCTATTTTACGCACAACCAAATCATAATGAATATCGTCAGACATATAAAGACTCACACCAGCTTCGCCTTGATCCAAGGTAACAGTAGTCGATAATTTAAAATTATGTTCTCGTTGACGCATAAAAATTGCGGTTGGCGAATGGTTTGTTTCATTTAAATTAAATTGATTGCCATGTAATTTAATTTGATTCGTTCCAACTTGATAATTATTTTCATCAGGATTTCGTAAAAAGACCATTCTCGCTTTAACTTGGTATTTTCAAAACTAAACTTCGGTAGTGGTTGTTGAACGATAGCCGCATCAATGCGATCCGTTGCGATTGTTTTGGGCGTTGTTTTATTTACGCCAGCACTAAACCAACCATTTTGGTCAAATGTGACTGGAACTAAGTAGACTTCACGACCAGTAATATGATGTTGTAACCAGCGATCAAGTTGTCTAAAGCCAAGATGCACTAACCACCAATTACCATTAGGATCACTAACTAAATCACCATGGCCACAGCCTTGAATCTGATAACCACCCAGATTGCGATTGGTTAAAACAGGATTTTGTTCAAAATTTTGGTATGGCCCAGTTATTTCTTGGCTACGCGCATAGACCAGCATATGACCATATTCCGTACCGCCTTCAGAAGCCAACAAATAATAGTAACCGTTGATTTTGTATAAGTGCGGGCCTTCAAGATAACGGCCACCGGCGCCTTGCCATAACGATTTTGAAGGCGTTAATTTTTGCCCAGTTTCTATATCAATTTCACATTGTGTGATCCCACTGACACCAGCATCATCTTCACCGTTACTCATGAAATAAGCATGACCATTTTCAAAATACAATGACGGATCAATGCCACCTTGTTCAACGTAAATCGGATCACTCCATTCACCATGGATGTCATCGGTCCAAACATAAAAATTACCACCGTAATCAACATTGGTAGTCATCATGTAAAAACGCCCCTCATGATAACGAATTGTTGGTGCGTAAATACCACCAGAAGTTGACGCTCCCTTCAATTCTAATTGGCTTTTGCGCGTCAAAACATGGCCGATTTGCTGCCAGTTTACTAAATCTTCGCTCTCAAAAAGAGGCACTCCAGGGAAATAATTAAATGAACTTGTCACTAAATAATATTTATTTTTCACTCGACAAATACTAGGATCTGGGTAAAAACCCGGAATAATTGGATCATGATAAATCATGGCCGACTCCTTAGTTAGTAAATTAAGATAACTAATATAATAGCGCAAAATGAGAGCACTTTCAATAATTTATCAATGAGAATTACTTGATATTTACTAAACACCCAATTCTCAAATTGATTATTTTACTAAAATAATCTGATATGTAAGAAAGCATTGGCTGTTATGAATCTTACAACCAATGCTTTCATTTACAGTGCTAACAATTTTTGAATCGGTTCTTGAATTCCATTTTTGAAAACATATGACCCAGCGACAAGCACGTTGGCACCCGCCTGTGTGCATAAAGCCCCTGTTTTCTCTGTAATCCCGCCATCAACTTCGATATCAAAATTATAATTATTTTCAATCTTTAACGCCTTGATAGCTGTGATTTTTGTTGTCATTTGCGTAATGAACTTTTGCCCACCAAAACCAGAACTGACTGTCATTACCAATACTTGATCGACAATCGGTAACAAATCCAGATATGGGGCGATATTTAAGCCAGGATCCAGCGCAATTCCCGCTTTTTTGCCAAGCTCGTGAATCCGTTCGATTAGTCGATAAGGATGCGCTGTTGTTTCGGGGTAAAAGGTCAATATATCACCTCCGGCATTAGCCGTATCCTCGACAATTTGTTCTGGTGCTTGCGCCATAATATGGCAATCAAGTACTAAATTGGTATGCGGACGTAGATCCTTAACAAACTTATCACCGAAATTGATATTCGGTACATAATGACCATCCATAATATCAACATGCAAATACTGAGCTCCAGCTGCCTCAACTGTTTCAATTTGCGCTGCCAATTTAAATGTATCCGCACTCAGTAATGACGGCGATACAATTGTACCCATAATTATTCACCTCGAAAAAAAGACGCTACAAGATGTTGTCACGTCCTTTTATTTTTTATTTATGAAACAAATTAGAGAAACTAGAAAGCTGCCGCTTGAACTCACAACTTGATTACTTCAGTGCTTCCCATTTCCAATTTTCAACTTCAGGTAAATCGGTACCTTCTGAACGAATATAAGCAGTATGTTCAGCCACTTTATCGTCCATCTTTTGAGCAAATTCACCAGCTTTAGCGCCATATACTGCGACAGCAACGTCTTTTGATAAGTTGAAACGGTCTAAGCCATTAAGCACACGCATATCAAATGGTGTCGTGATGTCGCCATCTTCACGGTAGCCATGAATCATGACATTGCGATTATGACGGCCAAAGAAGATATCGCGAATTAAGCCTTCATAGCCATGGAATGCAAAGAGAATTGGCTTGTCAGTAGTAAAGTAAGTGTCAAATTCTTCGTCACTCAAACCTGGATTGAAGTCAATATTTGAGACAGATTTTAAGAGACATTCAGAACCGCGTTTAC
>NZ_AZFX01000049.1 GCF_001435835.1 Lapidilactobacillus concavus DSM 17758
TTCTTGATATCAGCCTTCTCGTATTTACGCAGTTTCAAACCAAACGCCATGTTATCGAACACGGTCATATGTGGATACAAGGCATAGTTCTGGAAAACCATGGCGATGTCGCGATCTTTTGGCGCAACGTCGTTCATCACTTTGCCACCGATTTTTAAATCGCCTTTGGTAATATCTTCCAAGCCGGCGATCATCCGCAATGTCGTTGACTTCCCACAGCCAGAAGGCCCAACGAAAACGATGAATTCGTGGTCGTCAATATGCAG
>NZ_AZFX01000050.1 GCF_001435835.1 Lapidilactobacillus concavus DSM 17758
CGCAACTTCTGATTTAGTCTTAACAATTGAATAACTGGTTCAGTGATAATTGTTAGTTTCTGCTCCTTAATTTCAAAGCCACAGTTCCGCCTTCACATCTGAGTCAGGGAACGAAGTGGAAAGTTGTTGCCGTGCTGTGAAATGCAGTTGTTTACGAAAGCTTGCTTTCGCAAACTTACTGCAGGGTCGTATTTGAGATTCTGCAGCGCAGAAGCTCAAATCGAAGGCGGAAGATTTATTCGCCGAGTGCGAAGCACGAGCCGAATAAACCTGGAGCCGGCCCCATAGCAAAGGCAACAACTTTCCACGCAGTGGACTGACGGGTCTGAAGGCAGATGTAAAGAGGATTGACGGGTTTGATAACCGGTCAAAAAAAGCGTGTCTGTAAAGTACACAGACACGCTTGACTTTAGTTCACCTGATCAAGCCGATTATAATAAACAACCTCAATACCTTCATCCGTCAGCAGAATCTTCGTCACACTAGCATTACGTGGTGCAACTGTCGTATCGAATTGACCATTGCCAAACTTCTCTACGATGCTTCGAATCGTGGTGCCGTGGCTGACAAGTAAGACGTTATCACCATTCAAATTTTGTTCACGTAGCATCTTGAAGCCCTTGCTGAGCCGCGTCCAATATTGAGTAGCAGTTTCAGCATCGTGGAAAGGATCGATATCATTCATGAAGTCCTTCGAGGCGTCGATGTTGTACTTTGCGATGATTTCTTTGAAGTTGCGAGCACCATGTGGCGCGCCGACTGCATACCAAGTTTTGGCGGAATCCTCACCTTCGAAATAACCATAGAATACCTCACGGAAAAACGGCGTCGTGGTGTAGGGAACGACGGTGTTCATATTCTTACCTAGAATCAGCTCGCAAGTGTGCATAGCACGCGTTGTATCTGATGAATAGGCGTGGGTGAAGGTAAGATGGCGGAGGCGTTCAGCGGCTTCCTGGGCACCTTGAATGCCAGCAGGAGTTAGCGGTGAATCCGACCAACCTTGCATCTTATTGAATTTATTGAAATAAGTTTGACCATGTCGAACAAGATAAACCGTTATTGTTTTCATTGATTGATTTCCTTAAGGTTGATAATGACCGCTCTCGACGTCAACGATAAATTTCTTCAAGTGTTCGAAATAAACCTCTGGATTGTCGATCATGTGATGATGACCGCCGTCTGGTGTCGTTTCAAGGCGAGCGTTAGGGATCTGTTGTGACATCCGCAGTGCCGAAGACAATGGCATTGTTTCATGTTGACCAAACGTTAACAGCGTTGGCACGGTAATGTTGTGGATCTCTTCACGCAAATCGAAATCCTTTAACTTGCCGGTCACAACGAATTCGTTATCGCCTTGGAACGCGTTGTATACAGGTGTCGCCATCGTTGAAATGAGATGACGAATAGCAGGTGGCTGGCGACGATCGACGTAACCGCGGTTGAGAACGTCGACATAAGCTTGATATTGCGGATCATTCCAGTTGCCTTCTTTTTCGCAGCGTTTCATGTAAGAAACCGCCTCGACGGGTAGGGCTTCATCGCGCACCTTGTTGATGTGGACGACGTATTCGGCGATGTTGTCAATCATGCTGGAGATGATGGCACCCTTTAAGTGTTGACCATATTTCAGCGCGTATTCCATCGTCAAGGCGCCACCCCAAGATTGACCAATCAAGTAAAAATGGTCCAAACCTAATTTTTGACGAACCTCTTCGACTTCACCTAAGAAATAATCATTGGTCAAATATTTAGCGGCAATTTCGGAATCGCTGTAATCAGGTTGATCGGAATAAAAAGAACCGAGCTGATCATACATATGCACCTGAACGCCAATATCAGCGAGCTTCTCGCCGAAGTTTTCCCAGTATTCGTGGGTTCCACCAGGGCCACCGTGCAAGCAGAGCAGATGAATGTCGCCCTGACCTTGAGTATTGGTCCAGAGATGGTAGCCGTTGTCCAATGTTAGAATCGTTGTACCTTGTTTCATGTAACCACCTAATTTCCTGAGTTTTTCAATTCTATTGTATCATTTTACGGGTCATAAATGGCCGATTGTTTGTCCTGTCACACACAATTTTTAGTCTCGTTATTTCTGAAAAGTTGCAGTGAGTCTTAAGCCTTCAAAATGGCCTTGATTGCGCGCTCTTCATCAGAACTAAACTGGCAATTTTGTGCGCCTTCAATGTTTGAAAGCAAGTTCCTTTCGCTCGTCGTCCCAATGATGACACTGGCAACTGCCTCATCGCGTAAAAGCCAAGCTAACGACATTTGTGCGAGCGTCTGGTTGCGTTTCTTCGCGATGTCGTTCAATTGGTTGAGCTTTTCGACAACAGCTTCCTTACCATGAGCAAAAATCGATTCATTCGACCAGTGGATCGGAAAGTCTTCGGGAATACCGCCTAAGTAGCGATCACTCAATAGGCCTTCAGAAAGTGGACCGTAAGCAACTAAACTGCGATTACGCTGCTTCAGGGTGGCCATCAAGCCGTTTTCATAAGCTTCTGGCCGCAATAAGTTGTAAGAATACTGATTGACGACAAATGGCACATGATATTGATTGAAGAGCTCGATCATCGTGTCGGTTTGCTCGGCGTCGTAGTTACTAATACCAATGTAAAGCGCTTTGCCAGATGCAACGACTTGTGCGAAGGCTTGAGCCGTTTCTTCGGGATCAGTCTCTGGATCGGGCCGGTGGCTGTAATAAATATCGACATAATCCATCTGCAACCGCTCGAGACTGTGATCGATGCTCTGGAGAATGTTTTTCCGTGAATTGAAATGCTGGTAAGGACTTGGCCCCATTTCAAATCCGACTTTTGTGGTCACGACAAGTTCATCACGATAAGGCTTCAAGTTGTCTTGGTAAACGCGACCGAACAGCGTTTCAGCAGAACCCAAATCTGGCTTACCATAATTGTTAGCAATGTCGAAACTAAAGATGCCGTGGTCGAAAGCTGACAAGATAACCTTTTGCCGGTCCTCAAACGGATCTGCGCTACTATAATGACGCCAGAGCCCCAGCGTGATCACAGGCAATTGCAAGCCGGTATCGCCGACCCGCCGAATCGGTAGCTTTTGATAACGATCAGTTGCTGCTGTATACATAAAGATGACCTCCAATACGAAAGTGATTACCTTTTCATTGTAGGAGTAATCCGTAAACGGGTCAACTTTAGGACGCTCAGAACAGACCCACAACATGATTTGATTTATACTTGATTCGTGAGACGAGGAGGAAGATCAATAATGGGACAAAACAAAATTGTCAATCTTATTTTTGTGTTCTGGTGGGCGGTCACGTTATATCTCGTGGCAATGAATCGAAATATGTTGGCCATGTACGCAATGGCAATCGGAATGTTGGTCGAAGAAGTTTTACCATTATTCAGGCGTCACCATCACGATCACGCGGCGCACTAAGTGACAACATGACGAATCTACAGTGTCTTTAATCGCCATTTTTATTGGGAGATGAATGGCTTCTTTGTGTTCGCCAAAAAAGCTTGAGGTCAACGCGAGAAATTCGTTCTTCAGTGGAATTGCAGGAATTGCAGGTTGATAATTAATTGATGTGAGCGATTTATTCGTTCTTACAATTATGCTGAGATAAGTTGTTAAGATGAAAATGAATGGGGTTACAGCATTGAGAACAAAACCATATTTAGTCTTCATGGATATTGACGGCACGCTTGCCGTGGGGCATCAACGGGTCAGCCAGTATACACGCGCAACAATCGAGGCGTTACAACGGCGTGATGATATTATTTTCTACATTGCTTCTGGCCGAATGTACGAATTCGCCGCCTTGGTGCGCAATCAGATCAACCAACAGGTGCACATGATCACATCTAATGGCGCCTATTATGAAACCGCCGAACGAACGGTCAGTGAAAAATTGGGCGAGGCCGCCCTAGCGGATGTCTATGACGTTAGCCAGAAATATAATTTGGCGGTAAACTTCTTCGCTCATGATAAAGTGTATTACACGAAAAGAGTCCCAAATTTTGTACTCAAGAACTTTGCAAATATCGTTGCAGGCAATAACCGTGTCAAATCATACAAAGCCGGCGATCAAGCGTTCTTGTTACAACACGCTACAGAAATCAATAACGGCATTATGATTGCACCCGGACACGGCGACATATTGGCTCACGCCCACAAAGAACTCGCGGATGATGGGCTCTTAGAACTCTCATCGTCTGGCAAAGATAACATCGAACTGATCCCGAAAGGCGTCGACAAAGCGACTGCAGTTCGCGCCGTCCAAGCTTCATTCGACACAGATGCCGCGCATACCCTCGTCTTCGGCGATGGCATGAATGACACTAGCATGATGCAAGCTGCCGACATCAGCGTCGCGATGGGTAACGCTTTGCCTCAAGTAAAACAAATTGCCCATTACGAAACAGACACCAATACCAACGACGGGTTGGCCAAGTTTTTGAGAAGTTATTTTAAGATGGCAATGTGAGCCAATTTCTTGTGATTTGTGAACAACACGGTGAAATGAAACCGTGTTGTTTTTTTGAGTTGATGTCAGATTGTTTATTGAATTATTCAGGTTGAAAGCAGATACAACATTCTAAGTGGTCACAACATTATTTATTGTGAATCATATATTTTGTGCTGTTTAGTTCAGAAGAATTTTGCTATAATTAAATTATTAATGTTATTCAAGCAAGGAGATATTTCATGGATAAAAAATATAATATTGGACTAGATATCGGAACAAGTTCCATTGGATTCGTGGCGACCGATGAAGACAACCATGTGATTCGTGCGAAAGGCAAGAATGTGATTGGCGTTCGCTTATTTGATGAAGGTCAATCTGCTGCGGAACGACGCGGCTTTAGAACAACTCGACGCCGCTTGAACCGACGCAAATGGCGCTTGAATTTGTTGCGCGAAATATTCGAGCCACACATTTATCCCATTGACGCTTCTTTTTTCATGCGGCAAAAGTACTCAAACTTATCTAAACAAGATCCTAATCAGAAGATTGAGTTTAAGGATATTTTATTCTCGGATAAGTCGGATGCCGAGTTTTATCGCCAATACCCGACCATTTATCATCTGCGTCAGGCTTTGATGACTGAGAAACGACAATTTGATTTGCGTGAGATTTATTTGGCGATTCATCATATTGTTAAATATCGTGGGCATTTCTTGGATGAAACGCCGACAGATAAATTCTCGTTCGATCAATTAGATCTGACTCAAGAGTTTGAACGCCTGAATGTGTTGTTTTCGGAACAAAATCCGGAAGAACCATTTGAAATTGTCGTCAATCAAAATCAATCGATTGAGGACATCCTTTCTAATCAAAGTATGACTGCGAGTGATCGACGCAAGCAAGCGCTGGTTGTTTTCTATCAACAATCAGAGAACAAAGAGAACGAGAAGCAGTACAAAGCAATCGCCACAGAAATTCTAAACCTCTTGTTGGGTAACAAAGCCAAGTTAAATGTTATCTTGGCACAAGAGGTCGATAAAGAAGCAGCCAAGGATTGGTCATTGTCGTTGTCTTCCGAGACGTTTGATGATGATCTTGAAAAGGCTTCGAGTGGTCTAAACGACAGTCAACTGGAAATGGTCGGCATCTTTGAGCGCATTTATTCATCGCTAATTTTGAAGTCGATCATAGGGGATCACAACAGTTTATCTGCTGCCATGGTCGATAAATTTAAGACCCATGCACAGCATCGCGATTTATTAAAGGATGTCATCAAAAACAGCGATGCAACTAAAGGCGAGCAATTGCAGTTTGCCTACGATCACTATTTACAACGTCATTCTGCAGATGGTAAAGCTTACGGAAAAGATGATTTTTACAAGGAGGTTAAGAAAAATCTTGATGACTCCGATGCGGCGCAACAAATTCAGCAATTAATTGACACCGACCAGTTCATGCCAAAGCAGCGTACCAAGGCAAACGGTGCGATTCCTCACCAAGTGCAGCAGAAAGAGCTGGACTTGATTATCGAGAATCAGTGCCAATACTATCCTTGGCTAGCAGAGGAGAACCCCAACTCAGAACGTCATAACGTTGCCAAGTACAAACTGGACGAATTGGTCTCGTTTAGAGTGCCCTACTACGTTGGACCTCTAATTTCGCCGGCTGACGATGAGACAGATCCACAAGCAATTCAGAATACTAAGTTTGCGTGGATGATTCGCAAAGATGCTCAGGGTCGAATTACGCCTTGGAATTTCGATGATAAGGTCGATCGCGAAAAGAGTGCCGACAAGTTCATTAAAAGAATGACAACTACAGATACTTACTTGATTGGCGAAGACGTGTTGCCAGATCAAAGTTTGATTTACCAACGCTATAAAGTTCTGAATGAACTAAATAACGTTCGTATTAATGGCCGGCCAATAGAAGTTCAGATCAAGCAAAACATTTACACGGATTTGTTTAAGAAGTTTAAGTCAGTCTCGGTTAAAAAGCTACGCAGTTATTTGGAAGAAATGAGCTATTACCCTGGTTCTTTTAAAATTAGTGGTCTCACGAATCCGGGTAAATTTGATAATGGGTTGACATCATATCTTGATTATAAAAATATTTTAGGCGATAGCGTCGATGCCAATGATAAACGTGCTGACATTGAGCAAATGATTGAATGGTCAACGATTTTTGAAGACAACAAGATTTTTGCACAAAAATTGGAAAGTATGACTTGGTTAACCGCAGAACAGCGTAAAGCAATTTCCCGCAAGCGATACACTGGTTGGGGGAGATTATCGAACAAATTATTGACCCAGCTGAAGAATCAGGATAATCGCTCGATCATGGACTTACTCTGGGAAACAGAAGAGAACTTCATGAAGATTCAGTCCGCCCCAGATTTTTCAAAGATGATTGAAGCACATAACCAGCAATTCATTAAAAATGAAGCTAACATTCAACAAGTCATCTCAGATTTATATACTTCGCCACAGAATAAAAAAGCCATTCGCCAGATTTTATTAGTCGTTGACGATATTCAAAAAGCGGTGGGACACGCGCCCGAGCATATTGCAATCGAGTTTGCAAAGGGTGAGGATAAGAATCCTAGACGTACGATCAGTCGTGAAATGAAAATCCAAGATGTTTATCAACAAATCTCCGATGATATTCTCGTCTCGCCAGAGGTCAGAGCGCAACTTAATGAGAAAATTGAAAATCGTCATGGGCGTCTGAGTGATCGACTTTTCCTGTATTTCATGCAGGGTGGGCGAGATATGTATACTGGCAAGCCAATCAATATTAATAATATTTCACATTATGATATTGACCACATCTTGCCTCAGGCATTTATCAAGGACGACTCGCTGGATAATCGTGTACTTGTCAGTGACAAGCTTAATCGAGAGAAATCTGACACTGTACCACGTGATTTATTTGGTCGCGAAATGATGTCGACTTGGGAAAAGATGGCTGATCGTGGACTGATCACGAAACGTAAGTTGGCCAATCTGAAAACAATTCCAGGCAGTATTGACGCCCACAAGGCACAAGGCTTCATCAACCGTCAACTTGTTGAAACGCGTCAGGTGATCAAACTCGCTGTTGGAATTATGATTGATCAATATCCTGAAACTCAGATTGTTTCAGTTAAGGCTAATTTGACCCACGAAATGCGCGAAATGTTTGATTTGGTTAAAAATCGTGATGTTAATGACTACCATCATGCTTTTGATGCGTATTTAACCGCTTTTGTAGGTAATTATTTGCTGCAACGTTATCCTAAGCTTGAGCCGTATTTTGTTTACGACAAGTTCAAGAAATTAAAAGATCAAAACATATCCATGCGCGATTTTAATTTGTTGTATGACCTAAAGAAGAATGAAGACGTTTATGATCAGCGTACTGGTCACTCTGCACATAAAATCTGGGACCAGCACGGAAGCATCGACTACATTCGCCACTTATTCGCATACAAGAAAATACTCGTGAGCCATGAAGTGCATCAGAATGGTGGCGCGCTCTACAATATGACGGTTTACGGCAAAGCCGATGATGCCAAACGGAAATTGATTCCAATTAAAGCTGATAAACCAACGGAGCTCTATGGTGGCTACACCAGCCGGAAACTTGCTTACATGGCAATCGTAAAGACCAAGAAGGGAAAGAAAGAACAGTATCAAGTTACTGGGGTTCCGGTTTCTGCTTTGACAACATTACGCCAATTTAAGGAAGATTCACCAGAACAGAAACAAGCGCTCGAAGAAATCGTTCGACGTAATTTTGATGAAAAAACTGAAGTTGAAATAATTGTCCCTAAGGTATTGTTTAATCAGTTGATTGTTGACGAGAAGTGCAGGTTTATGGTCGGGAGCGATACGTATCGATATAATGCGCAGCAACTAGTTTTATCAGCTGATGATCTAGAGATTATTAATGCCTCACATAAAGACATTCAAACGATAGATTCAAGTGATTACTCTCAACAGCTTGATCAAGTTTATCAAAATATTTTAACAATAGTGGACAAGCATTTTCCGATGTATGATATTAATAAGTTTCGAACTAAATTACATGATATTTATGAACAATATATTGAACTTCCAAATGAGGATGTGTGGGAGAACAATAAACTAACAACTTTGGGTAAACACACTATAATCATTCGAATTCTTCAGGGATTACATGCTAATGCAACCGTAGTAGATTTAAAACAGTTGGGAATTAAAACTCCATTTGGATTCATGCAACAAGCTAGGGGAATAGTGGTTTCACCTGATGCCCAGTTAATCTATCAATCTCCGACGGGTCTTTATGAGCGGCGTGTTCGTTTAGGCGATTTATAAGATCTTTGAAATAAAAAAAGAGCTATTGGTTAAGCACCAATAGCTCTTTTGTCTTACATATGTAGTGGCTCGATAGCGAGCTCAAAAGGGAAAACTTGGCCGAAGCCTTGTTTGATTTTAACAGAGTGTCATTTCAATAAAGTTAAGATACTTCGAGTGTGTCGAACTCGATAAATTCATTTTACCACAATTAAAAATACTTGCAAGAGGTGTTTTAGATTATGAGTTGGCGAACAGTTGTGATCACTCAACATGCAAAAGTTTCCTATTCTGGACGTTGTTTAGCCGTACAAACACAAACGGATCTTAAACAAATTCCGATTACCGATATTCAAGTTCTGCTTATTAGCACGACTCGTGCGGTTATTACGTCCGCAGCAATTTGTGAATTAGCCAAAAATCAGACCAAGATTATCTTTACGGATGCAAAAGGCGAGCCAATCACTGAAACAATGGATTATACGCCTAATAATCGTAACGTGGATCTCCTCAAACAACAATTTATGTGGCCAGAAGAGCGAAAACAAACGCTTTGGACCGCCATTATCCAACAAAAGATTCAAAATCAAATCACTGCCGTTGGTTTTTTCAACCCGGATACTACGGACTTAACCGATGAGTTGAATCAGATGCTTTTTAACGATGAGTCCAATCGTGAGGCGGTCGTGGCGCGTAAGTATTTCATGAAGTTGTTTGATGACCAATTTGCCCGTCGTGACGATGACGTGGTCAATGCAGCCTTGAATTACGGCTATAGCTTGCTTCTATCTGCAGTCAATCGTGAAATTGTTGCGGATGGTTATCTCACGCAACTTGGTATTCATCATCACAGCAACGAGAATCAATTTAACCTGGGTTCAGATCTAATGGAACCTTTTCGACCATTTGTGGATGTGTGGGTCCGCGAGCAAAACTTTAACGAATTAACGCCGGACGTTAAATTTGGATTGATTGACTTATTGAATCTAGAAATTATCTTGAATGACCAACATATTATTTTGCGTAATGCCATCACTCGCTATGTGAAGACCTGCCTTAATTATCTGAGTGGCACCATTGACGAGCTCGCAATCGAGGTGAAATTTAATGAGGTATCGAATCATGAGATTAATGGTAATGTTTGATCTTCCAGTTGAGACCAGCCAAGAACGACGTAACTATCGTCATTTTCGTAAAACACTGCTAGATGAAGGCTTTCTGATGATGCAATATTCCATCTATGTTCGCGTCTGTGTTGATACGAAAAATGCCTACTTCATGGAAAAACGAATTATGGATTTTGTGCCTGAAAATGGGGTTGTGCAAACACTCATCGTCACCGAAAAGCAGTATAACGAAATGCATTTCTTGTTGGGCGAACCGAGTAAGGATATTCGCAACTCCTCTGAAAGGACGATTGTCATATGAATTTAACCTATTATCCGTTGGCACCATTTGAAATTAAGCAAAATAGATGCACGGTTATTCAGTGTGCCAATCCCAGAAGTTATACGGATCTGATTAACGGGTTGCGAGATTTAAGTGATAAAGTCGTTTTGACGGACGCAGAACACAACCGAGTCGAAATTTCTAAGGGAATTTGTTGGATTGGAGACTGTTTTCAAAGCCCAGAAATCAGCAAAGTCTTTCAAACAGGTATCGAAAAGAAAATTGTCAAAAATGTTGGCTCTGAAAGACTGAGTCAATTCATTCAGATTGATCAGCAGCTCAAGAGCCTGGTCATGGACGAACTTTTAACGTATGATCTTCCGCTAACAGTTGATGCGGAATTTTCACTTAGTAAACTGTTAAAAACCACGACTATTTCATTCGTTAGTGACTTGAAAACACAACCATATGATATAATAGAGACAGTATTAAAGTGTGCCTCTGATCTTGATGAAAGAGGCATACTCGTCTTAACCAACGTGCATCAATATCTCAGTGTCAGCCAATTTCAAGAATTGGTGAGATTAATTGAAACACTTGATCTGTACACTTTATTAATCGAGTTTTCAGAATTGAAAAGTGACGATTATTTTGCAAATTGCCAGTATTATTATATCGATCAAGATTTTGTTGATTGGCGCGCTGAGTAATCATGAATCAATAATGAGAAAACAACGGTTTTAGAAGAGTGTCATTTCAATAAGGTTAAGATCCTTCATTCCGCTATACATAATAAATTTCCCGTTTTAGAAGAGTGTCATTTCAATAAGGTTAAGATCGTGTGACCATTGAAGACAAACAGTTGTTCTGTTTTAGAAGAGTGTCATTTCAATAAGGTTAAGATCCTGTCAACTCCTTAAAGCCTCCTAGAACGGGTTTTAGAAGAGTGTCATTTCAATAAGGTTAAGATCTTGGTGTTAACGAGATTAGTAACCTCTCTCGTTTTAGAAGAGTGTCATTTCAATAAGGTTAAGATCCTAGAAAGGGGCGTTACCAAATGACGACGTGTTTTAGAAGAGTGTCATTTCAATAAGGTTAAGATCGTAACATTCACGGTTATACACCACTCTTTGGTTTTAGAAGAGTGTCATTTCAATAAGGTTAAGATCTTCTATGTAGAAGATCCAGCTACACAGGCAGTTTTAGAAGAGTGTCATTTCAATAAGGTTAAGATCTGGCGAGTTCGTGGGCGACTATGTATGATTGTTTTAGAAGAGTGTCATTTCAATAAGGTTAAGATCCAGTCAACTCTCAATAATTTAAATCAAGCGGTTTTAGAAGAGTGTCATTTCAATAAGGTTAAGATCTGACGTTGAAGCTTATCAATTGGAAGCCAAGTTTTAGAAGAGTGTCATTTCAATAAGGTTAAGATCGCTTCGTATGGTATCCAGTTAGAAGCGTTGGTTTTAGAAGAGTGTCATTTCAATAAGGTTAAGATCCCAACGCGTGTTGCGCTTCATCTGTGATGAGTTTTAGAAGAGTGTCATTTCAATAAGGTTAAGATCTGAATGACGCAATCACCTTACTACCACTCGGTTTTAGAAGAGTGTCATTTCAATAAGGTTAAGATCAACCGGACATCGTGAATATCCAGCCGCTTAGTTTTAGAAGAGTGTCATTTCAATAAGGTTAAGATCTTTGTATGTCAAGTAACGTGTTCTGTCATTGTTTTAGAAGAGTGTCATTTCAATAAGGTTAAGATCTGGCTTGCTGAACAGTGGTAGCAGTGCCAGGTTTTAGAATAGTGTCATTTCAATAAGGTTAAGATCCCGTAACGCCCATTCCGATCATCTGCTTAAGTTTTAGAAGAGTGTCATTTCAATAAGGTTAAGATCATTCGTGTGGCACTTTTCCACTTCCCTACAGTTTTAGAAGAGTGTCATTTCAATAAGGTTAAGATCCCAGGCATATATGTGCTGATGACATCGTCTGTTTTAGAAGAGTGTCATTTCAATAAGGTTAAGATCGTTTATTCGAGTCAGTTTTACTTGGCACCTGTTTTAGAAGAGTGTCATTTCAATAAGGTTAAGATCATTTAAAACAAGGCGACTGCCTTGAACTGAGTTTTAGAAGAGTGTCATTTCAATAAGGTTAAGATCGAACTGGAATAACATTATAGACTGGTGATTGTTTTAGAAGAGTGTCATTTCAATAAGGTTAAGATCAAAGGGCTATCTCCAATTGATTGTGCTATAAGTTTTAGAAGAGTGTCATTTCAATAAGGTTAAGATCTGATGCACTGGACGTCTACCGTGAGTCATCGTTTTAGAAGAGTGTCATTTCAATAAGGTTAAGATCCTCAACCCTTTTGGGGTAAGCAATGCACCTGTTTTAGAAGAGTGTCATTTCAATAAGGTTAAGATCAAAAAGTCATAGTTGTGAGCTGAAATGCTTGTTTTAGAAGAGTGTCATTTCAATAAGGTTAAGATCTGTCGCCAGGGTTAGAAACCGGCTCTTGTAGTTTTAGAAGAGTGTCATTTCAATAAGGTTAAGATCCTAATTTAGCTTTAAGAATATCTTGGTTAATGTTTTAGAAGAGTGTCATTTCAATAAGGTTAAGATCCTATGGAAAAGTGCAAGCATTGATCCACTTGTTTTAGAAGAGTGTCATTTCAATAAGGTTAAGATCCGTTAGGCCCAGTGGTATGAAAACTCAAAGGTTTTAGAAGAGTGTCATTTCAATAAGGTTAAGATCAATACGCACCATATCCACGCCCATATGTGGGTTTTAGAAGAGTGTCATTTCAATAAGGTTAAGATCTTTTGTGAGTGTGTTATAGTTTAGATACAAGTTTTAGAAGAGTGTCATTTCAATAAGGTTAAGATCACTATAAAGACACAAAAGCGTTTGACGATCGTTTTAGAAGAGTGTCATTTCAATAAGGTTAAGATCCAAGGAAATGCAAAGTTTGACAAGTATGAAGTTTTAGAAGAGTGTCATTTCAATAAGGTTAAGATCATTGCAACGACTGTCTTATCATCTTCATCAGTTTTAGAAGAGTGTCATTTCAATAAGGTTAAGATCTTGAATGACTTCAACATATGATCAAATCCGGTTTTAGAAGAGTGTCATTTCAATAAGGTTAAGATCGCAAGAGTAATGACAGCTATCTATATGTTAGTTTTAGAAGAGTGTCATTTCAATAAGGTTAAGATCGGGTCAACACCACTCATGAGCGTACTGCCGGTTTTAGAAGAGTGTCATTTCAATAAGGTTAAGATCGATCCAACTGTGATAACTACCAGTCGCAAGGTTTTAGAAGAGTGTCATTTCAATAAGGTTAAGATCATCCTTACTCAATGTCGTCGTTATTGTCCCGTTTTAGAAGAGTGTCATTTCAATAAGGTTAAGATCTATAAAGGCAGTGAGGTTTATATTGCAATGGTTTTAGAAGAGTGTCATTTCAATAAGGTTAAGATCAGTTGTTTTGGAAAGCGGACGTCGCTGGTGGTTTTAGAAGAGTGTCATTTCAATAAGGTTAAGATCTGGTCTCAAGCTGATTAATCAACTGACGTCGTTTTAGAAGAGTGTCATTTCAATAAGGTTAAGATCCTGGCATCATAAGCGGCTCGCTCAACGTACGTTTTAGAAGAGTGTCATTTCAATAAGGTTAAGATCTCAACGTATTGAGTCTCGATACCAATCAAAGTTTTAGAAGAGTGTCATTTCAATAAGGTTAAGATCTGAGATTACTTTCGTTTAGAATTGTATTGTGTTTTAGAAGAGTGTCATTTCAATAAGGTTAAGATCAGTTGGAGGTAGTTGATGACGCCAAGTTAGGTTTTAGAAGAGTGTCATTTCAATAAGGTTAAGATCCTGAAACAGAGCGCCTAATCGCGTCAACGTGTTTTAGAAGAGTGTCATTTCAATAAGGTTAAGATCTCTAACTCTTTACTACTCTTTAAGTATACCGTTTTAGAAGAGTGTCATTTCAATAAGGTTAAGATCGTACATCGGCAACAAAGGCCAAAAGGCACAGTTTTAGAAGAGTGTCATTTCAATAAGGTTAAGATCCCGAGTGCATTCGGTGAATTAATCCCACGAGTTTTAGAAGAGTGTCATTTCAATAAGGTTAAGATCTAACTAAGGAGGTTGAAGGATTGGAAGATGGTTTTAGAAGAGTGTCATTTCAATAAGGTTAAGATCTGCCTGTGAACGAAATCGAGCTTGACGGTGGTTTTAGAAGAGTGTCATTTCAATAAGGTTAAGATCTAGTTTAGCCTTTAGAATGTCTTGGTTAATGTTTTAGAAGAGTGTCATTTCAATAAGGTTAAGATCCTTCTTTTTGGCTAATTTCACCAATCTGGTGTTTTAGAAGAGTGTCATTTCAATAAGGTTAAGATCCCACAATGTGGACTGGAACGCAACTGTTCCGTTTTAGAAGAGTGTCATTTCAATAAGGTTAAGATCCCGGCTTTGAAGCTTGGTCCTGCCGCGGCAGTTTTAGAAGAGTGTCATTTCAATAAGGTTAAGATCGGTATCTTAAATTGGGCTGTCGATGGTGCAGTTTTAGAAGAGTGTCATTTCAATAAGGTTAAGATCTGTTAAGCTTTCGCGCCACACCTTCAATTGGTTTTAGAAGAGTGTCATTTCAATAAGGTTAAGATCAATAATTAATAACGGGGAATATAACATTTAGTTTTAGAAGAGTGTCATTTCAATAAGGTTAAGATCATAGGTTTAAATTATATTCTGTTGCGTCTTGTTTTAGAAGAGTGTCATTTCAATAAGGTTAAGATCTTCGGTGCGTTACAAGCACTCGATAGTGTTGTTTTAGAAGAGTGTCATTTCAATAAGGTTAAGATCGAAGTTTTTTACCAGCTAAGCAAATCGTCTGTTTTAGAAGAGTGTCATTTCAATAAGGTTAAGATCATAACAATAGGTTGAGTTGCCTTACTATCAGTTTTAGAAGAGTGTCATTTCAATAAGGTTAAGATCCAACTTTCTGCTGTTTTGCGCTTAAACCCAGTTTTAGAAGAGTGTCATTTCAATAAGGTTAAGATCCCAGCCTTGCCGATTTATGCTTACGCGTGGGTTTTAGAAGAGTGTCATTTCAATAAGGTTAAGATCTCGTGCCAACGTAATCTGAAACCTGGGTATGTTTTAGAAGAGTGTCATTTCAATAAGGTTAAGATCGCCCTTCAATAGTTTTGACTGTTTTGCCCTGTTTTAGAACAGTGCCATTTCAATCAAGTCAAGGTCCACATTTATTCAGCAAGTTTATAGAGAATATGAATCGCTGTTGAAATCTCCGCTGGTGTAAATTAAGTGAAAGATTTTTCATAGCTCTGAGCCTCGACGCGGTGCATCTCTTCGTGTAGTTTTTCAGCATAGCGGCCTTCTTTCGTAATCGAAAGTTGGACCGCTTTTTTCTACCATTAGTCAAGAGAATTCTTCTATATCAAGGGATTCCTTTTCTTAATTACGCAAAATAAGATTATTTATGGCGTTAAATCATATTTAATCTGATATTTTGCCATACTAAACAGCACCTCAGCTGTAATTTTTTTCGTAGGTGATATACTTTACTTAAATGAATGACGATTAGAGTTCGGCGAGGAACATCTTTGAATCGTACAATTCATTGTATTTGATTAGGTGATATATGGTTCTAATCAAGCGGCTCATAGCTGCTATGGCAATCTTCTTGGTGCGTATGGCACTAGAAGATCGCTTTTTTTGTTGTCGGGCAATTTGGTTTTCTCAATCGGTCTGACCTTCGCTAATAGGTTGACGTAGCGTGACAAAAGGCCTTGGGAAAAGTCAACGCTAGTCTGGAGATCTTTATAAAGTGTGAATTCAGAGCCAAGTTATTTCTAACTAGACACCTCGCCTCTTTTGGTGCGATAATCAAACAATATTGATGTGGAGGTGGCGGATTTGACTGACTTGATGGTCGCTTTTTTTGGCTTTTGGGGTGGCGTGGCGCGTTTATCTAGTGCTCGACTGCTGGGTTCCCCTTGGAATACCTTGCTAGTCAATCTTCTCGGCGCGTTTTTATTGCCACTTTGGAACAATTTTTTCGGCATTCGCTTGACTAAAAATCGTCGCTGGATTCTTGTGGGTGTGGGAACTGGTTTCTTTGGTGCTTTTACAACCTTCTCTAGTTTCTGCCTCGATTTCATGCGGTTGATGATGGCCGGCCGAACGACCCTGGCGTTGCTTTATCTGCTGCTAAGTATGGTTGGTGGGCTGATTGCGGCGTGGCTGGGCACGATTTTTGCACAACGTTTAAGTCTGAAAGGGATGAGCTATTGATGACGAATTGGCTCGTCATTGGCCTCGGTGCCAGCATCGGTGCGGTGGTGCGCTATCGCTTGACCGACTTGTCTAAAAAGTTTCGACCTCATTTTGGCCATCGTGGAACCATCTTAATCAACTTGAGTGGCGCGCTGATTCTTGGTTGGCTGTTTGCAATGACCGCCAGCGCAGACTTGAGTGCCAGGGGCTACGCGTTTCTTGGCACCGGTATCTGCGGCGGCCTCACTACTTTTTCAACGTTGAATAGTGAAGCTATCGGGCAGTGGGCAGGTAAAAATACTCGAGAGACGCTGATTTACTTAGGGCTGACCTATGGCTTGGGATTACCACTATGTGCGCTTGGTTGGTGGCTGGGGCACACATTTGGTGCATGATTCATGTTAGAATAGATTTATCGTCGCATCGAGATTATCCTGGGAGGAACTCATGAATCGTAGATCTTTAATAACGGGTATCACCACACTCATTGGCTTTGCTGTCGGCCTTTATCTGCACTCAATTTTCGTCTACACCATGGTGGGGTTGGCAGCCGGCTATGTGATTGTCTTTTGGGTACCATTTTTCGCCTCATGGTCGCAGAAGCGGCATCAGAAGTAGTCACTTTGATTAACACAATTGCTGTTGAGAAAAATAGTCCTGCTGTGAGGGTCAGTTGTTTGAAAACTGATCAGATACTTTTCACAGTGGGCTATTTTTTTGGCTGTTTTTCAGCCGAAGTTGCTAGGAAAAATGGTTGTTCCTGCTGTGGGGCCGGCTTCCGCCTTTTTGCTGCGCGCTTCGCTTGCTGCAAAAATGGCTTCAGCCTAAAATTGGAGACTTCAAAGTTCGAAGTCTTCAATTTACCCGTTCTGTAAGTCTGCGAAAAGCGTGCAGACCAACAAAACTTTCACAGCATCACAACCATTTTCCTTCGCAACTTCTGATTTAGTCTAAATAATTGAATAATCTGGTTAGCAATACATATTTGTTTCCCAGTCTTAATTTTAAACTTCAGCTCTGCCTTCACATCTGAGTCAGGGAACGGAGTGGAAAGTTGTTGCCGTGCTGTGAAAATGTTGTTAATCCGCGTGGGCCATGCGGATTTTACAACATGGGACAAACATTAGACTTCGCGTAGAGTGTGTAACACGTTTGCGAAGGCTAATGTTTAAGGCGGAAGATTTATTCGCCGAGTGCGAAGCACGAGCCGAATAAACCTGCAGCCGGCCCCACAAGCGAAGGCAACAACTTTCCACGCAGTGGACTGATGGGTCTAAATGGTTTAAAGGGTCTGAGGAGCTGAAAGAGTTTAAAGAGCTTCAAAACCTTGAAAAGCCCGAAATCCAGACCCCTCAAGCTATACACCAACCCAGAATTGTGATAAACTTGTTCAATACGTTTTTTCAAGGTGCAACCATTCACCGCCCCATTTTCAGCCGCATCATCGCTGGAAAAAAGCAGCGAAACGCACCCATTGATATCACACGAAGTTGATTTTCAGCAAAGGTTGTGGGAGATTGTCAAATTCACGAGAACCGATTCGTAATTCGCAGGCAGCAGAACAGCGATATTTAGATGATGTTGTCCAGAAGATCCGTCAAGCCGAAAAGAAGGCACAATCCTCGATTGAGCAGGCCGAAACAGATAAGCGGTCGATCAATAAGCAATTTGGGGAAGAAGTTAAACTCAACTACGGTGATTATGCAACAAACTTGGAAACGGCATTATCCATTCATCAGCAGCAACAAATGCTGGCCGAGCGCGAGAACAGTTGGCAAGAGTCGACGAAGCGTTTGTCGATTTTGCGGCGATTAATTGGGAACCCTTATTTTGCTCGTCTCGATTTTCAGGAGCATGGTGAGCCTAAGCGCGAGACGATCTACATTGGCTTGAGTTCATTCTCCGATAAGAATGATAAGTTCTTGATTTATGATTGGCGTGCGCCGATTTCGTCGATTTACTACGATGGTAAGTTAGGCGACGTGACTTATCAGACGCCGGATGGGGAACAATCGGTCAATATTTCACTGAAGCGTCAGTTTTTAATTAAAAAGGGTCAAATCGATTCGATGTTTGATACGGCCGAGACGATTGGTGATCAGATGTTGCTCGAGGTGTTGGGCGAGAAGTCCAGCACACAGATGAAGTCGATCGTGACAACGATTCAGAAGGAACAAAACAAGATCATCCGTAATACGAGCGCTGACTTGTTGTTCGTCCAGGGTGCGGCTGGCTCGGGGAAAACTTCGGCAATTCTGCAGCGGGTCGCTTATTTGTTGTATCGTTACCGCGGTAATCTGACTTCAAGCCAGGTCGTCATGTTTTCACCAAACCAGTTGTTCAACGATTATATCGAGAATGTCTTGCCAGAATTGGGCGAGCAGAACATGGTGCAGATGACCTATCAACAATTCGTTGGTCGACGGCTACCTAACTACACGATTGTTGATCCAACGGCGCAATTTGAAGTGCCACAGACAGAGACAGCTAAGAAGATTTCCAAGGTCAAAACCGAATTGAAGTTTTTCAAGGCGTTGCAGGCTTATAGTCGTACGTTGGAATCACACGGGATGTTTTTCAGAGATTTGAAGTTTCAAGGGAAGCCTTATTTAACTAAAGAAAAAATCGAAGAGATCTATTACAGTTTCAACCAGAATTATCATCTGGGGAATCGCGTGGATGCGACTAAGGAACGATTGGTCCAGTTGCTGAACAATCGCGTGGAACCGGAGTTGCGCAAGAGCTGGGTGTCAAAGACGATTGAAGGTCTTGATCCTGAACAATTGCAGGCGATGTACGCCCGTGCGGATCAAGAATTCAGTTCGAGCGATGCCGAATACAAGTATCTGGCTCGCAAAATTGTCACACAAGCCTTGAAGCCGGTCAATCAGGGAATTAATCGGATGCGTTTCTTCAATATTAATAAGCAATACCTGCATTTCCTTGCGCAGGTGCCTCAATTCCTCGATTTAAGCGACTATGGGTTGACTGCTGCCGAATGGCAAGCAGGTCTGCTGGAGACGCAGGAGAATTTCAAGGCGCATGCGATTCATTTGGACGATGTGAGTCCTTACTTGTTCTTATTTGACTTGATGACGGGTAAGCGAGGCGATCGGCGGATGCGGTTCGTTTTCGTCGATGAGATCCAGGATTACACGCCGTTCCAATTGGCCTACTTGCAGTTCCAATTTCCTAAAGCGAAATACACGATGTTGGGCGACTTGAATCAGGCCATCTTCACCAAGACGAATAGTCGCTCATTATTGAGTCAGGTGCAGAAGTTATTCGATCGCGACAAGACCGAAGTGGTTCAATTGACGCGTTCGTATCGTTCGACGAAGCCAATTACTGAGTTTACCCGAGCGATTCTCAAGAACGGAAAGAAAATTGATACCTTCGAGCGTGAGGGTGACTTGCCGAATGCAATTGTTCGTGATGACCAGGATCAGCTAGGCGAAGACTTATTGGCGCAGTTGAAAATCAATGACGATCGTGGCGTGACGACCGCAATTATCTGCAAGACGAAACGTGAGAGTGAAATCTTGACGAAATTCTTGCAGTCTCGCGATTATCCAGTTACGTTGATTCGTTCTGAGAGTCAGCGTTTAGCGGCTGGGACACTGGTTTTACCGGCTTACCTGGCTAAGGGACTTGAATTTGATGCCGTGATTTTGTGGGAACTGTCTGCTGCCAATTATCCGGACGAAGATGACCGTCAGTTAGTTTACACCTTGGCGTCGAGAGCGATGCATCGATTGACGATGCTTGCCACCAATCAATTGACGCCGTTGCTTGAGATTGTGCCTGAAAAGCTCTACGTCAATGAAAAATAAGACTAAAAAATGGATCTGGGAGTTAAGTCAGAATGAAATTACCAGATAACTATAATTATTTTACGCGTCAAGAATGGGCGACTTTTCACGGACGTAATCAGCTGAACACGGTCACGGCCGATGAATTGGCACAGATTTCCGCCTTAAATGATCGAATCAATTTGGAAGATGTGCAGGAAATCTACGTGCCATTACGTCATTTGATTCACGTTTATCTGCGCCGTTATCGCCAGTTAGTCGATGATAAGGCTGATTTTATGGGCAAGCGCGCGCAGAAGATGCCATTCTTGATTGGCATCTCTGGCAGTGTTGCTGTTGGTAAAAGTACGACGGCGCGATTGTTACAGTTGCTGCTGAGTCGTGCCTTCACCAACCACAAGGTACAGTTGATCACGACAGACGGATTTTTATATCCCAATGCTGAGCTGCAGAAGCGTGGTCTCTTGAAACGCAAAGGCTTTCCCGAGAGTTATGACATGGAAAGTCTGCTGCGGTTTCTCGATCGGGTCAAAAGTGGCGAGCGCCAAGTGCACGCACCACGCTACTCGCATCAAGTTTATGATGTGATCAAGAATGGCTACGATCTTATTGATCAGCCGGATATCTTGATTGTTGAGGGAATCAATGTTCTGCAGCTGCCGACCAATCAACAATTATATGTTAGTGATTACTTCGATTTTTCCATTTACGTGGATGCCCAACCGGATCTGATCGAACAGTGGTATCTCGATCGCTTCAAAGTTCTGTTGGACACTGCGTTTACAGATCCCGATAATTATTACTATCAGTATGCAATTGGTAATCGGGACGCTGCGCTTGAAATGGCTGATCAGGTTTGGCGTGAGGTCAACTTGAAAAATTTGAATGAGTTTATTTTGCCTACGCGTAATCGTGCCGATTTAATTCTGCATAAAACCGACTGCCATTTGATCGATATGGTCGGCCTGCGCAAGTATTAAACGGCGTCTGGCCGGAACCCCAATCGATGCGCACCAACGGTTTACTTTATTGTGAAAAATCGTTATGATTAATAGGATTGAAACTTAACTTAAATGATGTCTGATCATCGTCTCAACTCAACAGTTATGGCATAAAAAAGTGTAGGAGTGTGACAAACATGGCGCAAGCCGACTTACAAAATGTCGACAAAATTATCGTTCTTGATTATGGGAGCCAGTATAATCAACTGATCACTCGCCGTATTCGTGAATTTGGTGTCTACTCAGAATTATTGCCAAACACGATCACCGCTGCAGAAGTGAAAGAAATTGGGCCAAAGGGGATTATTTTGTCCGGTGGGCCAATGAGCGTTTATGATGAGGGAGCCTTCGATCTTGATCCCGAAATCTTGAACTTGGGAATTCCTGTTTTGGGAATCTGTTACGGGATGCAATTGCTCGCATACAAGCTGAACGGCAAAGTTGAACCTGCGAATAATCGTGAATATGGCAAGGCGGTTATCACGGTAACTGATCCTGAGACGCCACTGTTCAAAGATTTACCTGAGACGCAAACCGTTTGGATGAGCCATGGCGATCTTGTGCGCGAATTACCTGCTGGCTTCCACGTGGTTGCTACGAGTCAGAATGCGCCGATTTCTTCCTTCGCCAACGATGAGAAGCAAATGTACGGAATCCAATTCCACGCGGAAGTTCGTAATACTGAGTATGGCAATGACATTCTGCGTCATTTTACCTTTGATGTTGCTAAGGCAGTTGCTAACTGGTCAATGAGCGACTTTATCGACCAACAGATCACGAAGATCCGCGAGACCGTTGGTGACAAAAAAGTGCTCTTAGGACTCTCCGGTGGGGTCGATTCGAGTGTTGTGGGTGTCCTGTTACACCAAGCGATTGGTGATCAACTGACGAGTATTTTCGTCGATCACGGCTTGCTGCGTAAGGGTGAGGCCGAACAAGTTATGGCGAGCCTCGAAGGCAAGTTCGGCTTGAATATTATCAAAGTCGACGCCAAGGATCGCTTTTTGAATAAGTTGGCAGGGGTCAGTGATCCCGAGACTAAGCGTAAAATTATCGGTAACGAATTTATCCAAGTCTTCAACGACGAAGCAGCTAAGCTTGATGGCATCGACTTCCTCGCTCAGGGAACGCTCTACACCGATGTGATCGAAAGTGGAACCAGCACGGCTCAGACGATTAAATCACATCATAATGTTGGTGGCTTGCCTAAGGACATCCACTTCCAGTTGATCGAACCACTGCGGACTTTATTTAAAGATGAAGTGCGTGACCTCGGTGAGAAACTCGGCATGCCAAGCGACCTCGTTTGGCGCCAACCATTCCCTGGCCCCGGCCTTGGCATTCGTGTCATTGGCGAAATCACCGAAGATAAACTCGAAATTGTTCGTGATAGTGACCTGATTCTCCGCGAAGAGATCAAGAATGCTGGCCTTGAACGCGAAGTATGGCAGTACTTCACCGTCTTACCTGGATTCAAATCCGTTGGTGTCATGGGCGATGGCCGTACCTACGATTACACCGTTGGTATTCGTGCCGTCACCTCGATCGACGGCATGACCGCCGACTTCGCGCAGATTCCCTGGGACGTGTTACAAAAAATTTCCGTCCGCATCGTCAACGAAGTTGCGCACGTTAACCGCGTCGTGTATGACATAACCAGCAAGCCACCAAGCACGATTGAGTGGGAATAAACAAATAAAATTTTAAACAAATTCAGCCCTATCACAACCAGTTAGAATGTTGTGATAGGGCTGTTTTTTGTGCTTATAATCTGATTAAGTCTGATAGAAACGGTTGAGCTTTCGGTACAAAGGACGGTACATTTCTAAATCACTATTTTGTACCGCCTAATTATGCTATTTGCTGTCAACATTGGAATATAGATCCGATGATTCTAATGCCGTTGGTCGTGTATAGTCAGCTGTCATTTGTAAGTTACTATGGCCTAACCAGTGCATAACTTCAATGTCTGATGCATTAGAAGCCATACCCTTAGTTGCAAAATAATGTCGCAACATATGAGGGGTTATATGAATTCCACTGTCCTTGTTTATCTTGCCAGTGATTTTGTTGACATGGTAAGGGTGAAATGGTTCGCCTTTTTCATTAAGCCACAGCCATTTTTTATCAGCGTGAATGTTATTTCCAATTCGTAAATTATCAGAAGTAATTATGGCGTATTTGATATAGTCGATGATCCAGCCGTTAACCCAAATTGTTCGATATGAACTTTTAGTTTTTAAGCCAGTGCCATTTAGAAAGTCCGAAGTTCTCTGTAAGTCAATTTTAATTCCACAAATTTCATCACCGTTTTTTTGCTTCTTAAAAGTGAATGAATCAGTTCGTAAGCCCATTAATTCGCCACGGCGCTCGCCAAGTGCACCTATATAAATCATTGCGAGCATATATTTGTTGAGTATTTTTTGTGCTGATTTGATCCATTTTTCGTAGTCTACTGTTTCAACAGTTAAATCTTTTGGTGCATGGCCTCTAATTAGCATACCTTTCAACTTATTTTTCAGTATTATATCTTCATTTTCAGCAGAGTTCATTATGTTTAACATTATTGAAGTAATTGTCCTGATCGTTGTATTTGCCAAACCATCAAGCGCAAGTTTATCAAGGAACGACTGAAAACTAGACCTAGTCACATCGTTAAGAGTTTTTGCCCCAAATTTTGGCTGTAAATATTTGCTATAATATTGTTTCTGCATTTTATATGTTGATTCTTTCCAAATTCCAAGTTCGAGCTTTCGTTCTGACATCTTTTTCCAATACTGATCAACAGTAACCTTTTGAGCTGTTATTGAAGATATATTATCCATTGCTAAGTCTGATTCAAATTTCTTTAGCACAATGTCAGCATCTCGCCAAGTTTTGAAACCTGATTTTGTGTATTCGTCCTTTTTTCCTACACTATTTGTGAATCCGCGTCGAATTCCGTATCGCTTACCTTTTTGGGTTTCATATTCGAAAATGTTGGGGTGGCGAGGTAGTTTCTTCCATTTACGCATGATTACATAATTCCTTTCTTGTGTGTTATTTCAACTAAAATACACAAACGTATGTTCTTTTTAACTGTTAAATAAAAGCCCAATCAAGGGCGATAGTGCTATAATCTAACTATATTAGTTGGGGAGGTAAAATTGTTGCTTATACTACTGATAATCATTCCTGCCATCATAACATGTATCTGCTTAGCTATTTATTCGCGGTACCTAACAATAGAGCTAAATAAAATGGAAGAGCGGATTGAAAAGAAAATAGTTCTACAAAATAAAATTAGCAAATGAATCACCAAAATCTGTGAACATGACGTAGCCCTCAATAAATTCCAACGTTTCATCACTTGAAATATTTAATACGTTCGTTTTATTGGCATATCTCCATTTTTCTTCATACGAATTGTAGAGCGTCATATAGTGATCGCCTGTAAGCCATTGGTTGTCATATACCCTAATCAACCCAGAGTGTTGTAATAGGTCAATGGGAATATCTAACTCACCAGTCCCGTCTTCCGAATTATCAAATAGGTATGTCTTCGCCAGCAAACCACGTCTTGAACCATGTGTGTTTTTTGCACATGTTTCTTCGGTAGGAACTCGATGATGATAATTTGAATAGATTTTTCGGATAAGTTTTGCTTCTTTGACTGACATGCTTGACAAGATATCTGAATACGCAGGGTAGAAGTTGTCGTTGACACGGTTATCCAAGCCTTGTGCTATAAGCCTAGCAAAAGCGGTACGCATATCTTCTTCATCAAGGCGGAACTTAGAATCATCTACGGCCTTGAGCACTAAATTAAGTTTAGAAGGATCACGATTGTTTTCGGGTATCGATGAAATATTGGTACTTATCTTATTGGCGTAGTCCTTCAACTCATAATCTTTTCTAATGTTATATTTTTTTAAGGGCGACAAAATAAGATTAAATGCCGCATCAAAAATGGTTCCGGCTGAATTGCCGATAGATTCAGCGGCTGGCTTTAAAAGCGCATTTGAAGTTTCATCAGGTATCGGACTAAACTTACTCATTAATTACGCTCCTTATCAACATTTATTTAAAATATCCATTTATCTCCTTATAATTGGCAAAATAGGGAGATATTTATTTTGCTTTCAAAATATCTCTTCAAAACAACAGGAATGAAGAGATAATTCCCACCGCCGGAATCGAACCGTCGCTAGTCACCCAGAGTGGGAAAGCGTTTCTTTATTTCATGCTTGTTTGAGATTTGCCACTAACTTTGTCATCTGTAAAAGTAACATTGAAGTTAGCTCCAATATCTCCTTTTACCCCGGACATATATGTTGCCATTACAGATTTTGATCCATCAATTAAAGTTTCATCATAGCCGTCTGGTTCGCCAAATTTGTTAACTACATCTGAATATGCTGTACCATCAGCAAGTGAGTTGAAATCAGCAAGTGAAATCTTTTTATCGCGATTGAATTTGAAGCCAGTAATTGCCTTAGAAAATGCATGGCCGTCAGTGAAACTTACAACGATATTAGCTCCTAAACCACCTTCAACGTTGGTCCATGTTACAATGTCAGTTTTTACGCCATTTGTAGTTGAACTTGACGTTGAGTCAGGGTTGCCAAATTCTTTCTTAAGTTCATCAATAGTAGCTCCACCTTCGGCGCTTTTCATTAAATCACCAAGTTTTACAGCGTCAAACTGTTTGCGTGTGATTTTGCCGTCATCTTTTTTGCTAGATGAGGATTTGCTTGATTTTTCTTCAGTCTTTGCAGTTGACTTATCATCTTTGTCGGATGAGCCACCGCCTAATTTTGAACCAACAACCGCAATAACAATAATTGCTAGTACCCAAAACCAAACACGCTTGTAAAATGGCTTTTTGACTTTTACCGAGTACTCTTTACCGTCTTCGCCCGTAATCTTTTTCTTTGCCATGTTTATTCCTCCAATATCAGTAATATGATATAATTAAATTTGTAACAAATGTTATGCAATGCCCAGCACATTCTATGCCAGTAGAATGTGCTTTTTTCTACCATTAGTCAAGAGAATTCTTCTATATCAAGGGATTCTTTTTCTTA
>NZ_AZFX01000051.1 GCF_001435835.1 Lapidilactobacillus concavus DSM 17758
GACATATGGATCAGACAGCGTTGAAATTTAGCTTGAGGATAATTGTGGTTAAGCGCTGAATCCAAGCCAACTAAGCCATCTGCGATGACTAACTGGACGTGTTTAATACCACGACTGACTAAACCAGTTAGTAATTCGGACCAAACTTCTGAATTTTCCGTTGGTGCAATACAGTAATCTAAAATTTCTTTATGACCATCTGCTTTAATACCTAAAGCGACATAAACCGACTCTTTTTGAACCGTATCACGACGTAAGGGCACATAAGTTGCATCAAGGAAAAGACAGACGTAGTCTGTCGAACTAAACCGCCGCTGATGATAAGCAGTCACTTGATCCTCAACAATGGCTGTAATGTTGGAAATCGTAGTGGGTGAATAATGAGTTCCATACATCTTCTCGATTAAGTCAGCTATTTCTCGAGTTGTAATTCCTTTTTCGTATAACTGTATAATCGTCGTTTCCAGTGCATCTACTCTTCGAGAATAAGGTGGGATTAAGTTAGCCTTAAACTCGCCCTTGCGATCACGTGGGACACAGATACTCAGCTTTCCATACTCTGAATCAATTTGACGAAAATATTGGCCATTTCGAGAGTTACCAGAGTTGAAACCTTGACGATCATAAGGATCGTAGCCTAGAACAGA
>NZ_AZFX01000052.1 GCF_001435835.1 Lapidilactobacillus concavus DSM 17758
AAGGAAGCTGATCTTTTTTGTCCGAACAGCGTTCGGATTAATTTTACAATCTACCATATTAATAAAAAATACGTCGTTATTCGATGACTGTTGGTACGATCAATTCGAAGCGGTCTGTCAAATAGGTCAATTCAATTGGCAGTTTAACCGCTGGGTCGCCGTCAATACGTGTCGTCACGGCTTGACCAGTTGCACTCGTAATTCGTGCACTGGTTGCCGTTAGCTGTGTAATGGCCTTGGAGTTTTGCAAGTTCCCCGTTAGTGCGAACCAAATATATGGAATTACTTGCCGCCAGCCAATGTTGTTAAGTAGACTAATATGCATTTTTCCTGGAGCAGACGCGCTATAGACGTGCCCACCGACTGATTTGGTCGTTGTAATCAAACAGAACCATGTTTTTAAGGTGTGGCTTCCTTCGTGTTTGAATTGATATCGAATTGGCAGTGACTTATTGTGACCAATATGGCGAATAGCGCGGTAAAGATAGCTTAATTTACCGAATCGCTGCTTCTCAGATTGTCGAACTTCATTGGAAATGTCAGCCAAATTACCGAATGTCAGTGAACTCACGACTGCCCGGCGTTGATTACAGACTAGCATGCCGACTGCTTGGGTCGCCGGCTGAGTACAAATTAGTTCGATGGCCGCTTGGGGGTCAGTTGGTAACTGGTATCGGGTTGCAAAATTATTAACCGTTCCCATGGGAATAACACCGATACGAATATGTGCTTCAGCTTGGATTAGGGCTGTCATTGCAACGTTCAGTGTGCCATCTCCACCAATAACAATTAGTGCTGACAGTTGAGAAAGTGTTTGCTTAATTAACGCAATTGCCTGGGGGATTCCTGGTGTTGTCAGTAATTGAGACTCAATGCCGTGGTTCGATAGCGCTTGCGCGGTTTGATGGGCGACGGTTGCCGCTTGCCCATTACCCGCTTGTCCGTTATAGAAAATGCCGTAAGTTGTTGCCATGACAATCGCCTCTTGATTAAAAAATTAAGTTTATTCATCGCTTATTTAGTAAGCTTTTGATAGTCTCAGTATAGCTTGAACACTAGTTTGACTGGAAATGATATGCATCATTACTGAATTAGTCGGGTCAATGAGCATTTTGATTGCTCAATATAAATATTATAGTTATGATAATTTTAATAACACAATATCGGGATGGAGCGTATTCACAATGGGATGGATAGGTGTTGCGATATTAGGACTAACAATAGGTATCGTTGCAAATGCGGTAGGCGCACATGGTCGGCGTCAAACGACAATTAATTTAATCGCAGGCTTATTCGGTGTACTTGGTGGCCAGCTGTCTTTTGGATGGTTCGGGCCAACAGTTGCTGGAATGACGTTGTTGCCAGTCGTGAGCGGGGCGATGATACTTATTGTGATCGGAACCGTTGCTGCCCAGGCGCTTCAGCCGCAGTAAATGTGATTAGGCATAAAAGGATTTTTTGAAGTAGCACTTGTTAGCGCTATCAAAAGATGGAGGTGTCCGTAATGGCTAAAATTAAACGACAGACCCCTGGTTTTTGGGGTAAATTGTCACTATTGATTGCAATTGGGCAATTAGGATTGACTGTGTTTCGAGAAGTGCGGCAGTTCAAACACCGCCGCTAAAAAGGGGATGACAGCATGCATTGGTTATGGGTAATGATTGTTGGCGCGGCGGTTGGTGCTTTTGCAGGTGCTATCATGAGCCCCAGTCAATCGCGGGGTTGGATCGGTCACATTATTGCTGGCGTCCTTGGGGCACTCATTGGTGAAGGTGTGCTGGAGCCGATGGGGCCTGAGTTAGCCGGAATGACCGTGATACCAGCCGCAATCGGTGCAATTGCCGTCGTTCTGATAATGATGTTCGTGGTTCAGTGGGCACGGGTTCGACGGTCAAAACACAATTGAACAGTGCCAATTGACAGCCTGGCTGTTACGCTCGGCATCAAAAAATGTTAAACGGTAGATTGCAAATTTAATCCGAATTTTTGGACAAATTTGTCAGCATAACCTGATACGGTGTTTGCCAGTCGAGTATTTTAAGCGGTCGCTGGTTAATTTGGAGTAACGTCGTCGTTAAATCTTGAGCACTAATGTGCTCAAAACGAGTCCCTTTAGGATAAAAATAACGTAAATTCCGATTAAAGCGTTCATTACTACCACGTTCAGCTGGCGTATAAGCATGGCAGTAATAGGTCTTAATACCATATTGTGATTCAAGTGATACTAGCCCACTAAACTCAGTGCCACGGTCCACAGTAAAGCTGTGCACCGGATCATTAAAAGTGGTTAGGAACTTAGTTAGTGCTTCATTAACAGTCGCTGTCGTCCGATCTTTTAACCGGTATGCCCAAAGGAACCGTGATTTTCGATCGATTAAAGTTAATAAAACTGCCTTACTATGCCCACGAGGACCAACGACTGTATCTAGTTCAAAATCGCCGATGCGATTACGTTGATTAATCATCATGGGACGCTGTTCAATTGATCGCCCCAAAGATTGATTATATTTGGATCGTTGGTCAACGTTACGCCGTTGGCGTACGCCATGTTCAGGTAGATCATTCAAGGAGAAACCAATTCTCCCCTGATTTAGCCAATTATAAATAGATTTAGTAGCTAGTTTAAATTCGTGAGCAATCATTCCTGGTGACCAGCTTAGACGTAAATGGTTGAGAATTTTTTGCTTTAACTCATCGCTCAGCTTAGTTTTCCGACCACATCGTGATCGCTTGTATTCGGCATCTGTTTGTGCTAATTCAGCCTGATAAGGTTGACATCGAGATAATTCATAAGAAATTGTTGACGGTGATCGGTTCAGCCGAACGCCCATTTGGATATTGGGCAGCCCTAATTCACAAAATGTTTCGATTTTAATTCGTTCGGAATATGTTATACTAGACAAAAGATCAGCTCCTAAAAGATGGGTTTGTGGTAAACACCATTTTAAAGGAAGCTGATCTTTTTTGTCCGAACAGCGTTCGGATTAATTTTACAATCTACCA
>NZ_AZFX01000053.1 GCF_001435835.1 Lapidilactobacillus concavus DSM 17758
CTTTTTTCTACCATTAGTCAAGAGAATTCTTCTATATCAAGGGATTCTTTTTCTTAATTACGCAAAATAAGATTATTTATGGCGTTAAATCATATTTAATCTGATATTTTGCCATACTAAACAGCACCTCAGCTGTAATTTTTTTCGTAGGTGATATACTTTACTTAAATGAATGACGATTAGAGTTCGGCGAGGAACATCTTTGAATCGTACAATTCATTGTATTTGATTAGGTGATATATGGTTCTAATCAAGCGGCTCATAGC
>NZ_AZFX01000054.1 GCF_001435835.1 Lapidilactobacillus concavus DSM 17758
GGTAGATTGCAAATTTAATCCGAATTTTTGGACAAATTTGTCAGCATAACCTGATACGGTGTTTGCCAGTCGAGTATTTTAAGCGGTCGCTGGTTAATTTGGAGTAACGTCGTCGTTAAATCTTGAGCACTAATGTGCTCAAAACGAGTCCCTTTAGGATAAAAATAACGTAAATTCCGATTAAAGCGTTCATTACTACCACGTTCAGCTGGCGTATAAGCATGGCAGTAATAGGTCTTAATACCATATTGTGATTCAAGTGATACTAGCCCACTAAACTCAGTGCCACGGTCCACAGTAAAGCTGTGCACCGGATCATTAAAAGTGGTTAGGAACTTAGTTAGTGCTTCATTAACAGTCGCTGTCGTCCGATCTTTTAACCGGTATGCCCAAAGGAACCGTGATTTTCGATCGATTAAAGTTAATAAAACTGCCTTACTATGCCCACGAGGACCAACGACTGTATCTAGTTCAAAATCGCCGATGCGATTA
>NZ_AZFX01000055.1 GCF_001435835.1 Lapidilactobacillus concavus DSM 17758
TACTATGCCCACGAGGACCAACGACTGTATCTAGTTCAAAATCGCCGATGCGATTAAGTTGATTAATCATCTTGATATCGTTTCATTGGAATGCTCCTATCTTATTTTATTAATTATGGCACAACTGTTCAGAAATTTATGTACCAAATACTAGGATAGGAGCAAAACGTGATAAAGTAGATGTACCCAAAGTAATCACTCCCTATATTGGTTGGAATTAGCTACTACCATTGTAAGTGATTGCTTTGGGCTTTTTAATTTCTGTTCGGATTAATTATAGAATTTGCCATATTAATTGAGAAAATAATTTTGATTGAATAAATTTGTTAACTGTTGTATATTATATTCAGTTACAGATGTAACAAATACTTGGTATCTTATTTTACAAGGAGGGATTTTCATGTACTACAGTAGTGGTAATTATGAAGCATTTGCTCGGCCTAAAAAACCAGCAAACGCCACCAAGAAATCAGCTTATATTGTCGGGTCCGGTTTAGCCGGTTTAGCTGCCGCCGCTTTTTTAGTGCGCGATGGTCAGGTTCCTGGAAACCAAATTCATGTTTTTGAAGAACTTGGACTTCCCGGTGGCAGCATGGATGGGATTTTAAATGAACAACGCGGCTATATTATTCGTGGTGGGCGTGAAATGGAACCTCACTTTGAAACTCTTTGGGATCTTTTTCGTTCAATTCCTACCTTAGAAGATGCCAGTGTTTCGGTACTTGACGAATTCTATTGGCTAAATAAAGCCGATCCAAGTAATTCACATACCCGCGTAATCGAAAAACGTGGTACTCAGTTGCCTAGTGATGGTCAGTTGACGCTTTCTCGAAAAGCAATTGACGAAATGGCCAAGTTAGTGCTAACACCGGAAAACCAACTTGACAATGTCAAAATTAATCAAGTTTTCAGCGATGACTTCTTTAAATCAAATTTCTGGCTCTATTGGTCCACCATGTTTGCTTTCGAGCCTTGGGCAAGTGCAATGGAAATGCGCCGTTATTTATTACGCTTTGTCCATCATGTTGGCACCTTGCAAAATATGTCAGCATTGAAATTTACCAAATATAATCAATATGAGTCATTAATCAAACCATTGATTAAATATCTTGAAAATCACGACGTTAAATTCCAATACAATACCACCGTTGACAATATCATTGTTAAACAAACTGGTAAACAAAAACAAGCTGTTAAAATTGAGCTAACGGTCGATGGTAAGCAACAAAGTCTCGACTTGACGCCTGACGATTTGGTTTTCGTTACAAATGGATCAATTACCGAAAGCACGACTTACGGTGATAATGAACATTCAGCACCAGCAACGCATCCAATCGGTGCTAGTTGGGAATTATGGGAAAAATTAGCGGCTCAAGATCCAGCTTTCGGGCATCCAGCTAAATTTTATCAAAATATTCCAGCGGCTAACTGGGTCATGTCGGCAACTTGCACCTTTAAAGACGATCGAATCGTACCCTATATTCAAAAAATTACTGGTAAAGATCCGTATAGTGGTTCAATTGTTACCAGTGGTCCAGTTTCCATTAGGGACTCGAATTGGTTATTAGGAATTTCTATCAGCCGTCAACCACATTTTCAACAACAAAAGCCAAATGAATTAATTGTATGGTTATATGGTCTCTTTTCCGATCAGCCCGGAAATTATATTCACAAAAAAATTACTGATTGCAGTGGTTCAGAAATCTGTCAAGAATTTCTTTATCATATTGGTGTTCCAGAAAATCAAATTGCTGAGATCGCGCAATCAGCTAATTCAATTCCAATTCACATGCCATACATTACTTCGTACTTTATGCCACGCCAAGCTGGCGATCGTCCTTTAGTTGTCCCTGAAGGTTCAAGCAATTTGGCTTTTATTGGGAACTTTGCCGAAACTGAGCGAGACACCGTCTTTACAACTGAATACTCTGTCAGAACTGCTATGGAAGCGGTCTACCGACTGCTTGACATTGATCGTGGCGTTCCAGAAGTCTTTAATTCAGCCTTTGACTTACGAACAATCTTAAGTGCCTTATATTATTTGAATGATAAAAAGCGCTTGACTGAATTGCCTTTAACTCAAATTGAAAAAGTTGGTTTAAATGCCTTTTTGAAAAAGGTCCATGGCACCTATCTTGAAGAAATTTTGAAATCTCAAAAGTTACTCTAAATCAAAGGAGGAAAAGTTCATGAAAAAGCGGCATTTAATTTTAGTTCCAATCGCTTTAGCTACTGGGGTTGTAATTGGAAAACATCTTAAACCCCAAAACGACAGTTGTTGTCGTCATCGACTAGGTGGTTGTTCAAATAATTCTCAAATCTCTAAGACCGATCCAGTTTATTTACGAGAAACTCAAACTCCAGGACATGGTCTAACAAAGTAATTTAGTCTAGTAAAAAGGGGCACTGCAAAAGTAAAATTGTAGTGCCTCTTTTTTTGATTGTTTTTTCCATTAATCGGCTAAAATATTTTTTCGCCAGTTTGCAGTAAATCATTTTTGATCTTTTCTGCTAGGTGCTCGGCCAACTCGGCTGCGGAATATTGATAATCGTTTTCTCGCCAATATAGTAAACTAGCAAAAATAGCGCCCGAATAATATGCAATCTCTATTGGTGCTGGCTGCTGATTTTTAATTTGCGTTTTAAAAAAACCAAGCAAGTAGTCACTTTGCTTTCGAAGAGCAAAGCCTTCAATTGAAGCGTTAACAATTGCCGATAAAACAGCTGGATTATTTTTAAAATAATCAAAATAAACTTCCAACAACTGCTCTAATTCTTTAAAATGATGCGTCGTAATGTCATCAACAAAAGTTGCATATTCTTTTTGAACAAACTTGTTCAAAATATCTTCCTTACTGTTATAGTTGCGATAAAAAGCCATTCGTGATATTTTTGCTTGATTAGCAATATCCGTAATTGAAATTTCTGAAAAGTTTTGTTCTTGCATCAATTCAAACAAAGCTTTTTCAGCTTTAGCTTGCGTCCGCACAATCCTTTTGTCCATAGTCACTATCTCCCAATTAATGAATCAATTTAGTTGTTGATACCAATTATACATCATTGAAAATTTCAAACCGCTTTACGAAAAAAAGTATCAAAATCAGGTCACTAACTTTGATACTTTTTTTACTTAATAGTTACTTTTTTAGTTAGACTTTACGATAAACATAGAAAGTCATTCCCGAACATTCAGAGTCGAACTGTAAATCCGACACTGCATAGTTTTTAGCATGATTTCCCTTGCTATCTCAATCAACCGTTCTCACATTTTCCTTACTTCGAATTAAGTCAACAATTAGTAAAACTGCTATTCCTAATAAAAAAACTACGGTAAGGAGCACAGTCGTTTGCATTCCAGTTAATAAATGATGCCACTCTAACTTAATCCCCATCGCTTTTTCAAAATGGCTTTGCTGACCATGAAAAGCGGTTTTTAATTTATCTGCCATAAGTATTTGTCGATAAATGGCTGCTACATATGCACCCGGAGTTAATTTGATAAGTAACTGCGCAAAGTTAGGAAGAATACCAATTGGAATATAGGTACCCACTAAAAAGCCAGAGGCCGTGCCAACAATTGTTCCTATAGCGTTCAAGGAATCAAAGCGACTAATAAACTGGATAAACATCATATTAATTACAACTGCTAGTAAAGAGCTAAAAAGAGCAACGCAAATTACAGCTGGTAGCGACTCCCATGGCATGGTCAAGTTATCTGTGATTGAAAAGTATCCTATCATCAGTGCGAACATAACTATTTGCATAATAAAGCCAATCAAAGCGGCACTTAACATATAGCTCATGGTGATTTCAAAATGAGAAAGGTCTGTTAAACAAAAATCTTTAATAACCTTGCGTTCTTTATCTTTTACTAATTGTCCAAGTGAGGTAAGGGTGGTTGTGATGGCAGTCACTGATAAAGTCCCTCCAATCAACCAAAAATCAAGTAATTGGTGAGAATTAGGGACAGTTTTCCAGCTACTTATCATTGACTTTTTTAGAAAGACAATATATAAGAGAAATGAAATCATTGCTCCCAATAATGAAAATAATACTCCGGGGCGATTGCGGAAATACAACAGTAGATTTCTCCTTGTTAAAGTAATCATATCAACGCATCTTCCTTCCGGTTAATGACAAAAAAGCATCATCCATCGTACCCTCTTGATAAGTGAACGTTTTAATGAAACTACGAAAATTTAATAATAATGAGAGTGCTTCGTCAGAATTAGCCTTTAAACAAATGGTTTTATGATTAATCTGCGTATGAATTATTTTACTTGGTATCAATGCCATTAATTGATCAGCTTGTTCAGAAACAATCACGAGTTTACTGCTAGAGTTTTGTGTTTTAATTTCATCAGCGGATCCGCTGGCAATTATTTTGCCATGATCAATAATATAAACCTCATCTGCATTGTCTGCTTCTTCAAGATAGTGTGTCGTCAAAATAATGGTTAAATTATTTTGACTTTGCAATGAATGCAACAATTTCCAAATTGCCGAGCGGGTTTGGATATCCAAACCCGTAGTTGGCTCATCCAAAAAAATAATATCAGGTTGATTAAGTAGAGCTCTTGCTATATCAACTCGTCGCCGTTGCCCACCAGAAAGTCGGCCGTATTTTTGATTAATAAATTCAGTTAACCCGATTTTCTGAATCAAAGCATCAATATGATTAGATTTGGCTTCTTTATAAAGTTTATTTCGAATACTCAAATTTTCCATAACTGTCAAATCATTATCTAAAATACTCTGTTGAAATACCATGCTAATCTTTATGTCTGGTTTCATCTTGATCATTCCACTGGTTGGATTTAATATCTTTGTGAGCATCGATATAGTGGTTGTTTTGCCAGCGCCATTGGGTCCTAGTAGCGCGGTTAAGCTTCCTTCTTTGATTGCTAAATCAATATGGTCAACCACCACTTTTGATTGATAAGTTTTAGTAAGTTCCCTTGTTTGAATGATCATTATGTCACCCTCTCTAAACTAGTATAACGTAATTATCGCATATAAATCTCATCTTTTTATATCGAACTTCTTTCGATATCTGATAAAGGTCGTTCGCTTAATCCCGGTATTACGGGACACATCTACATCACTCATGCCCGCCTGATAAAGCTTAAATGCATGTTGTAAGCGGGGATCATCTTTGGCATATTGAGGCTTCCGACCATGATATTTGCCTTGTTGCTTAGCCAGGGCAATGCCTTGTTGTTGACGCTCAATAATCCGCTTCCGTTCACTTTCGGCCTGATACTTATACAGTTCAATGATTAAGTTAGTCATCAGTTGACGCAAGTTAGGATCCGCAATCCCCGTCATGGACGGCAAATTCAACACATCTAGGGTGGCACCTTTGTTCTGAATGGTGTTCATAATCTTAGTTAAGTCCTGGTTGTTTCGGCCCAAGCGGTCTAATTCAGTAACCAGGACAATATCGCCTTCACGGATATAGGCCAGCATTTTTTGCAGTTCTGGCCGATTAGTGTTAGCTCCACTTAATTTATCCGTAAATAATTTATCAACGCCTTTTAAGGCCGCTAGCTGTCGATCTAAATGTTGCTCTTTGGAACTCACACGAGCATAACCAATTTTAGCCATTGTCAGCACTTCCTTTTGGACAGTTCTAATGAACATTTGTAATTCCTAGTATAGCACAGAATCAAAAAAAGCCAATAGGGTATACCCTATTGGCCGTTTTTGATCCATTATCAATGGCTTTTTAAATTAGGGCCTAGTACTTTTGGAATGGAAATACTTTCCAACACTAAAAATTCTAGACCCGTTAAAGTACTTAGCGACCGCCTTAATAGAACCATCAAACAGTTCTTTCTTAGTCAGTACAGCACCGCAGAACGGGCCGCGGTTCAACGCGTCATCATGGACATGAACGCTTCCTATCAGGCATTCGTGCACGAACTATTCCCTAACGCCGAACTCATTATTGATCGGTTCCACATTATTCAATTAATGGGCCGGACGATGGGTACCATTCGCACTCAATGTTTAAAGCAACTCGACAAGCATTCGCGGGAATATAAAGTACTGAAATCACTATGGCGCCTATTCCACAAGGCCACCCCTGACGCACAAAAGAGCCGCTACCTCTTCGGCCTGAATGAGTACTCGACCGAACAGAACGCTATTGATATTGGAACCGATACGTTTCCGGCCTTCAAAACCGCTTATGAAACCTACATCGATCTCCACGATGCTTTGATGGGGCGTCACGCTGATGAACTCAAGAATATCATCACTAACTATCAGCCTAACGGCACGCCCCTAGATACGGCCATGCATACCTTACGAAAGAATCTTAATGGCGTAATTAACGCCGCCAAATCGTCCTACTCTAACGGACCGATAGAGGGCATCAACCGTAAGATCAAGGAGCTCAAACGTGCTTGTTATGGCTTCTCCAATCAGGCCAATATGTTCACACGCGTCTACCAGCTGATTGCCTAGATTATCTACCACAATAACGTCACGATGGTAGGCTTATTTGTTATGCCTTCAAGTACGATATTCAGACAACACACCAGATTAAACGCCGCAACTAATAAAACAACAAAAAAGATCTCCCACACGAGGAGATCTCCAAAGGATAGAAACTATCCTTCAACACCATTTGACAAACTTCCCTTTTTGAACGGAGATCCGTCCGTTCATAGCTTTCCAAGCATCATTGGCATTCATGGTCTGATTTGCAGGCACATATTTTCCAGCCAAGTAATCTTGGTAAAGCTGAGAATCTAACAGAAAGTCAATGTCCATTGGCTTGTCAAAAGCATTGGCTGACAAATTCTCACCAAAAGCTTTTAATAGTTTAGGCATATTTTGTTGCAAAATATTGTCACTGTTCGAATCAGCAATTGCATTGACGTTCGTTTGAGCAACCCGGCCAGTTGAAAGCAAGGTATTGAAACGGAAAATCTTGTTTTGATTGCCGGTATTAGCAATGTAATTCCAGATCCAAGGCATTGTTTTGACAACTTGAGCTTGTTCATCAGCTGTAGCTGATGGGATCTTGTTGACAATGTCTTTTTTAGTATCTTCAAAAGTAGCGTTGTCGTGATATGTTTGGTCAGATTTTTGTGGGTTATTTTGTTGTTCCTGCAAAGTCTGATCTAACGTCTTTTTAGGATCGCTAGGTGTTCCATTGGGCGTCTGCACGTCAACGACTGAACTACTGTTAGCATAAATTGGCACCGTCATCTCAACCGTTGCATTTGTCTGCGCCTGTGAGCTTGCTTGAGTCTGACCAGCATTTGTTTGTGGCTGGTTGGACTGGTCGGCAGCACCATTTGTAGCATCAGCGGTTGTTGCAGCTTGTGTCGAATCAGTTGAAGATTGAACAGCCGACTTTTGTGGCTTTGTTTCAACTGTTGAATTAGTGAAACCACTATAAACCTTTTTCGACGGCGTCGAATTAGTAGTTGCAGGAGTCTTCTGTTGCTTATTTGCAGAAATATTCGGCTGATCATTAGTTAAATTAGCTGAAGTTTGCGTATTTGCTTGACTACCTGTCCCACTGATTGAGATGTTCGTCCGACCCATAATTGCCTTTTCGGCTTCGCCATATGTTGGCGTGTAACTTTGTCTAGTTTGCGACTGCGTCTGTTTTTGAGTGGACGTTTGATACGTTCTTGAAGTCGTAGTCGTTGAGACAGTCTTAGTTGACCGAGTTACTGTTCGAGTCGTTGTCTGTTGCTGATTTTCACCACTGGCTAAATTGGATTGTTTTTGATAGGTTGGTGAACTTGTCGTTGCCTGTTGAGTCTGGCCCTGATGCCATTTAGAAATGATCTGGTTGTTAGCTATTTTGACATTTGCGCCTTCAAAATCAGCTTTCACCGAACTCGTCGTATAAATGTTTTTCGTTGCTAGACCAATGGCAGTTTCAAAGTCACCGCTATCAACATCTTGATCAAAAGTCAAAGTAACAGTAGAATGATCGACATCTTTTTGGACCGTATATGGAAGTTTTCCGTCCTGATTGACGACTGCACTATCAGTTAAGTCGATATTTTTAGGATCAAAATGCAATACCAATTGCTCGCCCTTTTGAATCACGTTGTTATCCGACGTGGCAATATTAGTAACTAATACATATCCTCCTTTCTGTTTGTCAATATGAAGATTGAAAATATCATTTGCATCACGAAATGGAACTTTCAATCGTAAATTAGGCTTTGTCGTTTTCGTTGCTTTGTTCATGCGCCCCGCCTGTTACAGCAGCGTTGACAACCCCAACGCCACCACTCGCGACGATTGGAGCTGCTAAAGCAGCAACCGAAAGATAGACAATAGCCTTTTTTACCAATGACATCCCGTATCCCCCTTTTAAAACAATATTAAAAGTTCGATATAAATTTACGTTTATATCTATGGAGATAATACCCACGGTATGATTTATTTTCCTAGATTGCAATAATAAAGTTACCACCTAGAAAGAGGCTTGCTCACTGCTTGAACTGGGGTTTGCCAACGGAGACATTTTCTGGGTTTGTTATTGATAAGCGCTGTGGCTCGTTGAATATTGGCCTCTGAAACCTTATCAAACTGTGTTCCCTTCGGGAAATAGTAGCGAAGTTCTCGATTGAACCGTTCATTTGTGCCCCGTTCATTCGGGTGATAGGCGTGGCAAAAGTAAACCGGTATCCGATAGCGCTTTGTAAGCGCCTGATCGCAGGAAAACTCTTTACCGTGATCAACCGTCACTGATCGAACCGGACCCGGAAAGTCCACCATCAGTCTCGCAAAACCCTTGAGAACAGCATTTTGTGATAAGTTTTCAAGCTTAGTTGTCGCCATTAAACGTGTGACCCGATCGACAATGGTCAAAACAGCAGCCTTTGACCCGCGACCACCGCGAACTGTATCCATCTCTAAATGTTCTTTTTCGGTTCGCCGATTAGCTGACTCACTGCGAATCTCAATTGAGGTGCCTACTGCTTGGTTATAGCGCGACCGAAGGTCTTGTCTTCTTTTATGACGTTTACCGTGATCAAAGAGTTGACTTGGCTGAAAATCGACTTGTCTTTGATAAATCCAGTGGTAAATCGTGTGTGGCGCACAGTGAACGGCATAACCGACCATTTCAGGGGACCAACCTAGGGTTAGCCTCTCAGTTACCATCCGCTTCAACTTAGGCGTTAAAATCGAGTGCCGACCACAACGATGCCGACAAGTATCGGCATGATCCTGAGCTATAATGGCGGAGTAATCACCTTCAGGGCAACGGTGAAGCTCATGCCTAATAGAAATACGAGAGCGGCCTAAGGTCGCAGCGATGTATTGAATCGTGTGGTGTTGCATCAGTTTTATCTGAGATCGTTCAATTAAGGTTATAATGGCCATGGGACCTGTCCTTCTCTCTAGATGGTATGTTATGCAAACACCATTTTAGCAAGAAAGGACAGGTCTTTTTTCACATTTTCTGGGTGGTAACTTTAATTATGCAATCTAGGTTTTTCAATGTTATTTCACAATCAATTTTTTAGTGATTAAAATCATTTTTATATTGTTTCCGTCAATTTATCAATCGATAAAATACCATTAAATCAAGGCTTAGCTTCATAACAAATATTGTTAGCGATTTTATTTGAAAGGCTCAATTCATATATGAAACCACATTGTGAAATTCATTAAAATAAAATTCTGCAGTTGATGTTACTGGCAGTATGAACATCATGGCATTTAATTAGCAAATAGAATCATCCAATAAGTAATTCCGTTTATTCTCAAAGTAAATTTCTCTGCATACAAGAAATCTGTTTTAAATAATGTACCCACGGTTTTTATTTTTCTTGAATATTATTAATAAATTTCCCGATTATAATTAATATGATTTTTAGCGTGGCCTTTTTGTTGTTATTTCTATAATCAGATCAGCATTTATCCGGCCGTTAAGTCTCAATGATTTATAAACTAGTCAGCGTTTTCTCCATTTTGTATACCGTATACACAAGCCGTAATGATTTACTTGCAAATGAAAAAGCTACTCCAACCTTAATGGTCAAAGCAGCTTCGAAAGCCTAGTCTAGACTAATTTTTTTGCGCCAATATCCAATGGTCTGGCAATCACTACTGGAAGGTCGCAGACTTCAACATAACCTGTCTTGTCGGTCTCGAGAATGCTAGGGATCAAGTTGACTGCTGGAGCGGCTGATGAAACGTAGCCTTCTCTTTCTGGGATCAATCCATCGATCTGCGCATCGACTGACGGCAAGCCTTCAATATGAATCGTATTATTGATCGGTAATTCTGGTGTCTCTTTATTATCAACTTTATGAACATATCTTAAGGCGGCTACTTGTTCGTTGCCGTTGTAAAGTGCCATGGTAAATCTGTGGGCATAAATGCTGCCCTTTTTGACTGTACCCTTGATCGTTTCCAAATCTTTGGGTGCAGTGAAGACTTCATGCTCTGGTTTGAAGGTATCATATTTCAGACCGATTCTATCGGCCATCTCGTATACGCCGGATGAATAATAAGCATAAATGAACTTAGCCAAGAGATCTTCGTCTGAGTCTGGTTTTGGATATTTATTGATATCGCCGCCATATGAGAAGACATCGACCCAGCCTGATGTGTTGTGCCAGTCATCTTCACCGGATTGAACAACAATTTTATCCACGTGGCCCATGGCCCCGGCCAAAACTAGTGGGATATATGAGGCATAATCGCCTGGCAAAAGTCCAAATGGTACAAAAGCAACATTATGTGCTTTAGCATGTTCATTTAGATATTCATATACTTCTGGCTGACTGTCTTGAACATGATATACCGGAATCGTGGTAATAACGTTTTTACCGGCATCGAGCGATTTGGCGAGTCGAATAGCAGAAGGCATGAATGTTCCTTGTTTGTCCATTTCCGTTGGGCAAAAGTCGAGCACAATGTCAGCTGGAAGTTTCAAGGCTGCATCAATATCATCTGAAACTTTGACGCCGACTTTGTCAAAATCAAAGACTTCTCCGGCATCCTTACCTAACTTCTTTGGATCAACGTCAACGGCTGCAACCAATTCAAAAATATTTTGTCTTTCCGAGATCATTCTCACTGCGGAACGACCAACGTTTCCTAATCCCCAAATAATAACTTTATATTTACTCATCAGAACTAACTCCTTTCAAGTCAACTTTCGTTTACAGGGAAAGAATAGTTCCTTGTGAAATATTTGTCAATTCACATATTGGCACAAATGTAACATCTTTCTCATTTAATCCAATCTGTGTAATTCATCGAGCGTAGTTGCCCAGATAATTATGCATTGAATTATTGAGTAAGGCTTTCCACCGTTTAACGAACTCCTGAGTTGAAAAACCATATTTACCTTTGACCCATTCGGTAGTCAGTCCCATATAAGCGTGAAAATAATAATCGCTTAAAAATGCCTGATCTTCGTCAGAAATTTTCCTACCGACCAATATTTCTGGGATCAAGATCCCAATCTGCATCTCAGTCAATTTATAAAATTCTGTCTGTAAACAGTTTTGTCCTTCAAGCGACAACAATTTTTTATAGTAGTCGCGATTGTCTTGGAGATAATTCACGATAAACAGCGCCCCTTGATCCCAGTCATTGATATTCGTCAAACTGATGACTGTTGGAAAAAGATCATGCTCAAAGATGGTACTGACAAGATCATATTTATCTAAGAAGTGATTGTAAAAGCCGCGTCGAGTGATATCGGCTTTTTCAGCGATCATTTTAATTGAGATCTCAGTGAATTCATGGTCTTTCATCAGCCCTTTAAATGATTTGATTATGTCTAGTTCTATCTGCGAATAGGTTGCCATCTCTTCACCCCAATTATCTAAACTGTTTTCTTCATATTAGAACTTTCCCACAATTAAGTCATCATATCTGACGGATTACTTGATGTTTTTTTGCGTGGGGTTGGGATAAAGGTATGGTTCCGCTGAGTGGCTTCCACAGATTTCCAATACCATTCTCGCTTAATAAGTATCCTATTCAAATACCCGTCATATTTTTGGATACTCATACTATTTTTGTGGAGAATGAAATTGCCGAATCAAGATGTCTTTAACTATCAAAAAAATAAGGTCGCAAATTGCAATAGTAAATTAGCCAGTACCGATAAAGCACACAGACGAAGGGCTCATGGGAGTTCCAGGTGGATCAGGATTAGGCGGCGCGGCCTTTGCGCGCACGTGCTAATTCCTTTCGAAATACTTCAGCTGGTGTACAGAA
>NZ_AZFX01000056.1 GCF_001435835.1 Lapidilactobacillus concavus DSM 17758
GATTTTTCGTTCGACGAAATATTCTGCCAACAAATCTTACTCAGTTATCTTGAGTTGCCGACTAAATCAGAAGTTGCGGAAGACAATGGGCATGAATGCAGTGACAGTGGTGCTAGCTGACGAACGTGTGCAACACGTGAGTAAGCTTACAGCACGGGTAAAAATGAAGACTTTGAAACACAAAGGCTTCATTTTTAGGCGAAAGCTCCTTTAGAAGCTTGCTTCTAAAGAGCTGCAGCCGGCCCCACAGGCTAGCATGCCCATTGTCTGCAGCAACTTCGGTTCAACGCAATACCACAGCAAGAACAACCATTTTACGTAGCAACTTCGGCAAATAGCTTGAATTGTCAAATTAAGTGCAACACTACATTAAAGAATATTTCATAAGGCGTTTTCCATCCGAGACATTTACGGGGACGATTATTCATTTGTTCTGCATATGCTTGTATCCGGCGGTCAGTAATTGAATCAAGGTCAGTTCCTTTTGGCAAATATTCGCGAAGCAAGCCGTTAGTATTTTCGTTAGTTCCTCGTTGCCAAGGAGAGTGAGGATCGGGAAAGTAGAAGGGCGTACCAAACTTATCAGTTAAACATTGAACTTTGGCAAACTCTTTACCCCTATCCGGGGTAATCGTTAACGATCTACCAGGCCATAGCTTCATTAAGTCGCTCAAAGTATCCGTGACTGCTTCTGAAGTTCTTTTAGCAGCTTTACCAATAAGCAGGTAACGAGATTTTCGGTCAACCAATGTAACGACACAAGCCTTTCCGCTTTTGCCTAACACGGTATCACCTTCCCAGTGACCAATTTCTACACGGTTGTCAGCTTCTCGCGGACGATCATGAATCTTGTTGGGGATTGGAATCTTGCCTCGCTTTTCTTGATAAGCTTTATTGTGGCGAGACTTGCCGTGATGCCTTAGATGGCGCACGGCACTAGAGCTGCCAGATTTAAACAAATTATCAAATAAGCCATTGAAAATCCCACGGTAAATAGTCGTGGTACTGATCTGCACCGGATACTTTTCGACTGCCAAGCGATTCGATATTTCCTCCGGAGACCAAAGGTCTTCGCAGAAGTGTTCTCTCACCACTTCAAACACCTGAGGATTACTCAAAAGAGAGACTCTGCCACAGTTGCCTTTGCGCTGTTTGTACTTCTCCTGAGCCTTCGAAGATGAATAGGATTTACCAGTAGAATTACGGCTTAATTCTCGAGAAATGGTTGAGTAACTTTTCTTGATATGGCTGGCAATCTCACGAAGTGAGTTTCCATGATTCCTCATTAAAAAGATAGTTTCCCGTTCATCTATGGTAATATGCTTGTAGTGATCCATGGCTAAATTCCTTTCATGATTGTTTTCGCAAACATCATTTTACAGAAATTTGGCCATGGGCCATTCTTTATTTAATTAGTGTTGCACTTAAAGTGTAAATTCAAGGGTTTATTTTTTTACTTTGTGTTGCATTTCAATTGTAAATTCGCCAGTCTGAATAAAGAACTGGTCTAGTAGAGCAGGTGTTGCACTTCAATTTTAAATCGAGGTCTATTTATAATTGGCTAAATCAGGGGAGAATTGGTTTCTCCTTGAATGATCTACCTGAACATGGCGTACGCCAACGGCGTAACGTTGACCAACGATCCAAATATAATCAATCTTTGGGGCGATCAATTGAACAGCGTCCCATGATGATTAATCAACGTAATCGCATCGGCGATTTTGAACTAGATACAGTCGTTGGTCCTCGTGGGCATAGTA
>NZ_AZFX01000007.1 GCF_001435835.1 Lapidilactobacillus concavus DSM 17758
GACAAAATGATACGAAGAAGTCTTCTTGTTATTTACACAAACTTCTTGACACTCCCGAAAGAAGTCTTGACTTCTGAAAAAAATCGCAAAATCGTCTTGAGGAAGCTTTCAGGGGGATAGGTTATGAAATATAAATTGGGTCAATTAATTGAATTAACTTACGAGACAAATGTTGATGGAAGATATAAACCTAAAGATGTTATGGGAATGACTATTACTAAAGAGATTATTCCAACTAAAGCAAAAGTGACAAATACTGATCTTGCAAAATTTTTAGTAGTTAAACCGAATCAGTTTGTTTATAATCCAAGAACACATGGAAAGAAAATTGGGTTAGGTTTTAATAATACAGAAAATCCTTTTATCATAAGTTGGAATAACACAGCTTTTAAAGTAATAGATGAAAATATTCTAAATCCAACTGCTCCTATGTCAATAAATGGCACATCTTTTTCTAAACACTCGTTCTAATTCTGT
>NZ_AZFX01000057.1 GCF_001435835.1 Lapidilactobacillus concavus DSM 17758
TTGGGAGTGTACAATATTTTGTGTAAATAGTAATTGAAAAGGGAAGACCTTCCCCGTATGATTAAATCGCCAAACATAATCAACGGAGGTCTTCCCCCATGGATCAGTTTAACAAAGAAATCGCTCAAGCACTACTATCTCAAGGAAATTTAAAAGAGGTTTTTCGTGCTCAGTTAGAGAGAACAGTCAACAGCCTACTTCAAGCTGAATTAACCGCAATTTTAGGCTACGATCCATATGATCGCAGTGGTTTTAACAGCGGAAATTCCAGGAACGGACAGTACTTTCGTCAAATAGCTTCCGAGTATGGAAAACTAAATATTTGCGTACCACGTGACCGTAATGGTGAATTCAAAGCAGCACTCATTCCGCCGTACACGCGTCGTGTTGATGCCTTAGAAGAGATGGTTATCAAGCTCTACGAAAAAGGAATCACAACACGTGAAATTGCCGATTTAATCGAGAAAATGTACGGATCGCACTACTGCGCAACAACGATCTCAAACATGACTAATGTCGTCGAGGGACAAGTTGAAACTTTTCATGAACGTCATTTTACTGAGGCAAACTTCGTTTGTCTCTTCATCGATGCGACTTATCTTCCACTCAGACGAAATACGGTTGAACGTGAGGCGGTCTATATCGCGATTGGCATCACGGCAAACGGAGAGAAACAGATTCTTGATTACCAGATCGCTCCAACTGAAAATGGCGAAGTTTGGTCAGAATTATTAGGTGGGCTTGTAAAAAGAGGTATCATCAACGTTCAACTGATCGTCGCTGATGGAATGGTGGGACTTGAATCGGCGTTGGAGAGGAGCTACCCACAGGCAAAATTCCAGCGTTGCCTCGTCCATATGAGTCGTAATATTTTCAAAAAAGTACGTGTTAGCGACCGGCAGGCCGTTATGTCTGAATTCAAACAGATTCACCAAGCAACGACAAAATCTGAGGCACAAAAAGTCCTGGACACCTTTATTACGCACTGGGAACCTAGCTATTCTAAAATGACGAAACGCTTAGCAGAGACTCAAAATCTGCTTACTTTCTTTGATTTCCCAACGAGTATTAGAGCCTCGATCTACTCGACCAATCTTATTGAATCTTTCAATAAATCGATCAAGCGAAAAACCAAAGCAAAGGAACAATTTCCAAATGAAGACGCGTTAGATCGTTTCTTAGTCACACAGGTGTTGGCCTACAACGAAAAGAACTTTGGCAAGTCTCATCGTGGATTTAAACAGTGCCAGGATACATTAGAATCGATGTTTTGAAATTGGTCATTTAATCATGCAAATAAGAGTTACTCATTTACACAAAATTCTTGACACTCTC
>NZ_AZFX01000058.1 GCF_001435835.1 Lapidilactobacillus concavus DSM 17758
TACCCGGTATGGGTTTATTTTTTTACTTTGTGTTGCATTTCAATTGTAAATTCGCCAGAAACAAAAAAGATCGGAAATCATCCAAACTTGGATGTTCCAATCTTTCTGATTAGATCTTCTTAATTGCCTCTGCAATCGGCGTCTCACCACTACACATCGCAATCGTTTGATGAATCGTGTTTGGTGCCTCGAGCAATTCAGCCAGTGTTTCCGCCACGTCTGGAATTGGATTCGTCGCGACTTGATTTGTGCCAACACTGATTTTGCCCGTTGCTGGTTCTTCAGTTAAGCTCGTTGGCTGCAAAATCGTATAATCTAATGTCGTTTCGTGGATCAAGTAATTGTCTGCAAAAAATTTCGCCACGTTATAATCCATTAACTGCTTCAACCCTTCGCGCGACCAGTTTTCTGGTTCCGTCGAGGACATCGAACTAAGCATCAGGTAACGATGAATTTCGTTTTGCTCTGCTGCCCACATTGTCTTGACCGCTCCAAAAGCGTCAGTCTGTAACAAATCTTTTCCACGTGATCCTGCGACAAAATAGATGGCATCGACTTTTCCGATAATCTCGCGAATCTCAGGCACTTCTGCGTGCAAATCCAAAGCAACAGCTCTCACGTGTGAATCGATCATAATTCGGTCTGGATGGCGCGCGCCAGCAATAACATCATGTCCACGGGCGACCAGATTCTTGATTAATTCAGTGGCGACACGCCCCGAACCTCCAACAACGAAAACTTTCATGTTAACTCCTCCATTCAGCGGCTTTACTTTGACCATACGCGCACGAACGAGAGATTGCAACGAATTAACTATCGATCAAGTCGTTGCGAAAGAGGTTCAAATCCCTTACTCTCCGTCCGCCGCCAAGATCTGATTCAGGAAGAGCTGACCATATTTCTCCAATTTATTTTCACCGATGCCTTTGATTGCCAGCATTTCCGACAAGTTTGTTGGCATTTGCGAGGCCATTTCGTGCAATGTCTTGTCTGAAAAAATAACAAACGGTGGCACGCCTTGTTGTTCTGCCAGTTCTCGACGTAATGCGCGAAGTGTTTCGAACAGCTCGCCATTCGCGGGTAAAGATTGTTGCGCTTGCACCGCGATTTTACGGAAAACTTGTGCCTGTCCCTGTAAAACAGCCAGTCCAGAACTCGTGAGTTGTAACACCGGATATTGACCGCCAACCGCTTGTAAATAGCCCGATGCGGTCAAAAAATCAATTAATTCAGAAACTTGTTTTTGCGACTGGTTCTTCATCAAGCCATATGTCGATAACTCGTCGAAGTGCATTTCTGTGACTCGTTTGACCTTCGAGGCGGTTAAAACTTGTGCCACTAACACTTTACCAAAACGTTGATTCATGCGTTTGACACACGACAGTACTTTTTGCGCATCAATGGTAATATCCTGTGCTTCTCGATCATCCAGGCAATTGCTGCAGTGCCCGCAAACTGGGCCTTTTCCCCCGAAGTAGTTCAGAATAAATTGTTGTAGACACTGTTGCGTATTTGCGTATTGCTGCATTTCCTGCAACTTGACGTATTCGAGATGCTTGTTGCGGTCGTCCATCTCGGAATTTTCGATGTAAAAATGTTGAATCTGAATGTCTGCCAACTTAAACAACAAGATGACGTCGGCGGGTAAGCCATCACGTCCGGCACGGCCAACCTCCTGATAGTAGGCTTCCAAGGTGCCGGGGACTTGGTCGTGGATCACGAATCGAACGTTGCTCTTGTCAATTCCCATTCCGAAGGCGTTCGTCGCGACCATCACTGGAGAGCGGTCATATAAGAAGTCTTCCTGATTTTGGCGGCGTTGTTGCGGCGACAAGCCACCGTGATACATCGTGACGGGGACTCGATGCCGGGCCAACAGCTTAGTCACGCGTTCGACCTCTTTGCGAGTGCTGGCATAAATAATTCCCGATTGGTCCGGGTTCACTTTTAAATAATCGAGTAAAAACTGATCACTATCTTGATCCTTGACGACTTTAAATGAAAGATTAGGCCGAGCAAAATCAGTCTTCACTTCCGTCTTGATTGCCAAACGTTGCTTAATATCCTCGGCAACTTTCGGCGTCGCGGTCGCGGTTAAGGCAATAATTGCGGGATGACTGGGCAACTGCTGAATAATCTCAGTCACGCGCAGATAACTCGGTCGAAAATCGTGACCCCATTGCGAAATACAGTGGGCTTCATCGATCGCAACCAATTCGATTGGCAGTCGTGCTAACCCATTAAAATAATTCGAATCGAGCCGTTCTGGTGAGACGTAGAGCAGCTTCACCTGACCAGCAGCCGCCTGTTGATAGCGAGCATTGATCTCTTGATAATCCAAACTACTATTGATAAACGTTGCGGGAATCCCATTCTCGTTCAGCGCATCGACCTGATCCTTCATCAAAGAAATCAACGGCGAAACCACCAGCGTGACCCCGGACTGAATCAAGGCAGGAATCTGATAACAGAGCGATTTCCCACCGCCCGTCGGCATGATTGCCAAGACATTATCGCCAGCAAGTACGTGGTCAATTGCTGCCTGCTGACCCGTTCGAAACGAATCATAACCAAATTTACTTTTTAAAATACTCAGTGGATTCATCAACTCAACCCTTTACAATCTCTACTGTCATGTTAACTGATAATGGCTGGAAAAGAAAGGGCACTTTAACTGGCAGCTGACATCGGATGGACCGAAGTTGCTGCGGAAAATGGTCGTTCTTCCTGTGGTATGTGTTGAATCGAAGTTGCTACAGACAATGGGCATGCTTGCATGTGGGGCCGGCTGCAGCTCTTTTTGAAACGCGTTCCGCAAGGCAGCAGTCTGTGCTTAACAACAATTTCTAAACGATTCGCAAGCGAATCATTCAGAAATTATCGTTAATGCTCAACTGCTAACCGCCTTGTTCCACGCTCTACTTCAAAAAGGAGCTTTCGCCTAAAACTTGTAGCTTTTGTTGCACAAAATCTAAAGTTTTGCCCGTGTTATAAGCTCGAAACACGTTTCGAGCTTATAGCACTGTCACTGCAATCATGCCCATTGTCTTCCGCAACTTCTGATTTGGTCTGAATCATGAAATAACTGGGTTAAACGCTAATTGTTAGTTTCTGCTTCTCAATTTAAATCTCAACTCCGCCTTTACATCTGAGTCAGGGAACGGAGTGGAAAGTTGTTGCAGTGCTGTGAAATGCAGTTGTTTACGAAAGCTTGCTTTCGTGAACTTACTGCAGGGTCGTATTTAAGATTCTGCACCGCAGAAGCTCAAATCGAAGGCGGAAGATTTATTCGCCGAGTGCAAAGCACGAGTCGAATAAACCTGAAGCCGGCCCCATAGCAAAGACAACAACTTTCCACGCAGTGGACTGACGAGTCTGATAATTTGACAGGCATGCGAGGAACCGACAGATCTAGTCCTATTTAACTTCAGCCTTTTTCGGTTGATAAGCAATCTCGGCAATAATCTCATAAGGCTCGCTATTCTCAATCAACCCACCGCGCCCGGCAATTTTGTAGGGACCACCCCGTAGGTAGCTCGTGGCAACGACAAGATCGTACTTCTCCGCTGCTTGTTCGACATTCGTGAGGCCGATGCGGCGGATTTCCCCAACCGGCTGTTCAGAAAGCGCATTTAAGCCGGCATACAAAAACAGATGGCCATACTGATTCTTAATTTCATAGAACGGCAATTGAACCGGCGCACCAATTGCGAATAAGCGTTCATGTGTAGCTTGCGCCTGCGCGTAAAGTTCCTGATCAGAAAAGCCTTGATAATTCAACGATAAATAGCCTTGTGCAACTAAATCTTGCGCGAGCTTTTGGACATTTTGCTGCTGGTCAGCAGAAACATTGAGCGTTGCCGGTAATACTTGCTTACGGTCGAAGAGCCCTGCTGAAGGAATGTTTTGAGAAAAGCTGGCTGCATGCGCAATTTCTGCATTAACAGCTGGCCGTCCACCTAATTTCTTTTCGATCCATGGCGAAATATCGAATTTAAACTTCTTATCAGTGAAATAGTAGAAATAATTCAGCACTTCGAAATAGAAAACCAGCAAGAAGGCGGCTAGAAAACCAAGACCAATCAGCCGATAACCGGCATAGCGTAAGTTGGTGATTGCAAGGTAAAGCAAATAAAAATTCGCAAAAAAACCAATCAGCGTGAACGCACGATTTTTCGGTTTATCCTTAATATTAAAATAACCAAGAACTTTATTGACAATTTCTAAAGCGGTAAGCATGTCATTCTAACCCCCCTTACTGAGTGGACGAGCTGGTCGCGGGTGCGGCGCCCGAACTCGATGATGTTGTGTCATGATTTGTGGAAGCGTCGGAATTCTCCTCGCTCGAGGATGAAGAGCTACTCGATTCAGTTGATTGACTTGAGCTCGACGATGAATTCGCATCTTCAGTTGTATGACTCGAAGATTTATCTGTACCCGTCGTTTGACTAGACTCAGAGGTTTCATGATTCGAAGTCGATTTTTCAGTTTCATCAGACCCGTGACTTGATGAGGACGCTGTCTCCGGCGCTTCACTCGAGGACGAAGATGAAGAAGAATTTGAATTTTTGCGTGCATTAATGCTGCTAACAGTTTTTGAATATTCAGAACTAGACTGCGGTTTTGCCGTCGCGTCGGTCGTGGTGTGAACGATATTAATCAGCGACAACGCCAATACAATCGAAACCAATGACGCAGGCGAAATTAGAGGCGGCGTTCGATAAGCCATTTGATCAAATCATCCTTTCAACTTTCATACCTTTCATTGTACGCCGTAATTGTGTACAGAATAGGTGTAAATGCTTAAAAAAGCCTGAAGGTTTCTGAAAATCCAATGAGGTTGCACGTGAGAATTTTGCGGAAAATGGTCGCTTCTGCTGTGGTATTGCGTTGAACCGAAGTTGCTACGGATAATGGTTGTTCCTGCTGTGGGGCCGTCTACAGCTCTTTTAGCAAGCTAAAAGTAGCTTTCGACTAAAATTGGAGCCTTCGAAAACGTGTTCCACAAGGCAACTTCTTGCGCTTAACCACAATTTCTAAACGATTCGTAACCGAATCATTCAGAAATTATCGTTAATGCTCAGAAGCTAACCGCCTTGTTACACACTCTATTCGAAGTCTCCAATTTACCCGTTTTCCTCCGCAACTTCTGATTTGGTCTAAACAATTGAATAACTAGTTCAGCAATCTACTGCTAATTTCTACTTCTTAATTTCACAACCACAGTTTCGCCTTCACATCTGAGTCAGGGAACGGAGTGGAAAGTCGTTGCCGTGCTGTGAAAATGTTGTTAATCCGCGTGGGTCATGCGGATTTTACAACATGGGACAAACATTAGCCTTCGCAAACGTGTTACACACGATCGCGAAGACTAATGTTTAAGGCGGAAGATTTATTCGCCGAGTGCGAAGCACGAGCCGAATAAACCTGCAGCCGGCCCCACAAGCGAAGGCAACAATTTTCCACGCAGTGGACTGACGGGTCTGACAGCTGTACGTACGGCAGACTGACGGGTCTGACAACCTGTTAGACTATACTGGACTGACGGGTTTGAAGCCAAAAAAAGAAACGCTGAAAATCCAGCGTTCCTCAAAATCAAAACGATTTAGCTTAAATCAATACAAACTACTCAATAACCTGAGCAATTGCTGCATTAACCGCATCTTTTTCTTCTTCAATCAATTTCACACGACTCTCAATGACATTAGTATCCATCTTGATCTCGCGTGTTAAACCAGGTGTGCCTAGTTTTGGTTCGAAGAAATCTTTGAATTCTTCGAGACGTGTCCGCGTGCGGAAGACATTGGCGGTCACCGTAATGTAGGTGGTGAATTCCATGTCGCCACCGAGTGCTTCTTCCATCCAATCCCAGTTCTGACGGAACCAATCCCATGCAGCTTGTTCGCCATAATGATTTGCTAGGGTGCCGAAGTACCATGAACGCAAATCTTGTGGTTTGACTGTGGCGGCATCCTTGAACTGAGCCACGACTTTGGCAACTAATTCTGGATCGGTCGTCTGAACAATGGCGGCACGCAAGCTGCCCTTGTAGCTGGCATCAGCAGATTGACGGTATTCAGCTAATAATTCGTCGATCAGTTCGGCATTACCGAAGTTTCTAACTTCGTTGATCAGTACATAGAGACGCGTGTCTGCAGGTAATGAATACAACTTGCCGCGATTGTTCTTGAACAAATTATGAGCTGAAGCAATGACATCAACATTTTTAGCATAGAGTGCAGCGCCGAGTACGATTGGGCGAATCAGTTGATCGTCGTTAGATTCGCCAGCTTTTGGCGTCAAGCCTAAACGGGCCACTTGGTCGGCGGTTAATTGATTCATGAATGCTTGTAACTTGAGTTCTTCCGCAGAATCAGGTGTGACAAAACGCTTGAACCCATTGGCAATCCGGTAAAGTGTTTCATTAACGATGGCGGAAGTGCTGTTAGCAAAACGTGGCAACAATGGCACGATTGTCTCGTAAGAAAGTTGACGGCCCTCAGCTAATAAACGTAAGTCTTGCAGCAGTTGTAATTGTGCAACAGCATCAAGTTCATCCACGTGATCCAAAATATCGGCCAATAATTGGTCATCATATTTCACGATGAAGTGTGAATCATCACCGACATTCAGACGGAATGGTTCGCCATTTTCAGCGCGTAAGGCTTGGTAATCACCAATTGTGACGCTGTGATCCTTCAGTAATTCTGGCGCAGCAGCATAGTTGCTGTTCAAAGGAATCTGCCATTGACGGCCGACTTCTTCGCTTTGACCAATAAAAAATTGTTGTTGCGATAAAGTCAGTTGGCCATCAACAACTGCGGCAGTAACAACCGGATAGCCTGGTTGTTCCAGCCATGAATGCATAATTGCACCCACATCGATACCTGAAGCTTCACCCAACGCTGCCCACAAGTCGGCACCCGTTGCGTTGTTGTATTGATGTGCGTCGAAGTAGTTCTTCAAGCCTTTACGCAAAGCCTCGTCACCAATCAAAGCGCGAACCATGACTAACATCCGTGAACCCTTAGCATAAACGATGGCGCCATCAAACAGGGCATCGATTTCTGCAGGATCTTCCACTTCGACGTGAACGGATTGAACGCCATCGGTTGCATCACGTTGTAAAGCTGCGGGTACTTCAGAAGTTTGGTAAGTTTCCCAGATGTGCCAATCAGGTTCGAGCGCATCGACAGCCACGTATTCCATCATGTTGGCGAAACTTTCGTTCAACCAGAGATCATCCCACCACTTCATCGTCACTAAGTCACCGAACCATTGATGCGCTAATTCGTGAGCGATCACGGTTGCGACATATTGTTTCCGATCCAAAGTCGTATTGTCTGGATCCAATAATAGGGCAGCCTCACGATAAGTCACTAAGCCCCAGTTTTCCATGGCACCAGCAGAAAAGTCTGGCAAGCCTAATTGCCATGAATGTGGCAATGGATATGGCGTTTGGTAGAAATCTTCATAGAATTCAATCGAACGCTTCGCAATATCCAATGGGAAATCTAACTCGTTAGCTTTGTGTGCCTTTGTGGCGAATACACCGATTTGGACGCCACTCTTCGTTGTCGTTTGTTTACCTTGCAATTCACCGAAGGCAAAAGCAATCAAGTAAGTCGACATTTTAACGGTCGTATCAAAGTAATGAACGCCATTTTCGACTTTAACTTCTGGCATGTTAGCTAAAGTAACTTCGCCTTCATGTTCGTCGTATTTGATAGCAACATCGAAAGTCGCCTTTGCTTCAGGTTCATCCACACATGGAAAAGCCTGACGCGCAGCATTCGTTTCGAATTGCGTGCCGATGATTTGTTTCTTGACGCCATCTACTTCGTAATATGAAGGATAGATTCCCATCATGGTATCGGTCAGTGGCGCAGTATAGTCAATTGCAATCGTGACCTCGCCAGCTGCGGGTACATTGAAGCGAACCGCGTCATTGGCATCGTCAATCGTAAATGGAACCGCCTGCTCGTCAACTAAAACGGCATCGATCTTAAGATATTTTTGATGAATTGCAACAGCTTTATTTTTTGCGTTACCTGTAATCGTCGTTTTTCCGGAGATCTTTTTGGTCTCGCGGTTAATATCTAGGTAGATATTGTAATGCGTTGGCTGGAATGCCTGATAGAAATGAGTTAATTCTGCCATAATTTCTCCTCTTACTCTTAGAATAGATTCATTATACAACTATTGTGGGGGATAAAACTAGACTTCAACGCATCGTCTTGCTAAAAAAACTGATTTCCCCGGGACGAACGGAGACTCGTTCAATTTGTCAGCGCGTTCCTCCTTGATCAGGAAACGACGCGGGTAGATTGCTCAAGGTAATCTCACGTCCGCTCATTGTAATGATGCCCTCACTAATCAACTTCGAGAATTGGCGACTCAATGTTTCCGGTGTAATACTCAGCCAGTTTGCTAAATCACGTTTACTCAGCGGCAACTTGAATTGACGTTGACTCAATTGACCAGCAGTCTCTTCCAAATATTGTAACAAGCGATCACGGGCCATTAATGTGCCATAACGTGCATTTCGATTCTCAAGATCAGTTAGTCGCTTCCCAAACGAGCGCATCATCCGAACAGCTAAAGATGGCGTCTGTTCGACTAACTGCTCGAAATCTGATTGACGAATCGAACAGACAAGTGAATCTTCCACCGTCTCAGCAAAATTATGATGAATGACGTCGGTAAACAGCGCAGACTCACTATCAACGGCATGTGCGTCCAGAAAATATAAAATTTGTTCCTGACCATTGGCATCCAGCCGATAGACTTTGATTCGTCCTCGATCAACGACCAATAATCGATCGACTGCCGAACCGGCACGATAAATCGTTGTCCCCGCCATGATTTTTTCTTGATGCGTCGAGATCGCCGTTAACTGACGAATGGTCTCATCATCCAATCCGACAAAAATTGGTGCCGAGCGTACGCATTCAATTGCAGAATGTTCATCCATGACTTTAACCTCTCCGAAAATAAAACTCAAAAAATTGATATATATCAATTTATTTATCTATCATTGATTATACACTTTAATTAAATCATCAAGGAGGTTTTAACATGACACAAAAATATCAAGCTGACATCATTTCGCTTAATGCAACCAAAATCGGTTCGGGTCCCCATGGTACTGCTACATTTATCGAAGATAACGATCAATTAACGATCACCATCGAGATGTTCGACACACCGGCAAACATTGAACATTGGGAGCATTTCCACGGCTTCCCAGATGGCAAAGATGCCGCAATTGCAACGGCGGCGCAAGATGTTAATGGCGATGGCTTCGTTGATCTGATGGAGACTGAGGCCGTCTCTGGCACAACAATGGTTCCTTTCGACGATGCCCCAGAAAAGATGGACATCCCGCATGACCGCTACCCGATTGCTGATGTGGACGGACACTTTGCCTACACGAAAGTGGTCCCATTAAGCACGCTTCAAGCTAACTTCGAAAAAGCGTTCGGCAGCAAAGATCTTCAACTCGACAAGCGCGTCATTTATATTCACGGCGTTCCCGAACAGCTCGAGCTACCAGAAAGTGTTGCTGGCATGGTTGGCCACTTCGATGCACACGTGACCTTACCAATTGCGGTGGGCAAGATCAAACGGCTTTAAGCATCGGTCTTATTTTTAGCTTCCTTTTCAGCGTCACGTGTTTTTTTAATCTCAGAATGATCAGATTCGGGGCACACCTCAGACGCTCTGAACCAATCATGACCTCAAGCACACCTCAAACTCGTGTGCTTTTTTTCTACCATTAGTCAAGAGAATTCTTCTATATCAAGGGATTCTTTTTCTTAATTACGCAAAATAAGATTATTTATGGCGTTAAATCATATTTAATCTGATATTTTGCCATACTAAACAGCACCTCAGCTGTAATTTTTTTTCGGAGGTGCTATACTTTACTTAAATGAATAACGATTAGAGTTCGGCGAGGAACATCTTTGAATCGTACAATTCATTGTATTTGATTAGGTGATATATGGTTCTAATCAAGCGGCTCATAGCTGCTATGGCAATCTTCTTGGTGCGTATGGCACTAGAAGATTGCTTTTTTTGTTCGTAAGCCACACTGACGTTTGAAGGATGATATTTAGAAGTACTGATCATATTTAGAATTGTTTTGAAGAGAATCTTACGTGCATAAGCATTCCCGCGTTTACGGATATGTTGAGCCATTTCAAAATCACCAGATTGATATTGAATCAGATCAATTCCAATATATGCATTGATCGCGTTAGCACTATGGAATCTGCGGATATTGGATGTAAGCTGATTCCTGAGACAACTTTTAAGAGAGGGTATAATGAATAAATCG
>NZ_AZFX01000008.1 GCF_001435835.1 Lapidilactobacillus concavus DSM 17758
TGCTCCTATGTCAATAAATGGCACATCTTTTTCTAAACACTCGTTCTAATTCTGTCGGAATTAAACCAACTGATGTAATTTGAGGTTCGGATTACCAAGTCCTCAAAATTGGAAAAAGTTGTTTGAAAGGCAAACTCTCTCTTCAACAATGAGTGAAAAGCTTCAATTGGCCCATTATCATAAGGATAACCTTGTTTTGAGTATGAGTGGCTAATCTGATGCCGTTCAAGTAAAGTTTCAACTTCGTTGCTGGTGTACTGTGAACCCATGTCAGAGTGAAAATATTGTGGCTTTTGATGATATTCAAGCGCCTGATTAATCGTTTCTACAACTAACGTCGCCTCCATCTGACGACCAATCTTGAAAGCAAGAACTTGATGAACCTTTGGTTCGTAAATAGAACTGAGATAAACCCAGGTTCCTGGACGTAATTCCAAATAAGTAATGTCAGCACGCCATATCCTTGCATTGGGCTGGTGCTTGATTAAATTGGGGCGTTGTGAATGATCCACATGAGTGCCAGGTTTTTTAAATCGCCGATTCATTAAA
>NZ_AZFX01000059.1:0-21121 GCF_001435835.1 Lapidilactobacillus concavus DSM 17758
TTAACGATAATTTCTGAATGATTCGTTTACGAATCGTTTAGAAATTGTTGTTAAGCGCAGACTGCTGCCTTGCGGAACGCGTTTCAAAAAGAGCTGCAGCCGGCCCCACATGAAAGCATGCCCATTGTCTGTAACAACTTCGGTTTGACTGACAAGGCAATTTCATCCAAAAGCCAAACGAAAAGTGCGCCATAATCGCTAGATAAACATCTACCAATTATGGCGCACTTCTATGACTGCCGAGACGCAATCTTTACTTTTTAATTTCGACTTTCGGAATAACAATGCCGCGATATAGCCATGCGGTTAAGCAGTAGTAAATGCCATAAAGGACAATGAAAATGGTGAATGGGATCCAAATGCCGTTGTATGGATCAATCATCAATGCCTTGAAGAGTTGCAGGCCGAACAAGACATGAATGATGCCGAGTAGACCAGGCAAGGCATAGAGGACGCCAATTTCTTTAGAGACGGAGCCTTTCAATGCACGGCCGCGAACCCCCATCTTGTTGAGCATGTCGTAGCGGCGAATATCGCTGTAGGCACCGGATAAAATCTTGAACATCAAGCAACTTGCCAGCATCGCTAAGAATGAAATGCCCAAGAAGAAGCCCATGAAGATCATGCCGGAGTAAAGTGAATTAACATTCATAAAGTAAGTATACTTGCTGTTCATCAAGCAATCTTTGTATTGTGGTGCTGCTTTAAGTTGTGCGTCTTGAATTTCACCAATCAACTTTGCGGCGTCTTGGAAATCCCGAACGCGAATCAATGTTAATTGACCAGTTTTACCTGACAATGCTTGGAAGCGACTGTCTGAAACTAAATGAAGGGCGGTGCTATCAGTTGCTGTGGCGGTGTCGACACCCAATACCTGTGTCAAAGAAACAGTGGCAACTGAATCCTTCTTCAGATAATCACTGGCTTGATCGCGCTTAATGGTTGGTAAAAAATTGGCCGCATTTTGTTTTGGATAGTGAAGACGATAGAGTGGCTGTTTCTGCAATTGATCGAGTTGGTAATAGATTGCGCCACCAGCGACCTTATAGTCATAAGTGGTCGATGATTTCACATCCAGTTGATCAATTTTTTTCTCAATGGCAGCATTCTTTGTGTAGACCGTCAGATCGTATGCTCCGCCAATTTTTGCCATGGTGCCAATATCGTTCTTGAAGCCGAGACCAACTGTGATTGCGCCCAATGCTAGCGCGAAAAGAATCGAGATCATCGCTAACATCCGCGTATAATCGCGCAGACGAAAACTCAGTTGTGAGAGGGTAAAATTGTTTAACCCTTTCATCGCAAATTTCTGGCGGCGTTTCAGGAAGTGGATGACCCAAATAAAGGTTGCGTTGAACGTGAAATAACTTCCGAGAACGATGGTAACTAAGGCAATTGGAATTGCCATCAGGTTCAAGAGCATCAAATGTGCCATCGCCCAATAACCGGTTGCTAGGAGTGTCAGGCCGAGAATTGCTTCAAGGATCAGCACCATCGGTTTGGCCGCTACACGATTAGGTTGCGAGGCATAATGCAGTAACTTGAGTACCGGTGTTTTCACAAATTTACGGCTATTCCACAATGCGGCAAAAATGAACATGACGCCAAAGAAGATTAGCGTGATCAACAAGGTCGGAATGTAGAATGCGTTGAAATGATGTAGCGTCAGCCCCATCTGATTGACTAATAACTGGGCAACAACTTGCGATAACCCAACGCCAATCACCGACCCTACGATTGTTGCGATCATCCCCAACGAGAAAGTTTCAATGAAGACTAATCGGGCAATTTTCCCTGTCTTCGCGCCTAACATCATGAACATGCCGTAGTCACGCTGCCGCATATTTAGCAGAAAAGAGTTGGCATAGATCAGATAAACTAACGTGATGATAGCTAATAAAATCGCACCGAAAACAAATACGATCACCGTATTTCCTGAAGAAATCATCGAATTCTTGCCTAAGAAATCGCGATTGGTGGCCAGTGCCATGAACATGTAAAACGTCGCCGCAGAAACGATCAAACCGGAGAAAAGAACCAGATAATCTTTCAAGCGGCTTTTAATACCTGCAAATGCTAATTTTGATAACACTGATTCTCACCCCTATTCTGCAAACGTGCCTAAGTTATCTAAGATTTCTTGATAAAAATCAGCGCGAGAACGACCCTCACGTTTCAATTCTTGACCAATCTGTCCATCCTTGAAGAACAAGATCCGTTGGCAATAACTTGCGGAGAATGGATCATGCGTGACCAATAAAATCGAAACGCGATCCTTTTGATTCAGTGATTCCATCGTTTGTAGCAATTCACGCGCACTATTCGAATCCAAGGCACCAGTTGGCTCATCCCCGAAGAGAATCGCAGGCTGATGAACGAGCGCACGAGCTGCGGCGACACGCTGTTTCTGACCACCTGATAATTCGGTTGGATAGTGATCCAAGACCCCTTCGATCGACAAACGTTTCGCAATCTTATCGACCAGCGGTTTGATTTTGCGAGGTGAAACATTTTGCAGTGAAAGTGGTAAGGCAATGTTTTCAAATGCGGTCAGATTTTCAAGTAAATTGAAATCTTGGAAAATAAAACCAATCTCTTTACCACGGAAGTCAGCCATTTGGTTCCCGTTTAATGCGGTGACATCTTGCTGATTGATCAAGACTTGACCACTCGTCGGTTTATCCAAGGTTGATAAAATATTCAATAGCGTGGTTTTACCGGAACCTGAAGCCCCCATGATTCCGACAAATTCACCATCTTCAACACCAAATGAGACGCCTTTCAAGGCAGTATATTGTTTTTCATGACGTTTGCCATAAGTTTTTACTAGATTATTGACGCGAACAACTTGATTCGTCAATTTGATCCCTCCATTTCATAACAACATTAAGTATACAGGATGCTGGGACTGGGCTCGATGGGTTTGACTAACAATTCAACCACGAAACTTACGAGATTGTTAGTCAGAATAACCACTCTGGTCCCTTGACAAACTTTTAAATTTTGTTTACATCGCCTCGTTTTTTAAACCGCCTCTTTGTTATTTACTCGCTTTTTAACCGGATTCATGTTATTCTTAAAGCAAGTTGAGGAGAAATATATTTAGTCAATCATCCCCTCGAATTCAAGTAGAAAGGACTGTCAGCAATGCGTTTAAGACAAGTGGCTTTGTCGTTGCAATGAACCAACTGAATAGCAAATTTAAACGATTGGTGACAGATTCTTTTTTGTGTGCATTGAGTTTTAACATCTATGTGCCCTAGAGTCGGCTCAAGTCGGCTCTTTTTTGTTGCCTGAAAACTGTCCTAATCGGAATGGAGAATATATGACTGAAATAATTAACTTACAACCCGAGAAAGAACGCGTGATCATTGGTGGCTTGAGTCACAAGACGGCCAACTTTGACTACACGATGAATGAACTTAAGGAGCTAGCGCGCGCCGATAATATGGAAGTTGTCGATCGTGTCGTTCAGAATCTGGACAAGATGGAGGCGGCCACTTACTTCGGTAAAGGCAAGGTCGTTGAGATCGCCGAATTAGCCGCAGGACTCGATGTGAAGGTTCTGGTCATCAACGATGAACTTTCCCCTTCACAGATTGCCAACCTCGAGAAACAAACGAAAATGCGGATCATCGACCGGACCGAATTAATTTTGGAAATCTTCGCCGATCGTGCGAAGACCCGCGAAGCCAAAACTCAGGTTGAGATTGCCAAGCTTCAATATGAATTACCACGAGTACACCCTTCTGCCAACTCACTCGACCAGCAACATGGTGGTGGCGGCCTCGCTAACCGTGGTTCTGGTGAAACTCAGATGGAATTGGACAAGCGTGTCATTCGGAAACGTATTTCTGAGTTGAAACAGAACCTGCTAACACTCGAAAAAAGTGCCGAGACGCAACGCGAACGTCGACAACAAAGTGGCCTTCCCAAAGTGGCTCTCGTCGGTTACACCAATGCTGGTAAATCGACGACGATGAATCAATTGTTGGCTGCTTTTGATCAACTCGACGCCGACAAGAAGCAAGTCTTCGAGAAGGATATGCTGTTCGCCACCTTGGATACGAGTGTCCGGACGATTCAACTACCCAACAAGCAAAAGTTTCTGTTGAGTGATACGGTTGGATTCGTCAGCCACCTGCCGCATAACTTAGTCGCCTCATTTAAGTCGACATTAGCAGAAGCCGCCGACGCCGATTTGTTGATCCACGTCGTCGACTACTCGGATCCCCATTATCGTGAAATGATGGAGACCACCACACAGACCTTGCAAGAAATCGGCATCACCAACTTGCCAACCATCATCGCCTTCAACAAGGCAGATTTACGCGCCGATACGAATTACCCAGAAGTCGTCGGCAACGACCTAATCTATTCAGCAAAAGATCCCGCCTCAATTGAAAAATTGGCTGAATTGATCAAAAAGAGAATCTTTGCCGATTATCAATCCGTCGAATTGTTGATTCCCTTCGCAGACGCCCGCGTCCTCGCCGACCTAGAGGCACACACCAACGTCTTCGAAAAAGACTACACAGAAGCTGGCACGCGCGTTAAAGTCGTGTTAGATCCGGTACGTCATAATAAGTATCAGAAGTTCGTGTTAAAAGAAAAAGTTTAGTCGTGTCGACAAAAATCCCCCAACCTTCAAAGTTGGGGGATTTTTGCGTTGCTATTCAATAAAATCAGGACGAAAAGTAGTTATTGTTGGCCAGTTAGGCCACTGATGACTTAAAGTTGTTCTACATAATGTACGTGGTACTTTTTAATTTGATCTCAGCTTTTAACTCAGTGGAAGAAAATCACAGTACTAGCTGAGGCAGGGAACGAAGTATGGGTGGCTAACTTGATTATAAAATTCGCGAATTATCATTGATGATCAATTGTTTATTTATTTTTGACACGCCTTTTATCATTAACGCGTTCAATTATCGCGTCACCAAGATGAAGTTGTTTGTTGACAGCACGTACTTTTCAACTTACTGGAACACCTTTATTCTCAATGCCCTACGACTTTCATTTACGAGAAACGATACCACGCTCAGGGCGTTTGTCTTCAAGCAGATCGATGCAAATCAACTCTCGAACTCAAACTTTGATCAACTCACCTGTACTGTTTTTTGCTTGCTCGATCAACTCAGTATTGACCCAAACAACGGTGTCATCTTGACCAAATTAGAAACACTCCTCCAATCTTTAGCTATCATTGGTGAAACTAGTTTATTAGGATTTGCAGAAACGCAAAAAAATAGCATCTTGCATTTGCAGCAAGATACTACTTTGGGATAGACAGAAAATTCAAAAAAGACGATGAAAATTTTTCTGAACAGTTTTAAGTCCTTTTAAATTCAGCTCACACTTTAGCCTTGTGATCACACCTTAGCGTAACGATCCAAGCCCGTGAGCGAAGTGGATGAACGGGGCCTAATGCAATCGTCTAGCCAGCCGTTTCGACAACCGCGACAGTAAGAAACAGATGACGAAATACAGAAACGCTAACGCAACGAACATCGGAATCATATAATTCGTATTCTGCCCATAGATAATCTGCGAATGATACATCAACTCTGGCAGCAAGATAATCGTCGCTAATGAAGAATCCTTCACCAGTGAGACGAACTGACTCACAATTGGCGGTACCATGTTACGAAATGCCTGGGGCAGGATAATATACCACATGGCTTGCAGATAAGTTAATCCGTTACTGCGTGCTGCTTCCATTTGGCCGACACCAATCGATTGGATCCCACTACGAATAATTTCTGCCAGCATTGCCGATTCGAAGACAGTCAATGCAACAATCGCAGCGGTAACTGTATTTAGACGAATACCGAACGTACTCGGCAATCCGAAATACATGAAGAAGATGATCAGCAATAACGGCAAGTTACGAATCAAATCGATAATGAAGCCAACAATCATCGATAAGTATTTAATTTTAACATAGCGAATCAAGCCTAGAATCGACCCGATAATAAAACTTAGAACCACCGAAATGGCCGATACATAAATCGTGACCCACAGTCCTTCAAGTAAGAAGCGCAGGTTGACCCAGCTATAAGCATCAATAAAGTTCTGCATTTAAACTTCCCCTTTCTTAGACTGTCGGCAATCTTGACCAGCGTTTCTCAAGATACCGCATTAAATAACTCAGTGGCATCGTCATCACCAAATAAAGTAATCCGACCGCCAGATACGTATCGGTTGTTTTGAATGTGGTCGAGGCAATAAGGTTGCCCTGATACATTAAATCAAAACCGGCCAAGAAGGCGAGTACCGATGAGTTTTTCACGAGGTTAACGAACTGATTGCCTAGTGGTGGAATAACGATCTTCGTGGCTTGTGGCAAGATAATGTACTTCATGGCTTGCAAATAAGTCATCCCATTACTGCGTGCGGCCTCCATTTGCCCAACGGCGACACTCTCGATCCCCGCACGAAACGTCTCTGCAATGAAAGCGGACGTGTAGATGGTCAAGCCGATTGTTCCCGCCTTGAAACCATCCAAGCCCGGAACAAACCGTGGCATCACGATGTAGAAGAACATCGCGACCACCAATAACGGAATATTACGAAAGATTTCGACATAAACACTACCGATGATTCTTAACCATCGATTTGGACTGATCACAAACATGGCAAAAATAATACCCAAGATCAGGCTGCCGATAAGTGCAATCAAACTAGACCCGATTGTATATTTCATCCCTTCAACCAATTCAGACCAATGTGCCGTTAGAATTGAGATCATTTCACCACGCTCCCATCAAAACCTGCAATCTGACCAAACCATTTATCAACGAGTTTCTGATAATCACCGTTGTCTTCAAGCTTCTTAAGTGCCTGATTGATAGCGCTCAAGAATTTTTTCTGGTGTTTATTGACACCAATGCCATACGGTTCCTTCGTGAACGTCCCGCCGACAACATGGTAGCTCTTATCATCAGAAGTTAACCCGTATAAAATACCGTTATCCGTCGTCATCGCATCGCCCTGACCGGATTTAAGCGCAGCAAATGCTTGTGCAGCATCCGCGAGCTGCAAAACTTCGGATTGTGGTGCGTATTTTTTAATATTGACGACCGAATTAGAACCTTGGATGCCAATGACCTTCGTGCCCTGAGTTAAATTCTTGACGCTCTTGACTTTGCTACCTCTTTTAACCAAGATAGCTTGTCCGGCATTGAAGTATGAATTTGAAAAATCGATTTCTTTTTTTCGATCAGGGGTGATCGTCATGGTCGCAATCAGTGCATCAACATTCCCATTCCTCAACAGTGGCAAACGCGTATTGCTATTCACCGGAACAAAATTGATCTTAACCTCTTTACCAAAAACTTCCTTAGAAATTGCCGTTGCCAAATCGACCTCGAAGCCCTTAACCTGACCAGATTTAATGTCCGTCAGGCCAAATAGCCGCATGTCACCCTTGACACCCCAGGTGATCTCATTCGATTCAGCAACCTGCTGCATCACGTCTTTAGTCACAATATGCTGACCACAACCGGTCAACATCAGCGTCAGAACGAACAACGGCAAAAGCCACCACACGCTAGCCTGCTTTATTTTTCTCCATCGCATTATTCAACCTCCCGCTAATCAACATGAAGAATCTTGCCAAGGAATTCCTGAGCACGCTCATCCTGTGGCGCCCGGAAGAACTCGCGTGGATCATTGCTGTCTTCACGAATTTCGCCATCGGCCATGAATAACAGACGATTGCCAACCTCCTTCGCGAAGCCCATTTCGTGAGTCACGACAATCATGGTCATCCCTTGCTCGGCAACTTTCTTCATAACGTCCAGCACATCACCAATAACTTCAGGATCCAGCGCAGAAGTCGGTTCATCGAATAAAATTGCTTTAGGATGCATCGCCAATGCTCGTGCAATCGCGATTCGCTGTTTTTGACCACCTGAAAGCATACTTGGCAGTTTGTGCGCTTGATCCAACAATCCGACCAATCCCAAAAGTCGTTCTGCATCCTCAGCAGCTTTCACATGAGGCACCTTTAAAACTTTTTCTGGTCCCAAGGTAATATTTTGGAGAATCGTTTTGTTGGCATATAAATTAAAGTGTTGAAAAACCATCCCAACATTTTTGCGGATCCGATTCATATCCGTCTTCGGATCTGCTAAGTCATGATTATCAACCAAGAGTTGCCCTGAACTGATTAACTCAAGACCGTTAATTGTGCGTAATAACGTACTCTTACCAGAACCGGAAGGCCCAATGATCGTCACCACCTCGCCTCGTTCGATGGTTAGATTGATATTCTTGAGCGCCTTAAATTTACCGTAATACTTATTAACATCATGAAATTCAATCATTGACATTATAAGACCTCCCTTATTTTTATGAATAGATTTATAAAATAAATATAATTTAATCTTACGGGAAAAAAAGAAATTGCGCAAGAATTTTATTCTGGACCCAATAATCTATAATAAAAAATAACCCCAAGCACCTTCACTAAAACGCGAAGCAAGGGGAATAACTACCATAAATAACGAGTTTATTTGTTTTCAAATACTCGCACAACTTTTAACATCAAATTCTCCCCGTTTGGTCAACATTAGCACCATATGAAATAACAAGCAAATAATAACCGTTCGGAAAGAAGCCCAATTGAAAAATTATCCGGAATTTACAAAAATAGAGCAATTCAAAAAGAAATTGCTCTGCTAATTATAGTTTAACCGACCACTAAAGATTTAAACGATTTGATCACGAAAAATTGCCACACCACCCGCGGGTATCTTCACAGTTCCATTACGTAATTCGTTAGTTAGCATTTCAGTCATTGAATGGTCAAGTTCCACTTGATGTGCTGTTTCATCAAAGTTCATCACAAACAGATACTTATGAGTGCTGTTCTGCCGAATTTGAATTGAAACCGCAGCGTTATCTTTACCGATTGATGAATCGGATTTGAGTTCCAAGCGCTTCGAAATCAACTCATACAATGAATTCAAAAAATCTGAATTCGTCCGACAAGCAATAAAATATGAAGTACCATGGTCAACTTTTTTCATCGTTACAGCTGGCCGTCCTGCGTAAAAATCATCTTTGTAAATTGCCAGATTTTTTGCTGAAATGTTTGAAATTACTTCGCAATAATCTTGAGCTCGAAAACTCTGCCCATCCATCTCTATTACGTTACTTTGATTTGGGTACAGCGTATCAGTTTCCTCAACTTTTAGACCAAAGAGATGTTGTAATTGTTCTGGCCATCCACCCAGATAGGCCAAATCATTCTCATTCACAACACCGGAAAGGTAGGTTCCAACCACTGTACCACCAGAACTAGTGAATTTATATAACTGATCCATGAATTTAGTACTCATCAGAAAGTGCATTGGGTCAATCACCAATTTATACGCCGTTAAATCTACCTTTGGGGAAATAATGTCAACTGGAATATCATGTTCCCAAAAATATTGATAATGAGATTGAAGTGTTTGCCAATAATTCTTTGTTTCATTCGCATAATTCTGTGTATCATTTAATGCCCACATATTTTCGTGATCAAATATGATTGCCACTTCGGCTTTAGCATGTTTGCAATCCTTAACTTCTGCGATAGCATTTAAATCTTGTCCAACTTGGTGCACATCATGGAAAATTCGTGTTTTTGAACTACCCTCGTGTGTAATAACTGCACCATGAAACATTTCAGATGCACCGCGTGATTGGCGCCATTGAAAATATAAATTACTATCTGACCCGTGCGCAATATGTTGCAAGCTACTAAGCCGATGAACGTTGGGGCGTTTGGCGCGATTATATGGATGCCAATTAACCTGTGATGGCGTAGACTCCATAATCAGAAAGTTTTGTTGTTTTAGACTTCGAAAATAGTCATCGATCATTGCTACTTTCATTGCCGTGTGTTTGGGCGTTTCAAAGTCATTATTCCACGCCGGATAACAATCCCAGCTCACAACATCTAAATGCTTTGCAAACTCAAAGTAATCCAAACCCCTGAAAGGAATCAGGTCAAACGTATCTGCCATAAAATTCGTCGTAATTGGAACATTAGGCGTTAGCTCTCGTAGTGGTTGAATCTCATTCGAATAAAAATCAATCGTTTGATCACTGACAAATCGACGCCAGTCTAAATTCAATCCATTTAAATTTGAATCACCTAAAGGCGAAGGCGAATGAACTTGCGACCAATCATTAAATGAGTGACCCCAAAAAGTTGTCCACCAAGCATCGTTGAGCGCTTTTAACGTCCCGTATTTATTCTTTAACCAGTGCCTAAAAGCCTCTTGGCATAGCTCACAATGACACTCACCACCGTATTCATTTGAAACATGCCACATCAACAAATTGTTTCGCGCACCATACCGTTTGGCCAACAACGTATTGAACTCTTGTACTTTTGCTCGATAAATAGGCGATGTAAAACAATGATTATGGCGTTCACCAAAGTATAACTTTTCACCCTTACTATTCGTGCGAAGGACTTCGGGATACTTCTCTGCCATCCAAGCTGGACGTGCACCACTCGGCGTTGCAAGAATAACTTTACCACCTATCTCATTCATATGATCAAACACATCATCTAACCATTCAAAATGATAAACACCTTCTTCGGGTTCAAGTGCTGCCCAAGAGAACATGCCAACAGTTACAGTGTTGATATTCGCATCTTTCATCAACTTAAAATCTTGCTCAAGAATTTGTGGATAATCTTGCCATTGTTCTGGATTATAATCACCACCATGGAGCAGATAGCTTGAATTCAACTCTTTCATTACCCTTTAGTTCCTCCCTCTGTTAACCCAGATACAAAATTCTTTTGTAATAAAATAAAGACAATTGCAACGGGTAAACTGATTAAAATTGCCCCGGCAGCAAACGTTGTATAACTTGCACCCATTTTATCGTTAATTAAATTGTAGAGCCCAATTGGTAAGGTATAAGACTTTGGATCGCGCAAAATAACTGATGACAACGCAAAATCGCCAAGTGGACCAGTGAATCCATTCATTGCAACAACTGAAATCATTGGCTTTGCTAAGGGGGCCAGAATTTGCAGGAAGATCCGAGTGCGGCTCGCACCATCCAGACGTGCGCTCTCATCCAATGAAATAGGAATAGAATCAATATACCCTTTCATTAAATAAGTATTCATAGGAATCTGACCACCGACATAAATCAAAATCAATAGGAAATGACTATTAACGAGATGCAACATCTGCGCCATCACAAAGAGTGCAATTAAAGCAGAAAACTGCGGAATCATCTGTAGTAATAGAAACATGATCAATCCATTTTTACGGCCTCTAAATCTAAAACGTGAAAAAGCATATGCTGTAATGGATACCAAGATCACTGACAGAACCATCGTGACAACACTAATTTTTAGTGAGTTCAAAAACCATTGGAAATAGTAAAATGTGCCACTCGTTTTTGTGAGTGCAATATAATGATCGAAAGTTGGATTCTTAGGAATCAGAGTTGTGCTGACCAAACTGTTACCTTTATTGAAACTTGCACCAATCGTCCAAGCTAATGGATAGAAGATTGTGATAGATACAATTGCAAGTAACAAATAAGTGCCAAATAATCTGATATTTTTATTTCTCTTGATACTATGCATTTCATTAGCCCTCCTTGAATGAATTCGTGCGTTTAAATTGCCATAATGCAATTGCGATAACAAAAATAGAAAGTAGAATGGTTAATGCCGCCGCTAATGCATACTGGTTTGATGACATCGTCAACTTGTAAATCCAAGAAACTAAGATGTCAGTTCCTCCCGCCGTTGAGTTTGGCACTGCTGGGCCACCATTGTTGAACAAATAAATGATGTTGAAGTTATTGAAATTAAATGTGTACTGCGTAATGATAATTGGAGCCATTTGATTCAATATGAATGGCAACGTAATTTTTCGGAATTTTTCCCATGCGGTCGCACCATCCATGATTGCTGCTTCATATAAATCTTCAGGAATAGATTGTAGAACACCCGTCGTCACAACGAATATATAAGGAAATCCTAACCAGCTTTGAATGAATAACAGTGCAATCTTAGTCCATGATGCCGTCGTCATCCATGAAACAGCGTGTAGTCCTAGTGCATGAAGAATAACCGTGTTTACTGCGCCAAAACTGTCGTTGAACATTCCAGCAAAAATCAGGATGGTTACAAATCCCGGAACAGCCCAAGGCAGAACAAGAATTGTTCTCCAAAGTCGTTTAAACTTCAAGTCTTTTTGATGGACTACAATTGCCATAAATATCCCAATAGCTACAGATAATGTGGACGCAACCAATGTCCATATAACTGTCCATCCCAAAACATCGAAGAAAGTAGAACGCCAAATATCAACAGTAAAAATCTGTTTAAATGTTTCCAAACCCACCCAGTTAGCAAGATGGGCAGGTGCCGTGTGATATAGATCGTAATTGGTGAATGCAAGGGCGAAACTAAACAGAATAGGAAAAATTACCGTGAAAATTAGTAGTAGTAACCCCGGGCTAATTAATAAGTAAGGATAGCTGGTATCAAATAGTGATTTAACACTATTGATAAAATTCTCTGGGTGTTGACCCATGTCAATCTTTTCGCCATTTTTAAACGCATCGCGAAGATTTAACCCATAGAATAACAACCCAATACACAGAATTAAAAATGCAATTAATCCTTCAGCAAGCAAAAATATAGAGTTATCCCGTGGGACTTCGGTACCTAAAGTAAATAACCCCCAGAATCCCATGTTGAATAAGTTCCAAAACCCGGTGATATATAATAATGCGACAACCAGAAAAGCGATCCCCTTGATAATCTGCTTATTATATAATTGACCAACTCCTGGAATAATCGAAAGCAATCCAGCAATACGAGCATGTGATCTGTCACGACTTTTTGACTTTTCCATGAATCATGCTTCCCTTCTAATTGATAAAAGGACTCAAGAATGAGTCCTTTTCAACAGACTACTATCAATAATGCTTATTTCTTACCGTTTGCCTTGATTGCACTGTTGATTTGACTAACAGCACTATTTAGAGCATTCTTGGCAGTAGCTTTCCCAGTATCAACGACCTGTAAGGCATTATTAATTGGCGTCCATACTTGATCCATTTCAGTAATATTAGGCGTTAACTCAGCGTTTTGTGATTGCTTTGCAACAGCTTCTGCATTGACATCACTTTTAACTGCAGCACTGTTCACAAGTGACTTGATTGCAGGAACCTCGTTGGTTACTTCATATCGCTTCTTAGAATTATTTGCATTTGAAACAAACTTAACAAACTTTTCAGCTAAGGCAACATTTTTTGAATAAGTGCTTACGTTATAGCTCTTAACACCAATAAATGAGCTCATTGGCTTGCCATTCGCCAACTTCGGTAATTTAACCACACCGTAATCAATACCGGCCTTCTTATAAACATCGAAATTCCATGGCCCAGAAATCACTGCTGCGGCTTTACCCTCAGTAAATAAAGAGTCAAGAACGTTAATTCCTTTATCACCTAAAATACCTTTTGGAAACAGTCCATCCTTGTAAAACTTGCTAACATAGTTGGCTGCTTCTATTGCGCCACTATTATTTAAGCCAATGTCCTTAGGATTATATGCACCGGAAGATTTCTTACCAAAGATATAACCACCATATCCGCTAAAGACTCCTTGTGCATAATAAATTTGATCCCAGAGTGCTAGTAAGCCGTATTTACCTCTTGTTCGTTCCTCTTTAGAAAATTTATACCATTCTTCCGTAGTTTGAGGCAGATCTTTTTCTGAAACTAACTTTTTATTGTAAAAAAGTACCGTTGATTCCACAGCTTTAGGTAGTCCATAGACCTTACCGTCGACGATTTGTGATTCCATCGCTGAGTCTGTGTAAATTGACTGAGTCTTTTTAGAAACTTTTAGCTCTTTTAGAAGGCCTTCTGTTACCGCGGTTCCAATTTGATCCCCAGGGATTGTAATGACATCTGGGCCGGTACCGGCAGGTCCATCGAGTCTTAGTTGCTTCAACTGATCTGCATATGTTTTCTCAACAACTTTAATTTTGACATTGTTTTCTTTCTCAAATTTCGAAACTGCATCTTTGATGCCCGAAGACTTATCTTTGTCCTCCCAGACCAAAAGGCTTCCGCGTGATTTGTTGCTTTTTGAACTTGAACTAGTTCCGGAGCTAGTTGGTCCACAACCTGTTAAAGCTAATAATGCGACTGTTGAAGCTGCGAACATTTTTACCCAACCCTTTTTCATTGCAAAGTCCACCTTTCAAATTATGTAATCGCTTACCATTGAATGATAACGTATTTAACTAAAAAAGTAAACTATATATTTAACAATAATAGTAAATATAAGTAAACAAACGTTACTTTTTGTTTATCTTTTAGTTTAAGTGTGCTACCATTGATGAATAAGAAGTTATTCTGTGTCCAACTGCGCATAGATTGCGAGGAGTTAATAATGGTTACAATCAGAGAAATAGCAAATAAAGCGGGGTATTCTGCGGCAACTGTCTCAAGATTACTTAATAATGACCCTACCTTCTCAATTGCTGAACAAACAAAGAACAAAATTTTGCAAGTTGCCATGGATCTTGGCTACACTGGACACGACCACCAATTGCCTGTCCGCAGTATTGCGATTTTTTTCGGAATTACACCAAAAGAAGAACTTGAAGACGTTTACTATAATGGGCTTCGAAAAAGTCTGAAAAGCTCCGCTGAGAAACTAAACATGCAGATAAGTTTTTATAACAATGTTTCTGATTTAGCACCTCTGGCAAATCCAATAGATGGCTTTATTGCCGTTGGTAATTTTAAAAATGAGACCTTGAAGGTTTTAAATAATTTATCTCATAACAGCATCTTTATCGATTCAAACCCTAATCCTGCTTTTTTTAGTTCTGTGCAGCCTGACATCGAAGCCATCACAATAGATGCAATCGATCAATTCCGTCATTGTGGTTATCGTAATATTGGTTTCATTGGTGGAAGCTACTTCAATCCCAACACTAATCTTCCTGAAATGGATCAACGAGAAAGAATATTTCGCAACTATTTATTTGAGCTTGGATTATTGCAAGATAAATATATCTTTTCTACTGGTCATTTTTCGGTTAATACAGGGTACGAGCTAGGCCAACGTGTTATTGCTCAATTAGATCATGATTTTCCAGATGGTTTCTTTATCGCTTCTGATCCGATTGCAGTAGGTGTTTTACAAGCATTCAATGAACACGGAATTACCGTCCCAAAAGATACATCGATTATTAGCGTCAACAATATTGATATTTCCAAATACGTCTCTCCACCATTGACAACTTACGATATCAATCTTAACGAATTAAGCCGGACCGCTATTGAGCTTCTAAATAATAATTTACTGACGCATAACAAAAGTCACCGACGCATTCTAATTCATTCCGACCTAGTAATACGTAGAAGCTTCATTCCACTAAATTAGCGTATATCGTAATAAAGCACCCCATAATCATTAGACAAACGTCTAATGATTATGGGGTGCTTCAGTCTCTTCTCAAAGTGATGGTCCTTTGTGGATGATCCAGTTATTTGATTAATGAATTATCTCGAACCATACTACCTTTAAAATAGAACACAAAAAATAGGACATGGTTTCCCACGTCCTACTCGAATTTAGCTTTATTTAACATTGTCCTTAACTAACTTGATATTATCTTCGTTGGTCAATGAGACGTTTAATGCTGCATCTGTTAACTTAGCCATGTCTTCAGTGCTCAAACGCTTCATCAATGAGCGAACCTTCAAAATTGAAGTTGCACTCATTGAGAATTCATCTAGGCCTAATCCAACAAGGATAGGTACCATGATTGGGTCACCAGCGGCTTCACCACACATGCCTGCCCACTTGCCTTCTTTATGAGCTGAATCAATCACATGCTTGATTAAGCGCAAAATTGAAGGGTTGTAAGGTTGGTATAGGTAGGAAACATGCTCGTTACCACGATCGGCAGCCATCGTGTATTGAATCAAGTCGTTCGTCCCGATACTAAAGAAGTCAACTTCTTTAGCAAATTGGTCCGCAAGAACAGCAGCAGCTGGGATTTCAATCATCATACCAAGTTGAATCTCACCAACTTTAGTTCCAGCAGCAACTAATTTAGCTTTTTCTTCTTCGAAGACAGCTTTTGCAGAACGGAATTCTTGAAGTGTTGCGATCATTGGGAACATGATTCGTAATTGACCAAACGCTGAAGCACGAATCAAAGCACGTAATTGCGTTCTGAAGATATCTTGGCGATCCAAACTAATCCGGATTGCACGATAGCCTAAGAACGGATTCATTTCTTCAGGAAGTGGCAGGTATGGCAAATGCTTGTCGCCACCAATATCCATGGTACGAACAACAACTGGCTTGCCCTTCATTCCCTCAAGAACAGCTTTGTAGGCTTCAAATTGGTCATCTTCCGTTGGTAACTCAGGAGAGTCCATGTATAAGAACTCTGTCCGATATAATCCAACGGCTTCAGCACCATTTGCGAGTACACCATCTAAATCTTTAGGCGTCCCAATGTTTGCAGCTAATTCAAAATGAACACCATTTGCTGTTTCAGTAGAAGCATTCTTCAGCTTTTGCCATTCTGCCTTTTGTTCAGCATATTCTTTGGCTAAATTCTGATACTTCGTCACTTCGTCAGCGCTTGGCTTAATCACAATATCACCATTATTGCCATCAACAATAATTTGGTCATCTGCTTGGATATCAGTTGTCACACTACCTGCACCAACAATAGCAGGGATTTCAAGCGTCCGAGCCATGATTGCAGAGTGAGCAGTACGACCACCAATATCGGTAACGAAAGCTTTAACGTATTTCTTATTCAACTGAGCTGTGTCACTTGGTGTTAAGTCATGGGCAACGATAACGACTTCTTCATGAATCAAAGCCGGATTAGATAATTCAACACCCAATAAGTGAGCCATGATACGCTTTGTAACGTCGCGAACATCAGCAGCACGCTCTTGCATGTATGGATTATCTGTCATTGCTTCAAACATACCGATAAACGTAGTTGACACTTCATCGAGAGCCGATTCAGCGTTTACATGTTCATCCGTAATTTTTCGTTTAACTGCACCAGTGAATTCTGGATCGGACAAAATCATCATATGTGCATCAAAAACTTGGGCTTCTTCTTCACCCAAGGACTGTGCAGCGCTATCACGAATTTGTTGCAACTCAGCATTAGATTTGTCGATGGCGTTTTGTAAACGATCCGTTTCTTTTGCTACATCAGAAATTGCAGACTTTGAAAATGACAAATCAGGTTGAACAAGGAGATAGGCTTTGGCAATTGCTACGCCGTCACTAGCCGCAATCCCTTTCAATGTCTTAGTCATTAATCGCAAAGTCCTTCTTTCTTCATTGTTTCTTCGATTGCAGCGATTGCATCAGCTTCGTCAGAACCTTCGGCAGTGATCGAAACGTCTGCACCTTGGCCGACACCTAAGGACATAACGCCCATGATAGACTTCAAGTTAACTGACTTGCCTTTGTATTCAAGGTTGATATCAGAGTTAAACTTGCTTGCTGCTTGTACTAATAAAGTTGCTGGACGAGCATGAATACCGGTTTCGGCAACAACATGAAAATCGCGTTTTTCCATTATAATGAACTCCTTTATGATAAAAAAATTTTTGGTTCAACCCCTCGAAGATCAAACCAGAAAACAGTCCCTAAAGGGTGTCTGTTTACTTCAACTTAAATGCTAACATTTTTTGCGAAGAACTACAAGATTTTTTGTTAATTTTAAAACGTGTAATTTCGTGTGTCAATTGAAGTTAAACGCTTTCAGTGTATCGGTAAATAACGGTTCCATTCCGTTGCGCATTGCCAACGATCTCTTTGCGCTGCGGTAATTCCTGCCAAACACGATGAAAAGCGTCAAACTCCGCTCCTGGTACGACAATTTCGTCGATTTTACCAGCAATTAGATCGTCTAATTTCTCCTTGTAATCAACAGTCATATTCTTTGCCTTCTCCTTATTTATGGTACAAAATAAAAGGGTATCACAAAGAATATTATACCTTGATAACGCCCTTTAAAAAATTTAATCTTCGAGGCTGAACCCGATGTTATTCCTTACCTTATGACGAATTAAGACAGGACACATCTTAACTCAATATTTAATCATGACCGGCGATTAAAGTCCAGTAAACCGTTTTATTGTGGGACTTCGGATGGCATGATTTTCGAGTCTTAGCACTTGCATGCTTCGAGTGCTAAAGTTATAATATCAGCATAGGTCAGAAATGGTCAAACATTTTTTAACCCTGTTACCATCGTACCCTATATTTTGAACCATGAATCAGATCAGAAAGGCGTGATTCAATGCTCTGTCAAAATTGTCATCAGAACGAAGCGACGATCCATTTGTACACCACCGTTAATGGTCAACGTCGTGAGATCGATTTATGTCAAAACTGCTATCAGAAACTTAAAAATCAAGTCGATCAAGGAAGTGAACCAACTATGGCACAAGATCCATTTGGATTTTCTAACTTAGATGATATTTTTCGCGCGATGAGTGGCCAAGGTCAGAATGAATCTGCCGGATTCCAGCAACAAGCCGAACGTCCGCAACCTCAACAAGGTCAGGGTGGTCGTGGCGGTCGCCGTGGCAACGGTGTGCTCGCACAATTCGGCGTTAATCTGACAGATGAAGCTCGCCAAGGCAAGATCGACCCTGTCATCGGCCGCGACGACGAAATCGCACGTGTGATTGAAATACTTAATCGCCGGACCAAGAACAACCCTGTGTTAATTGGTGAAGCGGGTGTTGGGAAAACAGCGGTCGTCGAAGGACTCGCACAGAAGATTGCGAACAGCGACGTTCCTTCTAAGTTGCAAAACAAGGAAGTTATTCGTTTAGACGTCGTTTCCCTCGTACAAGGCACCGGTGTTCGTGGTCAGTTTGAACAGCGTATGCAACAACTGATCCAAGAATTACAGAAAAATCCTAACATCATTCTTTTCATCGATGAAATTCACGAAATTGTTGGCGCAGGAAATGCTGAAGGCGGCATGGATGCAGGCAACGTCTTGAAACCTGCCCTTGCTCGTGGCGAACTTCAATTAGTCGGTGCAACCACCCTCAATGAGTACCGGACAATCGAAAAAGATTCCGCATTAGCCAGAAGACTACAACCCGTTACAGTTGAGGAACCTTCAGTCGATGAAACGATCAAGATTCTCAAAGGCCTACAACCTCGTTATGAAGATTATCATCACGTCAAATATACCGATGAAGCAATCAAAGCGGCGGTTAATCTTTCCGCTCGTTATATTCAAGATCGTTTCTTGCCCGATAAAGCAATCGACCTCCTTGATGAATCTGGCTCGAAAAAGAATTTGACCTTAACAAATGTTGATCCCAAGTTGATCGACGAGAAGATCGATTCCGCCGAATCGCAGAAACAAGAAGCGCTGCAACAAGAAGATTACGAGCGGGCAGCTTATTTCCGCGATCAAATCGAGAAGTTAAACAAGATGAAGAACAACCAAGCCTCTGCCGATGGTGATCATCCCGTGATCACAGACAAAGACATGGAAAAAATCGTCGAAGAAAAGACACACATCCCTGTTGGCGAGTTACGTGCACAGGAACAAGCTCAGCTCAAGAATCTGAGCGAAGATTTGAATGAAAAAGTCATCGGCCAGAAACAAGCAGTCGACATGGTTTCACGTGCCATTCGTCGTAATCGCATTGGTTTCAACAAATCTGGACGTCCCATCGGTTCCTTCCTCTTCGTCGGCCCAACTGGTGTCGGTAAAACTGAGCTAGCTAAACAACTCGCCCTCGAACTGTTCGGTTCAGAAGATTCGATGATTCGTTTCGACATGAGTGAATACATGGAGAAACACAGCGTCTCTAAGCTGATCGGTTCGCCTCCAGGCTATGTTGGTTATGAAGAAGCTGGTCAATTGACCGAGAAAGTTCGCCGAAACCCATATAGCTTAGTCTTACTGGACGAAATCGAAAAGGCACATCCGGATGTCATGCACATGTTTTTGCAAATTTTGGATGATGGCCGTTTGACTGACTCGCAAGGCCGAACGGTATCTTTCAAAGACACCATCATCATCATGACTTCTAACGCTGGCCAAGGTGATGTCGAAGCCAACGTCGGATTTGGCGCAGCCGCAAGTGGCCACACGCATTCAGTTGTCGATAAGTTATCGAATTATTTCAAGCCAGAATTCCTCAATCGCTTCGACGATATTGTTGAATTCAATGCTCTCAGCAAGGAAAACCTGAACCAAATCGTTGACTTGATGATCTCTGAAACTAACAAAATGATTGCTGATAAGGGCTTAAGCATCCGCGTCACGGATCCTGTCAAAGCAAAATTAGTTGAGCTCGGTTATAATCCTGCCATGGGTGCACGTCCATTACGTCGTGTCATCCAAGAGCAAATTGAAGACCGCGTGGCTGATTTCTACCTCGACCATCCACTGGATAAACAGTTGGAAGCACGAATCGAAGCTGGCGAGATCAAGATTGTCGCTGCTAAGTCAGATGCCGCAACTGCAACTGTAGATTCGAAGCAAACAGATCAATAATTTCAGCTTTTGGAACTCTCCTTATTAATGATGGAGGGTTCTTTTTTATGACTCACATTCGTCTTTCATACCCGTCAGTCCACTGCGTGGAAAGCTGTTGCCTTTGCTACGGGGCCGGCTGCAGGTTTATTCGCCGGGTTGACATCTGCCTTCAGACCCGTCAGTCCACTGCGTGGAAAGTTGTTGCCTTCGCTATGGGGCCGGCTGCAGGTTTATTCGGCTCGTGCTTCGCACTCGGCGAATAAATCTTCCGCCTTCGATTTGAGATTCTGCAGCGCAGAAGCTCAAATACGACCCTGCAGTAAGTTTGCGAAAGCTAGCTTTCGTAAACAACTGCGTTTCACAGCACGGCAACAACTTTCCACTCCGTTCTCTGACTCAGATGTGAAGGCAGAGTTGCGGTTTGAAATTAAGAACAGGAAATTAGTGTGTCTTTCTAACCCAGTTTGTAAATCTTTAAGACTAAACTAGAAGTTGCGTAGGAAAATGGTTGTGATGCTGTGAAAGTTCTGTTAGACCGCGAGTAGCGCGGACTT
>NZ_AZFX01000059.1:21211-61310 GCF_001435835.1 Lapidilactobacillus concavus DSM 17758
ACAACAGAAGTTAAAAAAATCGATTTTATCAATTTGTCATTCTAGACACACGAATAATACAAAAATTCACGCCAAAATACTTGCACATTTCAAGCGAAATAAGCAAGTTTTTGGCGTGAATTTGAATATTTATCGTATCTCAATTTCACTATTTGACGCAATCACGATCTTTAAAACGTGATCATTATTTTTCGTTCGAAGAAAAATGCTGCAAGTAAATCACACCCAGTTATTTTGAGTTACCGACTAAACTAGAAGTTGCGGAAGACAATGGGCATGATTGCAGTGACAGTGCTATAAGCTCGAAACGTGTTTCGAGCTTATAACACGGGCAAAACTTTAGATTTTGTGTAACAAAAGCTAAAGTTTTAGGCGAAAGCTACTTTTTGAAGTAGAGCGTGGAGCAAGGCGGTTTGCAGTTGAGCATTAACGATAATTTCTGAATGATTCGTTTACGAATCGTTTAGAAATTGTTGTTAAGCACAGACTGCTGCCTTGCAGAACGCGTTTCAAAAAGAGCTGCAGCCGGCCCCACAGGCTAGCATGCCCATTGTCTGGAGCAACTTCAGTCCAACTGCCGCAGCAACTTTGCTCAAGTCAAAATCACCCAAATAAAAAAATGTTTTCGCTTTCAAGACTTCTCAGTGTCCAAAAACCTCATTTTATTTTATAATTAAAATGAAATTAAAAGATTAAAGGGAGTGATCAGATGCGACTTTTTGACGTAACTAACAACTTTAGCGAACTCGTGCATAACCAGCTTGCCGCAACAGATGCCAACCTCGTTAAAGTCTACTCATTAGGTAATATCATCGTAATCTACACTAAGGCGCCGACACACGAGGAAATTCTCCTCAAGAGCGATCAGCGTAACATTCGCGACGACGAAATTGAATTCGCCCTCAAAAACTTAACTTCTGTCACTCCAAAACAAGCAGAAGTGATCCACAGCAATCGTTTAGCGGAAGTTTCAATCAAACAACTCGCGTAATAAAAGTCACCGATAGCTCCGATGAGAAGTAACCCATAATTGTTAGATAGGCATTTAACAATTATGGGGTACTTCTCTGTGGTTCTACTCTTTTGACGACTGGTCTTTGGACTAAAATTTCTAAAATAAACAATTTGAACGCGTCAACAGCAAAAAATCCTTCTCATTTTTCGAGAAGGATTTTTTAATCGTTGGCTTACATGAGTGTCTTCAATTTAATATCTGGATACTTATCTTTGAACCAATTCTCAGCGAAGCGGTTCTCAAATAGGAAGAGTGGATTGCCCTGCAGGTCTTTAACTAACAGATTTCGACTCGAGGACATGCGTGGATCGAGTTGTTCTGGGTCGATCCAGCGTGCGGTACGTGCCCCAATCGGTTTCATAATCACTTCGGAATTGTATTCATGCAGCATCCGAAATTGGAAAACTTCAAACTGCAATTGTCCAACGGCACCGAGGATGTAATCGTCGGTCGCGTAGGTCTTGTACAATTGAACGGCGCCTTCTTGAACCAGCTGTTGCATCCCTTTATGGAATGACTTCTGCTTCATAACGTTTTTAGCAGTTACTTCAACGAACAATTCGGGGGTAAATTGTGGTAACTTCTCGAATTGAATGTCTTCTTTACCCGTATAAATACTGTCACCAATCTGAAAATTACCTGTGTCATACAAGCCGACAATATCACCGGCCACCGCAGATTCAACTTGTTCGCGTTGAGCTGACATGAACTCCGTTGCGTTGTTCAACCGCAAATCTTTGCCAGTCCGTGCGAGTTTAACTGTCATCCCCTTCTGGAATTCTCCAGAGCAGATCCGAACGAAGGCGATTCGATCACGATGAGCAGGATTCATGTTTGCCTGGATCTTGAAGACGAAGCCTGAGAACTCTGGCGCATCCGCACCGAGTGTATTACCACTCTGTAATTCGTGTTCTGCAGGTGCTGGTGCCATGCTCAAGAAACTCTTCAGGAAGCTCTCGACACCGAAGTTTGTCAAGGCAGAGCCAAAATAGACCGGCGTTTGTTCGCCCGCAGCAATTTTTGCACGATCGAACTTATTCCCTGCTTCTGAAAGTAAATCGATGTCATCTAAGGTTTGTTGATAGATCGTATCTTCTTTGAGTGGATGATTGCCTTTGATGGTTCCTGTTTCGGGATCGAGTGGCACGAAACGCGTTGCCTCGGATTCAGGTCGATACATTTCAATCCGGTGACTGTAAATGTCATAGAGTCCTCTGAGGCCCTTGCCCATCCCCATCGGCCAGTTCATGGCAACGCCTTCGATGTCCAATAATTCTTCCAACTCGGCGATTAAATCGAGCGGTTCGCGACCATCACGATCCAATTTATTCATGAACGTAAAGATGGGAATCCCACGTTTCTTAACGACCTTAAATAACTTTTTTGTCTGTGGCTCAATACCTTTCGCGGAATCGATAACCATCACAGCGGCATCAACGGCCATCAGTGTTCGGTACGTATCTTCGGAGAAATCCTCATGTCCTGGTGTGTCCAAGATATTCACACGTTTCCCGTCGAAATCGAACTGCATCACCGAACTAGTGACCGAAATACCACGTTTCTTTTCAATTTCCATCCAGTCAGACGTGGCAAAATTACCCGACTTCTTGGCTTTAACCGTTCCTGCTTCGCGAATCACACCACCAAACAACAACATTTGCTCGGTGATCGTGGTTTTACCCGCGTCAGGATGTGAAATGATGGCGAAGGTGCGTCGCTTCGCAACCTCTTGTTCTAACGTTTTCTTATCCAATTTAATTCCTCAACACTTTCTATCGACTGCAATAAAAACGCGCCGACAACAAGAAAAGTCATCGTCGCGAATATTACTCATTCTACACTATCATTCCTGATCGCATCTTAAACTCACATGCGTCTAATCCTCTTCCGAACTTTCTTCATCTTCGGTCGGCTCTGGCTTTTCAGGCATCGTCAAGGTGACATTCTCTAAACGTGATCCCTGCATCATGCCAGTGGTCAACGTCATTCCATTCTCTAACACGACGTTGAGGTGTTGACCATTCGTGGGAATCGTGCCAAGTTCTGTGATCACAAAACCAGCAATCGTATCCACGTCGTCGTTCTCCAATTCAGTTCCGAACTGATCATTGAAATCAGATAAAGGCATTTTACCGGCGATCACATACTTATGATCACTCAGTTTAGAATAGAGTGTCTCTGTTGAATCTGACTCATCATCGATGTCACCAACGATTTCTTCAAGGAGATCCTCGATCGTTGCTAATCCGACGACACCACCATATTCATCTAACAAAACGGCCATTTGTTGATGTGTTCGCTGCATTTCCAGCAGTAACTCATCAATAGTGATCGTTTCTGGAACGAACATTGGTTTAGACATGACGTCAGCCAACTTCAGATTCTCGAAGCCATGGTCGCGCGCCGTTCTCAAGATATTCTTAATATGCAGCATACCGACAATGGTATCTTTATCTTCTTTATAAACCGGAATTCTAGAATAAGGTTGATTCAAGATCAAGTCTATATTCTCGCTATCAGGATCGTTGATATCGATCATGAAAGCATCCGTTCGTGGCACCATGACTTCGCGTGCCATTTTATCGTTAAAATTAATAATTCCTTCGAGCATACTATACTCGTCAGGATTGATGATTCCTGTCTTGTGCGACTTCTCAATGACACCTAGCATTTCATCTCGGGTCATTTGATTATCATTGTTGGTTAAATCGACGGGTGTTATCTTAACCAATAAATTGGTCGAAGCCGATAACAACCACACGAATGGCCGCAGAAAAGCACGTACTGCCTTGACAGGACCAACACTCGCCTTAGCAACTTGTTCAGCCTTAGCTAAAGCAATCTGTTTAGGGAAAAGTTCCCCGAAAACAAGCGAAATGTAGGATAAAGCAATCGTAATGATAATAACAGAAACTTGTTCACCCCAACTCACGTCGCCAAACACTGGCGCCAACAAGCCTGCCATTGAGGTTGCGGCGCTTGCAGATGATAAGAAGCCCGCGAAAGTAATTGCAACTTGGATCGTCGCCAAAAAACCACTCGAATCATTCATCACTGCTAACAGAGACTTGGCTTTCTTGCTGCCGTTCTCTGCCTCTGTTTCTATTTTAGTTCGATTCACTGAGACGATCGCCATTTCTGCTGATGCAAAGAACGCATTGATCAGTGTCAAGATGACGATCAAAAGTATCTGTCCACCCAACGAACTACTGGCCGGGTCACCACTCATTGATTAACCAACTCACTTTCATTATGTTTACTAATGATTAATTATACCAAGCACAAATGTAGCTTTCAATACGGAAGTCCTATTTATGCTTAAAATTAAACAAATAAATCAACTTTACTTATCTTCACTGGTCGTCTTCTCATGGATCAACGACGATGGATCGACGATTGCCGCCTCAGAGCGCGCGCGTTTACGCAGGCGATAAAATGACATCAAGTATTTGATAATTGTTTTGGCCACCGCATAGCCTGGAATGGCGAGTACGATGCCGACGAAGCCGAACATATTGCCTGCGACCAACAAAAGCACGATAATCGTTAGTGGATGGATCTGCAACGTCTTGCCAATGACATTCGGATACAAGAGATTACTGTCGATCTGCTGCACCACGATCACCACGATTGCAACGGCAATTGCCTTAGGTGCCGAAATCGTCAGCGCGACAATAATCGCCGGTAAAACGCCCAGCCACGGCCCTAAATAAGGAACAATATTCATGATTCCAGCGAAAACACCGAGCAATAGTGCATATGGCATTTGGATAATCAAATACCCAATAAAAGTCAGCGTGCCCACAAACAACATGTCCAAGAACTGGCCTGAAAAATAGGTCGAGATGGTCTGATTCATTTGGTGCAAGAGTTCTGCCACCTCATCGCGATAACGCTCCGGAAAGAAGCGCTGAATATTTGGCACAAGTCGCTGGCTATCCTTCAATAAATAAAATAAAATGACTGGCACGGTGAAGGCACTAACCGCAATGCCACCAATTGAACTGATAACCGAACCAAGACTCAGGACATTATGACTGAAGTACGTGGTCACGTTTTTCAAAATTGTCTTCGGTTCGATATTCAGCTGTGTGACGGCATCGCTGAGATGATATTGCTTCGCCCAATCGCTCGCCAAGAATTTCTGAATGCCCTTCTGTAAGTCTGATGCGAATTGAGGAAAGTTACTGATAATGTTCGTAATCTGGGTCGTCAAACTAGGAATCAGCGCACTCATCGCAATGATAATCACGCCAAATAACAGAATAAAGGCAATTAAAATGCCCCACTGACGCTTAATTTTCAGTTTTTCTAGCAGATTGATCAAGGGATTCATTAAATAAAACAAAAAACCCGCGAACAAAAAAGGCCCAAAGAGCGTGGCTGTAAACGTCTGAATCGGACCAAACACGAAAGAAATTTTGCTAAGCATCCAAATCAAGGTTACAATAACTAATAATTGAATACTCCAAAAAAATAGTTTTGATTCTTTAAATTTGTTGATCATTGATTTTCTCCATTGACTGGTTTGGTCTATAATTATAACGAATACCAGCTCAAAATACATCCGTCAAAAGTAGGTTCTACGTTAATGAATATTAAACATCAAATCGGAATAAATAGCCAGATTTATCAAGATGCCTTAGAAATCCGTCGACGTGTTTTCGTCGATGAACAAGCTGTTCCCGAAGACTTAGAAATTGATCAGAATGACCCCATTGCGGATAACTACGTTGGTTATCTCGACGAAACCGCCGCGACCACAGCGCGAACGATTGCTGCACCCGATCACGGCTGGCACGTCCAACGTGTCGCGACCCGCATCAATTTCCGCCATCGCCATCTTGCATCTCAACTATTACAACAAATAATTGCAGACGCGACCGATCAACAAATTGCCTATCTGATTCTAGACGCGCAGCTCGCGGCGATTCCCTTTTATCAACAACTGGGCTTCCAATTAACCTCGCGTGAACAATTCTTGGATGCCGGCATCATGCATCGCGAAATGAAGCTCGATTTAACTCACACCACAAAATAAGCGTTGCTCGTGAGCACTGGAGGATTACAAATGACCAATATTAAACGTACATTTAGTTATCTTTTCTTATTCATCATTCCTTATGGATTAGCGATTCTATTGATTGGTACCTCTTATAATGCGCTCGTCATTCATTGGTCGAGTCGTTGGCGATTAGCGGTCGGCGCCATTGTTGGTACCATTTTCATGTCATTACTCAAGATAATTGTGCAAAAACCGTTAGCGCTCCTCAATCAGCAAGCCGCGGCCAAATCTCACGTCATGCGTTTCTTCTTGATCAGCGGTCAAAAGTCACTCGCAATTTTCAATCTCATTCTAGATGTCGTCCTTACCTTAGTTGGCATCTACGCCGCGCGCCGACTCTTTTCGCCACAATTCATCAATGGCACCGCACTCGGCTGGCTACTGATTAGCCTCTTCTGTTCTGCAATGATCGGCGCCTATTTTGCCTTTGATCAACTGCATCTAGACAAGCCCCTCACGAAAGCTTAACACCACATCTGAGTCGAAAGAAGAACCCACAGTCCATGATGACACGGATTGTGGGTTCTTTTTTCGATATTTAGGCTCAGACGCCGAACGATTGCGTACGAATTGCACTCAAATGGCGACAAAATCGTCAACAAAAAGACATCAAATAGATTGCTCTAAAATTCAGTTATCGTTCAGTTTCAAAAACTCTAATTAATCTCATCAAAAAAGAAGATTAAAAACTAATCTTCTTTTTTCACTTAATCAAGCCCGCCTAATCCGTAAATAACTAGACCCAGCCCAGCAATAGTTACAATCAACGATAAAACTCCTGATAGAACAAAATTATTTAAGATAACCATTGCCATTCCTAAATAAAACCAACCCTCCTTATCTCGTTTCACATTTTTAAAAAACTTCATTTTGTTATTTCCCTCGTTTTTTTACCAAGCGTTCCTTCGCTTCTCTTAGGACACTGATAATTTCCATCGAAACACAAACGCATCAGTCCTGTTTTAGCCGACAAAACATCGTTAATGTGATTCATCGAAGGTAGGCCATAGTCGTCGCGTCGAACCTCCACCTAATCAGTCACTTCAGCGGCTGGTAAGGCAAGTCCAAACTTTTAGCGACGGCTTGTGCGGTCACATGGCCATCGTAAATATTAAGGCCACTTGCAATTGTTGCATTATGCTTGATGGCAGCCTTAATGCCGTCGTTTGCGAGCTCTGTGGCGTAATTGATGGTCACGCTGGTCAACGCGTCAGTCGCCGTCTTAGGAACCGCACCGGGCACATTAGCGACCGCATAATGAACCACGCCATGACGAATGTAGGTCGGATCAGTAAATGTCGTCGCATGATCCGTTGTTTCAAAAATACCGCCTTGATCGATTGGAATATCCACCACAACAGAACCTGGCGTCATCGAGGCAATCATTTCCTCACTAACCAAAATTGGCGCTTTGGCACCGGGAATTAACACGGCACCAATCACTAGATCAGCGGTTTTGACGGATGCTGCAATATTAGCAGAATTTGAATAGAGGGTCTGAATATGACCATCGAATTGGTTGTCCACACTCGCTAAAACCCGTGGGTTAATATCTAGCAGGGTGACCTGCGCACCCAATCCTAACGCCGTCTTCGCCGCATTAAGACCAACGACACCACCGCCAATCACCGTGACGCGACTCTTACGAACACCGGGTACACCACTGAGTAACAACCCTTTGCCACCATATTCTGTCTGCAAGAACTGCGCGCCAATTAGAACCGCCATTCTACCGGCGACTTCACTCATTGGATTCAAGGCGGGCAAACTACCATCCGCGCCACGCATTGTTTCGTAGCCGATGGCGGTCACATGATGTTCTAATAAAGCCTCCGCCAACTGACGATTAGCCGCCAAATGAAGGTAGGTATACAGAATTAAACCAGGTTTAAAGTACTGATATTCTTCTGGAAGTGGCTCTTTGACCTTAATGACCATCTCACTCTGCCAAGCTTGCTCAGCCGTCCCAATTTTGGCGCCAGCTACTTCGTACGCCTCATCCGGATAACCAGCACCTTCACCGGCAGCCGCTTCAACAATGACCTGATGATGATTCTTGACCAAAATGCTAACACCGGCCGGCGTGATCCCGACACGGTCCTCATGATCTTTAATTTCTTTAGGTATTCCAATTTGCATCACTAACATCTCCTTAAATTTATGTTACCACAATATGAGCGTTTTTATGAGAATTTTGCTAGTTTTTAATCAAAATCACTCGAAAGTTCGGTCACATAAACCAGTTTAATGACTGCCGAAAATTAAGCTAAATCAGAAATTTTGCATAAAAAATATCCTAACATCTTTTTTGAAACTATAAAATTGTCAGTTGATTCACTTATCAAGGGCACCACTTAAGATTCATCATTTGCCGTTGGTGTAAAAAAATTGATGCCCCCCTATCGCAAAAAGCACTTTAGGTGGCATCAACTTTTTTTCGTTCAACAGTTTTTCAAATCAACTCAGTCAACTAGCCTAAATCATCCTCAAGTGCCTCTATCTCCGGACTAATATAGACGAAATACACTTGTTTATCTGCATCATCGATTGACTTGAAAGTTACTTTTTCCAAGAAATACGGCTGTTGCGCATGCCCCAGGCTCTCTGGTAACACGACTGCTTCCTTCTTGGCTTGATCAAAGACCTTTTCTAGTGTGAAGTTGACCGGGATCTGTGGTAAAAACTCTGGCGTTGATGACGACATCTTAAACGCCGAACCTGCGGGTAAATCGAAGGCATGCCACGATGCCGGCACTTCAAAATCTTGAGGCACGCTGATACCCGTCCAGTATTGATAGCTCTCTGGTGCATAGACAACGAGGCCGACGCGATTCGTCTCACCGAACGTTTTCAATAATTGGTCGTCGACCTTGGCGGTAGTCTGATCCGCTTGAAAATCTTGCCATGCGGTATAAAAACTACCGTTGACATCAATGTTAGTTGCGAGGGCAACCTGCCCGATAATTTTTAATGGTGGCACTTGAACAACACTCATTTTTTGCATCTCCTATTTAGCAGTTCTACTCTGACCGGTCGAATAATCTATAATGTAATTCGTTTGGATATTGAAAATATAAACGTTGAAGCTAACTTGGCCGTCTTCAACAGACTGTGCCATCATCTGAATCCCGCGAGCAACGAGTTCATTACCGCGAAAAACGGGTCGCACCTGATAACGAACGTGATGACCCGTCCGTTTGATATATTGAGCAATTGCATTCTCATAGTAAGTCATCCCAGGATCGTTGAGTGAACGAGTCCCTGTCATTAGATTCTTGGGATTGTTATTTTGACCCGTCAGCTGATAGCCAATCAAATGGCAACGATTGTAGAGATAATCCGTGTGTCCATTAATTTGGACTTTACGATTATGCCAACCTGTTGGCTGGATGTAGAGCCGTTCACGCTCCGTGGTTGGCATTGAATCTTTCCCAATCAAAGCATCCGCCACGCCGACACGATTCAAGCGATCTAGATCCGAATAATGATCCCAGCTCCCCTTCGCCAAGCTTAAATCAGCGGCTGAGAAAGTTGGCTTATTCTGATTGACGGCGATGATCTGCTGCTGGTCAAAATTCAATTTTGCCAGTTGATCCGCGGTACTATTGGCAGCCGTTTGCGTTTTACCACCAGTTGTCGGCGCACTTTTGGAGACTTGTTGACTGGTTAATGCACTCGAGCTTTGCGAGTTCGTCTGATTCTGATTGGGCTGACTGTTCGGATCACGTGCCAACCAGGTGATTGCCGCAACGAAAAGCACCAGGATGGCAGCGGTGATTTTTTTCTGGCGACGTGGCCTTCTTCTCGCGATAATAATCACTCCTCATGATAATTCTGTCCGCTGGATCAGCGCGGACGCTGTCTGATCCCTCTTTAACATGAAAAAAGCCCGCCGCAGCGAGCCGAAACTATATTACGTACCGACATCAAAGTATCTAAGCACGACGATGCAATAATTCTTGATAGCGGCGATACCAAATATCGATGTATGCCTGCGAAAAAGGGCCTTTCCCGTTATTGATCCAGTCAACGAGTACCTTGACATTCTCCTTGAGGATATGGTCTATTTCGGGTGAATAATGCCACTGTGCACCATGTGCCTTATATTCATCAACATCTAACAGGCGCTTCTCCCCGTTTGGAAAAACTTTAATATCCAGATCATAATCGATATACTTCAGGGCTTCGCGATCCAAGGTATAGGGCGTCGCCAGGTTGCAATAATAGGAAACACCACTATCGCGGATCATTGCCACAACATTAAACCAATAGTGCTTGTGGAAATAAACAATTGCTGGCTCGCGGGTGACCCAACGCCGACCATCGTCTTCAGTGACCAAGGTGTGGTCATTGCAACCAATCAGCGAATTCTCACTCGTTTTGAGTACCATTGTTTCTTTCCAAGTTCGATGCAAACTGCCGTCATGCTTGTAGCTTTGGATAGCAATATAGTCCCCTTCTTTGGGAACTTGCATCAATATCTAACCCACTTTCATGATGCTGATCTATTCTTGAACATTATAACAAAAGTCCACTTCAAAACAAAGTAAACCGTCATGCTTCACAGTCAATCAATGACGATTGGCTAGCAGAATAAATCACGTTTCGTCATTCGAGTCGGAGTTGATGATCATTCCGAATGCATGTCGAGCCATTCATTGATGGCATCGAAACTGAACCCCTTGCGCGCGAGAGATTGTTTGAATTTCTGCAGTTCTTGCCGATCACTGAGCGGTCGATAATGATGTAATGCCTTCTCGGCAGCGTTATCCAGGGCATCGGATTCTTCCTCTGCATCAACGACCAGATCCAATTCTTGCCAGATCAAGCTAATCTCGTCACCGGTGAAACCTTTCTGTTGCAGGGCCTGCTTCACCTTCTGCTCACGAACACGTTGGGCGAAGCGCGATTGGCGTTTCCACACTTGTTGCGCCAGCTTAGTGCCGTTTTCGACGACCGTTTCCTGATCATAAAGCGCTAGCGCATCTTCGATTTCATTGGGTTGGATGCCTTTTTGGCGTAGCTCATTGCCGATGACCACACGCCCTTTTAAATGCAAGGCCATGCTTGTTCGTACATACGCACGTGCATATTCGGCATCGTCCAAATAATTCTGATCGACGAGACGCTCAACAACTTGCACGATTGTTTCCGCATCGACCTCGTGATCACGTAAATAAGTCTTCATTTCCTTGATTGTTCGTAATTGATAGCTTAAATAATTCAAGGCCAGCCGGTAAGCCTGTGAATTGGCATCGGCCGCCATGAGTTCCTGCTTGAATGGCTCATCGATCACCATTTCTTTCTGCAAGGCGTATTGGATCAAGACATCCTCGCTAACTGGAAAGGCATAACGTCCATCCAGAAAGATATTATAACGGCCAGGCCGTTTCTGAGCACTGATCTTTGTAATTTTCGCCATGATTACTCACCTCCACCATCGCATTCGCTGGTCAAATCAATTATACTTAAGGTAATTCTACCATGAACGTTAAGAAAATGAGGTCAATAATGAAAGAATCTAATTCAGTCGTCGTCGAAGTCGGCCAACGTTTCCCACTCACCATTAAAAAAATCGGAATCAACGGTGAAGGTATCGGCTATTTCCAGCATAAGGTAACTTTCGTGCCTGGGTTATTACCCGATGAGGTCGCCGTCGTCGAAGCGACACAGGTGACGGATCGTTATATTCGCGCGAAAGTCCATCAACTTCGTCATCGTTCTACCCAGCGAGCAACTACTGTCCCCGAAATCGCCGAGAAAGTTGGCGGGCTCGAATTGGCGCACCTCAAGTATGATCAACAAGTATTCTATAAGAATGACTTGATCAAACAAGCTTTAGAGAAATATCGTCCCCGTGGTTATCAACATTATGATTTTTTACCACCAATTGGTGCGGATAATCCTTGGGGCTACCGCAATAAGGCCCAATTTCCGATTAAAATCAACGATGAAGGTCAACTAATCAGTGGCCTCTACCAACCAAATACGCAAAATCTCGTCGATTTACCCGAGATGCCGACACAAAGTCCATTGACGCTGAGTATCGTACGCCGATTATTGCCAATTCTAACCGAGTTGAAGATGCCAATCTATGACGCGAAAACCAACGCCGGAATTATTAAAGCTGTCGCTGTGCGTGAGTCACAACTCCACCACCAAGTTCAGCTGACCTTCATCACGAATTCGAAGAAGATGCCACACAAACAAGCCTTGTTGATTGCGATTGCTGAACAATTGCCTGAAGTTAGCGGTATTTTCCAAAATCTCAATCAGACCAAGCAGGGCCTTTTCTGGGGGGATGAAACTTGGAAGCTTGCAGGTGAAGATTATCTTGAAGAACAGGTCGGCGAGCGACGTTTCCTGCTCTCACCGCGGGCCTTCCTACAATTGAACCTGCCGCAAACTGAGAAGTTATATCGCGTCGTGACCGACTTCCTTGAACCACAATCGACAGAGACGTTGTTGGATGCCTATGCCGGTGTCGGGACAATTGGTCTGTCCTTGGCGAAGCGCGTGAAGTCCGTCGTTGGTATCGAGCAAATTCCCGAAGCCGTCGCCGATGCGCAACGGAACGCAGCCCATAACCACATTCAGAACGCCACATACCATTTAGGAAAAGTCGAATCAGAATTACCCAAGTTGCAAGCCGCCGGTGAGAATTTCTCTGCCATGATTGTCGATCCGCCACGTGTCGGCCTCGCGCCACAATTGATCGAAACGATTTTGAATGCACGACCAAAGAAACTGATCTATATTTCGTGTAATGAATCTACCTTGGCACAAAATCTGGTAAAATTAACTCAAGCTTACGTCGTCGATAAGATTCAAATGGTCGACATGTTCCCACAAACCGCACGTGTTGAAGCTGTCGTCAAACTCGTTCTTCGTTAGTTCTACTTGAACCGATAGATTAAAGGAGGAATTCGCATGGACCCATTTTTGACCCGACCACAGATTAAAAAAGCTGCTAGAAATACCATGAAGGGGCATTTCGGTACGGCTTTCGCATTAACTTGGCTTCAATCGATTGGCGTGATTGTCTTAATGGTAATCATTGGTATTTCGGTTGCGATCTTTGGTTATCTGTTCCAAACGGATGCCAGTTTTCACGCCAGCATTACCGAGCTATTTAAGACACCCAAAGTAAGCGTCACGCGAAACTATGGCGGTGCAAATTCTACCGTCTCATTTGGATCGTCACTGATCAGCACGCTGATTGCGACTGGAATTTCATTCTCGTCACTTGAATGGTTACGATTACCAAAGGGCGAAGTGATTGAACGACCATTTGTGAAGGCTTTTCAAGGATTCACCTTCAAATATTTGTTAGGTGTTATCGTTTTATATTTCTTAACGGCAATCATCCAATCCATCGGCTATTTTCTCTTGGTGATTCCCGGGATTCTCGCAACTTATGGCCTTCGCATCGTTTATTTACTCTACCACGATCAAGGCGACAAGATCGGTTACTTCAAGCTCATTCGATTGAGCTGGGAAATGATGCGTGGTCATAAATTCGATCTCTTCATCTTCGAGCTGAGCTTCTTCTGGTGGTATCTCGGCATCGTCATCACCGGCGGCTTGCTGGGATTGTATTTCTATCCCTATCACAACCTCGCCTTCGCTGGCTTTTACGATAATCTGTATCGTCACAGCGATCTCATCGAACAAACACAGGAAGAAGTCGCCGACGACGATTTTCCAGAATACTAAATGATCACGTTCATCGTGGAAAGGAAGTTTTCAAATGCATTTCTATTTTGCCAATGGTCTATTTTCTCAAGCTGACTTCAACTTTAACGCACAACTCGCTGCCAAAATTCGTAAGCTCTCACCTGAGATTGATCTCTATTTGCCACAAGAGAATGCCGCAATCAACGATAAACAAAGCTACGCAGATTCGAAAATGATTGCTGCAGCGGATACCGAAGAAGTCTTGAAGAGTGATCTGATGATTGCCATCTTGGACGGTCCCGTCATCGATGCTGGCGTTGCCAGTGAAATTGGCGTGGCGTACGCCAAGGAAATTCCTATCTTCGGGTTGTACACCGACTCGCGTCAGCAAGGTGCCAATAACCAACGGAAGCTTCAAGCTTTGGCAGAAATTGCAGAGAACCAATTCCATTATCTGAACCTTTATACCACTGGCTTGATCAAGCTTAACGGCGAGATTTTCAATCACGAAAACGACCTTTTAAAAGCCATCCGCGATTTTATTTAGATCAATTGCTGAACAGACTCAGCAAAGCGCCACTTCCCGAATTGAAGGAAGTGGCGCTTTTTCGGTTCTGAGCATTTTTCAACCCAGATTTACATTTTCGGCAGCCACAATCTCATTGCGGTCAAAATAAAACAAGAACCTTAGCGCTAGCTCGTGGCTAGCTTCAAGGTTCTTGCTTTTCGTTGATGCCGAATCTTATTTAAGTTGATCCAGCAATTCTTGTAGGGTTGGTGCTTTTGAATCTTTCTCAGAAATTTGGTCACGATCTGCGGGATCAATTTCAATTGGCCAGTCGATGCCTAATTTCACGTCTAGTGGTGTCAACGCCACACCTGTCATGCCAGAAACCCATTCATTATCAAACAGGTAGAGATATTCTGTCCCCTCTTCGAGTGCTTGGAAACCATTGCAGACGCCTTGTGGCACGAAGACTTGAACACCTGGTGTGAGTTTAACAGTGACGACTGCACCGAGTGTCTTACTATCCGCACGGGTATCAACATACGCACCAAACGCTGAACCATAAGCAACGGTCACGAGCTTCGACATTGCTTCACCATGAAGACCACGAACCGCGCCACGCTTGGTTCTGGTCAGGTTAACTTGCTGCCATGGATGAAGGGTGTCTGGTAAAACTTCGGAATGGCTGCTTTCACGATAGAGTTCGCGAACAGTACCGCGATCATCGGTTACCGTTTTGATGTGGATGACTTTAAGCCCATCAATTGCTGAATCTGAACTAGAAAATGGATTAATTTGTAATGTCATATTGTGCTCCCATATTTTCTTTTTCTTTAATTTTCGCACTTTGTCCAGCAAACATCAACCCAGATTCGTCGATCAAACGTTGTGGCTTTAATGAGATCAATTAGTCGATCACTCATAGGTTTGTGTATTTTTTTGATGCGTTGGGTACAGTGAGAAGCGCTCTGAACGATAGGTATAACCTTTCGTCCCTAGATTGCTCAGTTCGACATCGAAAACAGGTTGATTAGTCGTCTGGTCGACTTCGATAATGTTACTGTGAGCCCCACTATCAAGATACCCGAAGCACAACAGCCGGTTGGTTGCGCTCAGATAACGGGCAGAGCCGATGATTGGGCTAAAGTTAGCCTTACCGAGGCTCTGACCATACGCCCACGTTTGTGTGATCGTTTTTGTTTTTTCATTGAGCGTATACTGAATTCCTTCCGAATATTTTCCAGAAGTCTTCTTAGGGCCATTGACAATGGCAATATTGTTGTTAAATAAGATCAAAGTCTTTTTCGAGGCCGTCTTAGTGGGTAACAAGATTGCTGCGTGTTGCCCGCCTGGATAACTCGTTTTACCAGTGATCTTCAATAACTTATCCCGATAACTCAGCGGCCAACTTGCTGCCTTCTGACCAGAAAACAGCCACTTGATCTGCAACGTTTTATAATCAAGCTTCATCACTAAATCTTGGTGGCGACTAGAGATCACAATACTTTGATCTGTCTGATCATAGTAAATCGAGTTCTGATGAAGCCAATCGATTTTACCATCCGAACGCTTCATCGCATCAAAATCTTGCCACATTTTTGTCGGTAAGATTTTTTTCATATCAATGACCTTGGTAATCTTACCGGTCTTGTGCGAGACTTGCACCATCGTATCTTCAATATACTTGTTGCCCCCATCAGAGACTGTCAGCAACAAATCTTTGTTGGGTAACTCAATCGCGTCATGATGGACAACCGTCACATCGTCATCCTTTGCTTGACTATTAGAACTCTTCGTCTTCCCTGAAAAATGATATTCGCGGTAAACCCGGCCTAAATAGTCGGTCTCCAACAATTCGTTATAAACCAGGGCCTGATTGTTCCTTTTGGCCAACCGTAACAAATGCCCATTCTGCAAGACTTTGAACACATGTTGTGAATAGTCAGTGCTATACCAACGAATTTCACCATCCGCATCGATTGCGAAAGGTTGCTTGGTGGTACGAACGACGAAAGTTAATTTATCATCGCCAATCACCATTTTTTGTTTGTCGGCCGTCTTAACATTAATCTTGATTGTGGCCAATGCGGTTGGTAACTTCGCCGTTTGTATATGTAGCGTCTGGTGCGTCGTTGTCCCGTTCTTCTGTTTAATTGTCAGCCGCACTTCGTTGTTGGTCGCCGCATACAAGCCTAACACCGACAACTGATGCTTCGTCCGATAGCCGGGATAGGTCGTTTTAATCGATGTTTTTGCCGTCTTCCCCACCACTTCTAAGCTCACCTGACTCGCCTTCGCGGTTTGAAAAATCACCAGAGCTGTCAATGGTGACGTTTGATAGGGGTTTACCTTGATATAAGGTTGGGCTGCGATATACTTTTCAGAATTTAATGCCTGTTGGTAGGTCTTGGTCAGCGCGGCCTGTTGCTGTTGCCGTGTGGTGATCAACTCACTCGCCAAATTTTTCCGAATTTGTGCTGCTGACAAAGTTTCTCGATACTGATACAAATGCCAGCCAACCAATGCACCGGCCACTACCACGATCAAACTCAACGCGCTTAGCCACCAAATTTTTCGTCGTTTCAAACTCAATAACCTCCAAAAAATTGATTGTTCCCCCGCCTAGCCACAATAATACCTTTAATTATCCTAACACATGATTGAAAGATTTTTCAGAAGGAATTTTGACTTTTTTTATATGAAATTAAGAATTTTTTGTGTTGCTGCTTTGTCAGCTTGCGAATAAAATAATCATCCTGCAAAAAGCTGCCCGTGCAGAACGCCTTTGCAAGATGATTTTTGACTGTGGTGCTTATTTAATTTGCAATATTATCTTCTGGTAATTCTGGAGAATCTGGAATCACCAATGAGGGCAGATTGACATGTGCCTGTCGCTGATATCGATCAAACAAATCACGTTGTAATTGATTGTGCGGTGGGCACGGTTCAGCGGCAAATCCACGATAAACAGGCGAGGGATTCAGCTGTGATAACAACTGAAATTCAGCCGCAAGTTGTAAGCCATACTGACTCAACGAATTTTGACGAATACGTGGTAACAATTGACCGGAAGTTGTTAAGTTAGGTCGGCGAATGGCTTCAATCATTCGCCGCAGCATTGCCGTATATTCGGGTGCCAAGTTGGCACGCCGCACTAGTTTTTGTAGTTGGTGTAGCAGATTCAAGGCATCCTGTTGTTGACAACAACTGCGATACGGATGTTCCAATGAGACTTGGTCGTTCTTAAAACTCGCGGCAGTTAGCGCTTCCGGATCCTGACTCGGTGAGACCATGAAGTAAAACGCCATTAGCTGAATCAGCAATAACGTGTCGCGCTGAATCCCGATGTCACTGACTGGATCGAGGTCCAGCATTCGCAGCTCGATGTGGCTAACGCCCTCAGCCAACATGGCGTCCAAACCAGCCATATGGCGCAAACGCACGGGCTCATGATAAGCCGATGCCGCCAATAACTCATCACTAGCTACGCCCGCCTTGATTCTGTCGATGTAGGCTTCAACGGAGCGATAATCGCCTTTAAACTCTTGTGCGTAACCGTACCCGTATTCGCGAGAATTGCGAAGTGAGCGCACCGGTTGCTCTGGTAATTGACTGAGATAATGTTGCTCGGCAATTGGACTGGCACCCTTTAAGTAGGTCAACAGCCAACGGTAATGCATGAACCCCACGGCTTGTTTCAACATCAAGTCATCTCTGACCCGCTGCTGTTTACGCCGCATCCGCAATGCAATTGCATTTGTCCACGCCGTCGTCGGTCCTAAGTTGACATGAATACCAGACGCCGCCCCATCGAGTTTGCCAAAACGGCGACTGATTTCTTCAAAATAAGCTACCTTCTTCGGACTATCATTGGCGTAAACCAATTCACTGTGATCCGCTGTTAACTTCGGCGGCATCGAAAATGGCCACAGATACTCTCCTGCCGCCAACGCCGCACGCAGGGTGTGATCTAAAGCTCGTGCATCGTGTAAAACTTGATCAATCGAACCAGCAACAGGTGTGATCAACTCGCTTTGTGACTCGAAGAAATCATTTTTTAAATACGGATTGCGGCTCTGTTCACCGAGCATCGCCGGATAAGGCGCTTGACTGATGTAACCTTCCGAATCGATTCGGTGCCGCTCGACTTCCAGTCCCCAAGTAAATCCGCGGGCAAAATCACCCACGCCTAATTTCAAAATTGATTTACCGTAGTCGTCCATTGGTTATGCCTCCAGTGTTGAAATTGATTATTTTTGATTGTCTATTTCTTCCAATAACTTATTATCTCTATTGTCCTACCATTATCGTAGCTCACTGGTCGCTGTCAATTCTAGAAATATGCTGTTGAAGTTGGCTCATTGGATCGACGTCTTGCGATGACTAATCATCGAACCGCCGAAAACCAAGTGATTCATGGCTTCGTGGGAGTTTGGCTCCTTCATCTTTGAAATAATCAATTTTAGCACCGAAATTGTTTTACTTTTCTCTGGAAATGGTTATGATAAGACATGTTCCAAGATAGAAATTTATAACTGAAAACGTTTATTACCTTTGATTATTCAATTATTCTTCTATTTTATGCATTTTGAAAAGAGGGTATTCATGATGGCAGAACAAAAAACGGGACGCGACTTCGCCGCAGCGGAGCTTCAAAGCGTCTACCAAGATCTAAAGTCGACGCCATCCGGGATTACTTCAGAAGAGGCTGCTAAACGGCTCGCCGAAGTGGGACCGAACACGATCCAAAAACGTCAGAAAGAATCACAGCTCAAACTATTTGCCAAAAATTTCATCAGTTTAATGGCAATACTGCTCTGGGTTAGTGGGTTCATCGCAATCATCGCGGGGACCACTGAACTGGGGATTGCTATTTGGTGCGTCAATCTGATCAACGGCTGTTTCAGCTACTATCAGCAACGCGCCGCTCAAAAAGCAACCGATTCACTACTCAAAATGTTGCCATCTTACACCAAGGTGCTCCGCAATGGTGAACCGCAACAAATTGAGACTTCTCAAATGGTCCCCGGCGATGTTTTTTTGCTCCAAGCCGGTGACGCCGTACCAACCGACGCACGAATCATCGAGGCAACTTCATTACAAGTTGATGAGTCGGCATTGACGGGCGAATCTGTACCTGAGTCTAAGATTGCAGCGTACCACGCAGGCGAAGGTCAGTTTGCGGAGAGCAATTTGATTTACGCAGGAACCAACGTCGGCAGCGGCACGGCAACGGCAATCACCTTATTCACCGGAATGGCAACTGAATTTGGTAAAATTGCCAAGTTAACACATAACCAGAGACGCTCGATCAGCCCGCTTCAGCTGGAATTAAATCGATTAACAAAACAAATTTCGATGATTGCCATCGCGATTGGGACTGCCTTTTTCATCGCCGCCATTTTCTTCGTCAAGTATCCGGTGGCCCAATCATTTATTTTTGCCTTAGGGATGATCGTTGCCTTTATTCCTGAGGGCTTGTTGCCAACGGTGACCCTGTCACTGGCACGTGGTGTTCAACGAATGGCGAAGAATCACGCCTTAGTCAAGGATCTTGATAGCATCGAAACGCTTGGTGAGACTACCGTGATCTGCTCGGACAAGACCGGAACACTCACGCAGAATCAAATGACGATCGATCATGTCTGGCTACCAAGTAAAACTTACGATGTGACGGGTAAGGGCTATGCTAACAATGGGAAAATCCAATACCAGGGACAAGACATTACGCTGGCACAAGAGCCCGACCTCGAACGCTTGATCAAAGTCGCCGCGTTGGATAACGACACCGAGGTTCAAATGGTCGATGGTAAAGCCAAGATCTTAGGCACGCCTACTGAAGCATCGTTGATTATTCTGGCGCAAAAGGCTGGTTTCGATCTCACTCAGCGCCAGAAACAATTCCCACGACTCAAAGAGTTTCCCTTCGATTCAGAACGCAAACGCATGTCCACCATCCATCAAATCGATTCACAACATGCTCGACTTTGTTTGAAAGGCTCACTAAGTGATACGTTGAAATGGTGTCCTTATCTTCTAGATCAAGGAAAAATTCGGCCGTTGACACCAGAAGATCGTGCGAACATCGATCGGATCAATCAGACCTATGCCTCACAAGGTCTACGGTCAATGGCGATTGCCTATCGTGACTTTGATGCCCAAACCACGACTGATCAAATCCAGCAATTATCAATCGAGACAGCCGAACAAGAACTTGTCTTTGTTGGTCTCGTTGCCATGTCCGATCCGCCCCGAGAAGAAGTGTTCGACGCCGTCAAAAAGTGTCATGAAGCCCATATTAAGATCATCATGGTCACTGGTGACAGCACCCTAACGGCGAAATCCATCGCCACGCAGATAGGAATCGTCAGCGATCGGGCTCGCGTCATTACCGGAACCGAGTTGGATCAGATGAGTGAAGATGATTTAAGCGCGGCGCTAGCCGGTGAAGTGATTTTCGCCCGAGTTGCGCCTGAACAGAAATATAAAATCGTCTCAACCTTACAAGCACGCGGCGAAATCGTTGCGTCGACCGGGGATGGCGTCAATGACGCACCTGCCCTCAAGAAAGCAGATATTGGCGTGGCCATGGGTAAAATGGGCACCGATGTCGCAAAAGATGCCGCCGATATGATTCTGACCGATGATAACTTTGCCTCGATCGTCGCTGCAATCGAAGAAGGTCGTGCCGTTTACAGCAATATTCAAAAATTCTTGATCTACATCTTAACTTCGAATGTTCCCGAAGCAATGCCTTCAATTCTCTTCTTATTCAGTCGTGGTTTGATTCCACTTCCATTGACTGTCATGCAGATTTTGACTGTTGATTTAGGAACTGACTTAATTCCTGCCATCGGCTTGGGCTCCGAGCAAGCTGAACCAGGCATTATGAAACAGCCGCCACGTCGTCGTGATGCCCATCTTTTGAACAAGTCGGTGATCTGGAAAGCCTTCGCGTGGTATGGCTTGATTGCCTCGGCAATTTCCACATTTTCCTACTTCTTTACCAACCTGCAAAATGGCTGGCCTCAAGTTCCACTCTTTAGCACAGGGTACAACTACCGGGAAGCAACCACAATGACACTTGCTGCCATCGTCTTCACGCAGATTGCCGCAGTGATGAATTGTCGCACTCAGCGTGCCTCGGTCTTCAGCAACGGTCTCTTCTCGAATCGGTTGATCTGGTTCGGTATTTTCTTTGAAGTCGCTCTGTTGGCCACACTGGTTTACACACCATTCCTGCAGGATCTCTTCAACACCGCAACACTGAATGGACGCGACTGGCTCTTCTTGATTACAATTCCAATCCCACTCTTCTTAATTGAAGAAGCCCGCAAGTTCATCTCAAGAAAAATAGCGACAAACACGCACTAGTTGCGAATTAAATGACCTTCACTGGAGGATTCAAATGACCACCTATCTTGCTCTATTATTGGTTATTGATCTGATTTTATTGATCATTGCGCTGAAAACTCATCACAAAAAACTATTCTGGGTGGTTGGCTTTCTGACCACGTTCCTGATCCTAGTTGTGTTGTGGCTCGTCTTAGTCCTGATCCCAGCCATGTGATTCAAAAAAGCTGTTAAATTGCGAGCGGAGTAAATCCGTTGCAATCTAACAGCTTTTTGTTTTTGAAGTCGGAATGAGATTAAAGATACTTGGCGTCTTCAATTGGGTCTTGAGAAGTCAAAATCTTTGGACCATCTTTGGTAATCGCGATCGTATGCTCATATTGTGAGGACCAACCACCATCAGCCGTCACGTAATATTCCCAAGAATCATTAGGATCATTAACTTCCTTACTCATGATCTGCCAAGTTCCCTCGTTGATCATGGGCTCGATCGTAATCGTCATGCCCTCTTTAAGACGCAACCCTTTGCCAGGTTCGCCATAAGCAGGAACGTTAGGTTGTTCGTGCATCGTTGGTTGGATACCGTGTCCAATTAAGTCGCGCACGTCGCCATAGCCATTCTCGTTTTCGGTATAATTCTGAATCGCCCAGCCAATATCACCGAGACGATTGCCGATAACACACTGGTCAATACCAAGATAGAGGGCCTTCTTAGTCACATCCATCAGCTTTTGAATCTTAGGACTCACTTCGCCAACCGCATAACTCCAGCAAGAATCGCTCTGATAACCATCCAAGCTGACTGTCATATCGACCTTGACCAAGTCACCTTTTTTTAAAATTAAATTCTTACGAGGCGTCGCATGCGCCACTTCATCGTTGACCGCGACACAAGTGGCATACTTGTAACCCTCAAAACCTTTTTCAGAGGGAACACCACCGTGACTCGTAATATAATGATCAGCAAACTCTTCAATTTCGAATGAAGAAATACCGGGCTTAATAATATCGCGCAAACCGACATGAACTGCAGCTAAAAGTGCTCCAGACTTACGCATACCTTCGATTTCTCGTGGGGATTTCAATGTAATCAATTTATGTTGCCTCCGTTCAGATTCAATTATACTCTAATGAAAATAATTTGAAAGTTGAGAGTGTGGAAGCCCACGGGTTTAATTCGAGGATTAACATGATTCAAACTTGAATCTGGTCTTAGATTCGAGTTTGAATGGTGTTAACCGGAAAATTAAGTGGGCTGTAACACGTTTAGAGTGTGGAACAACGCGCTTTGCTTCTGAGCATTAACGATAATTTCTGAATGATTCGTGTAGCGAATCGTTTGGAAATTGTGGTTAAGCGCAAGAAGCTGCCTTGTGCAACACGTTTAGAGTGTGGAAGCCCACGGGTTGAATTCGAGGATTAACATGATTCAAACTTGAATCTGGTTTTAGATTCGAGTTTGAATGGTGTTAACCGGAAAATTCAGTGGGCTGCAACACGTTTCAGAGTGTGGAACAACGCGCTTTGCTTCTGAGCATTAACGATAATTTCTGAATGATTCGTGTAGCGAATCGTTTGGAAATTGTGGTTAAGCGCAAGAAGCTGCCTTGTGCAACACGTTTAGAGTGTGGAACAAGGCGCTTTGCTTATGGTCCGTCAGTCCGCTGCGCGGAAAGTAGTTGCCTTCGCTATGGGGCCGGCTTCAGGTTTTCAGAAACGTGTTCTGTCAGGCAGTCATTTCCGCTTAACAACAATTAACGGAATATTTGTGATACAAATCTTTCGTTAATTATCGTTAATGCTCAATGCCTAACCGCCTGACGTCACACTCTGAAAATCTTCCGCCTTCGATTTGAGCTTCTGTTTCACAGAATCTCAAATACGACCCTGCAGTAAGTTCGCGAAAGCAAGCTTTCGCAAACAACTGCATTTCACAGCGCAACAACAACTTTCCGCTACGCTCCCTGACTCAGTTGGAAATGCGGCACTGGCTTTTAAAATCAAGTCAGCAAACCTACGATAATCACTTCAGCAAGCGATTCACTCGTGATGTCGACACAGAAATCACGGTGAAAAGTGGTCAGCAAGTTATAAAAACATGATTAGCGTACTCTAATCACAAAAAAGATGGCAATCACCATCTTTTATTTTTCACTGGGTTATTCACGTGAATCTATAGTTTACCCATTTCTCTTAACTTATCTTTGATCTGCTTGATAACCACTTGACGATCTTCAGGGTTCTCCACGAAATCATACTTGTCACCATCAATTCGAATCTTTGGTGAGTAATCATACTGATCATACCAAGGGCCATAATAGTTCAGAAGATTCTGATAGTATTCGACCAAGGTTGGGTCGTTTTTGATCTGCTCATATGAGCGACCACGTTTGGTGATTCGTTTGATCATCGTGTCATACGAAACGTCGATGTGAACAAGCAGGTCGGGGTTTTTCTTGGGCATGCCTTTGATTTCTTCCATCATGTTAGCCAAGAGATCTTTATAGATTGCGACCTCAGTTTGGTTAGCACGCCCCATATCGGCGTTCATTTGGAAGAAAAGCGCATCTTCATAGATTGAACGGTCGAGAACATTATTATCATCCGCTAAGGCAGCTTTGATACTGTGGAAACGCGTATTCAAGAAATAAATTTGCAACAGAAAAGCATATTTGCTTGGATCTGCATAAAAAAGAGGTAATACAGGATTGTCATCAACACTTTCGTAGAAAGCTTTGGTGCCTAATTCTTTTGCAATCATTCCGGTAAGTGAAGATTTGCCTGCGCCAATTGCGCCACTGAGTACTAAAACTGTCATCACGTTCTTTCCATTCTTTTTAGACTTGATCGTCTATCTAACTATTCGGAATTGCTGGGCGATCATCAATTAATTGCGGGTGGTTCAACGTATTTTAAGTAAAAACGCGCCAAATCACCGCAGGAAAAATAACATTCGTTTTAAAGAACATTCTCCATAATACACAATATATAGCCAATTTTCAATCAATTTTTCAAGATATGGTATTAAAATTCAGAGTGTGGAAGCCCACGGGTTGAATTTGAGGATTAACATGATTCAAACTTGAATCTGGTTTTAGATTCGAGTTTGAATGGTATTAACCGGAAAATTTAGTGGGCTGCAACACGTTTAGAGTGTGGAACAAGGCGCTTTCGAATCGACAATCAATCGATAAAAACTGAATCGACACAATATCGTGTATTTGACGCGCTATATTAATTGATGCGGATATTCCGCTTTGGATCTGTGCGTTACTTGTTTTTTTTCAGACTGGACGGTTTAAAAATTGTTGTCCAGATGCCATTCTGATTTGAATTGCGAGACAAAGGTTTGCATGAAAGTAATGCGCTCATCAGCAATTTTTTTTGCTTCTGGGGTATTCATTAAGTCGCCCAATTTGAACAGCTTTTCGTAAAAATGATTGATCACCGGCGATTTTTGACGATAATCTGCCTTGGTCATCGTCGTTCGCGGTGCGATGTCTGGATCATACATTGGTGCACCGGTGTGAGCACCATAGTAAAAGGCACGGCCAATGCCAATCGCACCCAATGCATCGAGTCGGTCCGCGTCTTGAACGATTTGGCCTTCGAGCGACAATTGATAGTGTTGCTTCAAATTGGCAGAAAAAGACAGGTGAGCGGTAATCGCTGTGATTGCTGCGATTTGGTCGGCAGTCAATCCCGCCTCAGCATAAGTTGTCATGAGTTGCCGGCGGACTGGCGCGATATCGGCGACTAATTTATCATCCAAAATATCATGTGTCCATGCGGCGGACATGGTGATGGCCGCGTCGGCTTCGGGATAATTTGTCAATAAAACGTCGCAGAGTTGTGCCACTCGTTGAATATGCGCAACATCATGGCCGGAATGATCGGTGGCCATTCTTGCCTCGACAAACGCTTGAATTACTTTTGGTGTCATCAACATTTACCTCGTTTATTTTTTGGGGATCCTTTATCGTAGCCTTGCAAACCAGCTTTAATTATATCAGAAAATGCCATAAAAATAACCCGTCACACTGAGGGGGGGCAGTGTGGCGGGTGGTCATCAATCGCGAAAATGGCGCTGCAGCACCTGCGATTGTGTTGAAGGTTTGGTTCATGAGATATTATCTTTTAACGATCTTTTTTATGATCCATGTCGTCTTTTTTATCTTTCAGATCATCGATCCAATCGTTCGCTTTCTCGGCAATTTTGTCCTTAACGTCTTCAAGCTTATCCTTGAGATCGCCTTTGCCTTCCTGCGCCTTGCCTTCAAGTTCTTGACGGTCGTTGCCAGTCATACGTCCAGCAGTTTCCTTCGTCTTGCCAACTAGTTGGTCTTTCTTTGCATCGAGCTTTTCATTATTTGCCATTGAATCACTCCTTTTCATCTGATAACTTCATTATAACAGCTTGGTAAAAGCGCAATCAATTTTAATGCTTGTCCCGTTCAAATAAAAATTCACGGATAGTTAACAGACCTCACGTCACCAATCTTATTTAATGTTTTAAACATATGACCATGAGATAATTAAGATATCTTCCAGACACTTACGAAAAAACGGAGGCGGATTTCATGTCAATAATGGTTTTTGCAAATTTTCCAGTACGTGATTTGGCTAAAGCAACCGATTTTTATACGATGTTGGGTTTCCATCAGAATACGGATTACAGCGACGAGAATGCGAGCGCCATGGTTTGGGACGAGACATTCGTCGTGATGCTGTTGACCCGTGACTTCTATCAAAAATTCATCGGCGATCGTGAAGTCGCTGATCCACACAAAATGAGCGGCGCGTTGGTCAACTTTACACTCGCTTCACCAGACGCCGTTGAGCAATTTGCTGAACGTGCCAAGGCCAATGGTGGCGATGCCTACCAAGCTGTCCCCGAAATGTCCAGTGAACAAATGGTAAGTTATGAGGTCGTCGACATTGACGGCAACATCCTCGAGCCGAACTGGATGGCACCCGTCACGACTAGAGAATAACGAGAGTAAGCAAAAAGAAAGTGGCTGAACCACGCAGTATCGATAACGACGTGGTTCAGCCACTTTTTGGTTGTTTAAATTTGAGATGTCAATCTTAGACGCTTACTTTGCCCAGCGATCATAGGCTTTTTGATAAACCTGAACGTACTTAGAAACGCCCATGCCTTTGATGGTCTTAACATAGTTATCCCAATCGCTCATCGGAGTCACACCGGTAATAAATTTAGCCACTGACTGTTCAACATAAGTTTTGAGGTCGTTCTCAACTGCACTGACATCGCTCTGTTCACTCTTCGTTAAATAAGTGAGTGGGAATGGCACCTTGGCATATGGTGTCACTTTTTGCTCGGTCTCTTGACGAATAAATTTACTAAAGTTGGATAGTGTCGGTGCATCAGCTGTTGGTAATAGCGGATTGTCATCGTTATCAGTTGAGAGTGTTGGAATCGTCAATCCATAGGCAGGTGTAATTTTGCCACGCCGTTCTTCTTTATTATCTGCTGTAATTCCTTTGGCATAGACGCGAACTTGCTTGCCATCTTTGTTCTTCGCATATTTCCAGATCACACCCTCTGGACCATCAGATAAATAGAGTGCGCCTTTTTCACTATAGAAGTAATCAACCCAACGCATAGATGCAGCGGGAGAAGGATTACCTTTTGTAATTGAAAAAGTCCCACGGGTAATTCTCGGGCTGCCTGGTACGACTGCCGTCTTGGAAACGGGACTGGTTAAAGGCTGCCACATTGGATTAGCAATCGACTGCTCTTCAGTTTAACCCGTTGTGAAGTATGAGAAATAATCCGAAAACAGGCCTAATCGATTAGCTTGTCCTTTAGCTTTCTTTTGATCGGACGATTGAGAGAAGGTATCTTTGTCTAATAAGCCATTCTTATCATCTTATTCATAAAAGTCAGGTATGTTTTATAACGATCTGTGGTTGGTGTATAAACCACTTTACCATTATCATTCTTAACTCCTTGTGCTAGCATGCCGAACGCAGACATCATCCACGGACGAATACTCGTCAGTTTGGAATCCGTCAAAGGAATTTCATCCTGCTGACCATTGCCATTAGGATCATCATTCTTGAATCTCATCATCAGATCGTAAAATTCATCGGTCGTTTTAGGTAGCGTGGTTACATTTAACTTCTTTAACCATGCGCCGTTATACCACATTGGTCCCATTGGCCAGATGGCTGTCGCATTTCTGGAGATCAGCGGCAAACTATAGATATGTCCATCTGGCGTCGTAATCGATTTACGAATGCTTGGGTCTGCCTTCAATAACTTCTCAAGATTTGGCGCGTATTTCGGAATTAATTTTTCCAAAGGTAAGAGTTGACCCTGACTACCATAAGTCGTCTCATTTGCCGGGGTCAGATTATCCGTGCCAGCCGCATAGATAATATCCGATAGGTCTTGTGAGGCAAAAGCTAAATTTAACTTAGTAGAAAAATCACTCATTGGCACGGTGTTGTATTTCAAGTTAATATTGGTTTTCTTCGCATAGTCAGTCAAGGTCGGCATATTTTTCCAGTCAGCCATTCCCGTATTGGGTGCCATCAGCGAGATCGTCAGTTTCTTATTAACAATTGGAAATCCAGTCGCATTCACTTTGATATTGCTAGTATTAGTTGCATTGGAATCCTTTTTGGTCGAACAAGCGGCTAGAAATGCTGCAGAAACAAGCAAAATAGATGCTACCTTGATCAAAGTAACTTTTTTCATCGCTATTTCCTCCCAAAATAAATGCCCTATCCCTTCAACGAACCAATCAAAACGCCTTTAACGAAATAACGCTGTAAAAATGGGTAGACGGCGATAATTGGCACGGTCGATACAATCATCACGCCGTATTTAATGATTTCAACCAACTGTTCTTTGCTATATGCTGCTTGAGCAGTCTCTGCGGTTAATCCAGTGCTCGCACCTTGTTGCATATCTTTCAGAACCAAAATCTGCCGAAGAACCATCTGCAATGGATACAGTGACTTATTAGTTAGATAGACCAGTGCGTTGAAATAACTATTCCACTGGCCGGCACCGTAGAATAACGCCATAACTGCGATGATTGGCGCAGAGAGAGGTAAGACTAACCTGAAGAAAATTTGGAAAGTCGACGCGCCGTCTATTTTTGCGGCTTCCTGCATTTCCCAAGGAATCGATGCTTGAAGGAATGACCGCGTCACAATAATGTTATAAACCGACGCGGCGCCGGGTAAGATGATTGCCCAAATGGTATCCATCATTCCCAAAGATTTAACAATTAGATAGGTTGGAATTAACCCACCGTTCAGAAACATCGTCACCAGCATGAAGTTAGTCACCCAAGTCTTACCTTTAAAATCCGGTCTCGAAATCGCATAAGCACACGGAATGGTGATAAAAAGGCTCACGAGTGTTCCCACAAACGTGTAAATAATTGTCATCCCATAACCGCGCCAGATATCGGAATACCGCAAAATCACCTTATAACCGTCGAGATTAAATTTAACCGGGAATAACCACATCTGTCCTGAATTAACACTCTGTGGCGAGCTAACCGATGCACTCAAAAGATAGATCAGCGGATAAAGTACAATCAAAACAGCCAACAAGATAAAAATATTTAAGAAAATTTTGAAAATACGGTCGGCATGGGTGTCCTTGACTAAACGACTATGTTGCATCATCCATCCCTCCTTCTACCACAGACTCGTGTCACTAACCTTGGATGCGATGCGATTCACAACAATTAGCAAAACAGCATTGATCAAGGCATTGAATAACCCAACAGCTGCAGCATAACTGTATTGACCATCTAACAAGCCTTGTTTGTAGACGAAGGTTGCAATGACATTCGAGGATGACATGTTCAACGGATTTTGTAGTAATAAGATTTTTTCATAACCCATTGCGAATAAATTACCCACGTTAAGAATCAACAGAATTACCATTGTGGGCACAATCGCAGGAATATTAATGTGCCAAATACGTTGTAGCTTGCTTGCGCCATCAACAATCGCTTCTTCATGTAAGGCCGGGTCAACACCGGCCAGAGCAGCAAGATAGATCACCGAACCCCACCCTGTTGTTTGCCAGACTCCTGACCAAACATAAATTGTTTTAAACCACCGTGGATCCGACATGAATGAGATAGGCTTGATACCTAAGAATCCAATCAAATGGTTAATGATTCCTGTTGATGGATCAAGAAATGCAATAATCATCCCACCCATCACAACGACAGAAATAAAGTTTGGTGCGTAGGTAATCGTCTGACTGAATTTTTTCGAAAATCCATCCTTCATTTCGTTCAGTGCGAGCGCCAAGATGATTGGCAGTGGGAATCCGACAATTAAATAATAAACCTGAACACCCAGCGTGTTTTTAATGAGATCCCAGAAATAATATGATTTAAAAAATTGATTGAAGTATTTGAAGCCAACCCAAGGACTATTCCAAATGCCTAACGACGGGATATAATCCTTGAACGCAATAATGACGCCATACATCGGTGCGTAACAAAACACGATAAAAAAGATGACTGCCGGTGTAATCAGAACAAATAATTGCCAATCAACCTTGTGTAGCTTCTCCACTTTTTGACGCGCTGGCAAAGTTTGCATCTGATTTTGACTTGCTAACCCCATATTTCTCACTTCCCTATTGATCTCTTCCCGATTGCTTCACTAGCTTAATACCAGGAATCACCATCTTTGAAACGGCTGCTGAAAGTGGCAACATCTGTTTCTCAATGGCTAAATCTACATTTGCCTTCACCCCAAGAACTTGCGCTGCAACCACACGTCTGATACCTAGCGACTTTAATTCGATTGCTCTCGTCTCTCGCCGGGTGAGTCACAAATAAATAGTAGCTTTGGTCATCTTGAGTCAGATATATTTCCTGTTTAGTTGCCCGTTTAAAAATAATTGGTTCAATGGCGTGCGTTCCATAAATCCCCTCTTGATTCTGAGACGTCCATGCACCAAGTTCAGTCAATCGCTGGATAGCTTGCTTGGGCAAGGCACCTTCCGGTTTTGGACCAACGCCGAGTAACAAGTTGCCACCTAAAGAGATGACCTGTAGCAGGCTAAGAATAATTTGTTTAAGCGATTTGTAATGATCATGCGGGACATAGCCCCAGTTATCGGCTAGTGGTAGCCCGCTCTCCCAAACTTCTGTTGGAAGTCGGTCAACACTTGGTATTCGCCGTTCGGGCGTCACGTAATTCTCAAAGCGTCCCCCGCGCGTCCGATCAACAATCAAGATATTGGGTTGAAGCAATCGTATCTCTTCAGCAATCTGTTCGAGTTGCAGGTCTTCTCGCGGCGCACCGACCCAACCCGCATCTAACCATAAGATAGAGAGTCCGCCATAACGACTTGCTAACTCGCGGAGTTGTGCATGAACGAAATCAACATAACGCTGCCAACGTTCGGGTTGTTGCGTGGGCACATAATCCGCATGACGACTTTTAGGGTGATCATCCTTCGTCCAGTAATCCGGATGAAACCAATCAGCCTTAGAGTAATAAGCGCCAGTTTTCAAACCAGCTTGTCGTGCACTGGTCACCAGCGCGCCAAAAATATCAACACCATGATAAGGCGATCCCGTGCCACCAACTTTATAATCAGAAAACTGAGTGTCGTATAAATTGAAACCATCGTGATGTTTAGTGGTAAAAATCAGATACCGAATGCCCGCATGTTTAAAGAGTCGCAGCCATGCTTGTGGATCAAAGTTCTGTGGATCAAAGCCGCTATTCAGTCCCCAATAATCCTGCTTAAGCTGCTTCATGTTCGGGCGAAATGCAGACTTGCCTCGCGCCCATTCATCTTCATCAGATAACTCCCATGATTCAACGATTCCTGCTTTTGCATATAATCCCCAATGCACAAGAACGCCAATTTTATCTGAACTGAATTGTTGTAGACTTGCTCGAACAGCTGCTGTCTCGGGAAAATCCTGCTGAGTTTCTGAATCCTGTGTTGCTGGCTCAATGTCGCCCCTTAATTCTTTCTCAACCATTATCTACCTCCTCCCAATCCTGATTAAAGCTCAAAAAGCAAGCGCTTTTCTGGGGGACTTAATTTTGAAGGCACATCAAAAGATTTATTTAGGCAGCCTCGTTTTTTTACTCATCCTGAACGCTCTAGTCATTTATAAAATGAACGTGCAGCCGGTCTTACTGACTAAAAGCGATCGCCTTGAGATTGAAAAGGTCATTCAAACCAACTATCAAGCAGTTAACGCGGGCAATGTTGATCAATACCTCGAGACTATTTATCCAACCAAACGGTCGACCACCAAGGAAACCATGGCGACTTCAATTCGAGAAGGAAGGTTCAGCTCAAACTGATCACGCTCAACATCGGACACGCTTCTCTGACTCAGGCATCTGTAAATATCACTCAGATAAACACAAACTTGAGTCATTCACATCAAAAGATGTCAGTCGACAGTTATCTGCAATTAAAAAAATATCGAGGTCGGTGGTATATTCAAAACAATCTCGTGACAAGTCAAGTCTCTTTGAAATAAACAGCCGTTTGGAGGAATGGTGAGATGAAAAATTGGTTTATGCAAGCAACCATTAGTATTGGCAAGATCTTAATTTTCGGGTTACTCTTACAATTTTATTTTGTCCTATTTACTTTGCGAGGTGTCATTATCCTAGGTGTGTTCCCAGCACTGGCAACCTGTTTCAAACTCATTATGAGGCGACTCGATCAAGCAGCCGACTTCAGCATTGAGGTTACACCACGAGCCCTGTGGACAGAATTCAGGGCTTTTTATCAAACGTCATTTTTTGAAATTAACAAAATTGGTTATTTGGCATTACTGCCGTTATTCGTTTTAATCATCGATTTTAATATCAATGCCCGTCTACTGGGGTCGTTTCCGATTCAGCTCGGATTACTCTTGCTACTCGTCTTATACGCGGATTTTTTAGTCTATCTCTTCCCGGTTTTTGTGCGTTATCGACTTGATTTCGGTAATTACTTCAAACAAACCTTAGTTGTTTCTGTCATGAATCCTAAGTCATTATTATTGGTGACACTGATGCTCGTCTCGTTATCCTTAGTTTTTGTTATCTTTCCCGCCATCGCCTTATTTGTCTTCATGCCCCTTTATCTCTGGCCGATTACTCGCATCACACTCAGTGCGCTACAAAAATTGAAGTCTCACGATGATGATCCACCCAAAGAATCGTCTAAAAAAACAACACACCCACGAATTATGGACCAAGTATGTCTTCTCCTACCTGATCGTTTTTGTGTTGCCTTTCGTGGTCTTTACCTTGATTTGGTACCTCAATGATTCCGCAATTTATCGACAACAAATCAAAGATAGTGAGATCAGTCAACTCAATCAATTGGATAATAACCTTGATCTCAATCTGACGCATCTCGTTTCGCTCACACAACAAATGTCGATGGATCCAGAATTGATGTTGCGAAATCACAAGGTTGATCCTCTTCAGTATCAACAAGCCTTGCAACGTTATATCGGTGGAAACGTCTTGATCAAGCATCTCTACTTGTACTACAATCAAGATCCACAAGATCTTTATGCAAGCGATGGCACTTATGATGTGGATGCAACACTTGCCAAGTACTCACTGCTATCCCCAGCGGATTTGTCGAATTCGGCGACGATGTTGCACACAAAATCGGCAAAACTTTATTTTATGTCTTCACCTCATACGTCGAAAAATTTTGAGAGCTCACTTTCATTTTTTGTCCCTTTAATGTCCGCTGCCCAAGGCATCCCGTACGGCACTGTGATTATCGGCCTTGATTCTGATCGTCTTCAAGAGATGTTGAATGGTCTCCAGAATCGTCAATCACAACGCGTTTTCCTCTTCAATCAGAATCGCGATGCCTATTTCTCAAGCGATAATACCAAGTTACCCGTGCTGACGAATCCACCTGATTTCACTCGTGCGGCTGAAACTCAGTTTGCATTGAACGACGGCTATCTTCATGCTCGTGTTAAGAATCACTCTTACGGCTATTCGTTGCTTGCCATTCAAAAAAATAATTATAATTTATTGTCGTTGCGTTCTTCGATTTCCCAATTCGCGATCGTCAGCGTTGCCATCTTCATCATCGGTATTATTTCAATTCTAATCACTAATCGACGGCAATACGCCCCCATCAAGCAGATCGAAGCACTGGTCTGGAATCAACCGTCTAAAAACCGACACGGCGAAAACGAATTAGCTGACTTACAGCACTCGATTCGTTTATTCCTAAATGAATCCCGGGAGCTCAAGCAGAACGCTGCGGACCATCTTCCCTTCGTGCAAGAACATCTTATTCGCGAAAAGATCAAAGGACGCTTCGACCTTGAGACCATTAACCATATCGGTCAAAAAGCACAACTTGAATTCCCGTTTCAGCATTTTGTCATTGCACTCGCGCAATTAAAGGAAGTTCCTGCCGATACCAATCTTGATCAAACAATCTTGCAATTTAAATTTCTCAAAAACACCAACTATTCTGTTCACGGTACCGAACAACTCACTTCACCACTTTTAGCCTTGGTCATCAACTTCAGTCATACCAATCAATTAAACGTTTATCTTGCAGATATTGTGAACCAACTCCATCAGCAAACTCGCATTGACTTTACATTGTTCGTTGGGGGCGCATATACGGACACGCAGAAACTGAATTATTCCTTTATTGAAGCAGTTACCACCTCCGAATCAGCCCACTTGAACGCCACAAACATTGTTTATTATCAGACGCCGATTAAGAACGAGCGACACATGGAAAAGCAACGCCATTTTTACCCAGACCAAGAATTACAATTGAAAAATAGCCTTGAATCTGGCGATAGTGAAGTCGCAACGACCGTACTGCAAAAACTTTATACAGCAATTTTTGAAAGTAGTGCGTCAAATACCGTCGTTAACTTCAAAATCTATAATTTGATGTTACTGATCGTCAAAACTGGCACTCAAATCGGTGATCCCAGCTTCGCCGACTTATTAAATTCGCTTTAGACACTTGCCAGCGTGACTAATCAGGGCGTCTATGAATTTCTGCAGAACCTCATCTTAGAGCTCACAGACTACGTCCAACAACGTGTGCATGAAAAGCAGTCCAGACTGAATCATGATCTATTTCAATACATTAATCAACATTTCACCAGTCATGACCTTTCATTACAACTTTTATCGAGTAAATTTTCTCTCTCAGTTTCGTATATCAGTCGCTTCATCAAAGAACGGAGCGGGAAAAATTTCACCAAATACATTCAGGACTTGCGTTTCACAAAAATCAAAAATGAGTTAGCGAATACGAGTTTGCCCATCAAAACAATCGTCGAACAGAATGGCTACTATGATCTCTCGAATTTTTCTCGCAAATTTAAGCTGGTAACAGGCATCACACCTAGTCAATATCGTGCTCGCTCCCATGATGCTCAGTAATTACCTCTGATTTGATTTCATGTCAGATTGTTTCATGCTAAAATGGAGTCATTAGCAGAAGGGATTCGTTATGGCAATCAAAAAAATTACTCAAGCGCAAAATTTTCTGAGTGCGCATGCGCAACTCTTCAGTTGCCCACTCTGTCATCAGGAAATGATGGCAACAGATTCGGGACTCCGTTGTCCGGAGGGGCATCAATTCGATCTGTCGAAAAAAGGCACGCTGTATTTTTTGCAGCATCAGATCAAAACAGAATACGCCACAGAAATGTTGGCGGCGCGTGGTCGAATGATTCAGCGTGGGATTTTCAACCCAGTACTCGACTTAATTGGTCAGTGGTTACCAACCGATAGTGCGTTGACAATCGATGTGGGTTGCGGTGAAGGTGGGATGTTGGCCTATCTCGCCGATCATGGCGCCACGGGACCGAAAATAGGCTTCGATATTGCTAAAGATGGGATTTATTTAGCTTCGCAACAAGCCACTGAAGATACTTTTTGGTGCATCGCAGATTTAACGAATCTTCCTTTCGCCGATCATTCTGCAGATACAATTCTAAACATTTTTTCTCCGTCACACTATGGTGAGTTTCGCCGTGTCTTGACACCTGAGGGCACATTTATCAAGGTCATTCCCGCGGCACATTACCTGCAGGAGTTGCGGCAGGGACTGTTCGCTGGTGAAACCAAAGCCAATTATTCCAACGAACCGGTCATGAATCACCTCGCCGAGGTCGCGACGATTATCCATCAAGAAGCCGTCAATTATCGCTTCTCATTGGCAGACGAATCGGCCTTTGCGGATCTACTCCAAATGTCACCGCTGGAGTGGCAAGCAAATCCAGAACAAGTTCAAGCATTGAAAACTGCCCCTTTTTCACGGATTACGATTGATCTACAGGTCGTTGAGTGCCGCCCCAAGTCATCGTTACCCCCTGCATCTCAAACATCTCTTAACTAGAGCACTCGTCGGAGGTTCCCATGAGAAAACAAGATCGACTCCTCATCACCGGTATCACGCTAAGCTTGCTGGTTGTGATTGGACTATTCAGTTGGGCATTGATCCACGATCATCAACAGCCTACCGCAAAAGTAGCCGTCGTGCACCAGGTGAATAAAAAACAAGATAAGACCGCTCAGCATCATTCACAGAAGATTCAGACTGCGAAAAAAGCTGCTGCCAAAGTGACTCGCGCCCAACAGAAATTGCTCTGGAAAAAGCCAACTGGTGGCAAGTACCCAACGCTCAACACCAGCCATACTTTAAAATTAACGGTTTCACTCGATAAACAGCGTGTTTATTTAGATGATTTAACCAGTCAAGAGCGCCTCTACACGATGATTTGTTCTAGCGGACTTAATCAGACCACCCCACAAGGAACCTACGCGATTCAAGAACGTGGTGACCACTTCTATAACAGCGCCTTGAACGAAGGCGCCAATTATTGGGTCTCGTGGCTGCATCATGGTGTTTATCTCTTCCATTCGATTCCCACTGATGTCAAGGGCAACTATGAAGCCGCTGAAGGTGAAAAGTTGGGACAGCCTGCTTCGCATGGTTGCATCCGCCTTTCTATCCCTGATGCCAAGTGGCTCTACGATAAGATTCCACAAGGAACCACCGTCGTCGTCGGCGCATGAACAAAAAAATAAACGACTAGCTAAAAGCTTAATTTCTGTTCAACACAGGATTTAAGCTTTTTTAGTTAGTCGTCAATCGTTGATGATAGTCAAATTAGGATTTATTTTAACTCGAGATTGATTATTCGTCCGCCAATCCCGTTCTAGTCTTCCGAATCCAACCGACGTTCACCCTCGAGCTGTTGAATTCTAGTAATATCCTGGCTGACTTCCAAGCAACCGGCATACTCACCATCTTCGTCGTGCACCGCGAAATAACGGATATAAGCCTTGATGCCACGGAAATCAATCCAAAACTCGGCCTGATCACGGCTACCTGCGTGAAAATCATCGAGAATCTTTTTGACCTTATCGTAACTTTTCGGTGGATGGCAATTAATAACCGCGCGGCCCACGACTGCCTTAGTTCGCGGAAAGATACGATGGCCATCGTCGGAGAACCAAGCCACATTATCGTTTGCATCAACGAAAGTCAGGTCGAGTGGCAAAATCTTGAAAATCCCAGTGAGCTCGGCCAAATTCAACGTGCCGTTATTAAAGTGAATTTCTGCGAGTCCATTGGCATCTAGCGCGAGTTTAGTCCGCTCATAGGCGGTTTTTGGTTGTTCAGAAAACACCTTAGTCCACTCAGGACGACCCGTAGACGCAGAATCCGAAGACATCCCAGCTTTAAATTCAGCTATTTTTTCAGCGCGAATCTTGTCATCAATCACCGGCGTTTCCACAGGCATCGAGGCCCCAGGCTGCGAAGGCTTTTCGACTTGAACTGGTTTTGAGATCGTCGAAATTTTCTCCGAACCTGTTGATTTGGTCACACCTTTTTTCACGCCGGCTCGTTTGTTGAGACGAGCCAAATCTTCCTGCTCTGCCAACGCCTTAGCAGCCTCATTCAACTCAGCTGCAATGGCTGGTACCTTTTTAGGCGTATTGGCATCTTTTTCGAGATCCGCCGTACTTGGTCGCCATGGTAAAGGCTGGGCGATCAAGGTGTAGCCAATATCGTCACTTTCCGAAGCAATCAAGCCCCAATCCGCAGCTGTAAAGACTTCATCGACCATTGGCAACATGATCTGTTCTTCTTTAAAGATCATTTCCATCACTTCTGTATTGACCTGCTCAATAGCAGCCTCAATCTCATATTTATCGGGGAGTGGCACCCGATTGACCAAGTCGTTGGCCGTCGCAATCAAGCCACGAATCTTATCATCGACGCCCCACATCACTTTCGGTGGCGCAGTGATCCCATATTTGTCCATCAATGGAAAAATCGTGTTCTCCTTACGCGCATAATGTTTATCGATCGTGATCAAATCTTTGAGTGCCCGGCGAATTCGCGTCAAATATTGCGCGTCGGTGCCAGACTGCTGCCATTTTTTTAAACAGGGTAAAAGTTCGTCTTTGAGTAAAGATGTGATGATCAAATTTTCCAGCTTCATCACCTGAACTGGGTGACCAGGTTGTTCTTGAACTGGATTGACCACATGATTGTCGGAGATTTTTCCTTTGAATACCGCCGCATGAACATTGCATAGATGCTGAATCTCCATTGGATTCAAGCCAGTGGCGATCAATGCTCGCTCTGCCGAAGTAATCTCGGAAACATCGACACTGGCGAAAGTCTGGTCAAAAATCGCCTTTGCTTCATCGAACGAGCCGCCTTGATGCAAAAGCTGCAAGATTTCAACGATTTTTTTCTGCCGATAAACGGCGCTGTGCTCTAATTCATTCTGACTCATGATCATCCACCTCAAATCCAGCTTGCTCAAGCTGTGCGATTAATTCTGACAAGGGAATTTGTTTCATCGCCGCGCCTTTACGCAGCGTCATGAAACGACCGGCCGTCTTCAACAACGCAGGGCTCGTGACGCCATCTAAGCCTAAACCGACCATCACCGGAACCACCGCAGGAACTTCCTGGACGAGATTGTAAACGGGCAGATCGAGATCTATCACTTGCACCATCATTCACCCTCACTTGTATTGATGATTCATTCTAACATGCGCAACACAAAAAAGCACCGGACAGTCAATAATGGTTATTTACGAATTATATTAGTTTAAGTAAGTTGTAATGTTCGCATATTAGTTGATATATTTTCTTATTTTTGTTACGATATCTTTGTTCGGTGATTAAATCCAAATAATAGGTGAAACCATGAAAATTTTTGATTATGATGATATTCAACTGATTCCGCGGCGCTGTGTGATTGAAAGTCGCCACGAAGCAGACACATCCGTTCGACTAGGTCAATATGAATTCAAAATCCCAGTCGTTCCCGCCAATATGCAAACTGTAATCAACGAAGAAATTGCGATTTGGCTAGCAAGTCATGGCTATTTCTACGTCATGCACCGATTTGAACCTGGTAAACGTGAAGCTTTCATTACTGAAATGCACGCGCGTAACCTCTATGCGTCTATTTCAGTCGGCGTTAAAGACGAGGAATACGCATTTATCGATCAACTAGTTGCACACCAGAGTCATCCTGAATTCGTCACAATCGATATTGCGCACGGCCATTCCGAGCGTGTGATCCGCATGATCCGTTATCTCAAGCGAGTCCTCCCTCATGCGTTCGTCATCGCGGGCAACGTCGGCACACCAGATGGGGTTCGCGACCTGGAACAAGCCGGTGCGGATGCGACGAAGGTTGGCATCGGGCCAGGACGCGCATGTATCACAAAAATCAAAACCGGTTTTGGTACCGGTGGTTGGCAACTTTCTGCTTTAGAATGGTGCCATTCCGTTGCGCGCAAGCCAATCATCGCCGATGGCGGCATTCGCACACACGGCGATATTGCCAAGTCGATTCGCTTCGGCGCTACCATGGTCATGATTGGCTCGATGCTAGCCGGATTCGAGCAGTCTCCTGGTGAGGAAGTTATCTCAGCCGGAAAGACTTACAAAGAATATTTTGGTTCAGCCTCCGAGCTACAAAAGCAGAGTCATCATCACGTTGAAGGCAAGCGTGTGCTAATTCCAATCAAAGGTGATCTCTATGATGAGTTAACGGACATTCAAGAGGATTTACAGTCTGCAATTTCCTATGCTGGAGGGCGCGAATTAGGGGCCTTGCGTGAGGTTGATTATGTTGTAGTGCCGAATACGATTTATAATGGTGATCATGATTAGGGTTTGAGTCGTATTCAGCCCCGTCAGTCCGCTACACTTCTGTTGTTATCAGACCCGTCAGTCCACTGCGTATCTGTCAGGTCTTCAAACCCGTCAGTCCACTGCGTATCTGTCAGGTCTTCAAACCCGTCAGTCCACTGCGTATCTGTCAGGTCTTCAAACCCGTCAGTCCACTGCGTGGAAAGTTGTTGCCTTCGCTTGTGGGGCCGGCTGCAGGTTTATTCGACTCGTGCTTCGCACTCGGCGAATAAATCTTCCGCCTTAAACATTAGCCTTCGTTTC
>NZ_AZFX01000059.1:61441-74121 GCF_001435835.1 Lapidilactobacillus concavus DSM 17758
GGCTTTGAAATTAAGTGCAGAAACTAACAATTATCACTGAAACAGTTATTCAATAGTTTAGACTGAATCAGAAGTTGCAAAGGAAAATGATTGTGATGCTGTGAAAGTTTTGTTGGTCTGCACGATTTTTACGGACTTACAGAACGGGTAAATTGGAGACTTCGAATAGAGTGTGTAACAAGGCGGTTAGCTTCTGAGCATTAACGATAATTTCTGAATGATTCGGTTACGAATCGTTTAGAAATTGTGGTTAAGCGCAAGAAGTTGCCTTGTGGAACACGTTTTCGAAGGCTCCAATTTTAGTCGAAAGCTACTTTTAGCTTGCTAAAAGAGCTGTAGACGGCCCCACAGCAGGAACAACCATTTTTCGTAGCAACTTCGCAAATAGCAATAAAAAAATTTGCCTTTTTAAGCAGTCACGATTTGTTAGTCTGACTATCATTTTTCGTTCGAAGAAATAGGCTGCCAACAAATCTTGCCCAGTTATTTTGAGTTACCGACTAAACTAGAAGTTGCGGAAGACAATGGGCATGATTGCAGTGACAGTGCTATAAGCTCGAAATATGTTTCGAGCTTATAGCACGGCAAAACTTTAGATTTTGTGCAACAAAAGCTACAAGTTTTAGGCGAAAGCTCCTTTAGAAGCTTGCTTCTAAAGAGCTGCAGCCGGCCCCACAGGCTAGCATGCCCATTGTCTGTAGCAACTTCGGGCTGCACGTCCCGCAGTAACTTCGACGAGGCAAGGCAAACAAAAGAGCGATGCTCAACTCGCATCGCTCTTTTCGTCTTTATTTAACTAACAAAACTTCTTTTGCATGAATCATCTGCGTCAGCGCTTCGCAAACCGGCGTTTGTAACTTCAGCTCGGCAGCTTGGGCGGCAACGTAACCATTCAGGTAGTCGATCTCGGTTAGGCGATGGTGCATGATCAAGTCTTGATACATGCTTGGATAATGTTCGCCGGCTTGGCTAGGATCATACAGCTTGCCAATGTGTTGCGCGACTTCGTCAACGTTCAACAAGACGCCTTCGTGAGCCGCAATCTTCGCAAACTCGGTGACGATTTCGTGAACAAGTGCATCTGACTGTGGTAAGCGTCCGAACTGGGCGATGTTACAGTCTAACAAGGTACACAACGTATTGAGTGTGCCGTTAACACAGGCTTTGCGCCAGATTGAAAACATCACATTATTGCTGTAAGAAGCTTTTAAACCAGATGCATCAAAAACTTGACAGATCTTTTCTGCGGCAACTTCTTCATCAGGATCAATATTCTGAATCTCGATGCTGCCATCACCTACTAATTTAACGTGACCAGGTCCTAACAAGGCAGCGGTCCACAAAGTGATCCCCATGAAAATATTTTCTTTTTTAATGTATTTTTCAATGACGTTGGTGTGTCCGAGGCCATTCAATAGGCAGACGATCTTAGTCTCGGGAGTAAGTATGGGTTGGATAGCCTCCAACATGCTTACTAATCCCATCGACTTCGTAAATAAGACAACTAGTTCAGGTTTGAAACTCACATCTTGTGGCAAAAATGCGTCGATCTGAACTTGTTCACTGCCTTGATCCGTATCAATCTGTAGACCATCGCGATTGATTTTAGCCACGTGTTCTGGCCAAGTATCAATCAGGATCACATCGTTTCCGCCACGTTTCAACATTGTTCCAAAGCGCGAGCCCATTGCACCCGCGCCGGCAATTGCAATTTTCATTTTGTCAAACCTCCGTTCTCTTCAAATATAGTCCTGTCCGCGTTTTTCTGCAAGATTTTGCGAATTTTCAATGATTTTCTGTGCTGTGGGTGCTGCTGATCCGAACACTTCGAATCTACGACCTAATCCGCAGCTCGTTGTGCCTTCATCGCCGATGCATAGCCACGTTTAGATTTGTACCCAGCGGCCAATACCTCTTTCATCTCAGCGATGTGTCTGTCTTTGGTCGCGGTTGCCTTACTGCCGAAGATAAACTTGGCCCACTCGCGTTGATAGCCCTTCGTCAGTTGATCGAAGAATTCGAGTAACTTTCCTTCGTCCGACTGTGAAAACAACGCTCGAACCGCTGGAATATCGGCTTCGTAATCCGCTAATGATTTCTGAATTGCCATAGATAACCTCCTATTATTTAACTCGTCGTAATCTTAGTTGTACTCACGATTATATTTTACAGGTTATGACACCAAATGTCTGCCTGTGCAATAGAAAAGCCATTGGCTATTGCGATTTGTGCGATTATTTGGTAAAATCGTAGATGTGTAAAATATGCAGCACAAGGCGGCAAGCTCGTCAACATTTACCAACGACTTCACTGATTTCAGCGTCATAACTGAAATGTGCAACGATCATGTGTCGTTGCCTTCTAGTTCAATTGCGTAACCCGCGGCTGCACGTGGCGAAGATTGCAATGGTAAATGCACGAATGTTAAACCTTGATCGTGTATTTTACTCCAAAAAAATATTTGGAGGATTTCCTATGTCTCGATATACAGGTCCATCATGGAAAGTTTCTCGCCGTCTCGGCCTTTCACTTTCTGGTACTGGTAAAGAATTAGCACGTCGCCCTTATGCACCTGGTGATCATGGTCCTAACAACCGTCGCAAGTTGTCAGAATATGGTACCCAAATGCGTGAGAAACAAAAATTACGTATGATGTACGGCTTAAACGAACGTCAATTTAGAAACTTATTCGTTCGCGCTGGTAAAATCAAAGAAGGTAAGCACGGTGTTAACTTCATGATCTTACTGGAACGTCGTCTTGATAACTTAGTTTATCGCCTTGGCTTTGCAACAACACGTGCGCAAGCTCGTCAATTAGTTGCTCATGGCCATATCACAGTTGATGGCAAACGCGTTGACATCCCTTCATACGAAGTTGAAGTTGGCCAAGAAATCTCATTACGCGAACGCTCACGTAACTTAGTGATCGTTAAGAGCGCCTTGGAGAGCACTGTAAGTCGCCCTTCATTCGTTACTTTTGATGACACGAAGTTAACTGGTAGCTTAGTTCGTTTACCAGAACGTGATGAGCTCGAACCAGAAATCGACGAATCACTTGTTGTCGAATTCTACAACCAAAAACTATAATCCCTATTCAAAGGGTTACAGCAAAAACGTCCGATTTTACTCGGACGTTTTTTTGTTTGGCATTTTTTATTGGTGCATCGTCAACTGAGTTGATAGAAATTTTAGCAAGGGTGATTCCTATAACAAAATACCCCATAATTGTAAGAGGGCCGTCTAACAATTATGAGGTGATTTAAGATTATCGGTGAGTCTTTAAGCTGAATAGGACCACTCAGAAGCAAATTGATCCTTATTTATACCAAACCACAAGACTGACGACTATACTGATTACCACAAAAATACTAGCAATGATTAGAATTGAAATTCCTAACCATAACGGTGCACCAGGCCAAGATATTTTCACTAATAACCAAATAAGCCATGAAATAACATTGCCAAGATTGCAAACTTTCTTGATTAATTTGGTATTCATCAGGGCACCATTTGAACCTTTCTTTGATTCTCGATGGTAAACCTCGTGAAAGATCAATCGTGACAACTATAGCATAAGTCATCTTGGCTTTAATAATGATTAAATTAGATTCCTGTTTGCAGCACGCAAATAGGTCAACAATTATACACCAATAGCATGTTAACGAGGATCAATTAATCTTGATTACAAGTTAACTATAACACAATAGATAGATATATCAATAATTGCCTTGTGAGATTTGTATTGAATATTAACCTGTTCGCATTGTTTCACTTGGTTTGTTGTTTTATTGAACACCATCGCCCCTTGTTTACTCATCATCCTCAGTTTCGAAACTGATTTCGCGAATTGAATCATCGATTTCATCCGTGAATCCATCGGCGTCTAAACGTTTGCGCCATTCATCTGGATTTTGATCGTTCGTGATTGTATTCTTGAGATTACGATAGAGCTGTTCAAGAACTTCATGCCACATTTTCTCAACTTGAACGTTGATCTCCGCTTGATTCCAGCGACGTGCCGGTGCCCGTTCTGCGTTCAATTGCTGCTGATGTACGGTCGCCTTTTCGCAAAAATCTGCTTTAGCGGTTGTTAAACTCTCGAAGTAATTGATAAATTCGTTGAGATTCATTTGAGATTCCTCCAGTTGAACTGATTAATTCTACAGCTTCATTATACGAACGTATGTTTGTAAATGCAATCTTATTTTTAACAATTTCGACTTTTTACTGGTGTGTTCATCACAAGTTTGCGACTCGAATCAACGCAATCAACGGAAAGAATCGGCGACGTCATCAAAAAAAGATCCCAACCTAATTAATCTCAGTTGGAATCTCTAATAATATTTATCTTACAGCACATTCTCTTCTTTGGCATTGGAATTTAATTCGACCAATTTCCCGGTATCGAGATAGACGATCCATTCGCATATATTCGTGACATAATCACCAATTCGTTCGAGGAAACTGTCAACTAGCATGTAGTCCATGCTCCCAACAATCGTTTCAGAATCGGCTTGCATCTCAGCAACACACATCTGATAGATTTTGTTTGAGAAGGCGTCGACGTTTTTATCTTCCGCGGCAATTGCTGTTGCACGTTTGACGTCGGCTTTGACATAGGCATCCAAGACTTCTTCAACCATCGTTTTGACCTTCGTTGCCATCTCAGCGAGAACTTCTTCGATCTCGGGGACGCGGACGTTGCCTTTCACGCGAATCGTTGACTTGGCAATACTGACGGCATGATCGCCCATTCGCTCTAGATCCGAACTGGCCTTCATCACGGTCACAATCATGCGCAGGTCAGAAGTGACAGGCTGTTGTAGCGCGATCATTTCAAACGACCGTTTCTCCAAATCGACTTCGCGCTCGTTGATATGCTGATCAGCTGCAATGACTTCTTTTGCCAATGTCTTGTCATGATCAATGAAGGCACTGACCGACTTGTAAATGGCCTCGTTGACCATCATGCCCATCTCGGAAAAGCGAACGTGTAAGTCGTTTAACTCATCTTCGAAATTCTGTCTAAACATTTTAGTTTCCTCCTTTAAATGGTGTTTGCAACCGGCTAACCGAAACGACCGGAAATGTAATCTTCGGTTTCTTTCTTTTGTGGCTGCATGAAGATGTCTCTCGTTTCGCCGAACTCGATCAGTTCACCGGCTAAGAAGAAGGCGGTTCGATCCGAAATACGCGAGGCTTGCTGCATGTTTCGGGTCACAATGACGATTGAATAATCTTCTTTGAGTTTCAGCATCGTACGTTCGATTTTATCACTAGAAATTGGATCTAAAGCACTCGTGGGTTCGTCCATCAAGATTACCTTGGGCTTGGTCGCCAAAACGCGGGCAATACAGATACGTTGCTGCTGACCACCTGACAAGCCCAATGCGTTGTCGTGTAGACGATCTTTGACTTCATCCCAAATTGCGGCAGCCTGAAGGCTTTTTTCGACGGCTTCATCTAAAACGGTCTTATTCTTTTCGCCGGAAATTCTGAGACCATAAGTCACATTATCATAGATGGAGAATGGGAAGGGGTTCGGTTGCTGGAACAACATTCCCACCTGTTTACGTAGTTCAACAGCATCCATGTTGGGCGCGTAGACATTCTGGTCGTCGACTTTGATCGTGCCTGTGACCGTGACATTCGCCACTAAATCATTGAGCCGATTAATGGTCTTCAACAGCGTTGACTTGCCACAACCAGAGGGGCCGATGACTGCGGTGATCTCATTTTTTTTGAAATTCATCGTGACGCCCTTCAATGCCTCCAACTGGCCGTAATAGACGTGGAGATCTTGAACAGTGATCAAGTTATTATCTTTAGACATCTCGTTTACTCCTAAATTGAATCGTATCGGCAATCATCATCAGATTAACCAAAGTGACCGGAAACATAATCTTCAGTGGCCTTAATCTTCGGCCGTGTGAAGATTTTCCGCGTCTCATCGTATTCCAGCGCATCTCCCAGATGGAAGAAGGCGGTATAATCGCTGATACGTCCGGCTTGTTGCATGTTATGTGTCACGATAACGATCGTGTAATCCTTCTTCAATTCCATCAAGGTATCTTCTACCGTTGCAGTTGAAACAGGATCCAAGACACTTGCGGGCTCGTCCAACAATAGAATATCTGGTTTCATCGCAATCGCTCGCGCAATACAGAGACGTTGTTGCTGTCCACCAGATAATGCTAAGGCACTCTGATGAAGATCATCTTTGACCTGCTTCCATAGTCCGGCTTGCTTCAATGTCCGCTCAACCGTCTCGTCGAGCACATCCTTGCGCTTCTCGCCATGACGCTTCAACGCGAAGGTAATATTCTCATAGATCGACTTGGCGAAGGGATTTGGCTGTTGGAAAACCATCCCAATGTGTTTACGCATTTCGTAGACATCAATGTTGTTCCCGTTGATATCAAGTCCACGATACATAATCTTGCCGGTTACTTTTGTCCCGGCAATATTATCATTCATGCGATTCAGTGAACGCAGATAAGTCGACTTGCCTGAACCAGAGGCACCAATCAGCGCGGTGATCTTGAAACGTTCGAACGCGAGTGACACGCCGTGAATGGCTTCGTGGGTCCCGTAACTCACGTGAAGATCGTCTGTCGAGAGCGCGATTTCACGTTTGCCATCATCGAGATCCTTCAGATAACGCTCGGATTTATCATATTCCTGCATGGGTTACTTGCGCTCCTTTACGCCAGTCAGTCGGCCGTATAAACGATTGCCAACATAACGAGCAGCGAAATTTAAAAGTAAAACGAATAAAACCAGAATTGCTGAAGACGCCGCCGAAACTTTGGTCGCGTCCGGAATAATGCCTTCAGAATTAATCTTCCAAATGTGAACAGCCAGTGTTTCAGCCGAGCGCAATGGATTCAGGGGACTTGCAATATAGAGCGGATTCCAATTACTGAAATCCAGTGGCGGTGAACTCTGGCCCGCTGTGTAAATCAAGGCAGCCGCTTCACCGAAGATACGACCCATACCTAAGATCATCCCGGTAATAATTCCGGGTAAAGCCGCCGGAACCACCACGTGGATCACTGTTTCCCAACGTGAAAGTCCTAAGGCATAGCCTGCTTCTCTTTGCGTATAGTGAATGGACTGTAGCGAATCTTCGACCTTACGCGTTAATAGTGGCAGATTGAAGACCGTTAACGCCAAGGCGCCGGATAGAATCGAGAAGCCAAATTTCATGTTGATAGAGAAAACTAAGAAGCCGAACAAACCGACAACGACTGAAGGTAACGAGCTTAAAATCTCGATGGCGTTACGCACAAGATTAGTCAGCCAATTCTTCGGCGCATATTCAGACAGATAAATACCGGCGCCAACGGATAACGGTACGGAAATCAACATTGCTAAAACTAATAAATAAATCGAGTTGAACAGCTGAATCCCAATACCACCACCGGCTTGAAATGAACTTGAACGGCCGGTAATGAAGTGCCAGCTAACATTCGGTAGGCCGGAGACGAGGATGTAGAGCAGCAGAAACGCTAAGACGAAAATAATGAAGATTGAAATCAAATATAAAATTGTTGTCGCAACTTTATCCCACTTACGTGCGTTCATTAGTGCATCGCTCCTCTCTTACCGATCCAGCGGATGATGATGTTAAAGATTAATGGCATGATCAATAATAAGAGCGCCAATGACCAGAGCGCATTGTTGCTAAGCGAGCCCATCACTGAGTTCCCCATTCCCATGGTCAGCACACTGGTTAAAGTCGATGCCGGCGAAATTAGGTTACTTGGCAATAACATGGCGTTACCAATAACCATTTGCACAGCCAAGGCCTCGCCGAATGCACGAGACATCCCGAAGACGACCGCCGTGATGATGCCAGAAACTGATGCGCGGAGGACAACTTTATAGATTGTTTGCCAGCGAGTCGCGCCTAATGCCAAGGAGGCCTCACGGTAATTGCGCGGCACACTATTGAGCGCATCGACAGTCATGGAAGTCACCGTTGGCAGAATCATGACGAATAGGACGAAGGTTCCCGATAAGATCCCGAAGCCGCTGCCGCCAAAAGTATGGCGAACAAACGGAACCACCACAGACAATCCGATAAAACCATAAACAACCGATGGAATCCCCACGAGTAATTCAATCACCGGCTGTAACACCTTACGCCCGATTCTCGGTGAGATCTCGGTCATGAAAACCGCCGCACCGATTGCAAATGGCGTTGCCACAATTGCGGCGAGAAAAGTAACGGCGAACGATCCAATGATCATTGGTAACGCGCCAACTTGAGGATGTCCCTGTGCATCCGTGGTGCTTGGATTCCAAATCGTTCCCGTCAGAAACTTCCACAAGTTAACCTTGTCGTGAAAGAAAGTTGCCAACCCTTTGGAGGCCACAAAATAGAAGATTGAGACCACGACGGCGACAATGATCGCAATACAAAGTCCAGAAATAATTTTACCGAAAAGTTCGTTCTTACTTGCCCGTGAACGTTTCAATAGGCTGGCACGAATCTCATCATTGTTCATTTAATGGCTGCCACCTTTCCCGTTAAAGTTCGACTGACTTTCATGTCCTTGATGGGAATGTAGCCCATCTCGCCAACTATCTCGTCTTGAATTGTGTCAGAAAGAATGTATTTCATAAATTGCGCGGTGAGTCCCTCTGGCTTCCCGTTCGTATACATGTGTTCATACGACCAGATTTGCCATTTGTTCGTCTGCACATTTTTATCGGTTGGTGTGACCCCATCGATATTCAACGTCCGCAGCGTTTGATCAACGTATGGAAATGCCATATAGCTGATGGCACCCGGTGTTGACGCCACGATCTGGCGAACCATTCCGGTCGAATCCTGCTCCTGAGCCTGCATCGTGCTGCGTCCTTTCATGACCCAGCGTTCAAAAGTATCACGAGTCCCACTACCTTGAGCGCGATTGATGACCACGATTTTTTGATCAGGTCCGCCTAATTTTTGCCAGTTCGTAATATCCCCGGAAAAAATCTGAGCGAGTTGACTCAAGGTCAAGTTCTTGATCGGTATTTTTTTGTTCACAACGGGGGCAACCCCAACAACAGCCACGCGATGGTCAACGAGATGCTTGGCATTGATTCCCGACTTCTGTTCGGCGTATAGGTCAGAATTCCCGATCTCAACAGAACCTGCTTGAATCTGCGAGAGTCCCGTTCCCGAGCCACCACCTTGAACGTTGATAAACTTTCCTGGATACTCTTCAGTGAAACGATCGCCTGCCGCTTCAACTAAGGGTTGTAGTGCAGATGATCCGACTGCAGTGATCGACTCACCTGATTGCTTCAAGCCGCAACCAGACAAGATGATCATCAGAGAAGTTAATCCCAATAACGTGATCAGTTTCTTCTTCAAGTTTTATTCCTCCATGATAACTACTACCAGTATAGGGATATCATGTAACAAAAAAGCACAGTTCATGTAAAAGTCTTGTAAATTTTTGATAGGGCGTATCTTCTAGCTGAATCATCGCCCATCATCGTGACTTATCTAGGCTTTCAATCCATTCGCAGACACGTGTTCGTCAGTCAGCGGTAACTCGGTGGTGAAAATACTACCGACGCCAAGTTGACTCTTCACGCTGACCTGACCCCCTAACTGTTCGACTAAGTTGGCAACGATCGCCAATCCTAAACCGGTCCCACCCTGATCGTGTTGATGAGAATGATCCGTCCGGTAGAAACGCTCGAAGACACGTGCTTGATCCTCTGTTGTGAGGCCATCACCTGTATCTTGAACATGAAGAATCAACTGATGATCCGTCGTTTGTAAATGAACGATGACCTTACCCCCACGATGATTGTAGGCAACCGCGTTTGTTAGCAAATTGCGAATAATCTGCCGGATTTTCACTTCATCCGTCAATGTTGGTGCGTGATAGTCGTCGCGCATGACCTTAACTTGAAGTTGTTGCTGATCAATCTGATGATGCAGCACTTGCAGCTCTTCATCGACAACTTGTGCTACATCAATGGCTTCCCACTTCAAAGGCTGATCTTGATCCGCCTTCGAAAGCAGCAGAATGTCATGAATGAGCGCCTCAAGATGTTGTGCCTGATCACGAATAATCGTTAAGAACTCAGTCGACTTCTCCGGATCATCCTTCGCGCCATCGAGTAACGTTTCTGCAAAGCCTGCAATTGAAGTAACTGGCGTCCGTAATTCGTGGCTCGCATTCGTGACAAAATCCAATTGAGCACGCTCATTTTGTTTGATTTCAGTTAAATCGTAGAGCATCACGAGTACTTTTTGTTTCGGCTCGGCACCGCCGTGACTCACGAGAGAAATCACGTCCGCCGCGACGAAGCGACCTTCATCACCCACCAGCTGAATATCACGCCGACGATGAGTATGCTTGGTTGGATTCCGCAAGGCATGCTCGATCATTCGACTAAGTGAATAAGTCTTGACATAGTCCATATAATTCGCCAACTGGTCTGGCCAGACAGGCGTATTCATGATTTCACCCAATGCGTGGTTGGCCATCTCGACCTGACCACTCTCATCCAGCAACATCACGCCTAGCGGCAAATTCTCGATCAGCGAACGCAGACTCTGCTTCTGTAAGCGCGCTTCCGCAAATTGATTGTTCACCGACTGCCCCAAATGATTGACCGTACTGGCCAGGTTAAACAGGGGATCATTCGGCGTCAAAATAATTGGCTCCTGCTCTTGGTGAGTTTCGATCACTTTTAGATTCTCGGTGATCTGCTTAATACGTTGCTTACGCGTTTGACTGGCACGGAATAACAACAAGCTCAGCAGGCCGACAATGAAGAGATACACCACGGTGAACATCATCCATGTCCGCATATAATTTTTCTGAATTGTATTAATAGGTTGCACCAGAACCGCCTGACGCGTATTTTGCGCGTCACTAACGAGATACAGCCAATTAGCCTGTCCCTTGTATTGAATCCGCGTAAACGGCCGATTCGAGTTAACCAGATTATGATCCACCACACTATTGGCCACACGACTCAGTTCATTCGAACCCTTCGCCGGCAAGTCAATCGCATAGAGTTGAAAATTATTCCGCCAACGATCAAAGGTTTGCGTATGGTCGGCAGTCGTGACCTCTTGCTGATATTCCGCGCCAAAATGACGCAGCTGATCCTGTTGATTCGTCGCCAAAAAATGGTTAACCAAAAAGAACATCAATAAATAAAAAATGACCGCAACCAACCCGATCCAAAAACGCCGTAACTTCAAATTAACTTTCATTCTGACTGCCCTCCATCTAATCGATACCCGAAACCTCTGACTGTCTGCAAAAATTGTGGATTTTTAGGATCAATCTCAATTTTATCCCGTAGATGACTAATCTGAATATCCACCATTCGGCTCATCACCGCTTCTTGTGTTTGCCAAACATTCTCCATGATCTGCTCGCGTGTCACCACTTTACCTCGCTGATCCACTAAGAACGAAAGTAATTCATATTCCTTCTTAGTCAACGCTAAGGATTGTTCTCCGCGATGCAAATGATGCTGATCCCGTCGCCAACTGACCGGCCCAAAATAAATTATCGCCGCCTCTTGCGCCTGATGCACAGGTGCTTTCAATTTACCCCGCCGACCCAATACCTTAATTCGCGCCAATAGTTCACGCGGGCTAAACGGCTTGGTCATATAATCATCCGCGCCCAATTCAAGACCAATAATCTTATCGGCCTCCTCTTGTTTAGCCGTCAGCATGATCAACGGTGTCTGCACGCTGGCGCGACGCAAACGCTTAGTCACCTCGATACCATCGATTTTAGGCAACATCAAATCCAGGACGATGCAATCAAACTCCTGATGCAACGCTAAATTCAGCGCACATTCCCCGTCCGCCGCGGTTACGACATCATAGTGTGCCTGCTGTAAATTATAAGTGATCAATTGCCGAATACTCGGCTCATCATCCACAACTAAAATTCTTGGCATGTTCTACTCCAATTGTTTCTCTATTATCTTTAAGTATAGCATGCAAAGGGGCTTTGTTTGTATAGATAGCTATTCCTTATGTTTGCAGCTAAGCGTTCTGGAACCAAAGTCGCCGCCGGTCGGTAAACCAAAGTTGCTGCGGAAAATGGTTGTTCATGCTGTGGGATGTGCCACCCGAAGTTGCTACAGACAATGGGCATGCTAGCCTGTGGGGCCGGCTGCAGCTCTTTAGAAGCAAGCTTCTAAAGTAGCTTTCGCCTAAAACTTGTAGCTTTTGTTGCACAAAATCTAAAGTTTTGCCCGTGTTATAAGCTCGAAACACGTTTCGAGCTTATAGCACTGTCACTGCAATCATGCCCATTGTCTTCCGCAACTTCTAGTTTAGTCGGTAACTCAAAATAACTGGGTGTGATTTACTTGCAGCATTTTTCTTCGAACAAAAAATAATAATCACGTTTTAAAGATCGTGATTGCGTTAAATGGCGAAATTGAGATACGACTAATATTTAGATTCACGACAATTACTAGTACATTTCGATCGAAAATGACAAGTTCTTTGGCATGAATATTTGTATTAGTCGTACGTCTAGAATAACGAATTGAGAAAATCAAATTTTTTTATTGCTATTCGCCGAAGTTGCTACGGAAAATAGTTGTTCCTGCTGTGGGGCCGTCTACAGTTCTTTTAGCAAGCTAAAAGTAGCTTTCGACTAAAATTGGAGCCTTCGAAAACGTGC
>NZ_AZFX01000059.1:74131-90371 GCF_001435835.1 Lapidilactobacillus concavus DSM 17758
GCAGTCTGCGCTTAACAACGATTTACAAACGATTCGTAAACGAATCATCCAGAAATCATCGTTAATGCTCAACTGCTAACCGCCTTGCTTCACGCTCTCGCGGTCTAACAGAACTTTCACAGCATCACAACCATTTTCCTCCGCAACTTCTGATTTAGTCTGAACTATTGAATAACTGTTTCAGTGATAATTGTTAGTTTCTGCTCCTTAATTTTAAAGCTCAACTCTGCCTTCACATCTGAGTCAGGGAACGGAGTGGACTGACGGGTCTGATATAAAAGCAGCACCAGACTGACTGATCTAACAATTAAGTCCATCAAAAAAAGCAACTCTTTTCAGAGTCGCTTTAATCCAGTTTACATCTTCAAGAATCGTCCCATTGAAACGGCAGCACCTAAAGCACCAATCAACATCGCGATCACAAGCAGCGATAAGTTCAATGGCCAAATTAACGCCTGCGGTTGCAAAAGGCTATAGCCCGAAGTCGCTAATTGACGACCAACACCGTTGAAAATACTACTGTAGCCTAAATCAATCACCACTAATGGCACAATGACACCGAGCAATCCCGTCCATGCACCTTCGAGAATGAATGGCCAGCGGATATACCAACGGGTTGCACCAACGAGTCGCATGATTTCAATTTCGCGGCTTCGTGACAGAATCGTGATTCGAATCGTATTCGAAATCAGGAAGATAGCCACAAAAAGCAACAAGATTGAGAACGCCAATCCCAAATTTCGAACGCTATTCATCGTTCTAAAGAGCTTTTTGGTTTGACTACCACCATAGTTTGCGCGAGAAACGTTGGCAAGTTTGCTTGCGCGCTTGGCAATTGTGACGGTCTTCTGTGGTTGGCTTGCTTCAAGAATAAACATGTCTGAAAGTGGATTGTCATCGCCACCAAACATCTTGAATGAGCTACCATATTGGCTGACAATTTTCTTTAATTCGTTTGCTTTGGAAGAATAACTAACTTTTTTGACGGACGGAATGTCCTTGAGTTGTGCTTCGAGCTTGTCTTTCTGTTTCGCTGTTGTCTTAGGCTCAACCGCGACCTGCACGCGGACGTCATTTTCGACATCGCGCGACAACTTCGTCACGTTTAAGACCAAGGCAAGCGAAATTCCGACAAGTAAAATCGTTACGGCAACCCCACTGATTGCGGCAAATGCCATCCAACCATTCCGGCGGAGACTCTTAAAACTATCTAGTAGATGGTTGCGAATCGTTGTCCAATTCATGTGTGTATTGCCCTCCTTGTTCATCACGGATAATCGTACCATTCGCCACTTCAACCAGTCGGTGTGGTAATTCATCCACGATCTGTTGATTATGCGTTGCCATGATCACGGTTGTGCCTCGCGCATTGATTCGCTCGAGAATTGCCATAATATCATTCGACGTTTGTGGATCGAGATTCCCCGTTGGTTCGTCGGCAATCAAAGTCTTGGGATCATTGATGATCGCGCGTGCAATTGCCACACGTTGTTGCTGGCCACCGGATAATTCGTCTGGGAAATGATCGGCTTGATCTGAAAGACCCACCTCTGCGAGGACTTGAGTCACTGCGGTTTTAATTTCCTCATCGGATTTGCCGATTACTTGCAAAGCATAACCGATGTTTTCTGAAACGGTCATTTTTGGTAAAAGTTTGAAATCTTGAAAGACAACGCCTAAGGTCCGGCGAAGCTTCGGTACCTGACGCTCACGCATCAAGCGTAAATCAAAGTTATTGATCGTGATGAACCCTTCGGTTGGGACGAGTTGCCGATACAATAATTTAACCAGAGTCGATTTACCTGCACCACTCTGGCCGACCAAATAAACAAATTCACCTTGTTCAATGGTCAGTGAAACGTTTTTTAAGGCTTCCACACCATTAGAATAACGCTTGGTTACGTTTAAAAGCTTGATCATTTTGTCACCTCAAGGACAGACCCATTAATCTGGGTTCTTCTGTTGTAATTGCCATTGTAAATAATGATAAATAAAGTCGTCGATGTCACCATCCATCACCGCTTGCCCATTACCTGTCTCGTAATTGGTGCGATGATCTTTCACCATCGTGTACGGGTGAAAAACATAAGAACGAATCTGCGATCCCCAGCCAATATCGGCCTGTTCACCTTTGATCGCGGCCTCCTTTTGTTTTTGCTCCTGTAACTTCAACTGATAGAGTTTTGCTTCCAACATACTCATTGCAGTCTCTCGGTTTTGCAATTGTGATCGTTGCGCCTGCGAGCTAACAACAATTCCCGTTGGCAGATGTGTAATCCGAACGGCTGAAGACGTCTTGTTGATATGCTGCCCACCAGCACCGCTTGATCGAAAAACATCAACACGTAAATCGTCGGGGTTAATGTCGAGCTGAATGCTTTTATCAAGTTCCGGCATAATTTCTACCGAAGCGAATGACGTATGTCGTCGGCCCGCCGCATCAAACGGTGAAATCCGCACGAGACGATGAACGCCGTTTTCTGAGCGCAACAAACCATACGCGTTGTGACCCTTGATCATCAACGTGACACTCTTCAAGCCCGCTTCATCACCTGGCTGATAATCGGCCATTTCCACAGTAAAATGATGACTTGCCGCCCAGCGCTGATACATGCGAAGTAACATCGAGCCCCAATCTTGAGATTCCGTCCCGCCAGCACCAGGATGAATTTCCAGAATGGCATTGTGCGCATCATAAGGTTCTGACAGCAACAAATTCAACTCATATTCACGTAATTGTTCTTGCAATTGATGCAGGTCATTACCGACTTCTGCCTGCAATTCTGCATCATTATCTTCTTGCAATAGCTCTAAGGTAACAGAAATATTGTCTGCTTGTGTAACAAGTTGATTAAAATTGTCGTACTTTTCCTTTAAAAGATTATTTTCATCGATTAATTTTTGAGCAGCATTGACGTTGTCCCAGAAATCCGGGGCCGTCATTTCATGCTCGTTAGTTGCAATGGATTCCTCTAAGGCATCTAAGTCAAAGAGACCCCCTGAATTGCTTTATTTTGGCTGTCGCCGCGTTTAATTGGTTGCGAATTTCGCTAATCTCCATTTTAAAACTTCCTTTCAGAAAACATTTGAGGCTGAACGCTTGGCTAGACCACTGTCGAGTTGGTTGAGAAGAAACCTTGCCAAGCGTCTCTTAATTTAATACTAGGACAATTGTACCATGCAATCAGCCAATCGACTAATCAATGAAATTAAGAGATAAAGCAAGTTAACGTTCAGGTCATGATAGCAAATTTTCAGTAAAGTTGGCAGTTAATCCGATGATTATCTTTCAATTCACTGAGCGAATTTTTTAAACACTCACTATGTTCGCTACCGATGACAGTCGCGTTTTAGCGCGGTCGCCAACAACATCGCATCCACAATAAAAGCACACTGACGAGTCAATCATGAGGTTAGATTTTAGATCTAACTTCTGAAAGTCATGACGTTCAGTGTGCTTCTAGTTATTGTTTTAAATTAACGTTTGATATCGCGACGAATTTCTGCCTTCATGAATAAGCGAGTCACGTCAAAATCAATATCGGAAATCATCTCTTCAAACTTACGATAACCTTCTTCTTGATATTCAACGAGCGGATTCATCTGACCATAGCCACGCAGACCAATCGATTGACGCAATTGATCCATTTCATCGATATGTTGTGTCCAATGGTCATCGACGACACGTAGGATAACAACCTTCTCGAATTCAAGCATCTGTGCGGGATCAACTAACTGTGACTGTTTGGTTTCATAATTCTTATCGGCAATATCTAAGAAGAATTTCTTCAATTCATCCACAGACTTGCCTTTCAAATCATCCAGGGTCAGTTCGTCTTCGTTAACTAAGTTGGCGAGGGCATAATCGTAAAGCGCCTGTAAATTCCATTCCGTCTTAGCTCCTTGCGTATGCAAGTCGACCTGATGCGTAATTGTCCGCGACATCATTGGCTTGATCACATGGCTAAGGCTTTCTGTTGCAGAAATAACTTCCATCCGTTGCTTATAGATGACTTCACGTTGTTGACGCATGACGTCATCGTACTGCAAGGTGTTTTTACGGGTATCATAGTTGTTACCTTCGACCCGTTTTTGTGCGGATTCGACTTGGCGTGTGATCATCCGAGATTGAATCACTTGATCGTCCTCAGAAAGATTCAAGCGATCCAAGAAAATCTTGATTTTTTCTGAGCCGAAACGCTTCATCAAGTCATCTTGCAATGACAGATAAAATTGCGTCTCACCAGGATCACCCTGACGGCCAGAACGACCACGTAACTGATTATCAATACGACGTGATTCATGACGCTCGGTACCAATCACGCAAAGACCGCCAACTTCGACTACACCAGGCCCTAATTTAATATCGGTACCACGACCAGCCATGTTAGTTGCAATTGTAACGGCGCCACGTTGGCCAGCATTCATGATAATTTCGGCTTCTTTAGCATGGTTCTTCGCGTTTAAGACGGCATGAGGAATGCCTTCTTGATCGAGTAAATGTGACAGTAATTCAGAGGATTCAACTGCGACAGTACCCACCAGAACAGGTTGTCCCTTCTCATGACGACGCTTGATATCCGCCACAACCGCATTGAACTTACTCTTCAAAGATGGGTATAACAAATCAGGTTGATCTTTACGGACGACAGGCTTGTTCGTTGGAATCGCAATAACATCCATATTGTAGATCTCGCGGAATTCTTCTTCCTCAGTCTTGGCAGTACCCGTCATTCCGGCTAACTTGTTGTACATCCGGAAATAGTTCTGATAAGTAATATTAGCCATCGTCTGAGATTCGTCTTCGATTTTGACGCCCTCTTTGGCCTCAATTGCCTGATGTAATCCGTCAGAATAACGGCGGCCTTCCATGACACGACCAGTAAACTGATCAACAATCAAGACTTTATCTTCCTGAACCACATAATCAACATCAAGTAGCATGACATAGTTAGCACGCAAAGCTTGATCCAAATGGTGATTCAAGACCGTGTTATCAATATCGTAAAGATTCTTCGTGCCAAAATAAGCTTCGGCCTTCTTGATGCCCTCTTCAGTCAACGAGATTGATTTGGTCTGCCAATCAATCTTGTAATCTTCTTCCTCTTTTAGCGTCTTCACGAAACGGTCGGTCCGAACATACATCGCCGTTGAACGCGTTGCCTGACCGGAAATAATCAGAGGTGTTCTCGCTTCATCAATCAGAATCGAGTCAACTTCATCGACGATTGCGTAGTTTAATGGGCGTTGAACCATTTGTTCTTTGTAAACGACCATGTTATCCCGCAAGTAGTCAAAACCAAGTTCACTGTTGGTTGAATAAGTGATATCGCAATTGTAAGCTTCGCGTTTCTGGTCGGTATTCATTTCGTTCAAGTTCAATCCGACGGTCAATCCAAGCCACTTGTACAACTCACCCATTTCTTCAGCGTCACGTCCAGACAGATATTCATTGACCGTGACAACGTGCACACCCTTGCCAGTTAAGGCATTTAAATAGACGGGCATCGTTGCCGTCAAAGTCTTACCTTCACCTGTCTTCATCTCGGCAATATTACCTTCATGCAAGGTAATACCACCAATGATCTGAACTCTAAAAGGATAGAGACCTAAAACGCGACGAGCGCCTTCACGCACAACTGCAAATGCTTCAGGCAGAACTTGGTCCAAGGTCTGACCATTCTCAAGACGTTGTTTAAACTCTGGCGTCTTCGCTTGGAGCTCTTCATCAGAAAGCTTCGCCATTGTGTCTGCAAATGCCTCGACCTTATCCGCGATTTTCCCCATACGGTTAACTTCGCGTTTGTCACTTTCGATCCATGTTTTTAATATGTTTGCCATCGTTCAAAAATTCCTCTCTGTCAATTCATATTCGTGTCTGTTGACAGTAATTCAGTCTATTTTATCATTTATCTTACAGAAATTAAATAGTTTTACACAATACCGACAAAATAGTTCTAGTTGAAGTGGCTTCATGGCCCAAAAAGCTTCTCATCGAGTTTGACATGAAAAAAGCCGAGGAGTTACCCCAGCTTTAATGTTACTTCACTTCTACGGTTTAAAAATTGTTTTAAATCTTTGAGGGTCGCCAATCAAATTGACTTATTCGTCGGTCTCAATCAAACCATAGCGACCGTCACGACGGCGATAAACGATACTTGTTCCATTGGTTTCGGCATCTTCAAAGATAAAGAAGTTATGACCAAGCATGTCCATTTGTAAGATAGCTTCTTCGGAATCCATTGGCTTCAATGAAACTCGTTTCGTCCGAACAACTTCTAGTTCATCCTTCGGTTGTTCTTCTTCAGGCTCTGGCACATCGACTGCCCCATTAGCTGGACCAGTTAATTCAAAGTCCTTAATGCCCTTTTCACGGCTCTTGCGGTTGATCTTGGTCTTGTATTTGCGGATCTGACGCTCTAGCTTATCTGTGACAAGGTCAACGCTAGCATACATGTCTGGCGAAGTCTCCTCTGCACGTAAAACCAAGTATGGCAAGGGAATAGTCACCTCTACTTTGGCTGTTTTGTCAGCTGGATAAACTTTGAGGTTAACGTGGGCAATTGAGTCCTGAGGTTCCTCAAAATACTTATTCAGTTTGCTGATCCGCTTCTCTACATAACTACGGATTGCGTCGGTAACTTCGATATTTTCTCCACGAACATTGAACGATAACATGGTCGCTCGCTCCTTTCAAGTGACAATTCTAGCCGAGAATACTTGGCTCAATTTCATTATATCTAAGCGCTTACGAAGAAACAATTAAAACGTACGCAAATTCTGTGAAAATTTTGAGAAAATTTGAAGTGTCTTCAAAAAAGAAGCTTCAACTCAATCATCGCGCTAAGGTCAGCGATTGAATCTCGCCCTGAAAGTTACCTTCTCGAAGGGCATCAGTCGCACGTAATAAAGTCGTTCCAGTTGTATAAATATCATCAAGAATCAAAATGCGTTGCCGTCGAAACTTAGTCCAGTCAACCCGCACACACTCAAAAGTTTGTGGTGCCTCTAACCTCATTTTGCGTTCTAAGGTCGATTGATGCCACTCCCTGCCGTTTTTAATTAAGAGGGGTGTCATTGGACACAAGCCTTCATAAAGGCCTAGAACCGGGTCAAATTGACGCTTCTCGAAATGCTCGCGACTCGTTGGGATCGGTACGAATAAATAATCACGCGAATAAGCGGTTAGTGCTCCACGTAGACTGCCGCTGAAGACACGACGAATCCGATAATCGCCATGACGCTTATAAGCTTGAAAATAATCATGCATGGCCGAATTATAGCTAAACAGACTACGGTTGGTGGCTTTAGCAATTTTTAAAGTCTGATATCTCTGGCAATCCGAACACAATTTCCCACACGTTTGCGCGCGATAACACGCTGGACAAGCAGTCGATGAATTGATCCGCTCGAAGTCATGCGAGCAAGTCTCACAAATGGCATCGTAATAGAATTGGCGTGCAAGCAACAAGGTCTGCAACGAATAATGAGGGGTTAAAACACGACCGCACAGCAAACACAACATCATTCAGAATCCTCCCTCACGATTGAGATGACGAATCATTTGGCGAGCAAGCCGAATCTTATTGGTATAATACCGCGAATAAAAGATAACCTGCCCATTAGGAAACTCTCGTGCGCGCCCAACTCGTCCAGCAACCTGGACTAAACTCGCCACCGAATAGTTACGGTGATCCGCAGATAAAACGACCACATCAATATCCGCAAAAGTGACACCTCGTTCCAAGATTGTCGTTGTAAATAATACTTGAGCTTCGCCATCACGAAATCGTTGTACCTTCTCTAGGCGCTTAGAATCTGCTGCGTGAACCGTCGTTACAACAACTTGTGGATATGATTGTTCAAAAAGTTGTCCCAGTTGTTCAAGCACGGCGATTTGGGGGACAAACACGAGGAAACGTCGAGAAGATTGCAAGAGTCGATCGAAAATTCTCTGAAGCTTGGGTGCAAAATGACGGCCATGCATTAAGTCACCCAATTCAATCCGTGGTAACGGTAATTCGCGACCATGAAATCGGCGTGCCAGGTAGTGGAGCGGCAATTGATCTGACTTAGCTGCTCGCAACAGGACGCGAGGTGGCGTCGCGCTGAGAAACAATGTGAGTCCCGTTGGTTTGACGGCTCGCTCGACGGCACGCTGTAGCATGGCATCATTCACGTATGGAAACGCATCTACCTCATCGACAATTAACAAATCGAAGGCTTTATCGTATCGCAATAACTGATGTGTCGTGCCAATGACGATCTGTTCATTTCGATACGCTTCGTGAATTTGGCCATGAAATAAACCAACTGGCGTGTTCTTAAAGGCTTGTTCAACTCGTGGAAAAAGTTCGTTACAAACATCCACACGTGGCGAAACAAAGCCAATGCGCTGTCCCTGCTGCAAAAAATCAGCAATCACCGGAAAGGTCATTTCGGTTTTACCTGCGCCAGTAACTGCCCATAACAATTGCTGATGGCGGTTATGCCGATGAAATTGTTGTAAAATATGATTAGAAACGCGGCATTGCGCCGACGTCAGCTCACCCTGCCAAGTCAGTGTGTTGCCTTTAGCGTAGGTCATTGCAGGCAAGTGGACCAACTCATCCCGACTTGTAACTCGCCCCATCGTTAAACAACTGGCGCAATAGTATTGTCCACTCGGTAGACGATTCACGTTCGGGACTGGCGATTGGCATCTTTGGCAAATACGACTCGAGTTTACGCCGTCATCACTGATTGCAGGTTGGATCTGAATCTGATGCAGTGACGCTCGAGTAGCTTTCAAATCTGCAGCAAGTTCAACGGGTAAGCTGCTCAGCAAAAGTTGCCTGCCCGTGAGTAACCACGCCCATTCTGCTAGGATATCAGCCTCTGTTCGTTCCACTTCATACACCACCTCTTACCGATTGTTTCACAACAACACCGCCACTCGAACAATGACGCGCTCGTTTTAACCGTCTACTTTTAAATACACAAATTGGAGTGAAATCCCCTTGGAAAAATATCGAACGATTGCCAAAAACGGTGAAGCAGAAATCGTAATCAAAAAATCGCGCTTCATTGCGTCAATCGCACGCGTGGAATCCGAAACGGAAGCTCAAACTTTTCTAGAAGAAACACGTCAAAAATTCGCAAAGGCGACTCATCATTGCTTCGCTTATCAGTTAGGATTCAATAACGAAATCCAGCGGATGAGTGATGATGGTGAGCCCTCCGGTACTGCCGGCGCACCCATCCTGGATGTGCTCGAAAAACAACAACTCAACAACTTAATTTGCGTGGTTACGCGTTATTTTGGTGGTATCAAGCTAGGTGCCGGCGGATTGATCCGCGCCTACAGCCACGCAACCTCAAATGTGATTCAAATCACTGGACTAGTTGCAGGCATTCAGCAGCAGCGCTACCGTTTGACCATCGATTACCATCAATTGCCGATCCTCACTAATTATCTGACCCAACAAGCAATTGTCGTTGCGGCGACCGAATATACAGAACAGGTCCAAATTGCCATTTGGCTGAATGATGATCAAGTCGATGATACCCAAGTTCAAATCACGAATCTACTCGCAGGACAAGTCAGCTTTGTTAAAGAATCAGCTGGGTTCAATGAAGTTCCCATTCAAAATACTGAAGATTTAGATTAACCTTTTAGCACAAATCATTTCCAACAAAAATACCCCGAAAGTTAGAAATCACTTTCGGGGTAAACTTATTAATAGCTATTTTGCATACTCAATGGTCCGAGTTTCGCGAATAACCGTAACTTTAATATGTCCTGGATATTCGAGCTCATTTTCGATTCGAGTTTTGATGTCACGGGCAAGAACGACTGCCTTATCATCAGAAATCTTCTCGGGTTTGACGACAACACGAATTTCACGACCCGCTTGAATTGCAAAGCTGTGATCAACGCCTTCATATTCGTCGGCAATATTCTCGAGTTTCTCCAAACGATGGATATAATTCTCTAACGATTCCGAACGTGCACCTGGGCGCGCCGCCGAAATTGCGTCAGCGGCAGCAACAATCACCGAAATCGGTGATGTTGGTTCCACATCTCCATGATGTGATGCAATCGTGTTGATCACGACGCCATTTTCATGGTACTTCGTTGCTAATTCGACACCAATCTCAACATGGGATCCTTCGACCTCATGATCAACTGCCTTACCAATATCGTGTAATAATCCTGCGCGTTTTGCTAAATTAACGTCTTCACCAAGTTCAGCGGCTAAAATACCTGACAGTTTTGCGACTTCGAGCGAATGGTTCAGCACATTCTGTCCGTAACTCGTCCGATAATGTAGACGACCAACCGTTTTAATTAAATCAGGATGCATAGAATGAATCCCAAGTTCAAAAATCGTTTGTTCACCCAAATCACGAATGCGTTCATCCATATCCTTACGTGCTTTTTCAACCATTTCTTCAATACGAGCGGGATGGATTCGTCCATCTTGAATCAGCTTCTCCAATGCCATTCGAGCAATCTCACGGCGAATTGGATCAAAGCCACTTAAGACCACCGTTTCAGGGGTGTCATCGATAATTAAATCGATCCCCGTCAAAGTTTCCAAAGTTCGAATGTTACGGCCCTCACGACCGATGATCCGTCCCTTCATTTCGTCGTTAGGTAATGTGACAACCGTGACCGTATTCTCGGTCACTAAGTCGGCTGCACTACGTTGAATCGCATCAACAATCAGGTTCTTGGCCTGTTTGTCAGCTTCCAGCTTAGCTGTCGCATCACTTTCACGAATCATGACCGCACGTTCATGGGTTAATTGATCACTTAACTGATCAACAATCTCCTGATGTGCCTGATCCTTAGTCAAGCCAGCAATGCGTTCCAACTCCTGTTGTTGTTGGTCCACCATACTGGTAACGCTAGCTCTTGCTTTTTCTAGCTCTGCCTGCTTCTCAGTGAGTCGATTCTCGCGTTGTTCCAGATTCGCCTCTTTTTTATCGAGCGCGTCATCTTTACGATCAAGTGCTTCTTCTCGCTGTAAAACACGGTTTTCTGAACGTTGAACTTCATTGCGGCGTTCTTTTAACTCGTTTTCGACCTCAGTACGATACTTATGGCTTTCATCGCGAGCTTCAACTAACGCTTCTTTCTTGGCGTTTTTAGCTTCCTTGCTAGCCTTAGTCAGAATATCTTCTGCAGTTGCCTTTGCCGCGGCCATACGCTTCTCATATGTCTTTTGACGTAACGCATAACCCACAAAGACGCCTAAAACTAACACGATAATGACGATTGCGAGGATTATTAGTGGTGATAAATTCATACACTACACCTCCGTATCATCAAAAAATACTTAAAGTAAATTTTAAAGATATCAAATTTTTAAAGATTATTTACACATGATTATTCTAGCTTTAATCACTAGTAGTGTCAACGCAACAAGCGACACAATCACAGAAGGTATAAAAATAAAGCCCATGAAACATAGGCTTTATTTTTGACTTCCGAAAATAATAACGCCGCTATAACGGTTGATTTAATCAGAAAGTAAATCGGTTTCTTCTGTTTTAGTTTTCGGCGCACTCTTTTTACTGATGACCGTTGGTTCTGCTTCATCAGTTTCGTCTGTCTTTGCGGGTCCATCCATTTCGTAGGCATCACGGACCTTACGTCTGATCTCAGCCTCGGTATCTGGATGATCTTCCAAATATTGTTTCGCATTCTCGCGACCTTGACCAATTCGTTCGTCATTATATGAATACCAAGAACCGCTCTTCTTAACGATTTCTTTCTCAGCAGCCATATCGACTAATTCCCCAGTCCGGGAAATCCCATGACCATACATGATATCGACCAGAGCCACTTTAAATGGCGGTGCAACCTTATTTTTGACCACTTTGATCTTGACACGGTTACCGATAATATCCGTACCATCTTTGATCTGCTCAGCACGCCGTACTTCCAAGCGAACTGTCGCATAAAACTTGAGCGCGCGACCACCGGGCGTTGTTTCGGGGTTACCAAACATGATCCCAACTTTTTCACGGATCTGGTTAATAAAGATTGCAATCGTCTTTGTTTTGTTGATTGAGCCTGACAACTTACGCAGTGCCTGCGACATCAAACGTGCTTGTAACCCAACATGGGAATCACCCATTTCGCCTTCGATTTCAGCACGAGGAACCAAGGCAGCGACAGAATCCACGACTAAAATGTCTATGGCACCACTAGTTACCAAGGCATCCGCGATTTCCAAACCTTGTTCACCCGTATCAGGCTGTGAAAGTAGTAAGTCATCAATGTTAACGCCTAAAGCAGTCGCATATGCTGGATCCATCGCGTTTTCGGCATCAATATAGGCAGCTGTCCCACCATTCTTCTGAACTTCCGCAACGGCGTGCAAGGCAACTGTTGTTTTACCAGAACTTTCTGGTCCGTAGACTTCAACGATTCGTCCACGTGGATAGCCACCAACTCCTAAAGCATTGTCGAGTGCCAAAGAACCTGTCGAAACGGTTGAGATCTGCGTATCAACTTTGTCACCCATGCGCATAATTGCGCCTTTACCATAATTTTTTTCGATTTTTTTAAGTGCAACATCAAGAGCTGCTTGTCGTTCATCTTTAGCCATTTATTTTCTCCTTTTAAGCTGGATGAGTCCTTAGCTTCTGTATTAATTTTAACGATATTACGCGTAAAAGGCAAGTAATAAACGAACAAATGTTCTACATTTTAATCAACCGATCATAGAGCATCTTGAAGCCACTTGCCACCGCGCGTTCGCGGACTTCATTACGCTGTCCCGCAAGATGAAATAGCTGCACCTGCGTGTCATCATCTCGCTGTGCGAGTGCGATAAAAACCGTCCCCGCCGGTTGACCAGCTAATTCATCTGGTCCCGCCACGCCGGTAAAACCGAGTCCAAATTCAGTGTCAATCTGTTTGCGCGAACTTTCTGCCATTAGACGGGCAACTTCTGCACTCACGACTGTTTCACGTTCAATCGTCTTTGCGGGAATTCCCAGCAATTGTGTTTTAACAGCGTCTGCATACGTGACGAAGCCGCCACTAAAAACTGTCGATGTCCCACTGATTTCCGCCAACTTTGCTTGAAATAATCCCGCGGTCAAGCTTTCCGCCGCCGTCACGCTTAACTGCCGCTGTTTCAGCAGATCAACCACCTCATCGACCAGCGTTCGCTCTTCACCCTCACCGGTATAAAAATCTGACAAACGATCGCGTACCTCCTGAGCAAGCGGTGCAATTATCGCCTCGGCAGTTTGCGCATCAGTTGCATACGCCGTCAGTCTAACCCCAATTTCATACCCCTTGAGATAGGTCGCAATCGTTGGATTCCGTTGTTGACCAATCAGATCGGCCAATTGATCAGCAAGCAACGACTCCCCAATTCCAAAAAAGCGTAACATCTTCGAGACGATCACTTGCTTCGCACCCGTTAACTGAGCGAGCCTTGGAACCACTTGATGATCCACCATCGGTAACATTTCCCGTGGTGGCCCAGGCAAGACGACATAAACATGATCAGCAGTCTTCAGATAACATCCGATTGCCAACCCAACGTCGTTTGCAAGTACCTCACTGCCTTCGATGTAATCCGCCTGTGCCAGATTATTTGTAGGCATTTCTTTTTTAATCTGCTTCTGCCAAGTGACAAGTTTTTCTAAAGCCACCTGATCCGCCAACAATCGCTTCTGTAGATGCGCCGCCAGCGTTTGCTTCGTTAGATCATCTGGAGTCGGCCCAAGACCACCAATCAAAATGATGAGCTGACTACGTTTCTCTGCTAATGCGATTGTTTCAGTCAGACGCTGCGGATTATCACCCACAACGGTTTGATAAAACGAAGGAATACCAAAGCGTGCCAATTGCTTAGCAACGTATTGGGCGTTCGTATTCACAATTTCACCTAATAGGATTTCGGTCCCGACTGCAATGATCTCTGCTTGCACAATTTTGCCTCCACAATAATTAGATACCCGGATTAGCGCCAATTTCCTTAATTAATTGGCAATTTCGTCATTCACTAAAAAGGGCTTTGAAAACCAAAGCTGGCACCCATCAATTTAGTCTTATTGTAGCTTATCATTTCCTAAAATAACAGCTCGCCTCTACGAAAGGTTCGTGAATCCCGACAACGTTTTTCGTTAACAACCCAGTTGATTTTTTTAAATTTTTCGTATCATTTCTCATTCTTCGGTGTCATGTGGCTAGAAATGCGATAAAACGTTATAATAAGTCCATTGAGATAATATTTGGAGGTAAACTCGTGACAGTTGTAAAGATTGTGTATGCCAGCATGACTGGTAACAACGAAGAAATCGCAGGTATCCTTGAAGAATCATTTGAAAATTTAGGCTGTGAAGTTGATAATACTGAAGCTTCTCAAGCAGACGCTAGTGATTTCGAAGACGCTGACATCTGCATCGTTGCCACTTATACCGATGGTGAAGGTGAAATTCCCGAAGAAGCACAAGATTTTTATGATGATCTGCAAGAAGAGGACCTCGCCGGCAAAATTTATGGCGTCTGTGGTTCTGGCGACCGTTTCTACGGTGAACATTTCTGCGCAACCGTCGATGATTTCGACCAAGTTTTCGCAAACACTGGCGCCATCAAGGGGGCGGAAAGTGTCAAAGTCGATCTAGCTGCAGAAGCTGAAGATATCGATAAATTGGACGCTTTTGCCGCACAGCTTGTTCAAAAATCTAATGGTCAATAGCGATGGCTAAATTCCAAACATTTGTCAAAAATCACAACGATTTTCTGACCTACACCCTCTTTGGTTTCTTGGCTTCATTGATTAACGTCCTCTCTTTCATGGGCGTTCAACATTTTTTTCACGCGCATTATATGGTGGCCAACACGCTAGCGTGGCTTATTTCCGTTGTCTTCGGCTTTTTCACTAACAAGACGCTGGTCTTCAAGTCGAAATATTCGACGGGCTATGCGCTAGTCACCGAACTCGTTGCCTTCTTATTCTTTCGCGGCGTCAGTCTATTTGCGGATTCTGCAATTATGGTCGTTTGTATCTCGATGATGAGCATGTCGAGCCTCTGGGCAAAAATCATCGATCAAATTCTGGTAGGTATCTTGAATTACGTCACGACGCGATACATCTTTAGTCGCGATCAACAGCAAACGATTCAACGGCTACGTCGCTGGCGCACGCAGAGAAGTCATTCGCGTAAATCGTGAGTCATCACGACGAGTTCAAGGCGCAGCAGCAGCCATTTCAACAAAATCAAAATTCAAAAAGAGAGCTCGTTTCTCATGTCAGTGACCAAAACTGGCATAGGAAACGAGCTCTTTAGTGATTCGGGGGGATTTTCAACGATTTCTGGAGGGAATCGTGACAGTTGTAAAGATTGGTACGGCTTAGATCGCTAGATTTTCATCTGATGTAAACCAGTCATCTGTAGAATCAACATCATTAGCTGGATTGAATCGATCGTTGTAAATAAAATCGGCTAACTGTGCATTTAGAATCTCTTTCATTTGAGTTTTCGTCGTTTTGATGTAACCCGTCGACATTAAGTTGGCGATTCCACTCGCAATGATCCAATTACCAACAAGAATACGGTGCAGCTTTTCTTCAGGAAGATTAGCAGCTTCGGGTTTCTGACGTAGTCTTTCCATGCCTAAGCGATGGGCAAATTCCTTCATTTCTTCAATACTCTGCTTGTCTTCGATCCATAGCGTGCGATAGAGCATGGGCTGTTCGCAAACAAAGTGAATATAAGCTAAGTCGAGATTAATCATTGGATCATCATCGTAATGCCGGCTGAAAACATTCTTCAAGAGATGCGCTTGAATCTTCTTGATCGATTGATGTTTCAGGTCAGCCATGCAATCAAATTCCAAATACGGAGGCTGCGTTGAACAATTCAACTCATCCGCAATCTTACGCGCTGTGAAATTATAAAACCCATCGCGCATTGCGAGTTTAAATGCTGCATTTAAAATGTCGTGCTTCATGATTGTTTTCTTGCGTGCCATAAGATCATTCCTCCATACAAGCTATTTTCGTATTGCTTATGGTTACCATAATTATTTTACCTCTTGATAATATCATAGCAATCTGAGAATGCAAGTATTTTTTAGATTTTTTTTATGAAAATGATTCGATTTTTTAAACGCTCGTAATCATTGATTTATCAATGTTAATCTACAAAAAATGACCGATAATTTTTTTGCCCGAGTTTACAATTCAAGTGCAACACCCTGTGACCTAGACCAGAGTAGACAAAA
>NZ_AZFX01000060.1:0-8601 GCF_001435835.1 Lapidilactobacillus concavus DSM 17758
CGATTTATTCATTATACCCTCTCTTAAAAGTTGTCTCAGGAATCAGCTTACATCCAGAATTGGATATTGCAAAAAAGCAATCTCAAAAGTCAGATTTAAATTCTGACTTCTAAGATTACTTTTTAATTTTGGTAACAAACAGTTATTTAGATCTCCACCACCGAATCACCCGCAATGATTTCTGGTTGATAAGTTTGTGATGAGGCGCGAAAATCTTTGTTCGGATCTTCGAGCATTCTGATCATTAACTCGGCCGCATCCTGACCCATCTGCACCTTAGGATGGTTGACGGAGGTAAGATTGATGCCGAAGCTGTGGGCCAAGGTTGAATTGTCGAACCCAATAATTGACAACTGTTCTGGCACCTTGATTCCCATGCTGAGTGCAAGGTTAAAAGCGGTCACGGCAATTTGGTCGTTATAACAAATTAAAGCGGTGGGACGATCCGGCAGCTCGAAGATTTCACGCAGACGCATCCCCAAATTAGCCTTCGCATCTCCGGATTGAAACATCAAGCTACGATTCAGGCTGGGAATCTGACTTTGCTGAATGGCGTAATTGAATCCGTTCATGCGGTCAATTCCCTGTTGATCATCAGTTTTAAAAACACCCAGAATATTTTGATGTCCTTTATCGAGCAGATACTTCGTTGCAATCCGCCCACCTTCGAAATCATCCATCACAAAATAAGGCACATCTAAGCCCTTAATTTTGGCATTGAGCGTAATAATCGGCACGTGTTCTGCGTAAAGTTCTTGGTAAAGCGACAGGTTTTTAATCTCAAAAGCACTCTTAGTTGGTTCAACGATCAATCCATCGATGTTGGAATTTAAAATTTTGTTGAGGTTGTGTTGCTCAAGATGAGTATTATTCTGAGTGCTGCTCAACATCATCGAGATCGATTGCGCCGTTAATTCACTTTCAATCCCAGAAATAATCGCTGGAAAAATGTAGTCATTAATGTGCGTGGTTAGAATTGCCACCGTGTGCGCATCGCGAGCGGTGGCCGCGGCCTTGCGCTTCTTGTCGGCGACAAAGGTTCCCCCGCCTTGAATGCGATAGACCAGTCCCCTAACTTCCAAGTCGGATAGCGATTTGCGAATCGTGTGTCGACTCACCTTGAAAAGCTCCATGAGTTTTAATTCTGTTGGTAATTTTTGATTGGGCTGGTATTTACCAGAGTCGATCCAGTCCTGGATGGCCTCGGTCACCACTTGATATTTTTTCTCCATAATTAGCTCCGTTCACTTGTACGTATGAATTATAACTTAACTCCCAATCATGCGCAAGCGTCTTAATCTGATTGTTTCACATACGTTAGCACTTTGATTTGCACAAATTATAACGCTTTTACTGACAGTTTACGATTCAATTACACAAACTTTTTTTCATAAAAGCTGAAAATTTGTCCTGGTACAAAAATATTAGATCAAAGTTGTCCCTTTATCTCAAACAGACTTCGCGACGACAATTAATCCTGAACTAACGCAAATCCGCCAAATACAAAAAGCCTTCAACGTCTGTGCCATGCTGCCACACAAATTCGCCAAAGACTTCTTGAATCATCGATTTGTATCTTAATCCTTAATGATCACTTATGGTTTTACGTATGCAAATCCCGCTTGTTGCAGCTGAGCAAGATCTAAAACGCCCGCGGGAACAACTTTAACACCTGCTGGCAGCTGATCAGATTTGATTCCGTGTCTGTTCAATGAGTTATTGCAGGCATGAAACGCAATTGGCAATCCTGTTGCGAGCAACTTTTCGATTTGAGTGACATGCGTTGGAATCAGGTAGCCCATAATTGCATCTCCATTTAACAACACGGTGATTTCGATTGACTCTTGCGAATGTTCTTGTTGATGACGAACGAGATTGTTGAGATTGCTGAACAGCTCTGGGAGTCGCTCGAGTTCATCAGCGTGTAATACAATTTTAGTTGACATCATTTTTCTCCTTTTCCATGATTACCCGACGTTTCGTCTAAAAAAGAATCGATTATTGATCGATTCTTTTTGTCGTGACGATTGTTTTTGAAGGTGCGGGAGCTTGTGGGTCGTCGATCTGCTTGGGCTCTTCATACAGGCCAGAGACGACTTTGAACCAGTCGAAGAATCTCATGAACAGAATCTTGAGGATGGCGTAAACGGGAATGCCCAAAAAGACCCCAAGTAAGCCGAACATCTTTCCTGCGGCGAGCAGGATCAATAAAGTCGTGACCGGATGCATTTCCATCTTACTGCCAACAACGAGTGGTGAAACGAAACGGCTCTCGATCGTTTGTTCAATGGCAAAGACGACTAAAACTTTAACGACCATTAGTGGTGCGGTAAATGCAGCAATCACAATTGCCGGAATGATAGCCAGGAATGACCCTAAGTAAGGGATTAAGTTCAAAAATCCAGCGAGGACGCCCAATGTCAGTGCATATTTCTGACCAACGATTGAATAACCAACTGAAAACATGACACCGACCCAGAAAGCTACGGTGAGTTGACCGCGAATATAGTTGCTCAAGGATTGATTGATTGCACCGAGCAATTCCGAGGTCGAGCGCCGAAACTTAACGGGCACAAACTTCAGCATCTCGCCCTTGAATCTTGGTCCATCTTTCAGCATGAAAAATAGAACAAATGGCGCAGTTGCCAGCGTCACGAGCACATTAGTGATCACGCCAACTGCCGAGGTGAAATTATTAAACCAGTCGGCAATGTTGTTGTTGATCTGATTGACCACGTTCTTAGATAAATTGTTAAACTGCGTATTGATCTGGTCGCGCACGCCATCAAGTTGTGAGCTCGCAAGAAATGTATTGGTCGTATCCTGAATGTTCTTCCAATACTTCGGCCAATTATCGATGATCTGTTGGGTCTGGGTTTGAATAATCGGAATCAAAGCCACGACGCCCCAAACGATCAACCCGATGATAACGATGAAAACGATGGTGATCGTCCAAATTCGGGGGATCTTGAAGCGTTTCTCCGCTCCTCTGACCAGTGGCTCCAATAAATAATAGAGCACGGCAGAGAGCACGACAGGTGGGAAAACCATCATCAGAAAATCGGTGACCGGTTTAAATACCCAACTGATATTTGCGAAGGCCCAAATGACACCCAATGCCAACAAGATATTAATTAAAGCCACGGTCGCTTTATTATTCAGGAACCAACGATAAAACCAGGAACGTTTGGTTATTTTTGAGTCAGGCATTGACATTCTCCTATTCCAGTTAATTCATGTCATCAGACCAGCCATGTCGCTTACTGGTCAATTACTTCAACCGATAAATCAGTTGTGTGCCAACACGAAAGTTCGGTTTGGGCTGCCCGCGGAAGTAAATCGCGTTGTGCAGATCGGCTGGCCCAGCATCAGAAAAGATCAACGTGACGTGACCGATCGTCTGGAGATTCTCATTCACCAAACTGCCAACCGCATCAATCGGCAGGTGTTGGTCATCAATCACCAACTCATCGCCAGCATGCAGCTCAAGCTGTTGCTGAGCAGTCTCATCATCAAACTGTTGAATGACCGCAACTTGACGCAAAGTTTCACTGGCAGTCTCATCGAATAGAATCACCATTGGATCTTGATCTTCAAGCGCTTGTGGCCCCACGGCTGTAATTGTGGATTTGATCTCCCTCATTGCATAAACCTACCTTAGTTATCAGAATTAACGACTCAAAATAACGTTATCTCAATATAGCGCCTTCATTAAGTCGTGCTTAATTGAATCAATAGGTTTATTTTAGCACACAACCTTTACTTTTTTACAAAGCTCGGCTCCAAGTCTGCCGAAATATTCCCCAACCAAAAAGATCAAAATACGGACCCGCCCGACCACAACTCGATTGCTTGCTTCACGGTCGTTAACTAAAAAAAGGTCCCTCAGTGTCGAATTCCCCCGACCTTGAAGTACCTTTTCTAATGAGATAATAACTTATTTAACGCGTTCTAAAACTTGATATGAGGTATCAACGTTCTCGTTAATCGCACGATAATCTCCTTTCTTCAGATTAAAAACGAGATCTTTTCAAAATTTGAACTGCAATCAACGTCATCGACAAAAAACCTGCTTGAAACAATAACAAGAGGGGTTCTATCGATAGTTGACCAAACAAAACGGTGATGATAGTTGCAGCGACTTCCAAGTAAAGCAATGCAACCTGTGGCTTTATCAAATGTTGGAGTGAATCAACTGTTGGCCGAAAGCTAATATCAGCTTTGATTGCCTTTAGTAGCCCTTGGATCGTATGAAGGAGCCGTAGGCCAATGACACAGATGGTGATCGCCATAATGATTAATAATGACAACAGCATCTGTGAGGTGTTTGTCTGAAAATCTGGTGCCGCATGCTGCAACGGCAAGTTCAGAATCGGAATCATCTGGTGGACTAGCGAGAAATTCCGTCCTGTATAAAACAGCCATTGAAGTCTAGCAAAAACAATGATCATGAAAATAATGGTAAAGACAATCAACCATTCAATTAACTTGGTCATGAAAATAACTGGTGCCACTGTCTTTTCTGAGTTTGTACCCTTTTTCATATTTTTCCCTTTTGCCGGCGTTTCTTTCTTGTAATCGATTACACGCTCAGCGTAACACTTTAATAACTTAAGTCAACTCTTTGTTAACTTTTTTACTTTTAGTATTTTTTTATTGACGAACGACTAAACTGCCGAAATATTCTGACATCGTTCTACACCACTGGACCTTCATTTCTGGTAAAATGTTCAATGGCACATGCTATACTTACAGTGATTAAAAATGGAGGCATCATTCATGAAAGAAAAAATTCTGTTCGGCGGCTACACGCGTCGCAGTGGTAAAGGAATCTATCAAGCTGAACTCGATACGGTTGACGAGTCTATCTCAGAACCAGAAGTCTATCTGGAAGTTCCTCAAGCGACCTACTTAGCCCTTAGCAAGCACCACATTCTCTACACTGTCCGCAAAGATGGTGAAGAAGGTGGTGTTGCCGCTTATGATCTTAACGGTGACCAACCAACCTTGATTAACGAGGTCATGGCTGTAGGTGCACCACCTGCTTATGTCGCGATTGATGAAGATCGTCAACTCGTTTACGGCGCTAACTACCACAAAGGTGAAGTGCTTGTTTATCGCATCGCCGAAAACGGTGGTATCAGTTTAGCTAGCACGGTGACTCATGTCGGGAGTGGCCCTCGTCCCGAGCAAGAGAGTGCTCATGTTCATTTCACCGACCTCACGCCTGATCATCGTCTCGTTGCCTGCGACTTAGGCATCGATGCGGTTGTCACTTACGATGTTGACCACACCGGTGAACTCACAAAAGTAGCAACTTACCGTACCGAACCAGGTTATGGCCCTCGCCACCTGATCTTCAATCCTAATGGTAAAATTGCTTATTTACTCGGTGAGTTATCCAGCAATGTACAGGTTTTGAACTACCAGAAGGACGGCAGTTTCACACTAATTGACACTTATTCATTAATTCCCGAAGATTTCACTGAACATAATGGGAGTGCCGCAATTCGCATCAGCCAAGATGGTCGCTTCTTATACGCTTCGAACCGCGGTCACAACTCAATCGCCGTTTTCGCAATTTCTGGTGAAGGTCGTAGCTTGCAACTCATCCAACGAATCAAAACCGAAGGCGATTTTCCACGTGATTTCAATCTTGATCCCACAGAAAAATTTGTCGTCTGTGCCAACCAAAACACCGATAATACGACACTTTATCGTCGTGACGCCGAAACTGGCCTATTGACAAAAATTCAACAAGACATTCCAACACCTGAAAGTGTCTGCGTCATCTTTAGATAAGCAGTGAACACAGAGATGATGATCACAGCCAGCGTGTCTAACTGTCTGACCAAATAGATCAACTTTCGGACAATTCAATTTCGAACCTCGCTGCTTGCGTCACATCCGATTTTAGTCACGAAAGGAATTAAGAATCTTGAATATAATCAAAGCGATCATCCTTGGCATTATCGAAGGTATCACCGAATTTCTGCCGATCAGTTCAACAGGTCATCTTTACCTGGCGGACGAATTCGTTAAGCTGAACGAAGACAAGGCGTTCATCAATATGTTCATGGTCGTGATCCAGCTCGGCGCGATTCTTGCCGTCGTCTTGCTCTACTTCCATAAGTTGAACCCCTTTTCACCTAAAAAAACACAACGAGAACGAGGTCGTACTTGGCAACTATGGTTCAAAGTAATTGTTGCCGTGATTCCTTCCATCATCGTTGGGCTACCCCTAAATGATTGGATGGATGCCCATCTCAATACTTGGCAAGTCATCTCTGCAACTCTAATCATCTACGGGGTGCTGTTCATCGTTATTGAACGTTTCAATAAGACGCGTCAGAGCACCTTGAATGATCTGAACCGTTTGCCTTACCGAACAGCGTTGCTAATTGGTGTCTTCCAACTCCTCTCGTTGATTCCAGGAACATCGCGTTCTGGCGCAACAATTCTGGGGGCGATTTTGATTGGCACCTCGCGTTACGTTGCAACTGAATTTTCATTCTTCATGGCGATTCCAACCATGTTTGGCGCCTCATTGCTGAAGATCGTCAAGTTCTTGAAAAACGGTCAATTCGTCGGCGACCAAGTCATCGTCTTACTCGTTGGAATGATTGTGTCGTTCGTCGTTGCCTACTTGTCAATTCGTTTCTTGCTGAATTACATCAAGAAAAATGACTTCCAAGCATTTGGCTGGTACCGAATTGCGCTTGGCGTGATCGTGGTTGCCTTCTTCGGCCTTCGCGCACTCCTGGCTTAAACAGCCAACCAATGACGCTAAATACGCCAAGAAGTCCCTTTAAACATCTTTCAGAGCTGGAGGTCAACAAACTTGTTAAAAGAAATTGCAGTTGAAAACTTTACCATGATTCCCAAAGCCGTTGCCGCCGGAGCCAATCGGATCGAATTGAACGATAATTTAGCCGTTGGCGGTACGACCGTCAGTCATGGCGTGATGGCTGAAGCCGCAAAATATCTCAATGAGAAAAAAATCCCACTAGTCGTCATGATCCGACCACGCGGTGGTAACTTTGTTTACAACGACACTGAATTAAAAATCATGGAATCTGATTTATTTTTAGCCCAAGAAGTTGGTGCAGATGCCGTCACATTTGGCGCCTTGAACGAACGCAACGAGCTTGATCGAGAAGCCATGGAAATGTTGATTGGCGCGGCTGGCGGACTCGAAGTCGTCATGCACATGGCCTTCGATGAAATCCCTGTCAGCAAGCAACAAGAAACCATCGATTGGCTCGTTGATCATCAAGTGAGTCGCATCCTCACGCACGGCGGTCCCCTTCCATCGCCAATCGAAGCGCACTATGAACAACTCACTGAAACGATTGCCTTAGCTAATCAGCGCATCCAGATCCTGCCAGGTGGCGGCGTCACCAATCTCAACGCAGATGAGGTCGCAACCACACTGGGCGTCAAACAATTGCATGGCACCAAATTAGTCGGCTCATTAGCCTAAACAACAAATCTCTCGGGAAACTTTTTTCCCAAGAGATTTTTTTATCGATTGAGTTAGAAAACTCACCAAAGAAGATTGTATTGAGTCTTTACCATCCGACATTAGGCACGCTATACTCGCTTTTTCGCCATCCGTTAAGTCAGGTGCTTTTAGATTGCATCGACCTCGGGCAATTTGCTAGACTTAAGTTAGGCATAATTGCTAAGACATAATGGAGAGGATGATGAACATGTTACATTTCTTATGGGTACTCATTGTCGGTGCTGTGATTGGTGTGATTGGTCAATTAATTGTTGGCCGTGATATGCCATTCGGTTGGATTGGAAATATCATTGGCGGACTTGCCGGTGCGTGGATTGGATCCAGCCTATTCGGCAGCTGGGGACCAACAGTTGCTGGCATGGCAATCGTTCCCGCAATTATTGGCGCGATTATCGTTGTATTCGTGATTTCGCTGATTCTAGGCTCACGTAAAAAAGCATAGCCTGTGCTGAAGATGAGCTTCTGAAATGGCAAGTAAAACTCCCACCGGGTATTGAAATTCGGTGGGAGTTTTTTAGGATTTCATGGTGCTATGACGAAGTTGCTATCAAGTATCCACTAAAAATAAGCGATGTTAAATGCCGAAGTTGCTGCGAAAAATGGTCGTTCCTGCTGTGGTATTGCGTTGAACCGAAGTAGCTGCAGCCGGCCCCACATGCTAGCATGTGGGGCCGGCTGCAGCTCTTTTTGAAACGCATTACGCAAGGCAGCAGTCTGCGCTTAACAACAATTTCTAAACGATCCGCAAGCGAATCATTCAGAAATTATCGTTAATGCTCAACTGCAAACCGCCTTTCTCCACGCTCTACTTCAAAAAGGAGCTTTCGCCTAAAACTTGTAGCTTTTGTTGCACAAAATCTAAAGTTTTGCCCGTGTTATAAGCTCGAAACACGTTTCGAGCTTATAGCACTGTCACTGCAATCATGCCCATTGTCTTCCGCAACTTCTGATTTAGTCTGAATCACTGAATAACTGGTTCAGTAATCTATGCTACTTTCTATTTCTTAATTTTACATCTCAACTCCGCCTTCACATCTGAGTCAGGGAACGGAGTGGAAAGTTGTTGCCGTGCTGTG
>NZ_AZFX01000060.1:8676-30472 GCF_001435835.1 Lapidilactobacillus concavus DSM 17758
AAAGGCAACAACTTTCCACGCAGTGGACTGATGGATCTGAAGGCAGATGTCAACCCGGCGAATAAACCTGCAGCCGGCCCCATAGCGAAGGCAACAACTTTCCACGCAGTGGACTGACGGGTCTGACAACTCGACAAACAGATATTGGACTGCCAGGTCTGAATGAAGATCACTTTTCAGCCTTCAAAGCTCCAACCACTTCCTGGTAAACCGGTGCGAGATCAATCACCTGATTATAAATCAGTTGCTCGATCAATTTAGGCTGCGCAAACCGCGAGTCATCACGCTTGATCCAAGTCCCCAGCAAGAAATCACTCTTCTGAACATTGCGATAACGATCGACCGCTTTTTCCCACGTTGCTTGAGAATAGACTTCCGACGCTGCACTAGTATGGTCCATAGAAATCTGAAAGGCTGGAATGATCTGCCAATCTTGCTGAGTCAACCAATCGACAACCACTTCTCGATTCGTCATCTCCGATAAACACGCGAAAGTAATAAATAACGTGTCGGGCCAAATGCCAACTTCAAAATGTGGCAACATTTTGTAACCGCGTGGAGACGCACTAAGCGCGAACCAGGTATCGACTGGTGGATTCTTGTGGCGTCTCAAGTGTTTCGCCACATGCAGATACATTTTCTGATCTAATTGTGGATGTAATAAATCAATCAAATTTTGACCCATCGTTTCAAAATCTGGATCGACATCGGTTTGAATTTTCTTCAGGCGCCCTGGCAATGTTGGGTCATTGAAGACACTGAAACTGTTTCTATCAATCATCGTAACCGTCCTCTTCTCAAACATGTTATACTGAAAATACGTTAAACACCAAGATTGGTGTAAGCGTTAACGAATCATTCTAATCATACCATATTCTCAGAGGTGAAAAAATGGCAACGCCACAAGATGTAAACGATCGTCTTACCAACGCAATGTATGGCTCTCCGCAAACGTTACCTGATCAACGCCGGCGCTTTCTTGGCTCTTTACGCGAGCGCACTGTGTTAGCCATTCGGGTGAAGGATCTCCAGAATTCACGCACGTTTGATCTGTTCAGTCGGCATCTCGATGACTTTACGGATCGTTCTGCGCTCGTCAACGGTAAGATTGACCACCAGTTGATGGGACCTTACCTCAAGCTGCTCGCTCAAAAAGGCTTTCCTTTTACCCTTGTCAATAAACCCGAGACACCAGACGATTCTGACAGCTATGCGCTCTTAATCGTGTCACGTGAAGCTGTTGATCAAGAGACAATCAATATTCTCGAGCTTTATCCACTCGCACAATCGAATCCGACAGAAACTAGTAAAAAGAAGCCTGAAAAAAAAGGCTGGTTCTCGAAACTTTTCCATTAACTTCGTGTGAGTTGATTTTAATGACTCGAATTCAAGGAGATTTTATTTTTGGTACAACCATTAGCTTGGCGGATGCGTCCGCAAAAGTTATCTGAAATCGTTGGCCAGCAACACCTCGTGGCTCCGGGCAAGATCATCGCTCGCATGGTCGCGGCTAGACAACTGTCATCGATGATCTTGTACGGTCCTCCGGGTATCGGCAAGACGAGCATTGCTAGCGCGATTGCCGGAAGTACGAAGTATGCGTTTAGAACATTGAATGCAGCAACCAACACCAAGAAAGATTTGCAGGCGGTCGCAGAAGAAGCTCGAATGAGTGGCACCGTTATTTTGTTACTGGATGAGATTCATCGCCTCGATAAAACCAAACAAGACTTTCTACTGCCATTGCTCGAAAGCGGTCGGATCATTCTGATTGGCGCAACGACCGAGAATCCTTATATGACGATTAACCCGGCTATTCGCAGCCGCACTCAGATCTTCGAAGTCTTCCCACTGAAGCCTGTGGAAATTAAAACGGCCTTGAAACGGTCATTGGCGGATACTGAAAATGGTCTTGGCAATTTGCCTATCGAGATCAGCGAAGAGACACTAGATTTCTTGTCTCAACGAACCAACGGCGATCTGCGTGCTGCCTTGAATGGCCTCGAGCTCGCTGCCAATTCCACCCCGCGTGTCGATGACAAGATTCAGCTGACTTTGCAAGATATTGAAGACTCGATTCAGAAGAAGAGTTTCTCCCATGATAAAAACGGTGATGCGCACTACGATGTGATCTCCGCTTTTCAAAAATCGATTCGTGGGAGTGATACCGACGCGGCACTCCACTATCTCGCCGAATTGATCGTGGCGGGCGATTTACCAAGTATTATGCGGCGATTGATGGTGATCGCATATGAAGATATTGGGCTTGCAAACCCAGCCGCTGCCGCAAGAACAGTCAGTGCGTGTCAAGCCGCCGAAAGATTGGGTTTGCCAGAAGCACGGATTCCATTAGCCAATGCGGTGATTGAACTCTGTCTCTCGCCTAAATCTGATTCAGCGATCAGCGCCGTTGATGCCGCGATCCAAGCCATCAACAACGGGAAGGCTGGCCGTGTTCCTGCACATTTGCAAGACGCCCATTATGCCGGTGCTAAGGAGTTACACCACGGCGACAATTATCAATTTCCACATGATGCGCAGAATGATTGGCTACCTCAACAATACTTGCCAGATATCGTGGCAAACGCACAATACTATCAACCTAAGCAAAACGGCAAATTCGAAACGGCATTTTCTGAGCAGTATCGCAAGTTGCGACAAGCCCAACAAAACGGGTTAAAGTCTTCAAAATCTAATCGAAAATAAATTAAGATTTGTGCTTTAAAGCGTTGCTCAAGGATGGGATTTTGCAGTTATTGTGCGGTGGGCATCAGATTCGCAAGCGCTTTATTAATTGCAATTTAGGCGTAAGAATGTTAGTCTTAATTATAGAAATTCTAAGGTGTTCGATTGATTCAAATTTATGTTGACCGATCAAGTAATCTGACATTTAGGCCATGGATTGTTGCGCGGTGTGCGAGTCATCCGACTCACCAGAACCAAACAGCTGCATGGCTCCTGCTTATCAACTAGCGGGCTCAACTAAACGAATCTACCACCGGCACCACTAGATTTTCTCAAAGTTAAATACTTTGTAGGGGGTCAGCCTAGACGCTGACCCCTTTGTTTTGGTCAATCATGACAGATTAATAATGATTAAGGAGCTCATCATGAACATCATCGTTCCCATTGCCGTTGCCATTTTTATCGGACTACTAATTATTCTCGCCGTCTACTTACTGACGCATCTCAATAAGTCCTTCCTCATCTTCAACCCGGCTGCCACACCGCGTCTGCGCGCCAGCATGATCATCACTAGCATCCTATTGTTAGTCACCTGCCTCGGTGGAATCCTGATCCTAATCTTTCTCCCTGCAAAAATGAATCTGATCACGTTAATTGTCGGCAGCATGGTGACTGCGGGATTCGCACTTGCGATCAATTTTAAATAGTACTTTCGCATTGCGTCTACAACCGAGATAGCTAAATTCATGCTTTTTCCACGGCAATGCTGTAAAATGAAGTTGAAATCGAAAGGGGCGGTATTTATGCTTCAACAATATAAAAAGATTCAAGTTGCAATCGACGGCTCACAAGAATCCGAGCTAGCCTTTAAAAAAGCAGTTGCGGTCGCTTTACGTAATCAAGCCGAATTATTATTAGTTCATGTCATCGATACACGTGCGTTCCAGAATGTTTCAAGCTTTGATTCAGCAATGGTTGAGGAAGTTTCCGAAACAGCGAAGAACAGTATGGCGTCCTATATCCAAACAGCCAAGGATGCTGGTCTGCAACATGTTAATTATTATATCGAATATGGTTCACCGAAGACGATTCTTGGACGTGACTTCCCTAAACGCGAGAATGTCGATCTGATCATGATCGGCGCAACCGGCTTAAATGCCGTTGAGCGCTTGTTGCTTGGTTCTGTTACCGAATTCGTCACACGCAATGCAACCTGTGACATTTTAGTCGTTCGAACTGACCTAGATAATCAGCCTGTGAACTTCAAGCAACTCGCTAAGGACAAGCAAACGAAAAATAATTAAGTCATCCTTCAGGTTTTAAAAAAAGACAAAGCAACGCCAATCAGAGTATCAATCCACTCTGACTGGCGTTGCTTTTTTGACTTCTGTAAGTTTGCAATCTAAAACTTCATTCAAACAAGTTTCTCATAGGCAACTCTTGGCGTACCGTCTGCCATCAAAACCGTGCCACAGAACGTAAAATCTTTTTTAGAGGCTAAGTGGCGCATCCCCGTGTTTAGTTCGTGGGTGTCAAATCGCAGAGATACCAATTTCAAGACCTGCGCCTGTTGCAGCGCAAATGCAAAAGCAGCCTGAGCGACACCTTGTCCGGCAACTGTACGAGTCACTGCAATCCGATGCATCACCAGATATTCAGACGTCGGCTGCACCCATTCGCCATCAATGTCACTGTAATTTGGATCTGGGCCGTGCAACAGTGTCATCATCAACACGACTTTTTGCGCACGCACCGCGACCCAAAGTGCCCGCTGCTTAATATCAGCCAGGAATGTTGCTTCGGTCGGATATGGCCCCTGCCATTGTGGAATCTCTCGGTCATGCAAAAACTGGCGTGCCTCTGCAACAATCGTCATCACCGTGGGCAGGTCTGCTTCTGTGGCTAAGCGAAAGGTGATTGAGGCTTTGTCATCTGTCATCGCATTCACCTACTTCCACCGCGCCAAAGCTGGCAGGAGCGCACTCAGATTAGCAAGATGCGCATCGGCAGCAGATTGATCCGTGGCAACGCGTGGATCTGAAACAGCAACGGCATAAGTATAGATGCCAGCTGTTTGCGCCGCCTCGATTCCCATCTGCGAGTCTTCGATGGCAACCGCCTCTTCCGGCCGAACCTTAAGTTGTGCCAGAGCGGTCAAATAAATACTAGGATCAGGCTTACTCTTGGGAAAATCCGCCCCGCTCAAAATCACCGCGAAGTCACCATTCAATCCCGTGTTCGTTAACATCTCATTAATTGTCGGACGTTCACTTGAACTCGCTAATGCTAATAGATAGCCTTGTTGACGTAGTGCCTCGATTGTCGATTTTGCATCCGCCATCAACGTCTGTCGGAAGTCTTGCGGATGCCGCGATTTGAAGTAGCGATAGCCCACCCGTAATTGCGCATATGCGGCGTCCGTTTTCCCCGGTAAGAGTTGTGGTAGAACGATTTTCATATTGCCACCGACCATCTCCTGCAAACGATCATCATCGACGTCGACGCCAATCAACTTGAAATAAGCCATTCGCTGTTGCAAATAATAGGGTTCGCTATCGATCAGCACCCCATCCATATCAAAAATTACTGCTTTAATCACATTGTCACCCAAAATCTTTGCCTAATATTCAGGCAGTTTTTTAATAAAGTCGACCAGAACTTGAGGAATGTCGGGCACCACCATCAAGTTCAAGAAGTAATGCGTGCGATTGTACCACTTCACCCAGAAATCAACCCCACTCACTCGCGGATCAGTGGGTGTGCGCTGTGGCCAAACTTGAAAAATCCGGACTAAATACTTCGCGTAAAAAGGTTCTTTCGTCGCCACTTCAAGGGTGGCATTGGCGATGCGCTGATCCTCCCCAAACGAGAATGATTGCGTCGATTGTTGGTAAGCTACCATCACACTGGTCATAAAGAATAGTTTCTGAGCGCGGGTTAATTGACTGTCCGCCATCGCAGACAAGACATTTCCCACGTGTGTGAAGGCGTGTGCCCAACCATAATTAGGCACATAGCCACGGGCATCTTGTTCCAATAAGATGTAGCACGCAATTTTTTCAATGACAGACCAATATTGTTCCCGTGTCAAAACTCGTCCGTGAATCTGATCGGCAACCAGAAAAACCGAGCACAATAAAACGGCCATTGAGCGACCAAAGACCGCATCGTTTTCAGGCTCGAGAATGTGATCATACAACACCTCGTCAGAAGTCAGATACTGCAGGGCCGGCCAGATTTGCTCATCCTGCAATAATCCTCGATTCATCAGACCACTGACCACAAAAAAGATACCACGATCACGAATGGCTTCATTCAGACTGCCGGAATTTTTGAGGAGTAGCATCAAAGTCTCATCGTCGACCTTGTTTTCATCTTCGTTTTCATCATTGATTAAATCAACTGAAACTTTTTTCAAGAGTGCTTGTAGATCCTCGACGGCGCCCTCGGTTCTTGGCACGACTTTGGTTCGACGCGCCGCATAGACCAGACTTAACTTGAGATCCGTCATCTGATCGGGTAACGTGTCAAACGCCTCACCCATTTCGAACGATTGATAAAGCCGATGAAGTTGATCACGCACTTCGTTAATTTTTGAAACTACCAAATTTATGACCTACTTTTTCTAAACTAATTGTTGTTGTTGAAACGCCATGAAATCGATCAATTGGCGACAAAAAGCATCCAAACGAGCGAGATCGGCGCGATCAGCATCTAAATTGATTTTCAAAACAGCCGTTGCTCGCAACGCACCTAAATGTGCTAATTGCTGATCCAGGTAATCCAAGGCGCGGCCAAAATGCTCGTGTTCGATTGAACTCGAGCCCGCCAACGCATAGACCTTGCCCGTGAGATCGAGTGTTTGTAAATCATCAAAGAAATCCAATGCTTCGTCAGGGACTTGTCCATCATGATAGGTGTAACTGACGACGATAAACGCATCATCTTCAAGCAACTTCTGCGAATCAAATTGGGAGATCTCATCCAATGTCGCTGGCTGACCCATCTTTGCAAGTTGTGCCTGCAGATATTCGGCAACTCGTTGATTGCGACCAGACATGCTGGCATAAACAATTCCAATTTTCTTGCTCATCACGAAACCTCCGTTCGTATTAACTAACTTGATTTTAACATAAACGAAGGCTTCACACTGCTTTGCAACCAAAAAATGATTGGACAGCACGTTGGTTGTGGTCAACCTCGTGTCACCCAATCATCTCATTCACTGCGTTGCTTTTAATTTCCAATTTTTGCAATGGCGTTCTTGATCGTGACCTGTTTCTTGATCAAGCCTTCTTCATAAAACAAATCAGCAACCGCTTGTTCTTCCTTGATTGTTGTCTGATTCATTGCAGTCATTGCATAAGTACGGCGCTCGACCATCCGTGTGACAATCTTCTTAGACAAATTCAACGACTTGCTCAACATCTTGACGAGTTTCGTTTGGTATTGATTGGCCCAAGCCATGTCATCCTGTAAATACTTAATCAATAATGCAGAAACTTCCTGGTTATTATTTGCGAAATCACGCGTCGACAACACATAGTCACGATTATTCGAAATACCATGATTGCCGGTGATCAACAAGGTTGCATTTTGGGTCAGCTCGGCGGTTGAGGCCATCGGATCCCAAGTCGCCCAAGCATCCACTTTACCTTTATTAAATGCCACGCTAGCCGCGGCGTTATCAAGGTTGACCCAAGTAATATCACTCGATTTCATTCCAGCTTTTTTTAACGCGCTAAGTAAAAGATAGTTCGAACTCGTCCCCTTCGTATAGGCAACACGCTTGCCTTTTAAGTCCTGGATAGATTTGATTGACGATGCCTTTTTAACTAAAACACCAGAGCCATTCGATTTAGTCGAACCAGCGGCTACAAATACGAAGTCGGCTCCGGCAGCGAGATTAACCACACCGGGTGTGTCACCGAGTCGGGCGTAATCGATACTACCAGATTTCAGCGCTTGTAATTCGACGGTTCCATTTAGAAACTCTTTCCAGACAATTTTGTAGCCTTTTGCCATCATCTGTTTAGCAAACACACCACGTTGACGGGCAATGTCAAACGGATCTGCCTTCTGGTAGCCGAGTGTGATAGTGGTTAACGATGTTTTTTCGCCATTCACCTCTCGATATCCGAAGAAGGCAACGATGGTCCAAGCGAGCAATAATAACCCTAGGCTGAGTTTGCGCCATTTCTGTTTCATCGTGCTTCACCACTGGCTTGCTGCATCAGTTGTTCACGTAATTTTGAGCGAATCACTTTGCCGGTGGCATTCAGCAGAAATTCCGATACGAAATACACTTGGGTCAGCTGCTGAAACTTCGCTAATTTTTTGGCGGCAAACACATGCAATTGCTCGCGTTCAAATTCAAAATTATGCGTTCGGCCCTTGTTAGGAATGATGACTGCTGTCACTGACTCGCCATATATCTCATCTGGCAAACCGATCACGGCAACTTGACCGACAAAATCTAATTGGTTCAAGACATTTTCTACTTCAGCTGAGGCAACCTTCTCACCCCCACGACTAATCATTTCTTTGAGACGACCTTTAATAAATAAATAGCTGTCTTCATCAAAATAACCAAGGTCACCTGTCATAAACCAACCTTCATGAAACGGTTCTTGATGAGTATCAAGATAATCCGAAATCACATGGTTCCCACGTACGGCAATTTCACCGATGCGATTTGGCATCTGAGTCAATTTCCCATCTACCAAAAAAGCGAGCTCGGTTTGGTATGGTCGCCCAGCGAACCAATCTTGGCTGCAGTGAACAGATTAATAGTGCACTGGCTCGCCGTCTCCGTCATCCCATAACCTTCTAAAATCTGTGTGTGAAATCGACGTTCAAAGGCTCGGAACTTATCCTCTGGTAAAGCAAAAGATGAACTTCGCACAAAGCGTAACTTTAATCGGTCCTAATGCTGCAAATATTGTCGATTAGCTTCTTGATTCAGCAGCAAAATCGTGATAATTGTCGGAACAACTGAGGACCACGTCACCTGGTTGTCAGCCACTTGTTGCCAGAAATGGCTCGCACTAAACTTCGGTGCCACCACGATTCGACCACCTGCTAAACGCATCGCAAGAACCGACATGACTTGCGCATTAATATGAAACATTGGCATCGTGATCAAAGTGGTATCTGTGGCGGTCATCGCCTGACTTTCCATGTCGGCTACTGCTGCGTTGTACAACAATTCGTGAGTCAAACCAACACGTTTCGGCTTACCGGTCGTACCAGACGTATTCAAAATCAATACCAAATCTTGCTCGCGAATTGTGCCTGTAGGCGAGCTAGACCGAGCCGCTGTTTGATGGGTGTCAACGACTAACGATAATCCAGCCGCACTGATCAAGTTTAAGTCAACGGTCCGCAATGGCAACATTGTGGCAATCGATTCAGCCAACGAATGCGTGGTGATAATCGCCACGTAGTTTTGTGCCTGCCATTCCACAATCAGTTGATCTAATGGTGTGGTTGCAGAGACAGGGTGCACGGCAGCGCCGAGGCGCCAAAACGCCTGCATCAATTCTGGATAAGCAACCGAATTATCTAAACAAATCAAAACTTGATCTTGATAACCAATCTTTGTTGCTTGAAGTAAGGTGAGTAATTGCGTGACATCGCGATGAAATTCATGTCGAGTCACCCAGTTATCACTCTCAACTGATTTGATGAGTGGCAATTCCCAATCTTCTACGAGTTTTTCACTTAAAGCAGTTGTTAATTTGGTCATACTGAATCCCCTTTTCTAATTATTCGTATTTTTGATCATTGATAATGTCATTTTTAATCACGTCATTCTGTGAAAAAATTAGTCACGAAATGCGTGTGGCTTCTTTGAATAAATGGCGTTTGATTCTTGGCTTCAAACGCGCTGGTTGTGGTCGCCCAATCAGAACGCCTAAAGGCCAGATCTGGTAACAACCCCATGAAATTAAGAACGAGTCCCCAAGAACGAAGGCATATCCAATCGGAAACAGCAACAATAAAACCCAAGCTGGTAACTGATTCAGCTGACCGAGAATACCACGAAGTAACATCAATGGAATCGTCTGAGAAAGATAAATACCAAACGATATTTTCGAGCCCAATTTGATCAACCGATCAATTGCCGGATTTAATTGCGTTTCTCGGCGCGCCGCGTAGCTTAAACCAATTAAGAAAACTACGCCAATCATCGTCAAAGCATAAATCATCAAATAGGGTTGATGGACAATCTCTGTACTTGCAAAACTTAATTTAAGAACATTTTGGTTGAAGAAATATAATCCTACCGTACCCAATGCCAACCCGGCTGCCATCCACCGAATTTGTTTGGCCCATTTTTTTAAAAATCTCACCACTTCTGCATAATGAATCGCGGCATAAGCGCCGACCACGAAGTAGGCTTGATAAACAAAAATGTTCATGCCATATGCCCTGAACCAATATGGCCAATCGCTTCGATCTAGATGGGGCAGACCATATTTGATTCCCACCAGCAATCCAAACTGAACCAGTAAACTAATGGCTAGAATCAACAAATGATGGCGTTCAAATCGTCGAAAAATTTTCACTAATACTGGAAAAATCAAATAGAGCTGGAAAATTACGAACACATAATATAAATAAAAACTGCTACCATGACTAATATTAGTGAGTAAGTTCTGCCAGTAGTGACCACCACTAAAAAGTGTCTCCGCGAAAAAATCAGTCAAAGCCAGTAACAAGATATTCCAGGCCAAATATGGAATGCCAACGCTTGTATACCGTTTTTTCCAAAATTGCCACCAATTTGGCTGTTCACAGTGGTAATAATTCAAGAAAAGAACTAAGCCGGTCATAAACATAAAACCCATTCGTGTAAAATGCAGCATCAAGTGACTCGTATGCAGAAACAATTGGCTCCAAGAACCTGCTCTCATGTTTTGTGCAAAGGCGGAAGTCGTGTGATTCATTAACACGCCAAAGATAAAAATATTGCGCATCAGATCCACTTCATGAAGATACGGTCGCTTGTGTTTACTAATTTTGGCCATGCTCGACTGGTTCGCTGTTGCCAACACTGATGTTGCTGTACGCATGATTGGTTCAGTCTAAGTGAGTGTGTCTGTCATCATCTAACCTTCTTCACAATTTTTTAGTCTCAACTCAACGTCAATCTTCATTCGTCGAGCGTGTTTGCTTCTGGTCGGCCTCATCCATGATTTCACGTAAGACGCGATCCGCTACGATTCCAACGGTTGCAGGATCCCGTCGATCAAAACCGGCTGCTTCATATAAGTTGGTCTGCTGTTTCATGACGATAATTCGATCTGACATTCGTGCTGCCTCTTCAACATCGTGAGTGACCAAAATTGTTGTCAGATTTTGCTCACGACAGACCTGAAGAATCAGGTCCTGCATTTTACGTCTAGTCAGCGCATCTAAAGCACCTAAAGGTTCATCAAGCAGTAAGAGTTGCGGTTCTGCCATTAACGCTCTTGCAAGCGCTACACGCTGCTTTTGACCACCTGATAATTCGGCAGGATACCGACTTGCAAAGTCTGACAGGCCGACTAATGTGAGGAGTTTTGCCGCACGCGTTTGCACATCTGCTTGATGTCGACGAAACGTCACGTTCGCCATGACGTCTAACCATGGCAAAAGTCGGTCATTCTGAAACATGACTCGAATAATCGGTCGTTCGACATTAAAATCAAGTTCGCCGGTAGTTGGTGTTTCTAAACCGGCAATTAATCGTAATAACGTACTTTTACCGCCGCCACTCATCCCTACTAATGCAACAAATTGACCGCGTTGAATTTCAAGATTCACATTTTGTAGCGCAATTTGATGACCATAACGTTTACCCAAGTTTCTGGCAGTCAGTAATGTGATCGACTCAAGATTACTTGGAGTCATTACCGCAGTTTCGTTTTTGTGAGTTGACTCAAACGATGCTGACTTTGAATCTATTGAATCAATCATGTTGTACAACTCCTTTCGCAGTTTGCCATGTCAACACGAGACGCTCGATGTTTTTAGCAATCAGATCAGATAATTTCCCCAACAACGCGTAAATGACGATGCAGCAAATGATCGTCTTCATGTCCATAAAATCTTCAGCGTTCGTTGACATATAACCGATACCGGAATCTGAGGCAATCGTTTCGGCGACAATTAGAGTGGTCCACATCACGCCCAATGCATAACGCACGCCCATCAAGATGGTCGGCAAGGCCCCGGGAAAAATGATTTTGGCGAACAACTCTCGCTTACTCAACCCATAAGATCGTCCCATCTCAACCAGTTCTGGGTCTACGGATCGGATGCCATGATACGTATTAATATAAACCGGAAACAGAACTCCAACCGCAACGAGCGAAATCTTGGCCCACTCCCCAATTCCTAACGCAATAATCACTAAAGGAATTAAAGAAAGATGGGGCACATTTCGAAACATTTGAATCGAACTGTCCAATAATTCCCGACGCCAACGCGAACTGCCATTGAGAAATCCAAGTATGAATCCCAGACTACCCCCAACTAAAAAGCCAATAGTCGCACGATACAGGCTGATACTAATATTTCTGGGTAGTGTCCCATCTTGAGTTAGCTTAATAGCATCCTGAAGTACGGCTAATGGCGCCGGTAAGGTGTTGCTCGACAAGATGCCGAAGCTACTAGCCGCCTGTTAGACCAAAACTAAGGTGATAGGAATTACCCAAGGTAAAATTTGATGACGGTTAAATTTTAGGTGCTTTCTTTTTAAAATCATGGTCGGTTTAGGTTGATCAGATAAAGCTGTCACTGTATTTTCCATTTAAAACCACTCCATTCATCTTTATCAACTTAATATTCATCTTTATCATGGCTATTTACCCCATCCTAGTCTTTTGGATAAAGCTTTGTTCAATTTGATGGTTCTAAGTTTAGACGTCATTCACGACTATTTATGGGTAAACTTCTGAATAAAAATCCAATAATATTTGAAGATTTGACGTGTTATCTTGAAAAAAGGACAAAAAAAGAGTGATCATCTCAGACCACTTCTAACGAATTCATTCAATTAATCCATCTCATGTTGTCGAACGATTGCTTCATTTTTTACCAGCCGAGCAATCGTAATCCTGCCAGTGAAAGCAATCCGACCAGGACGATAACCAGTAAATTCTTCGAGATAATCGCAGCCAGCACCGTTGGCAATGACGCCAACAAATTATTGACGTTCAATGTGGGCAATTGGCCCAAATGAGGGGTGAATAAATTACTGAACCACAGTGCCGACATGATCACGACTGGAACGAAGCTCAAATATTCGATGACTGCTTTTGAAAGGCTGAATCGCTTCAATAAGACAAAAGGCAAAATACGAGATAACCAGGTCACTACGCCACAGCCGACGATGGTGAGTAAAACGAATTTAAAAGAAGGCCTGCTTAATCACCACCCCTAGACCACAACCCACAATGATCACAACTAACACTAAGATTTGACTCGGAATAAAAAATTGCACCAACGTAAAAAAGCGCCAGTGTGATGAGCACCATCAGAATTTGCAGCAAAGGTGGTACGACCGATCGCTTGCAATTTGTAAATATAGCAAGCCAATAAACATTGCCACAATCGCGAAATCCAAGCCAAACTTTTGCGGATCTGGAATGAAGTTACCTAACAACGCCCCAATCCACGAGGAAATCATCCAAGTTAAATAAGCCAACACATTGGCCGTGTTAAACCAGGCAAAATTGAGTTGATGCCCGGTGAAATTCAGTTTGTTCATGCCTAACACGAAGCTTTCGTCAGTTAATAACGTGCCGATCAAAACGTTTTTGGCTAAGCGTTCTTTCTTAAAGTATGGGGCTAAGGTCGTGCTCAATAAAATCATTCTGGCATTGACCAGAAAAGTCGCGAAAACAATCGACAAGATTGGGCTGCCAACAGCCAACATTGAAACCGTCACAAATTGGGCCGATCCAGCATAAATAATGATCGACATCAATAAGACGATTAGTGGACTGAAGCCCGTGTCGCGCCCAACAATTCCAAAAGTCAAGCCTAACCCGATATAGCCGAAAGCAGTCGGCAATGTTTCTTTGAATGCAGTTAATGCATCAAGTTTATGATCCAAATCAAAAATCCCTTTGCGATGAAATGAATTGCGGATTTTAAACACCCAAAATAACTTTTTGGTGACTAGTGCTTACGCGTATTCTAATGATCTTTTCGGCATTCGTCAATCGCCATTCGAGTCAGCCACAAAACAGTTGCACGCCAAAGGTATCGGTGCGAATTTCGTGACTTGTTTTCAGGCGGTTAGATATAATGACCTTAGATTCACAACATCACCGGACAATCAGAGGAGGAAAATTATGACTGAACCAAACTTGATCGATCCACGGACGTTGTATCACAACGACAAATTTCCACAGCAGGAACAGGACACCCCTGCCTTACAACAAAAGATGCAGCCTAAACCAGATTGTGGTGAAGAGAGTTATCGGGGTCACGACCGACTGCTCAATCGACGCGTGCTAATTACCGGTGGCGATTCCGGGATTGGCCGTGCTGTTGCCATTGCGTTCGCGCGAGAAGGGGCTGATATTGCCCTGCAGTTTTTCCCGGGTGAAGAAGCGGACGCGCAAGAGGTTGCCGCATTAATTGAAGATGCAGGTCGGCGTGTCATTTTGCTCCCGTTTGATTTGCGAGATGCCGCGGCACCAAAAGAAATTATTTCGCAGACTTTGACTGGCCTCGGTGGTCTGGATACCCTCGTACTCAACGCCGCGCAACAAATCTCCGAGGTTTCACTAGCAGACACGCCGCTCGTCCAAATCCACGATACGTTTAAGGTCAATATCCTATCGATGTTCGCACTTGTTCAGGCCGCACTGCCACGCCTTCAACCCGGAAGTGCCATTCTGACAACCACTTCTGTACAGGCTTTCGATCCTAGCGCCCATTTGCTAGATTATGCTGCGACCAAGGCCGCTATCGCCAATTTCACCGTCGGGCTGGCGAAACAGCTTGCCGAAAAAGGTATCCGCGTTAATGGTGTTGCACCAGGACCAATCTGGACGCCGCTCCAATTGGACCACGGTCAACAGCCTGGTGCTTTGCCAGAATTTGGTCAGGAATCGCTACTTGGTCGCGCCGGACAACCCGCCGAGCTTGCACCAGTTTATGTGTTCTTGGCTTCGAATGAAGCTAGCTATGTCACTGCGCAGATTTATGGTGTGACTGGTGGCGAAGCCATTAATTTATAGTGGCTTCTGTCTGCTCTTCAGACCCGTCAGTCCACTGCGTGGAAAGTTGTTGTCTTCGCTGTGGGGCCGGCTGCAGATTTATTCGGATCGTGCTTCGCACTCGGCGAATAAATCTTCCGCCTTAAACATTAGCCTTCGCAAACGTGTTCCAATTTTAGGCTGGAGCCATTTTTACCGCAAGCGAAGCGCGCGACAAAAAGGCGGAAGCCGGCCCCACAGCAAGAACGACCATCTTCCGTAGCAACTTCGGTAAATAGAGGCAAAAAATAAAGTACAAAGAAAAAATTCGATTTCCTCAATTTGTCATTCTAGACATACGACTAATACAAATATTCACGCCAAAATACTTGCACATTTCAAGCGAAATAAGCAAGTTTTTGGCGTGAATTTGAATATTTATCGTATCTAAATTTTGCTATTTGACGCAATCACGATTTTAAAGTGTGATCATTATTTTTCGTTCGACGAAATAGGCGGCCCGCAAATCTTGCCCAATTGTCTATAGTTACCGACCAAACTAGAAGTTGCGGAAGACAATGAGCATGATTGCAGTGACAGTGGTGTTAGCGACAAGAGCGTGAAGCAAGGCGGTTTGCAGTTGAGCATTAACGATAATTTCTGAATGATTCGTTTACGAATCGTTTAGAAATTGTTGTTAAGCGCAGACTGCTGCCTTGCGTAACGCGTTTCAAAAAGAGCTGCAGCCGGCCCCACAGGCTAGCATGCCCATTGTCTGCAGAAACTTCGGTTCAACGCATACCACAGCAAGAATAACCATTTTCCGTAGCAACTTCGGGCTGCACGTTCCGCAGCAACTTCGACAGTCAACAACGCGTCAAGCCTTTATTCAAACTTTGGTTGGACACTTGCAACTTTCTTCAGATAAGTGGCTTTCAAAAACGCATTCAATGCTGGGTAATCAAATTCAAATTCGATGCCAAAGAAAACGAACGTGGGCGTCCTCTCTGACTCCTCGGGCTCGAGCCGTTGATTCGTCACGATTACGTCGCAATCTTCATCGCGATCATAGACACTGATTTCGTAAGGAAAGGTGTTGTCGAGATGCCGTTTAACATCTTCGATAACGACTTGTGCCATGAAATCTTCGAATGAAAAATCGCAGGCGATTCTCAAGTGAACATCCAGGCTTTGATAGAGTAAGTGCATCACCACGGCATAACGGCCCATCAACTCATTCCAGACAGTTTCGTTGCCATCGCGTTCTAGCCCTAACAATTGAAACGCCCGCACGACTAACGCGCCACAAAACTGATTAAACTTTTGATCGGGCAAGAATTCATGGTCTGCTTGCCATAATTGTTCGTTAAACCGTTGTGCGAATTGATCCAGCTGATAAACGCTGAAGGAGTCACGGAAATAGACCAAGCAGAAATGTGTCCTAGTCAGTGATAAGCCAATGCGGTGAATAAGATGGTTTTTAACATCAAAATCACCGTAAGCTTGTTCTAAACGGCCACCAATTTCTCGATTCAGCTGATTAACGCACTCATCGTGTTCGCCAGCAAAAGTAACCACTTCCGACGTCAACTCACTGTTAACGTTGAAGCAATAATTTCCGAGTAACATTAGTAGCAGCATTTTCGATTCGGCTGCCGTCCAGGCCAAACCATCTTGTAACATTTCCGTACGCAATCGTTTAATACACCATGGCAGATTGTAAAATTTAAGTTGAACATTTAAGTGAACAGAAAAACCCATCAAGGTCTTTAATGGTGTTACCACACAATCCATTAGAAAGAAGGACCTTGATGAGCACCACTATTTTATCATTCCAGAACCGTGTTGTCATTGAAACGCTTCATAATGAAGGACGTTCCTTGCGATACATCGCTAACTACTTAGGCTTTAGTAAGACCACCATCTTTAACGAACTTCACCAGCTAAATAGTGAGTACCAGGCTGGGCTAGCGCAAACTGACTTTGAACGAAAGGTTAGTCAACGGGGCGGAAGTCTTCGCTCACTAAAAACCTTAAATACTTGATCGAGGAAAAGATTCAAGTCCAGAAGTGGTCCCCTGAACAAGTTGCCCATGTGGTGGGGATTGCCTACAAGACGGTCTATAACTGGATTTATCAAGGATGGCTTGATATACAGTTGCCCGATTTGCCTGATCATGGAATTCGTCGTCATCGTGCTAAAGAAAAGCGTGGTACGTTCAATCACGGACGCTCCATTAAGGAGCGTCCTCATAAAGTCGAAACTCGCCAGGAATTCGGCCACTTTGAAGCTGATACCGTACTTTCTGGTAAACGTAAAGGTCAAGCTGTGGCTACTTTTGTGGAGCGTAAGAGTCGCCTGACAATTGTTAAACGGCTCCATGGTCGCGACAGTCAGTCCATGACTCAAGCCGTACTTGAACTAGCTAGTCAACTTCAAGACAAGCTCAAGACGCTTACCGTAGATCATGGTAAAGAGTTCGCTAACTATCAGACAATTGAACGGCGAACTGGTACACAGGTTTATTTTGCCCATGCCTATTCACCGCATGAAAGAGGCAGTAATGAGAACCGTAACCGAGTTTTGCGGCGCTTTACTCCCAAAGGCCAAGCCATTGAAGAACTAAGTGATCACCAATTGGTTCAAATTAATTGGTATTTGAATTCACGGCCACTTAAATGTCTTAATTGGCATACACCAATCGAGATCTTCTTGCTTAATTTACGTCATTAAATTCTTTCAAGTTATTTCTTGCAATCTGCCTAATAGATTAAAGTATCCCAATGACGAGCCGAGTTGATTAGTTGGTAGAACGGCTTTAACTGAAAAGTCTCCAGTTTGTGCCGCTGCGGCAACTGGTTGAGATTGTACCGCAACAACCATTAAACCAACGAATGCAACGAGTCCGATTAAAAAAAGCTTAATTATTCTCATGAAGCTCCCCCTAAATCTGATAAAAAACAAGGAGAGCCAGCTTGGCCCTCCTTGCTTTGAATAATTATGCTTGTGGAGTTGCATTAAGTGACCAGGTCAAGTCTGCCGTAAAATCACCAACAGCAGGTGTTGGAACGGACAAGCTAACGTTTGCTGGTGCATAGACATCAAGCCAAGTGCCGATACCTTATCCAACACTTGCACCGAAGATTGCTGTTGCACTGGAAGCTGAGCTTAAACCATTAACAGCTAATGAAGTTGGTGCGGATTGTGTTGAGGCACTTTCTGAACCTGCTTTAACGGTCCCAGTAGCAAAGCTCAATTTAGTCCCTGCTAAACTCTGTGACCCATTACTGAAGTCTGTGACTGCGACGGTCACTGTCCAACCCTGTGCTTTATTGTCAGCATTTACACCACGGCGGTCTGAAACTTGCAGATAAGGATGCGGATTAGCCGTACTATCAAGTGTGTAAGTTGATCCAGCCTGTTCCCCAATCACGTGCTGTCCAAATGACAGGTATGGTGCTGTATCGAGAGTTAAAGCCCCGGTATTACCAGTTGGCTTATTCATATCATCATTGGGATTCTTATTCTGTGTCCCGTCTGGATTCAATGGTGTCGTTGGATCTAATGGATCAACCGCATCCGTCGGTAAACTAAAATTAATAATTCCTTGAGTTTTGGCTGTTGATGGTACGCCATCAACAGCGGCATTGACAGTCGCGCTACCAATGCTACCACCTAAAACAAGTGCAGAAACTAATGCAGCAAATACTAAATTCTTTTTCATAATATGCTCCCCCCTAGTTTATGTGCGAGTGAGCGGCTCGCAAAATGATAACCAACGTTATCGTGTGAATAAAGTAATAGGTCTAGATGTTCACGTTTAGCATGTCCATCTAGTTGAAAACGTAAAACCTAAAAATACAGTTCGTTATTCAAGCTTCTCCTGAATAACGACCACAATAGATTTCATGTTGAGATCGTCACCCCCTAATTTATTTTACGAGATTATTATAACGAATAAAGTTATGGTTTGTATGCCGAAAGCGTTATCAAAAAACGTCAACTTTTGACCTCTCGCGGTCAAAAAGTGATAGGCGTCGCTGCTTTTTTGATAGAAATCCACTTTTGACATCATTTAGCTTGGTGAATTGAGCGTCATCTGCTAAACTTAACACTATCTGTAGAATATCGGCGGTCAGTCTTGACACGCTGCAATCACGCAATTTGCGTTCAACTATAATTTAGAATGAGGTATCGAATTGTTAACGGTTAATAATGTTTCCATGGTTTTCGGCGATCACAAGCTTTATGAAGACGTCAATCTGAAGTTCACACCGGAGAATTGCTACGGTATTATTGGTGCAAATGGTGCGGGTAAGTCCACTTTTCTTAAAATTCTCGAAGGCAAATTAGCCCCGACGACTGGACAAGTCTCGATGGGACCGAATGAACGAATGAGCAGTCTGAAGCAGGACCACTATGCTTTCGACGATCAGACGGTCATCAACACTGTCTTGCAAGGTCACGAACGGTTATACGCCATTATGGCAGAAAAAGATGCCCTCTATGCTAAAGCCGATTTTTCTGAGGCAGACGGAATCAAAGCCGCCGAGTTAGAGAGCGAATTTGCCGAGATGGACGGCTGGAGTGCTGAGAGTGATGCCAGCCAACTGCTCCAATCCTTAGGCATTCCTGAATCGGCTCACGAAAGCTTGATGAAGGACTTACCAGAACGCGATAAGATCAAGGTTCTGCTCGCGCAAGCCTTATTCGGTAAGCCAGATGTGCTCTTGCTTGATGAGCCTACCAATGGTCTGGATCCAATGACAATCAAGTGGCTCGAAGATTTCCTAGCTGATTATGAAAACACCGTGCTCGTCGTCAGTCATGACCGCCACTTCCTTAATGCGGTCTGCACACACATTTGCGACGTCGACTTTGGTGCTATCGAGCTCTTCGTCGGCAATTATGACTTCTGGATCCAGAGTTCCCAGCTCGCCCAACAATTGCGTTCTCAGGCGAATGCTAAAAAAGAAGAGCAGATCAAACAACTGCAAGAATTCGTTGCTCGCTTTTCTGCTAACGCGTCAAAATCTAAGCAAGCAACCTCACGTAAGAAACAACTTGAAAAGATCACGCTGGATGACATCAAGCCTAGCTCACGGAAATATCCGTTCATCAAATTCACACCTGAACGCGAATTAGGCAAGGATTTATTACGGGTCGACAACGTCAGCAAAACCGTCGATGGTAAGAAACTGCTCGATAACGTCAGCTTTACCGTGACCCCCGGTGATAAAACCGCGTTAATTTCTCGCTCAGACGTCACGACAAGTCTCTTGATGCAAATCATTGCCGGTGAAGTTAAACCCGACACAGGCACTGTCACGTGGGGTGTCACAACGAATCCTGCCTACATGCCAAAAGATTTGACCCCGATTTTTGGCGATTCAGATTTAAGCATTCTAGAATGGCTGCGTCAATTCGCCAGCAAGGAAGAAAGTGACAATACCTTCTTGCGTGGATTCTTGGGGCAAATGCTCTTCAGTGGCGACGAAGTCTTAAAACCTGTCAATGTCCTTTCTGGTGGTGAGAAAGTTCGTAGCTACCTCTCTAAGTTGATGTTGAGTAAAGCTAACGTCTTACAACTCGATGACCCAACCAACCATCTCGATTTGGAAAGCATTACCAGCTTAAACGACGCGTTGATTGGATTCCCAGGTTCAATCATCTTTACGAGTCATGATCATCAATTTATTCAGACCATCGCCAACCACATCATTGAAGTGGGACCTAAAGGAATTGTTGATCGTGCTGACATGGATTATGACGGCTTCCTAGCACACGAAGTTGCTCAAAATCAGGTCGCTGAAATTTATTAATCTGATAAATTGACATCTAGGTTATCCCCGTTTAAACTGACACTGGTCTTAACCGAATTGCTTGTCGAAAAGGAGTGTTCTCATGTCCCAAGTCGTTAATTTTAAATAAGTTTCTACTGAAGGCCTCGAAAGTTCGCCAGTCGCTGAAAGTCTAGCCGGTTTACGCGCCAATGAAGCCCGCTATTTCATGAACAATACAAGCACGAATTCACCGTTGTCCCTGCCAGTGAAAGTCAAGATGTGATTGATTTCGTCAATGCCCTATTGAAGCAAGAACGAGATCTCGCACTTTCTGCAAAACCACTAGAGACTTCCCATTTTCAAGTTGATAACATCGAGTTTGCTTATGTCATCTATGAAGATGGCTCAATTTTAAACGTGATGTACGCCTTGGAGGACGGTGGAAAACGTGCCGTTGGGTTCAAGTTGTCTAAAGGGATGCCAATTCCTGCTGAGTTAGAGGGGAAATTCAAATTTGCCCATCAAAAAGCGAAATTGGCGGGCACGATTCGCGGTTCGTATTTCGTGATCAAGGGTGAATATGGTAATTAGTTAATCTATGTATGATGAGACGTCCGAACTTTGGGTGTCTTTTTTTTTTGATTTGCTTGTTTGCTTTCAGACCCGTCAGTCCTCTGCGTGGAAAGTTGTTGCCTTCGCTATGGGGCCGGCTGCAGGTTTATTCGGCTCGTGCTTCGCACTCGGCGAATAAATCTTCCGCCTTCGATTTGAGATTCTGCAGCGCAGAAGCTCAAATACGACCCTGCAGTAAGTTTGCGAAAGCATGCTTTCGCAAACAACTGCATTTCACAGCACGTCAACAACTTTCCACTCCGTTCCCTGACTCAGATGTGAAGGAAGAACTGTGGTTTTGAAATTAAGAAGTAGAAATTAGCATAGATTACTGAATCTGTTATTCAATGGTTCAAACTAAACTAGAAGTTGCGAAGGAAAATGGTTGTGATGCTGTGAAAGTTTTGTTAGACCGCGAGAGCGTGAGGCAAGGCGGTTAGCAGTTGAGCATTAACGATGATTTCTGAATGATTCGTTTACGAATCGTTTAGAAATCGTTGTTAAGCGCAGACTGC
>NZ_AZFX01000060.1:30558-44625 GCF_001435835.1 Lapidilactobacillus concavus DSM 17758
AACCGTTTTCCGTAGCGACTTCGGCAACTAGTCATAAAAAAATTCGATTTTCTCAATTTGTCATTCTAGACACGCGACTAATACAAATATTCACGCCAAAATACTTATCATTTTCAACCAGATGAGGTAAGTAATTTAGCGTGAATCTGAAAATTAGTCGTGTCTCAATTTCGCTATTTGAGACAATCACGATTTTAAAGTGCAATCGTCATTTTCAGTTCTGAGAAACAGGCTGCCAGTAAATCACACCCGGTTATTTTGAGTACCGCCTAAATCAGAAGTTGCGAAGGAAAATGGTTGTGAGGCTGTAAAAGTACTGTTAGACCGCGAGAGCATGAAGCAAGGCGTTTTGCAGTTGAGCATTAACGATAATTTCTGAATGATTCGTTTACGAATCGTTTAGAAATCGTTGTTAAGCGCAGACTGCTGCCTTGCGTAACGCGTTTGCGGACTTACAGTACGGGTAAATTGGAGACTTCGAATTTTGAAGGCTCCAATTTTAGGATGGAGCCATTTTTGCAGCAAGCGAAGCGTGCTGCAAAAAGGCGGAAGCCGGCCCCACAGCAGGAACAACCGTTTTCCGTAGCAACTTCGGCGAGGCGATGCACATGCTAGCATGCCCATTGTCTGCAGCAACTTCGGTTCAACACATGCCACAGCAGGAACGACTTCGGCTCACTCTTCAACTCGTGGCTGTATTTCCTTCTGCAGTTCCCCATTTTTCCCATAAATCTTGAGCTTCGATTCTTTATTTGCCGCAATTTCTCTGCCGCGTTTAACGGCATCCGTCTTGCGCTTAAACTGATCACTGGCTTTCTCCGCGCCGTCTGCGATGACGATCCATTCTTGATCTTGATGGCGCACCTCTTCGTCGGCCTCAATCAGTTCGGGATTTCCGCGTCTGTGGTGATGGTCTTGCTTCGTTGGTGCTGCCTCTTTTTCAAAAGCTCGCTTTTCAGTCGGGCTAGCTTCTTTGAACCATTTTTCTGCCTGGCTGGTCGCGATTGGAATCGCTCGGTCATCCTCGTAACCTTCAGCAAGTAACGCGTTGGCAATGTCGATTGCTTTTTTTCGGACAAGTTTCTGCAAGTTTTTCATCGAACTCGGATAGTCTTTCATGTCCCACGGCATTTGATCACTCCTCTTTGACTTGATGAACATTCTTCTAAGTTCAGTTTACACAATCACCCTGACTTCAAAAAAGAAATATGCTAGCTCAACACTATAGACAAACTTTACGCTTGCAACGTTAATGGTATCGGCTTTCATCATCAATCTGATTACTTTCTCCCCAGCCGGCATTGCACTATAATCAAAATATGACTAGGGAAATGGAGGAGTTAGTATGTCTGAAGAGGTTCAAAAATTTGCAACGATCGTGATTGGCGCCGGTCCTGGTGGTTTAGCGGCCGCTCATCAATTGGCCAGTCAACAGGATGTCCTTGTCATCGAGGACGATTTATGGGGTGGGACCTGTCCTAACCGTGGCTGTGATCCGAAGAAGATGCTTTACTCAGCTGTCGAAGCTCGGGACAGAGCAACCTATTTGCAAGGTCATGGACTTGAAGGAGCACCTACCATCGATTGGCCAAAACTGATGACGTTTAAGCGGGCATACACCGAAAAAGTCCCTGCCGGTACATTAAACAGTCTAAAGGCCGCTGGTATCACAACAATTCAAGGGAAACCCTATTTTATTTCCGAAAATCAACTCAAGGTCAATGGTCAGGTCTATGAAGGTCATCATTTTATCATCGCAACGGGACAAACTCCGGTCATTCCAGACATTCCGGGACACGACTATCTGCAAACGAGTACTGACTTCTTGGACTTAGATCAATTACCCGCTCGCATTGCTTTTGTGGGTGGCGGTTATGTCGCCATCGAATTAGCTAATATTGCCGCAAATGCCGGTGCAGAAGTTCATCTATTGCAGCATAATCAACGAATTTTGCGTGATTTTCCTGAGAATTACACTCAATTACTCGCGACTGCGATGTCTGATCATGGCGTGAATTTCCATTGGGATACCGAACTTGAATCCGTCTCAGAAATCGATGATGGTTTATTATTGACGACGAATCAAGGCTCGCTTGAAGTAGATGCTGTCTTCGCTGCGATCGGGCGTCGACCACAACTGGACTCGCTTAACCTTCAAGCAGCTAAAGTCGATGTTGCTGAAAAAGGGTTGCGCGTCAATGGACATTTACAAACGACTAATCCAAGAATCTACGGAATCGGCGATGTGCTTTTAAAGAAACAACCTAAACTAACTCCCGTCGCCAGCTTTGAGGGGCGCTATGTCGCCAGTGACATTCTCGGCAAAACGACCGCACCAATCGATTATCCTTCAGTACCACAAGTTGTTTATGCGAGTCCACAGATTGCTCAAACCGGTGTCAAGGTTGAAGATGCCAAAAACGCGCCAGACCAATATTTGATCAACGCACAAGATACCACGCATTGGTATACTTTCAATCGGATCAAGGATCCTATCGCGCGTGTCACTACCGTCATCGACAAACAAACACAACTCATCGTCGGCGCCGTCGTTTATTCGACACTTGCTGATGAGCTGATCAACGATCTCAATAATTTGATCAACAATCAAACGACAGTCACTCAGCTTCAACGACAAATTCCCGCCTACCCTACAGCTGCCAGTGACCTGGTTTACTACTATTAATTGTTTTGATAAATAAAGAGTGCAAGATGATGTCTTCAACCATCACCTTGCACTTTTATTTGTATTCCTATTATTATAGGCGCTGTATCCAACGCCGAAACAAGTCTGAAATTCTAGCCGACCTGTTCAGAACGTGTCGGTAAATAAACGGGTTGATTCAAGAAATAACCTTGTAGCATGTCGACTTGATAAGCGTCAAGTGCCGCAATATCATCGGCAGACTCAATCCCTTCGATGGTCAATAACTTGCGGTGATCGCAAGCTTCTTTGCGCCAGAAAGCTAAATCTTCTAGAATTTCATCGAAATTTTTCTTACCGCGAAAATTTTGAATTGCAAACTTATATTCTTGAACATACGGATTAAGTAAGCGAACGCGTGACACCTGATTGTCGCCAGAGCCAACATCATCCATGATAATATGAATACCTGAACGATTATAATTACGCGCAGCAGTGACTAATTCATCATCCGTAACGGGGTTCTTCGCTGGATGTTCTGTGAGTTCGATGGCCAAATTAACACTGGGTAGTAATTGCCCAACACGTGCAAAAGCACGATAAAAATACGGATTCACGAATTGTTTGACATCAGCATTGATTGAGAGATTACGTGTCGTTTTAGAAATATTTGGCGCGGTTTTGACTAGCAGATCAATTATTTGTTGTGCACTGAAGCGATTGAAGTCGGTCGGCACATGCCAATTGTCTGCTGAGCCCTCGCGAATGAACAGCTCGTAGCCGAATGGTACTAGCGGTTGACGCGAGAAGCTCAATTGTCCCCAAAAGCAAATCATAAAATCCCTCCGATAACTAAAAACGACCCATCCTTGATCTTTCACAAGTATGGGTCGTATCCAACAGTTATTGCTGTGTTGGATTGAGCAGTTTGTTTATTAAGTTGTGAAGCAATTATATCAAGCTCTTTTCAAAAAAACAAGCATAACTTTAAAAAAGTTTTCATTGACCGTTTTCATGAATATTTTTTCATTCTGATTGGACATTATTCATTCAGTACGTGATTCTAGATGAAAGCGGAATGAAAGTATCAACGTAAATTCAGTATTTTATGCCATAATGGTCAAAATGTATAAATGGATATCTATCCATCAATATTCGATAATTATCGTTATGACCGTCATCGCGAACAACAGTCAATTGAAAAAAACGCATATTTTTTTGATAAATGTCTAAATTTTCATACTTTAAATAAGCAAAAAGTGGTATTACTTATTTATGCCATATTTCAACCTATTTACTAATTAGTTAGGCATGACCCTATTTCGGTATTGATTGCTTTTCAATCAATTTTAACATTTTTCAAAGGGGGGCTTCATCAATGATGACGCATAGTGCACTGGGGACCACCATGACTTGGATTGGTTAGCTCACGATCGGCATTTTCTTTATTGCTGGATTTGTAAACTACTATACCGAAATTCAAAACCGCACGTTTCGTTTAAGGTGAAAAACCACACCGCGCGTAAAAAGATACTCTTTCGTGCCGCGTTGCTTGCACTTAGCTTAGAGCCTGGGGCTGTCATGCACGCCATGGGCTACATCAGTGGTAGTAGCGCAATGATGTATCATAACTTGGGATTGTTCATCTTGGTCTTCTCACTCTTTGATGACCAGATGAATCTCGGCGAACATATCTTCCGAAGTTTTGTTCTCATTGTCGTTTGGGGAATGCACCATGTTCATGACTTGAGTAGTTTACGTTTCACACTCTCACTAGTTATCTTGGTTGCGATTCTCGTGTTGATCTGGGTCAAGCGTGATCTCATCATCCCTCGGTTTAGACTTCGACTGCTACTGTCGGTCACCATTGCCTTCGATTTTTGGTTTACCTTACCCGCACATTCGGCAAGCATGACCATGACACCCGCCATCGAGACCGAGGCCGTGTTAATGTTCTTCTTAATGAAACTATCAACGATTTATCAACAGAACGCTGGCATGCATAATGAATTAATTGCTCATCTTGCCAACTATGATGAACTGACCAGCGCCAAAAACTTTACGGCTTATCAAAAAGATGTTTTCAATTACTTCGGGACCGCACACACAACGCATCAGCCATTAGCAATTGGCCTACTAGATATTGACCATTTTAAGCTCGTTAATGACGAGTATCGTCATCTTGCTGGAAATCAGATTCTGACCGAGGTGGCCGAGCGCTTACGTAATGTTCTGAGCCAATATAGCGAATCCTACCAGCTCTATCGAACCGGTGGTGAGGAGCTGACCATCATCTTCCCAAACAGTACGGTCGATGAAGTTCTTCAAATCCTGATTCATTGTTGGCGTGAGATTCGTTCGACTGACTTTGTTTATGACAAACGAAACATTCACGTGACTATTTCAGCTGGTTTAAGCGAACTCGCACTCACCGACAAGTCCCCTGATGATCTTCACAAACGTGTTGATGAATCACTCTATACGAGTAAACGTCATGGCCGTGATGTGATCACCGTCAATGGGGCGACCCAAGATATTCGTGATGATGCCGTCAAAGCTAATCTCGCCTATTTTGTCAAAGGAGTTTATCCGGTTTCCAATAATCTCGAGCGTCGTCGTGTCGCGAATGAACTTGTCCTTGAAAGCTACGATGCCAGCAAGCAAGAATGGCATTGTTCCGGTCACGTTCACCTTGACATCGATACCCGCATCGAAATGATGCGCGAGACATTGATCAACAGTCACTATCAAGCAATCGTCGTCGATCTTTCAGTTGCCGGCTTGCTCGACCAGAGTGTTGCAAATGAACTCGTCAAATTCTTCAATAGTCCTGATGGACCTGACACCTTGTACGTTCAGTTGAAGCGAGTTCCTGCCCTAGAAATATTAATTCCGATGGCAGAGTTTTATCACCAGCACAACATCAAAATCGTGTTGACTCAAGTTGGAACCAACAGACACTTCGATCGCATCAACGAAAGCTTGAAGTACATGGACGGCATCAACTTGAAGATTCAATCCGCAGAAGAGGTTGAAGAAAATGCGATTACGTTCAAGACGACCAACGAAGAATCCTACGAAGTTTTACAAAAGGATATCCAATTCTGGGGTAAGATGGCCGATACTTGGCACGTTGAATTCATCCTCGACGGTGTTGAATCTGAAGCGATGAACGAATGGTTACAGACCCAGACCTATATTGACTACCTCGAAGGCAGTTACTTTGGGAAACCAACGTTACCTTTACTCAAAGCTTAAATCAGTCAAGATCGATTCTAGATTAGCGCAGACAACTTTTTGGTTGCTGCGCTTTTTTCTACCATTTTAAAACATTTACCTTGAATGAACCATCATAAATAAATGTTGGTCTTCTAACTTCAAGTCCTTCTTCGCCGAATACTTGATATTGATTAACCCATTTAAGAATGGACGCATCTGACTTGATACCGTATTTGCGTGCAAGTTGACCGATCCCAACAGAAGAATTGAGATATTCTTGAACAACTCTAAACTTAAACTCTTTTGAGAACTTAGACATATGAAAACCCCCGGTATTGGATTTGGTCCAACATCGGGGGTTCAGTTCACATAAGTCAAATTCCTAAACGTTTTTTCGCATTCAATCACTTATCTGAAGCTGAGATACAAATTTCTAGCAGCCGGTCAACATTTAATTTAATCAGATTAATTACCCTTCAACTGGATTGATCAAGCTACCGTCTTGGGTGAAACTGAAAATGTTGTCGATAGCAATTTTGACCATATTTTCAACGGCGCCAAGTGAATGATAAGCAATATGTGGGGTCATGATCACATTCGGCATATCCTGCAATTGAAGATAATGCGATTCACTCGGCGCTTGTCCAGACTGAATCTGATCTTCAATGGTCGACTCGAATTCGAAGGTATCGATGGCTGCACCCGCTAATTTACCAGTGTTCAACGCGTTGATCAAGGCAGCCGTGTCGATGAGGTTGCCACGGCCGGTGTTGATCACAATTGCGTCATCGGGCAGCATCGCGAGACGTTCCGCGTTCAATAAATGGTCATTAGCTTTCAACCCGGGCACGTGCAAAGTTAAGACATCTGCACGCTGCAACAAAGTCTCCAAACTGGATTGATAGTGTAACCAATCTGGCGCATCTTTTCTTGGGTAGGCATCGTAGGCAATCACTTCTGCACCGATTTGATGCATTAATGTTGCGACGGTGTAGCCGATATGACCGGTCCCAACAACACCCACAACTTGTGTGCTCAATTGACGGCCGACCATTTTTTTGGCTGGATTCAATTCGCCGGCGCTAATGGCGAGGTCCATCTCCTTCGAGCGGCGCAATAAACGCAAGGCACTCATTAAGACAAACTCGGTAATTGTTTCGGGTGAATAAACTGGCACGTTGCTAATTTGAATGCCATACTTCTTGGCTGCAGCAAAATCAATGTTATCCGTTCCAACGTTCCTCAGTGCTAGCAGTGGGATGTGTAAGGCAGCCATTTTAGCAAAAAGTGGTTCATCATAGGGACCCGTTTGCAGACTGTTAATTGCAGCGCTACCTGCGGCCAGATCAAGGTTTTCTGCACTTGCCCATTCTTTGACCAACGTCAATTCAAAACCACGTTCCTGCGCAAGTTGTTGCAAAAAAGTTGTTTCAGTTTGGTTCACACCATAAGCGGTAATTTTCATTTTCACATCTCTCCTCACTTTTTTCATTCTTAATTCAATTGGGGCTCGTCAATTATTTATATTGTCGTTGATGACCGCTGATACCAGTCAGGCGGAACTGCGCATGCTGAGAAATTGGATCAATCGTCAGCGTGCTGCCATCGATTGGCAAGGTTTGTTTAAATAGCCGCTCATATTCAGCAACCGTCAGCTTCTGGCGTTGTGCCAATAACGTTTCCACATCGGCGAGTTGGCTCATCGATTCAAAATTGCTTTGGAGCTCGCCGGCAAAGAACTCACCGACTGCACCTGAGCCATAACTGAATAGTCCGAGTTTTGCGCCTGCTGATAAGTCACCCTTTTGCAATAACGAAAGCAAACTAAGATACAACGAACCCGTATAAATATTGCCCACTTGTCGATTATAAATCGTTGCTGTTTCAAAAACCTGTAAAAAGCGTGCTTTGGTCTCCTGATCAGCATCCGCCGTCATTTGGCACAATCCTTTCAAGCCGAGCTTTGTAAACGGAATGTGGAATAATAGCGCCGCAAAATCCGTGAGTTGCGTCTTTGTTTTTTGCTGATAATCGTGCCACACAATTTCCAAAAAACGTAAATATTGTTCGGTGGAATATTTACCTTCCGCAAACGCCGTGTCTGAATAATTCGGACGCCAGAAATCCATAATTTCTTCGCTGAAGTAGGCAGTTGGCTGGCTTAAAGCCAAAATTCTTGGTGCACGGGTGACCAGCATTGAGACTGCTCCGGCGCCTTGAGTCACTTCGCCCGCGGTTTCGAGTCCATAACGCGCAACATCAGCCGCGACCACGAGTACCTTTTGGCTATCGGGATGGGCCGCAAGATGATCATAGGCCATTTGCAAGCCGGCAGTGGCCCCGTAACAGGCCTCTTTGATTTCAAACGCTCTTGCAGATTGATTCAGTCCTAATAATCGTTGCAGGTACAGCGCACCAGCCTTAGATTGATCGATACCACTTTCCGAGGCGAAGATAATCAGATCGATCTCAGAACGATCCTTCGGTGCCAAAATTGGCGCAGAGGCATTTGCCGCCATCGTGACGACATCCTGATCCAAAGGTAAAACCGCTTGTTCATCTTGGCCAATACCAATTTTGAACTTATTAGGATCAACAGCGCGTGCCTGTGCTAAATCAGCCAAATCGAGATAAAACTCAGGCGTGTAAAACCCAATTTTATCGATCCCAATTTTTTCTAAACTCATTTCTTCGATCAACCTCTATTTCTAAATTGTTGTAAAAGTTGCTGAGCCAGCGCGAGATTCGCAGGTTGGTGCTGGTTCAATTGTTGTTGGACCCAACCAATCTCCTCGCCTGTGGCACCAGCCTGAATGGCTAAATTGGCCGTTTGTAATGCCATATGACCGGCTTGAATGCCATTGGTGACCAAAGCACGCAACGCGGCTAAGTTGTTGGCTAACCCGACGCTGGCGATAATACTCATGAGTGTTTCAACTGAGGGATGTTGCAAGAGTTCCAAACTGACTTGTGCGTTTGGCAGTGAATTGATCGCACCACCAACACGACCAACTGGCAAGGGAATCGTGAGTCGACCCCGTAAAACCTCGGCATGTTGATCAAGCTGCCAAGTTGAGAGCACCGGTCGATTCGCGCCACACAAATAATCGGTAACCGCGGCACTAATTGCCCGCAAATCATTACCAGTCGCCAATCCAACGGCAAAAATGCCATTGAGGATGCCTTTATTTTCGGTCGCTGCACGATCAATGTCAAGTGCGGCGTAATGGTTGAGGGCGGCGATTTTGAGTGCCACCTGTTGCCCAGAAAATTCTGCGGTCGCTAACTGTGTGAAATCAACTTGGCAAGTTACCGTGACTGTCATCTTTTCACCAGAATTACTCAAGACGGCAGCTAGAACTTGTTCGTCTTTCTTGAGTAGCGCCTGTTGGATGTAAGTCCCAACCGCTTCGGCAATGGTGTTGGCCATGTTGGCGCCAAATGCGGCGACCGGATCGATCCAAAGCGCCAGTTCGCTGTAACCATCCGCGAAGTGATTGATTTCGATTTGCCGCAGCCCACCGCCACGTTTTTGTAAGCTGGGATGAGCCTCAATGACAACCGTTTCAATGGCCGACTGGGCGTCAGTGAGTCGTTTAGTCAGTGACACTTGATTGGTGACACCGTTGATAATAACTTGCGCCTTAAGTAAATGGGAAACCTCAACCGTCTGAAAACCGCCACTGGCTGCAACACGTTTAGCCCCATTGCTAGCCGCAGCAATCACAGAAGGCTCCTCCGTTACCATAGGCACGAAATACTCATGACCATCGATCAAAAAATGATCGGCAACACCCATTGGCAAACCGAATTCGCTAAGGCTATTTTCAACCATTGCACTCAGGACCGCCTCGGCTAGTGGCGTCTGCGCTAATAATCGTTGCTCACTCTCGTCGGTCAGATAACCGGCTTGCTTCAACCAAGTCAATCGATCCGCGCGTGATAATTGGTAAAACTTCATGATCATTAACCTTCTCGAGTTAAATGTACGGCAATCCCTTGGCCGCCACCAATACATAGCGTTGCAATGCCATGTTGTTTGTCGTCGCGCTGCAACGCGTGTGCCAACGTCACGATTAAACGCGTCCCTGTGGCACCGAGAGGGTGTCCCAAGGCAATTGCCCCACCCGTGACGTTTAATCGCTCTACGGGGATCTTAGCGCCCTCCTGAACGGCGATAGCTTGTGCAGCGAAGGCTTCGTTTAATTCATAACGGTCAATATCAGTGACCTGTAAATGAGCCTTCGTTAAAACATTTTGAATGGCCTGAATTGGAGCGATTCCAAAATCCGGTGAGGCAACACCCACTTCGGAAAATTCACCGACAGCTGCTAAAATTGGCCAATGTTGAGTTTGCGCATAACTTGCTGTGGTCAAAACGACCATGCTCGCGCCATCGTTCAAAGGTGACGCATTACCAGCTGTAATTGTGCCATCCGCTGCGAAAGATGGACGTAAGGCCGCTAAGCCTTCCAAAGTTGTCGCGGACCGAACTGATTCGTCGTGAGTTAACCATTGGTCATCCACGCGAATCGGTACAATCTCAGCATCGAATAGCTGGTCTGCTGCCGCTTTTGCTGCCTTCTGCTGTGATCGGTTCGCATAGTCATCTTGTTGTTGGCGGGTGTAGTGGCGCTGGGCGACCAGCTGCTCGATTTCTTTACCCATCGCCTCTTGCGTCATCGCGTCGGTCAGACCATCCGCAAAGAGACTGTCAATCAGCAAGCCTTGGCGATCAACCGGTTGCTTCTTATCTGGTCGCTGCAATAGCAAGGGTGCATTTGACATGCTCTCAACCCCACCGGCGACCACAACATTTGCTTCGCCAGACAATAGACTCAACTGCGCATAGTGCAATGCCTTCAGACTTGAGCCACAGACATCATTGATGGTTGTGGCTGTCACTCGATTTGGCAAGCCACTCCCCATGGCAATCTGTCTGGCAGGATTTTGTCCTAGACCAGCTCCTAAGACGTTTCCAATCAAAACTTGATCGATTTGATCGGCAATCGGTTGCTCGGACAGAATACCGTTTAAGCAGGCAATCCCCAGTTCAACTGCGCTCATCTGTTTGAATTGTCCACGAAATTTGCCGATTGGCGTCCGTTTTGCTGCAACAATGACGATCTTTTCCAAAAAATAAAACTCCTCTTGCATTTGATTGAACTTTAAGCTTTACCACTCAGTTAAAAACTGCTAGCCTATAGGATAACCGAAAAAATAAATTTTGTCTTGTGATGAGATTTATTTTAAACAAATGTTATAACTTTATCTCTATCAGTTAGTTAATTAAAAAGTTATGAGGTGCCTATGTTAGTCATCGATCTACTTCAACTCATCCAAGATATTAACAAGCAAGTCCCCTTCTTTTATCGATTTGATGGACAGGTTTACGGACTCATACTCGTTCGGCCAGAACCCACTCGCCTGATCATCACCACAACCAAACAATCAAAATCTTTGAAACAATGGGAATTAAAAATGCTACTCAATAAACCCGAGTATCACCATCTGCCCGTTTATTTATGGGTTGAACAACAACCACGCCCCATCTTTGGGTTCAAACTCGCGGATCAAAAAGCTTGGTTGAATTGAGAATCGACGTAGATTGCACAAAATCATCTCACCATCACGCGATTGGTCACCGGAAAAAGTGATTGCCGAGACGAAATTATCCCTCAAAAATACCTAAACACATAAAAATGCCCATTGAAGCCGGAAATTATTCCAGCTCAGATGGGCATTTATTTATTTTTTAGCGTTCTTCTGATCTTCTGCTTCTAATTGATGACCCAAGCTGATAATCAACTGACGTAAATCATCTTTGATCTCAGGATGACGCAGGCCGAACTCGATACTGGTCTTCACATAGCCGAATTTATTACCAACGTCGTAACGACGTCCCTTGAATTCGTGGGCAAAAACGCGCTGCGTCTTGTTCATGACGTCGATGGCATCGGTTAATTGAATTTCACCACCACGACCCGGTTTCTGATGTTCAAGAATACTGAAAATCTCTGGTGTTAATAAATAACGTCCGATGATTGCCAAATTACTTGGGGCTTCTTCAACCTTAGGCTTCTCGACAAACTTCCGCACATTGTACAGACCAGGGCTTGTTTCACCTTCGGGATCGATCACCCCATAGGCCGAAACATCTTCCTTAGGGACTTGCATGACTGCTAACGTCGAAGCATGTGTCTTGTCGTAGTCGTCGATCAGTTGCTTAGTCAAAGGCACCTTGTCTTCCATCAAATCATCACCAAGCATCACAACGAATGGTTCGTCTGCAACAAATGACTTCGCCTGCCGAACCGCATCACCCAAACCGAGTGGATGTGATTGACGTGTGAAATACAGGTTGATCCCCATCTCAGTGGTTTCTTGGACCAACTTCAACATTTCCGTCTTGCCCTTTTCGCGCAGATTCTGCTCAAGTTCAGGCACGGAATCGAAATGATCTTCGATTGGCCGCTTGCCTTTACCCGTGATCACCAAAATATCTTCAATACCAGATGCCTTGGCCTCTTCAACGATGAATTGAATAGTTGGCTTGTCAACAATTGGCAACATTTCCTTAGCCATCGCCTTAGTTGCAGGCAAAAAGCGAGTCCCGAAACCTGCTGCGGGAATAACTGCTTTACGAACTTTCATCTCCAAAAAATCCTCCTCACATGACGATCTGTCAACGTCCAATTAATCACTTAGATCTCATGCTTTTATATGTTCAAGCATATCATGAAAGGTGTCACAATTAAAGTCTCGTTCGATAACTATCGATTCAATAATTTGGAGAGTCGACTATTATAGGGTCTCTGTTCACCGTGCCAAGATTCATTGAAGACAGCATTTATGACAGTCCCAATCATGAGTAAAGTGGCCGCAAAGTTCAGCCATAACAACGCAACAATGAAGGTCCCAATCGTGCCATAACTATTGAACGACCGCGCAAAGTAACGCACATAGAGTGAGAAACCTTGAGTCAGTAACAACCAGGTGCCGGCCGTAAAAAGTGTCCCCGGTAAAATGGTCCATAATTTCAAATGAGCCGCGGGTAAAAAGAATTGTAAAAACATAATCACCAGCGAAATCACAGTCACGACGACTGGCCACTTCCAAGTCAGGAAGACATCTAAAATCGTATTGGAGAGATGGAAGGTTGGAATCACCCATTCCAGCACCTGTTGCCCAAATGTAAAAATCACGATAATGGCCAATAAACTCACAATAAAAATAAAGGTTAAGATAAATGAAAGCAAACGCCGGACGATTGCATTTTGGATGGCGACATCACTATAAATCTTTGAGCTATCAATCTGATAAGCATCGTTCATACTATTTCTAATGGCATTGATGCCACGACTCCCTGCCCACAGGGTGGCGATCACACCAAAGGATAGTAACCCACCGCTGCTTTTACCTAGCAGTGAGGTCACAATTGGCTTGACTAACGGCACAATCCGCGAAGGAAATGCCATCTCGAGATAGGTCACGATCGTCTTCGAATCGAGATTCAGTAATGGCAAGATGTTTCCCGCAAAGATAACTAATGGGAAAAACGACAGTAACATATAGTAGGTGATCACCTTCGCCGAATTGCTGATGTTACTCGAAATCACCCGACTAACCACCGCTTGAATGAACGAAATGAGCTTCTTATACCAGGGCGTCTTTTGTCTAAATAATGGTCGTTCAGTTGATGCTTTAATCGCCACAGACATTCACCTCCAACAACTTTCAATTTCAGTATACAAAAGTCCCGGGCACGGGGCAATAAATGTCAATAAATACGCGGTGTATTCCTATAACCCGTCCAGGATTCACTGAAGCGCGTCACCCAGTCGAAATCACCCCAGACTGCAAAAAATATACTCAGATAATCAGGCAGTTTGTCTAATCGTCCGGGGATAACTTTATCAGATCGAATGCTGACACCTTTGTAAAGGGCAACCTAGTCGTCTTCCACCGAGATACAATATGAGCGTGTCGGCGACTCACTCACTTCAATTCGAATCAAGCGTGCCGATAATTCCTCGAGTTTTGGCGTGATCAGATCGAATAACCATTCTGTGACATTCTCAACTGTGGGATTGATGGTCTTAAAATATGGTAATTCATTCAAAAAGAGAGTGTAAAATATTTTGTGTATGTGTAAATGAGTATTGAAAAAGGGAAGACCTTCCCCGTATGATTATAAGCGTCTA
>NZ_AZFX01000061.1 GCF_001435835.1 Lapidilactobacillus concavus DSM 17758
TCTAAGATAATTGTCGCAAGGAAACGGTCAAGTGCTGATTCATTTGGAAATTGTTCTTTGACTTTTGTCTTGCGCTTCAGCTTTTTATTGAATGATTCAATAATATTCGTTGAGTAAATTGTTCTGCGAATACTCGGAGGAAATTCTAAGAAGGTTAGTAAATTAGACGTACTGGCTAAATTTCTAACCATTCGAGGATACTTTGACTCCCAATGATCGATAAAACGATTTAAAATTAG
>NZ_AZFX01000062.1 GCF_001435835.1 Lapidilactobacillus concavus DSM 17758
GCGCTTAACCACAATTATCCTCAAGCTAAATTTCAACGCTGTCTGATCCATATGTCACGAAATATCATGCAGAAAGTTCGTGTAAACGACCGTGCAGAGGTCGTTAATGAGTTCAAAGAACTCCACAGAGCAAAAACACGTGATGAAGCCCAGCTAATTTTAAATCGTTTTATCGATCATTGGGAGTCAAAGTATCCTCGAATGGTTAG